>RRBB01000007.1:0-118924 GCA_006543605.1 Rhodococcus sp. WS4
GTCGTATCCGCTGCGTAGTGCGCGCCCGTCCTCGTACATCCGGCACGAGGCGGACGGGCCTGCCAGGAACAGTTCCGTCGGCAGGCCCCGCCGGCGGATCAGGCGCGCGAGGTCCAGGTCCTCGGTCAGGCTGTCCGCGACCGCCCGATGGCCCCCGACCTTCTGGTACGCGGCGGTGTCGAAGACCATGAACTGCCCGCAGGCCACGGCCGTCGACGGTCGCCTCGACCGGTTGGCCACGCGGACGGGCAGCGTCGCCGCCCACGACCACGCGAGCAGCGGCTGCACCAGCGCCTCGGTGACCGACCCTGCCTGCTGAAACGGCCAGGGACAGACCAGTGCGGCGTCGGAGGCGCGCAGCGCGGCGCACGCGGCGGCCAGGGCGTCCGGGCGCAACCGCACGTCGGCGTCGAGGAAGACGAGGATTCCGGGTCCACCCCGGCCCTGGGCGGCGACCTGCTCGCTCACCCGATGACAGGCCGCGGGTTTGCCCACCCAGCCGGGCGGCGGGTCCACGGTGCCCCGCAGCACGGAGAACCGGGGATCTGCCCCGCATGCGGCCTCCGCGACCGTGGCCGTCCCGTCCGTGGAGGCGTCGTCGTAAACGAGCACTCGGAGGTCCGGGACGCCGTTCTGACGCCGCAGGTCGCCGATCAGGTCCGGCAATCGGTCACGTTCGTCACGGGCCGGAATGCAGACGGTGACGGGTTCGGCGATCGGGCGGTCCGCGGAGGGGAGACGCGGGGCGCCACGCAGGTTTGCCACCGCCGTGGCGAGCCCGAGAACCGAGATCAGGGCACAGGTCCGGACGAGGCGCTCGATCGACGGGGAGGTCACACCTCCGAATGATCTTTCCTGCGACCGCTGCCGACCACCGGTTCCCTGTTGCGGGCCAGCCACGCCAGCGCCCCGACGATCACGGCGACACCCAGCGTCACACCGGCCATGATGCCCGCCCAGCCCGCGAAACTCCGGGTGCTGGGATCGGAGTAGCGCACCTCGGCCCGGATCGTCGAGGTGTCGCCGGCGGGAAGCTTCCACGACACGATGGAATCGCCTTCGCGGGTGCCGTTCGTGGTGGCGATGCGGGCCGGGAAGGCGATGGTGAACTGCACGTCGGTGCCCGTCGCGGGCACCGAACTGAGATCGGCCTTCCCGTCGAGGGTCACGAGGTCGCCGGTGCGCTGGAGCGAGATCTGGAAACTTCCGGTGGCCTGCTCCGACATGGTGCCGAGCTGTTGCACGTCGCCGAAGGTGAGGTCGCTGAAGAACGCCTGGCTGCCGACGTAGCCGTCCTTCTTGTACTCCTGGACGCGCACCTTGTCCGACAGCGAGTCGGGGGGAGTGAGCTGGGGGCCCTTGTCCTGGTCGTTCGCCGGTACGGCGGCGGCCACGATCTGGCCGGAGACCCGGTCGTCGGCGGACACACCCATCGACACCTGAACCCGCAGGCATCCCGCGAGGAGCGGTACGAGGAGGAGACCGAGGACGGCGAGCGACACGGCCCTCCGCGAGCGGGTCGAGGTCGGAACCGAAGGCAGCTGCACAGTCGTATCGTGCCAGGGGAGTGGTTCGGTGTCAGTCGTGAGGGTGCGTGTCGTGGGCCCCGGGTCGCCAGGCGAGCGGCCGCAGCAGCGACACCAGCAGGGGAACTCCCAGGATTCCCATCGCGAACCACCCGTAGACCGCGGAATACCGCAACTCGGGTGCGTCCAGGAAGACCGAGTGGGCCAGCGCCGAACCCAGCCACGTCCACAGGAACAACCCGATCGGGACGCCGTCGCGGTGCCGGGTGCCGCTGTCGAAGTGCCGGTCGATCCGGTCGACGGCGACCGCCATCACCGCCGCGACGAAGAACCACCCCGCGTAGTTCGTCAGCGGAATGTGCTCGATACCGGGCAGGCCGGCGTCGGTGACGCACCAGCGCCACTGGCCGTCCGCGACCATCTGCGGGTCCAGATACAGGTCCCAGCCGACGACCCCGACGGTCGTCAGTGCGATGCGGACCGCCCGCCGGTGCGGGCCGCGAGCGAGCACGGACGCCACACACCACACCGGGTAGAAGCCGGCCGTCCAGGCGAACGGCACGACCAGGGGTACCCCGGCGAGCGCGGGTCCGAGCCGGTCGACGCTGTAGCCGTAGCAGCCGTACGGGAAGCCGGCGGCCGTTCCGACGACCTCGGAGGCCAGGCCCAGCCCCGCCGTCACGGCCACCAGTCCGAGCGCCCAGCGTCCGCCCCGGGTCGCCGCGGCATGGGTGACGGACGCCGCGGCGAGCAACGCGACCACGAACACGGTGACGACGTCGCGGGTCCCGCCGTGCACCAGCGGGTAGAGGATCTGCGCCGCGATCGCCGCCCCCGCGAGGACGACGGGAACGCGGGAAGTCATCGCCGGCGCCACACGCGTGCCAGGCCCCGCCGGTCGTCGTGGAGTGCGATGCGTGCGGCGCTGCGACCGCTCGCGCCGGAGACCCCGCCGCCCGGGTGTGTCGACGCCCCCGTGAGGTACAGGCGTTCGGCGCCGGGAACCCGGTGCCCCGACAGCTCGGGGAGGGGACGCCACATCATCATCTGGTCCAGCGACATCTCGACGTGCATGACGTTGCCACCGAGCAGCCCCATCTCGTCTTCGAGGTCCTGCGGTGACTGCACGTGCCGGTCGAGGACGGACTCGCCGAAACCGGGTGCGAGCGCGTCGATCTCCGCGACGATCCGGTCGGCCTCCGGCCGGGAGGCATCGCTCCACCGCCGCCCGCCACTCAAACGGTACGGCTGCCACTGCGACCACAGCGTCACCTGGTGCCTGCCCTCGGGTGCGATGGTGGGGTCGAGTCCGCTGAAGCTCATTCCCAGGACCGCGGGACGCGGCGGAAGCTCCCCGGCGAGGGCGGCGCCGTGCGCGAGCCGCAGGTGTGCGCGATCCGACACCAGGAGCTGGAGCCCGTGGGTGACCGAGTCGTCGGGTGCACTCGGATAGGCGGGGAGGGCGTCGGTGGCCAGCCGCACCACCATCCCGATCCCCGGGCCGACCCGGATCCGGCGACGCCACCGGGCGAGGGTCTGCGGGTCGTACCCGCCGCGTTCGAGAAGTCCGAGGGTGGTCAGCACGTGGCAGCCCGCGACCACCGCGCGGGAGTGGATCTCGCGACCCGACGACGTCCGCGTCGTCCAGGTGTCGCCGTCGCGGCTGAGCGACGTGACCGAGTCGCCGAGCGTGACCGTCCCGGCGTCCGACCGCAGTCGGGACGCGAGAGCCGCGGTCAGAGCTCCGCTGCCGCCGACGGCGCGGCCGGGCGGGATGGTGTGCATCAGGGCGGCGAACCCGACCATCGGCGCCGTCCCCGGCTCCGACATCGGGGGACCGGACTGGGCGCCGAACCAGGCGAGCGCGGCCTTGAGTCGTTCGTCGTCGAAGTACTCGTCGAGCAACGCGTCGCCGGAACCGAGGAACTGTCGGGAGAGGTCGCTGCCGCCGTCCCCGGTGTCGAGCCCCCAGAACGACGTGAGCAGCGCGGGCGCGGTCGGCGGTTTCGAGAACGCACGCATGACGCGTGTACTGCGCGGACCCCACACGTCCACGAACCGGCGGTACGCGTCGGCGTCGGCCGCTCCGCAGGACTCCTCGATCGACCGGCACGTCTGTTCGAGGCTGCGGCGGAAGACGATCCCGGGCCGATCCGTACCGGCGGGCGCCGGGGCGAACGCCCACGGATCGCAGTCGAGGTACCGCAGGCCGTGCGCGCCGAGGTCGAGTTCCTCGACGATACCGGTGTGGCGGACCATGATGTGCGCGGACGACCCGCGGTCGACGCGGTACCCGGGGAAGCGTTCCACCGTCGACACCGCGCCGCCGAGGACGGTGTCGCGTTCGATCACCTCGACAGACCACCCGGACCGGGCGAGATAACACGCCGACACCAGAGCGTTGTGTCCCGAACCCACCACCACCGCGTCGATCACAGGGGAAGCCCGCGTCCCAGCACCGCGAAGGGCCGGTTGTCGCCCGCGAACCGGAAGTGGCGCAGGACATCTCTGAAGCCGAGACGCCGGTAGAGCCGCCAGGCGCGGTTGTCCTCGTCCGCCACTTCCGGGGTGGAGAGCAGCACCCCCCGTTCCGGTCTGCGGTCGAGGAGGCGGACGAGGAGGGTCTCGCCGAGCCGATGTCCCTGGGCGTCGGGGTGGACGTGCAGTTCGGTGAGTTCGAAGTAGTTCCCGAGGATCACGTCGATCTGGTCCCGGGACCACCCCGTGTGGCGGAGCCCGGAGCGGACCTGCTGGTGCCACCACTGTTCGGGCGCCCCGCGGTAGCCGTAGGCGACGGCCACGAGGCGGGCGGCCGCGCCGTCGGCGGAACCGTCTCCGGCCGGGACGAGCGCGCCGACGCCACGCCACCCCGATCGATGCACGTGCTCGTTCCACATCGGCGCCCGGTGGTATTCGGTGCCGTGGGGATAGCCCATGGCGGCGACGTAGATCGACAGCGCCTCGTGCAGGCGTTCGCGGAACTCGGCGGCCGTGAGTTCGACCACGAGCGGAGTCTGGTCAGCGTTCGTGTCGACCGGTCTCACCTTTCTCTTGACGACGTGTCGGTGGGTCCAGCTATATTGAATAGGTCGAACGGATGTTCGATAGCGGGGATCCGGCGATGCTCGAGGGAAGCGAGCATCGCCGGCCCCCGAACTCACGACCTGACTACGCCCGGCGGGGTGGTTGCACCGGGGTTTTGGAGGTGTTCGAAGTGATGACGAACCCGGTCACGGGACCGACCTCTGGGAACTCGCGCCGACCGGGCGATGTGCGCCACCCGGCCTCCAGGCGCGGTTCGGTGCTGCTCGATCGCGCCGACGCCCTCCTGGCGCAGTCGGTGGGAGCCGGCGCTCCGGCGGACCGATTCCACAGCGCGTATCTGGCCGCGCTCCGGGGTGCGGGCGCAGTGCTGGCCGCCGTGGAGGGCCCGTCGGCGGGCGGCAGGAGGACACGAACGCGTAACGCCTGGGTTCTCATGGCCGACGCGGCGCCGGAGTTCGTGAACTGGGCAGATTACTTCGCGGGTCATTCGGCCACCCGGGCCGCGATCGAGGCGGGTATGTCGCGAACGCTCACCGATCTCGAGGCCGACGAGTTCTTCGTCGAGGTCGGACGTTTTCTGCAGGCCGTCGAGGATCACATCGGACGTGGCGCAGGTCTCGATCTGCGGGCCTCGTAGCCGGGTCGGCGACCGGAATCGGCCGGAAAACGGTGAGGCGTGCGCGACATTGCGGTGCCCCGAACGGGGTTCGGTGCGCGAGTCCGTAAGGTTGGTGGCGAACTCGTACGCGGAGTAGGTGGTACGGGGGTCGAACTGCTCGTATTATTAAATCTAGGTAGCCGCCAAAGTCGGTTACCCACCGTCTCGCACCGCGAGGCGGTGGCCAACACTCCAGTGCCGGGGGAGGTACCGTGCCACTCTCCGAGCACGAGCAGCGCATGCTCGACCAGATCGAGAGCGCTCTCTACGCCGAGGATCCCAAATTCGCCTCCACTGTGCGAGGCGGTCGCATGCGTGCGGCATCGAGTCGTCGTCGATTGCAGGCGGTGGCCCTGTTCGTTCTGGGGCTGGTTCTGCTCATCGCCGGCGTCGCCCTTCCGATCAAGCCGGGCGGGTTTCCCGTCATCAGCCTGATCGGCTTCATTGTCATGTTCGGTGCCGGAGTCCTCCTCCTGTGGGGTGGGGGAAAGAGCAAGTCCGGACAGTCCTCGCGTGGTGGCTCGACCGCGCAAGGCGAGACCGGTCGTGCCGATCGCGGTAAGCCCCGAAGCGGCCGCAAGAGTGGCGGATTCTCGTCGCGAATGGAAGACCGCTTCAAGAAGAGATTCGAGCAGGAGTAGTAACAACCCGCTCGGCACTTCGGCGGCGTGGCATGTAAATGCCACGCCGCCGAAGCCATTTTCGGAGAGCCCCTGCACCGAATACTCGCGGGGCAATCGACGGAAGTAATTCGGTGGGGCCAGTGAACGCTCCCGGCCACGAATCCCCACCGCCACCCACCTCGTTTCCCCACTTTCCCCCATCGGCTCCGCCACGGGCTGTAGCGCCGGGGCGTCGTAGCCTCCCTTTGCGCCCTCACCTGGGCTTTTGCCGTGTCGGACTCCGTTATGGAGTGACATCCGATTGACCTCGCGCGTGTCGGTGATCACGTCGGGAATTTTCCCCCACCTTCCTCAATCGGCGTTGACCAGCAAGTATTGGGCAAATCGGGTCCCAACACGCCGTTATCCACCTTGTGAGTGGGGGAAAGTGGGGTACTGTGGTGCGCAGCGGGGAGCGAAGGTGAACCGCCCGGGCATACGGCGTTCGATATGAACGCGGTGGGAGGTGTCGAGTGTTTCTCGGTACCTACACGCCGAAGCTCGACGACAAGGGGCGGCTCACGTTGCCCGCAAAGTTCCGGGATGCGCTGGCGGGAGGGTTGATGGTCACCAAGGGTCAGGATCACAGCCTCGCGGTGTATCCCCGAGAAGAGTTCACAGCTCTTGCCCGCAAGGCCGCGGCCGCGTCGAGAAGCGACCCGGAGGCGCGAGCCTTCGTTCGTGGGCTGGCGGCGGGTACCGACGAGCAGCACGCAGATGCCCAGGGGCGCATCACCCTCTCGGCAGATCACCGTCGTTACGCGGGTCTCTCCAAGGACTGCGTAGTGATCGGTTCGGTCGATTTCCTCGAAATCTGGGATGCGCAAGCATGGCAGACCTACGTCGAGGCGAACGAGGAGAACTACTCGCAGGCAACAGGAGTCACGCTCGGCGAGATCGTCTGAGCATGACCGCGTCCCCGGCGAATGCCGCGAGGCCTCTGTCCGACGGAACCCTGACGCACTTCCCCAGCGCCAGGTTTCCATTTCGGGCAGGGACCTCGAAGCATTCGCCACGGCAATGTGCCGACACGAGAAGTTCGAGAAGTGGACCCCCGGTTTCGGGTGCGTCCACCCGCACCGCAGAGCAGGAGCCGGAGGGATCATGGTGGATCACGAGGGGGAAGATTCCTCGCCCGCCGATGGTTTCGGTCACATCCCGGTACTGCTTCACCGCGCAGACGAACTATTGGGCCCTGCCCTCACCGTGAACGACCCGCAGGGCGGGGGCGCCGTCATGATCGACGCGACCCTCGGCCTCGGCGGGCACTCCGAGCACTTCCTGCGGACCTACCCCCAGCTGAGGCTCATCGCGCTCGACCGTGATCCGCACGCACTGGAGATCGCCGGTGGCCGGCTCGCTCCGTTCGCCGACCGCGTCACCTTCGTACACACCCGCTACGACGGCATCGAGGATGCGCTCACCCAGGCGGGGCTCCCCGCCGAGGAATCGGTGCACGGAATCCTCTTCGACCTCGGCGTCTCCTCGATGCAACTCGACGAATCGGATCGCGGGTTCGCGTACTCGATCGACGCGCCCCTCGACATGCGGATGGACCCGACCACCGGAATCACCGCGGCGGAGGTGCTCAACACCTACGGTCACGGAGATCTCGCCCGGATCCTCAGCACCTACGGCGAGGAGCGATTCGCAGGCAAGATCGCGTCGGAGATCGTCCGGCAGCGCGCGAAGGAGCCGTTCACCACCAGCGCTGCGCTGGTCGAACTGCTGTACCGCACCATTCCTGCGGCGACCCGCCGCACCGGGGGACATCCCGCGAAGCGGACGTTCCAAGCCCTTCGAGTGGAGGTCAACGGCGAGCTCGATTCACTGCGCGCCGCGGTACCGGCAGCACTCGACGCGTTGACCGTCGGGGGACGCGTCGTGTTCATGTCGTACCAATCCCTGGAAGACCGGGTAGTCAAGCAGGAAATCACCCCCAGGTCCAAGTCGAAGAGCCCCGAGGGGCTTCCCGTCGAACTACCTGGGATGGGACCGGAGTTTCGGATCCTCACACGAGGGGCGGAGCGCGCGTCCGAACAGGAAGTCGAAGAGAACCCACGATCAGCCCCGGTGCGTTTGCGCGCTGCAGAAAGAATTGCCAGGAGGTCGGCGGCATGACGGTTCAGGTGAGTTCCACCGAGATGCGGCCCGCGCGGGCGGACAACCGGTCGGGCGCGGCTGAGCGTGCGTACAAGAAGCGCACCCAGCGCGCGGCCGTGCACAACGGTTCCGCGGTCGCCGTCTCCGGTCGGAATCGCACCGGCACGCTCACCGCCCGCATCCCGTTCGTGGCGACGATCCTCGTTCTGCTCGCGATGGGCCTGGCCGTCACCCTGCTCCTGACGACGCGTTCCGCCGAGGACTCCTACCAGCTGAGCGCCGCGCGCGCCCACAACCAGTCGCTCGCGGAGGAGAAGGCAGCGCTCCAGCGTGACGTCGAGACCGCCAACTCCGCCCCGAAGCTGGCGGAGGAGGCTGCCAAGCTCGGCATGGTGCCCGCCAACGATCCCGCTCGGCTCGTCGTCCACGCCGACGGCAGCGTCGAGGTCGTCGGAAAGCCCGCGCCGGCATCGGGTGCGCCCGTGCCGCCCCTGGACGTCGCGGCGCCGTCCGCCCGAGGCGGAAATTCCGTCGCGACCGCCCCGAACCGGGGGACCACCACGCAGTCGCCGCGCGCCACGCCGCAGCCCGGCAATGGCACGGAGATCCAGGCGCAAGGTGAACAATTGGTTCCCGTGATCCCCTCGACCACCGCACCGACGACTGCTCCACCGTCCGGCGGTCGCCGGTGAGCCGAAACGCACCGAGAAGTCGTCCCCGGCGCCCCACGGGTGCCGGTACCGCGTCCTTTCCGTTCAGGCAACGGTGGGGACGCGGACTGATGTTCTTGGCGCTCGGCCTCGCCGCGCTGCAACTCTTGTGGATTCAGGTCATCGACGCCCCGCAACTCTCGGCGGAGGCGGCGAATCAGCGTACGACCACCGAGGTGGATCCGGCGCTGCGCGGGTCGATCACCGACCGCAACGCCAATCCCATCGCCTTCACGATGGAAGCGAAGGCTCTGACATTCCAGCCCGCGCGGGTGCGGAAGGAACTCGAGGAGGCGAAGGCGAAGAGCGAGACCGCCCCCGACGTCGACTCCCGCCTGGACGCGATCGCGAAGGAGATCCACGACCGGCTCGGTGACGCCGCGCCCGAGAAGGATCTGAAGGAGAAACTGCACGGCGACGACACCTTCGTCTATCTCGCCCGCAGCGTCGACCCCGCGGTCGCGGCGCAGATCAGCGACAAGTTTCCGGAGGTCGGCCTCGAGCGGCAGGACATCCGCGAGTACCCGGGCGGCTCGCTGGCCGCGAACCTCGTCGGCGCCACCGGCTGGGACGGGCACGGACTGCTCGGCCTCGAGGACTCGCTCGACTCCACCCTCGCCGGCACCGACGGTTCCCAGACCTACGACCGGGGGTCCGACGGCGCGGTGATCCCGGGCAGCTGGCGCGACAAGCAGCCGGCAGTGGACGGGTCGAGCGTCGAGCTCACCATCGATTCCGACCTGCAGTACTACGTCCAGCAGCAGGTGCAGATGGCCAAGGACAAGTCCGGCGCGAAGGACGCATCGGCGGTCGTGCTCGACTCGCAGACCGGCGAGGTACTCGCCATGTCGAACGACAGCACGTTCAATCCGGCGATCGGGGTGGGCAACAATCCCCGGTCGGTGGAGATGGGCAACCTGTCGGTCAGCACGCCGTTCGAACCGGGCTCGGTCAACAAGATCGTCACCGCGGCGGCCGCGATCGAGTACGGGCTGACCACACCCGACGAAGTGCTCGAGGTCCCCGGCAACATCCAGATGTCAGGTGTGTCGGTGAAGGACGCCTGGGACCACGGGGTCGCCCCGTACACCTCCACCGGAGTGTTCGGTAAATCCTCGAACGTGGGCACCCTGATGCTCGCCCAGCGGGTGGGTGAGGACCGCTACGCGGACATGCTGTCCCGATTCGGCCTGGGCCAGCGCACCGACGTCGGGCTGCCCGGTGAGAGCGCGGGCAGCGTCCCGAGCCGCGACCAGTGGTCGGGGGGCACGTTCGCGAACCTGCCGATCGGCCAGGGCCTGTCGATGACGTTGCTGCAGATGACCGGCATGTATCAGGCGATCGCCAATGACGGTGTCCGCATCCCGCCGCGCATCGTCAAGGCGACCGTCGACGCGTCGGGGAACCGCACGGAGACCGAGGAGCCCGAGGAGGTGACGGTCGTCAGCCCGCAGACCGCGTCCACCGTTCGGGACATGTTCCGGTCCGTCACCCAGAACGACACCGGCAACCAGCGGGGCACCGGGGTGCAGGCGGCCGTGGACGGGTATCAGATCAGCGGCAAGACGGGCACCGCTCAGCAGGTCGACCCCGCCTGCAAGTGCTACTCGAACTCGAACTACTGGATCACGTTCGCCGGGATCGCCCCGGCCGACAACCCGCGGTACGTCGTCGGAATCATGCTCAACGCACCGACACGCAGCGCCGACGGCTCCGGTGGTCAGTCCGCCGCTCCGCTGTTCCACAACATCGCGTCCTGGATGTTGCAGCGCGACAGCGTGCCGATGTCTCCGGACCCCGGACGCAGGCTGGTGCTGCAGGCCGATTGAGCGAAGGTCGGCCGAATCGGGTTCCGGGAGCGCTCGCGGTAATCTGACACGTCGGCCGTTCAGTGGACACGGACTTTTTCCGTGGCCACACCGAACTGCCGAGGTAGCACGCTGTATCGATCCGTGCACTACGCCGTTGTCAGTGAGAGTCGACATCCGAGAGGAGCCCGGTGCCTGTTCCGTCCCGCCCGCAGTCGGTGTCAGCGGAGGTGAAGGTCTCAGACAGTCTTCGCCCCGCCCAGCCGGTCCGTACCACGGTGAGCGCTCTGGCAGCGCTCGCCGGAGCGAGGGTCGAGGCACCCACGGGAACCGCCGAGCACGTGATCGTCTCCGGGGTGGATCTCCGCGCCCAGGGGATCATCGAGGGCGATCTGTTCGCGGCCCTTCCCGGGGCCCGCGCGCACGGCGCGGAGTTCGCCGCCGACGCTCTCGCACGCGGCGCGACTGCGATCCTCACCGACGAGGCCGGATTCGCGCTGGTGTCCGCACTGGGCTCCGACATGCCGGTGCTCGTCCACGAAGACCCACGCGGTGTGCTCGGTGAGCTCTCGGCCACCATCTACGGTCGGCCGTCCGAGAAGATGCAGGTCATCGGCATCACCGGCACGTCGGGGAAGACCACGACGTCGTATCTGGTCGAGGCTGCGCTCACCGCCGCGGGGAGGACGACCGGTCTCGTGGGCACCATCGAGACGCGGATGAGTGGCCGCCGAGTGCCGAGCGCGCTCACGACCCCCGAGGCTCCACAGCTCCACGCGTTGTTCGCCGTGATGCTCGAGCAGGGAATCGACACCGTGGTCATGGAGGTGTCCAGTCACGCACTGTCCCTCGGCCGCGTGGACGGTATCCGGTTCGACGTGGGCGCCTTCACGAACCTCTCCCAGGACCACCTGGACTTCCACCGCGACTTCGAGGACTATTTCGCCGCCAAGGCGCGGCTCTTCGCGGCCGACTCGTCCGTGCACGCGCAGCACGCCGTCGTCTGTGTCGACGACGTGTGGGGGCAGCGGATGGCCGAGGTCGCGCGCGGCGCGCACGCGGTCGTGACGACGGTCGCCACCACACGCGGAGTGGACGCGGTGTGGACGGCAGGCCCGGCGACGGTGTCGCCCTCGGGCTCGCAGACCTTCCCGCTCACTACCGCGGAAGGCACGACACTCGACGTGGAACTCCGCCTTCCGGGGCAGTACAACGTCGCGAATGCGTCCCTCGCCGTCGCGTTGTGCGTGGCGCTGGGAGTCGACCCACGCGACGCCGTCGAGGGAATCGCCGGGGTCGACGTACCGGGCCGGGTGCAGCGGATCGACCGGGGGCAGGACTTCCTCGCCGTCGTCGACTACGCGCACAAGCCCGCGGCAGTGGAGGCCGTGATCGCGACCTTGCGTGAACAGGTCCGGGGCCGCGTCGCCGTCGTCGTCGGCGCCGGCGGTGACCGAGACGCAGGCAAGCGGCCGCTCATGGGTGCCGCGGCGGCACGCGGTGCGGACCTCCTGATCATCACGGACGACAACCCGCGCACCGAGGATCCGGCGACGATCAGGGCCGCGGTCCGTGAGGGCGCCCTCGAGGTGCCCGAATCCGAGCGGGGACAGGTGTGGGAAGTAGCGGACCGAGCGAAGGCGATCGCCGACGCCGTCGGCTGGGCGCAGGCAGGCGACGTGGTTCTGGTCGCAGGCAAGGGACACGAGATCGGTCAGGAGATACACGGGGTGAAGTACCCATTTGACGACCGCGACGTACTGGGCGACGCGATCGAGCGAAAGGTCGGAGGAGCGCAATGATCCCGATGACACTCGCTCGCATCGCCGAGATCGTGGGCGGCGAGCTGCACGACGTCCCCGACCCGTCGGCGGAGGTGACGGGAACGGTCGAGTTCGACTCGCGCAAGGTCACCGCCGGGGGACTGTTCCTCGCGCTGCCCGGCGCCCGGGTGGACGGCCACGATCACGCGGCCGCGGCGGTCGCGGCCGGTGCAGTGGCGGTCCTGGCCGCGCGTCCGGTCGGTGTGCCGGCCGTCGTCGTGTCCCCGACTCCCAGCGACGTCCCGAGCCGGGCGATGGCGCTCGAGCACGACACCGACGGTTCGGGTGCCGCCGTGCTCGCGGCCCTGGCGACGCTGGCGCGGGCGTCGGTCGACGACCTCACCGCGAAGGGACTCACCGTCGTCGGTGTCACCGGATCGGCGGGAAAGACGTCGACCAAGGATCTGCTCGCCGCCGTCCTGCGCCCGCTGGGCCCGGTCGTCGCGCCGCCCGGATCGTTCAACAACGAACTCGGGCATCCGTGGACGGCGCTGCGTGCGGACGCCGACACCGGATTCCTGGTCCTGGAGATGTCGGCCCGCGACCGCGGTCACATCGCCTCCCTCGCGGAGATCGCACCCCCGAAGATCGGGGTGATCCTCAACGTCGGAACGGCGCACCTCGGCGAATTCGGTTCGCGTGACGCGATCGCCGCGGCCAAGGGCGAACTCGCGGAGTCGCTGCCGTCGGCGGAGGAGGGCGGTGTCGCGATCCTCAACGCGGACGATCCGCTGGTGACGGCGATGGCGCCGCGCACGTCGGCGCGGGTGGTCTACGTCGGCCGATCGGAGTCCGCGGACGTGCGCGCCACCGACACCGTGCTCGACGAGAAGGCAAGAGCGCGTTTCACTCTCACGGTGCCGTCGGGCAGCGTCCCGGTCGAACTCGCCGTGCACGGTGAACACCAGGTCGGCAATGCGCTCGCCGCTGCGGCGGTGGCACTCGAATGCGGGGCGGACCTCGAACAGGTCGCGCAGGCCCTCTCCGGTGCAACCGCAGTGTCGGCACGTCGGATGGATGTCCGCGACCGGCCGGACGGTGTGACCGTCGTCAACGACTCGTACAACGCGAACCCCGACTCGATGCGCGCGGCCCTGAAGGCGCTGGTGTCGATGGCCCGGACCGGCCGGGGTGCGGCACGCCGGAGTTGGGCGGTGCTCGGTGAAATGGCCGAGCTGGGTCCAGAATCGGTGGTCGAACACGACGCCATCGGCAGGTTCGCGGTCCGGTTGGACGTGAGCAGACTGATCGTCGTCGGAACCGGCAGGCCCGCCCGGGCCATGCACCAGGGTGCGGTCATGGAGGGTTCGTGGGGTGAGGAGTCGATCCTCGTTCCCGACATCGCCGGTGCGATCGCAGTGCTCGAAGCGGAACTGGCGCCGGGCGATCTGGTGCTGGTCAAGGCGTCGCAGTCCATCGGATTGTGGGAGGTCGCGGACACGGTGTTGACGGGAAGCACGGGACAGAAGGGTTCGGAGGCTACGCGGTGAGACAGATCCTCTTCGCGGCGGGCATCGCGCTCGCCGTCTCGATTCTGCTGACCCCCGTTCTCATTAAGGCCTTCTCCCGTCAGGGGTTCGGCCAGGAGATCCGTGTCGAAGGTCCGGCGAGTCACCAGTCGAAGCGCGGCACGCCGACGATGGGTGGCGTCGCCATCCTCGCCGGACTGTGGGCCGGCTACTGGGGCTCGCACCTGATCGGCATCGGCTACAACGCGGACGGGCCGTCGGCGTCGGGACTCCTGGTTCTCGGTCTCACGACCGCGCTCGGCGGGGTCGGGTTCCTCGACGACTTCATCAAGATCCGCAAGCAGCGCAATCTGGGGCTGAACAAGACGGCGAAGCTCGTCGGACAGCTGATCGCGGCGGTGGCGTTCGGCATCCTCGCGCTGCAGTTCCGGGGCGCGAACGACCTGACCCCCGGCAGTGAGCATCTGTCGTACGTGCGGGACATCGCCACGGTCACGATGGGTTCCGTCGTGTTCGTCGCCTTCTGTTATCTGCTGGTGAGCGCCTGGTCGAACGCCGTCAACCTCACCGACGGCCTCGACGGTCTCGCCGCCGGCTCCATGAGCCTGGTGCTCGGCGCGTACGTGATCATCACGTTCTGGCAGTACCGCAACGCGTGCGAGACGAGCCCCGGCAAGGGCTGCTACGACGTCCGCGATCCACTCGACCTCGCCCTGATCTGCGCGGCCGGTGCGGGCGCGTGCATCGGATTCCTGTGGTGGAACGCGGCACCCGCCAAGATCTTCATGGGAGACACCGGTTCGCTGGCGCTCGGCGGCATGCTCGCCGGACTGTCCATCACGACGCGCACCGAACTGCTGATGGTCGTGATCGGCGCACTGTTCGTCGCGGAGGCGGCATCGGTGGTGATCCAGGTCGCGGTGTTTCGGTCGAGCCGAAGACGCGTGTTCCGGATGGCGCCCTTCCATCACCACTTCGAGCTCGCCGGGTGGGCGGAAACCACGGTGATCATCCGTTTCTGGTTGCTGGCCGCCATCGCCTCGGCGATCGGGCTCGCGCTGTTCTACAGCGAGTACCTGGCAGCGATCGGGGGCTGACGGCGTGACTGAGGAACACGGCGGGCTCGACTGGTTGCGGGGTCGCGGCGTCCTCGTCGCGGGCGCGGGTGTGTCCGGTCGGGCCACCATCGGACCCCTTCGTGACCTCGGCGCTCTCGTCACCGTCACCGACTCGAACGTCGACGCGCTCGCCGAGTGCGCGCGGCTCGGAGCCGCGACCGTCCCGATCGACGACCTGCTCGCCGCACGGGAGCGGGTCGCCGAGTTCGCGCTGGTCGTGACGAGCCCGGGGTTCCGCCCGGACGCCCCGCTGCTCTCCGTCGCCGCCGGCGACGGGGTGCCCATCTGGGGTGACATCGAGTTCTCCTGGCACGTCGACCGCGCCGGGCTGTACGGCCCGCCGCGGCGGTGGCTGGTGGTCACCGGCACCAATGGCAAGACCACGACGACGTCGATGCTGCAGTCCATCCTCGAGGCGGCCGAGCTGCCGAGCGTCGCCTGCGGCAACATCGGGTTGCCCGTGCTCGACGCCCTGCGGCAGACCGCGCCGCGACCGGAGGTCCTGGCGGTCGAACTGTCCTCGTTCCAGCTGCACTGGGCGCCGTCCGTGCGGCCCACCGCCGGCGCGATCCTCAACATCGCCGAGGACCATCTGGATTGGCACGGCGGCATGCAGCCGTACATCGACGCGAAGGCCCGCGCGTTGACGGGTGAGGTCGCGGTGCTGGGTCTCGACGACGAGGTCGCGTCCTCTCTCTTCTCTACTTCTCTCGCAGTGCGCACTCTGGGTTTCCGGCTGGGTGTGCCGGCGGTGGGCGAACTGGGTGTCGAGGACGGGTTTCTCGTCGATCGCGCGTTCGCGGACGGCGAGCGACTGGCCCCGGCCGAGGGGATCACCCCGCCCGGACCCGCAGGCCTGATGGACGCCCTGGCCGCGGCCGCGCTGGCCCGGGCGATCGGGGTGACGCCGGACGCCGTCGCCGCAGGTCTGGCCGCCCACGTCGTGGGCCCGCATCGGGCGGCGCACGTCGCCGAGGTCGGGGGAGTGACGTTCGTCGACGACTCCAAGGCCACCAACCCGCACGCAGCGCGACCGTCGATCCTCGCTCACGACCGGGTGGTGTGGATCGCCGGCGGTCTGCTGAAGGGTGCGCGGGTCGACGACCTCGTCCTGGAGGTCGCCGGACGCCTCGCCGGGGCCGTCCTGCTGGGACGCGATGCGATGCAGATCGCAGAGTCCCTTGCGCGACACGCCCCCGAGGTTCCCGTGGTCATCGTCGAAACGGGAGACGATGCAGGAGTGAGTGCAGTCCCGCAGTCCGCGACGCACCGGGTGGTGCTGCCGGCGGACACCGCCAGCGATGCCGTGATGGGTGTCGTCGTGCGGGAGGCGGCGGCCCTGGCAACGGCGGGGGACTCTGTCGTGCTGGCACCCGCGGCCGCCTCGCTGGACATGTTCGACAGCTACGGCCATCGCGGGCGCAGCTTCGTGGACGCTGTCGGCAGCCTCGACGAATCGGACATCTCCAGGACGCTTCGATGACCTCGGCCGGAGCACGGACCCGCCGCGTCGCCGAGGGACAGCGGTCCCCGGCCCGCAGCGCCGCGTCCGGGGTGGCCACACGGGCACCGTCGAATCCCCGCACGCGCACGACACCTCCCCGCGGCCCGCGCACCCGGATCGGGGCCTGGCTGTCCCGGCCACTGGCGTCGTTTCACCTCGTCGTCACCATCGCCTTCCTGCTGACGGTGCTCGGCCTGGTGATGGTGCTGTCGTCGTCGAGCGTCGAGGCCTACGCCTCGGACGGGTCGGCGTACACCCTCTTCACCCGGCAGGCGCTGTTCGCGGCTCTCGGTCTCGTCCTGTTCTACGCGGCGCTGCAGGTCCCGGTACGGGTGATGCGTGCACTGTCGTTCCCGGCGTTCGCGTTCACGATCGTCCTGCTCGTCCTGGTCCTCATACCCGGCATCGGCACCGTGTCCCAGGGCACCCGCGGTTGGTTCGTGATCGCGGGATTCTCGTTGCAGCCCGCCGAGCTCACCAAGATCGCACTCGCCGCCTGGGGCGCGCACATTCTGGCGTCGCGTCGCAGCGACATCTCCAGCATCCGGGACATGCTGGTTCCGCTGGTGCCGGCCGCTCTCGTCGCGTTCGTCCTCATCATCCTGCAGCCCGACCTCGGAACGACGGTCTCGCTGGCCATCATTCTGATGGCGCTGCTGTGGTTCGCGGGTCTGCCGCTGAAGCTGTTTCTCGCCGTCGTCGGCACCGGTGTCGGCGGAATCGTGATCCTCGCGCTCACCGCCGGCTACCGCTCCGCGCGTGTCCGTGAGTTCCTGAACCCCGGTTCCGACCCGCAGGGCATCGGTTACCAGTCCCGGCAGGCGATGTACTCGCTCGCCGACGGCGGCATCCTCGGACGAGGCCTGGGCCAGAGCCGCGCGAAGTGGAGTTATCTGCCGAACGCGCACAACGACTTCATCTTCGCGATCATCGGTGAGGAACTCGGGTATCTCGGCGGCGCGGCCGTCCTCGGCTTGTTCGGGTTGTTCGTGTACACCGGCCTGCGCATTGCCACCCGATCCGCCGACCCCTTCCTCCGCCTGCTCACCGGAGCGGCCACCGTGTGGATCACCGGACAGGCGTTCATCAACGTGGGTTACGTGATCGGGCTGCTGCCCGTCACGGGACTGCAGTTGCCGCTGGTGTCGGCGGGCGGAACGTCGACGGCCACCACCCTGTTCATGTTCGGTCTCGTCGCCAACGCGGCCCGGCACGAACCGGAGGCGGTTGCGGCGCTGCACTCCGGGCAGGACGGCCGGTTCGGTCGCCTTCTGCGGCTGCGGAAGCCGGAGGCGTATTCGCCGGTACGGGCCGATGCAGCGCGGGCCGAGGCGGTGCGCCGGGCCGAGGCACGCCGCAGGGCCGGTCGCGAGATGGCTCCGCGGACCCGCAGCATCACATACGAGAAGGGCCGCCCCGAACGCGGCAAGGGCCGCACCCCCGAACGGGGCGCACGTCAACAGCGAAGCTCGGGTGGCCGAGCAGGAGAGCGAGGATTTCGTAGGTGAACGGCGACAAGTCCACCCTGTCGGTGATCGTGGCCGGTGGTGGTACCGCCGGGCACATCGAACCGGCTCTGGCCGTGGCCGATGCGATCAAGGCGATCGACGACGACGTGGTGGTGACCGCACTGGGCACGGCCCGTGGCCTGGAAACCACCCTCGTTCCCGAGCGCGGATACCCGCTCGAGCTCATTCCACCGGTGCCGTTGCCCCGCAAACCCACGCTGGACCTGCTGCGGCTTCCCGGCCGCGTGCGCGCATCGGTGCGCCGGACTCGCGAGGTGCTCGACGCCACCGGCGCCGATGTGATCGTCGGTTTCGGTGGGTACGTCGCACTGCCCGCGTACCTGGCCGCGGGCCCCGGACTGCTCCGCCGCCGTCGCCGCATCCCGATCGTGGTGCACGAGGCCAACGCCAGCGCGGGGATCGCGAACAAGATCGGTGCCCGCCGCGCCGCCCGGGTTCTCGCCGCGGTCGCCGGTTCCGGGGTCGCCGCCCGTGGCCGCTCGGACGCCGAGATCCTCGGCATCCCGGTCCGGGCGTCCATCACCGGCCTCGACCGCGCAGCCCTGCGCGCGGAGGCGCGCGCACACTTCGGTCTCCCCGCCGACGGCCCGGTTCTGCTCGTCTTCGGCGGTTCGCAGGGCGCCCGGTCGCTCAACGAGGCCGTGTCGGGTGCGGCCGAATCGCTCGCCGCGGCCGGTGTGGCCGTTCTGCATGCGCACGGACCGAAGAACACCCTCGACGTTCCCGAGGTACCGGGCGGCCCCCCGTACGTGGCGGTTCCCTACCTGTCGCGGATGGACCTCGCCTACTCGGCCGCGGACGCCGTGATCTGCCGGTCGGGTGCGATGACCGTCGCGGAGGTGTCGGCAGTCGGCCTTCCCGCGGTGTACGTGCCGTTGCCGCACGGCAACGGCGAGCAGGAACTGAACGCGCGACCGGTGGTCGCCGCCGGAGGTGGAATGATTGTGGCCGACGGAGACCTGTCCGCCGGATTCGTCGCGGAGACCGTGATCCCGCTGCTGCGCGACCGAGCGCAGCTGGAGGAGATGGGCCGACGCGCGGCCGGCGCAGGTCACCGCAGCGCAGCCGCCGAGGTTGCGCGGATCGTGCTCGACGTGGCCGCGCTGACAAGGGGAACCCGATGACCGACCTGCCCGCGGAGTTGGAACGTGTCCACATGGTCGGGATCGGCGGCGCCGGGATGTCCGGAATCGCGCGGATCCTGCTGGCCAGGGGTGGCCAGGTGTCCGGATCGGACGCCAAGGAGAGCCGCGGCGTGCTCGCCCTGCGTGCACGTGGCGCGCAGGTCCGCATCGGTCACGACGCCGGCGCGCTCGATCTCCTGCCCGGCGGCCCGACGGTCGTGGTCACCACTCACGCCGCCATCCCCAAGGACAACCCGGAACTGGTGGAGGCGGCCCGTCGCGGCATTCCTGTGATCCTGCGTCCCGCGGTCCTGGCCTCCCTGATGCAGGGGCACCGCACCCTGCTGGTGTCGGGCACCCACGGCAAGACGTCGACGACGTCGATGCTGGTGGTGGCCCTGCAGCACTGCGGTTTCGATCCGTCGTTCGCGGTCGGCGGCGAACTCAACGAGGCCGGGACGAATGCCCATCACGGCAGCGGCGACGTGTTCGTGGCGGAGGCCGACGAGAGCGACGGTTCGCTGCTCCAATACGACCCGAACGTCGTCGTCGTCACCAACGTCGAGGCCGACCACCTCGACTACTTCGGCAGCACCGAGGCGTACATCCAGGTGTTCGACGACTTCGCGGCGCGGCTCGCGCCCGGCGGCCTGCTCGTCGCCTGTCTCGACGATCCCGGCTCCGCGGCGCTCGCGCAGCGGGTGGCCGCGCGCGGACTGCCCGGGGTGCTGGTCGTCGGCTACGGCAGTGCCGAGAACATCGACGGGGCCTTCGACGCGGTCGACGGCGTCGAGGTCGGTGCGCGACTGCTCAGCTTCGAGGCCCGGGACGTGGGCGGAGTCCTGCAGTTCCAGCTGGCGGGGGAACAGTCGCCTCGGACGATCCGGATGGGTGTGCCCGGCCGGCACATGGCGCTCAACGCGCTGGCCGCGCTTCTCGCCGCCCGGGAGGCGGGCGCCGACGTCGACGAGATCCTCGAAGGCATCGCCGGATTCGGTGGAGTGCACCGCCGGTTCCAGTTCACCGGCCGCGAGCACGGCGTGCGCGTGTTCGACGACTACGCGCACCACCCGACGGAGGTCCGGGCAGTGCTCGGCGCCGCCGCCGATCTGGTGCGCCAGCCGCACGAGGCCGACCGCCGCGAATCCGAGGACTCGGTGCGCAGCGGCAAGGTCATCGTCGTGTTCCAGCCTCATCTGTATTCCCGCACAGCAACATTCGCGGAAGAGTTCGGGCACGCACTCGACCTCGCCGACGAAGTGGTGGTGCTCGACGTGTACGGCGCGAGGGAAGAACCGCTCCCCGGGGTCAGCGGCGCGCTGGTCGCGCTGTCGGTGTCGAAGCCGGTGCACTACCAGCCGGACCTGTCGCAGGCGCCGCGTCAGGTCGCGGCACTCGCGTCCCCCGGCGACGTGGTGATCACCATGGGTGCCGGTGACGTGACGATGCTCGGCAACCAGATCCTCGACGCTCTGCGTGCGGTTCCGCACCACCACCCGTCGCGATGACGCGGGAGCGCCGCGGCCGGTCCGAGCGGCCGGACCGCCCTGTCCGCCGCGACTCCCAGCGCAGTCCGCGGCCCGGGCAGGCGTCCGGCACACGCGCGAACCCGGGGGAGCGGACCTCTGCGCGTCGCCGTACCTCGACCGTCACCGACCCCGGAACCGGTCGTGCCGGCGAATCCGCTTCGGCGGCACGGAAGTCCGCGGCGGTGGCGACGCCGCGGCGGCCGTGGTACCGCCGCCCGGCCGTGATGGGCGTCGTCGGACTGGTCGTGGTGGTGGCCCTCGGCCTCGTCGCGTGGTTCACACCGCTGCTGTCGGTGCGCGAGACGGACGTCGCGGGGGCGGCGTCGATCTCCGAGGAACAGATTCGCCAGGCACTGTCGGTGCCTCAGGGGCAGCCGCTGCTGCGTGTCGACACCGAGGGTGCGGCGCAGCGGGTCGCGGCGATCCCGAAGGTGGCGTCCGCGCGGGTGCAGCGGGTGTACCCGTCCACGATCCGCGTCACGGTCACCGAGCGCGTGCCCGTCGTGTTCCTCGACACCCCCGGCGGCACCCATCTACTCGACGCCGAGGCGGTCGACTACGAGATCGCACCGCCGCCGCCCGGGGTGCCGCGCCTGGTGACGGAGGCTCCGGGGTGGGGCGACCCGTCGACGGAGGCGGCCATCGAGGTGCTGGAGTCGATGCCGCCGCAGTTGCGCGGGCAGGTGGGACAGGTTGCCGCGAAGTCGATTTCGGACATCTCGGTGACGCTGCTCGACGGCCGGATCGTGGTGTGGGGCGGTACCGAGAAGTCCGAGCGCAAGGCTGCCGTCACCCTGCCGCTGCTCACGCAGCCCGGGCAGACGTACGACGTGTCGAGTCCCGACCTGCCGACGGTGCGGTGAGTGGCTGTGATGCGGATCCGAAACGGATGCGGGGGGGGGGTTCGTCAAATAACTCGGCGCGTCTCGGCGCGCCTAATGGCGTATCCCCATGCCGGTGCATAGCGTTTCGCTCTAGTCGAGCAGCACTTGACATAACCGTAACCCTATGGTTGAAGTTGAGGGTTCAGGCCCGGCTGACTTGTACGAAAGCGTGATACACACTCATGGAAGGCGAGAGCCGATGACGCCCCCGCACAACTACCTCGCCGTAATAAAGGTCGTCGGCATCGGCGGCGGCGGCGTGAACGCAGTCAACCGGATGATCGAGCAGGGACTCAAGGGAGTCGAGTTCATTGCCGTCAACACCGACGCGCAAGCGCTGCTGATGAGTGACGCCGACGTCAAGCTCGACGTCGGCCGGGAACTCACCCGCGGGCTCGGAGCCGGCGCGGATCCCGAAGTCGGCCGCAAGGCCGCAGAAGACCACAAGGACGAGATCGAGGAAGTCCTCAAGGGCGCCGACATGGTGTTCGTGACCGCAGGTGAGGGCGGCGGCACGGGTACCGGTGGCGCACCGGTCGTCGCGAGTATCGCGCGCAAGCTCGGAGCCCTCACCGTCGGCGTCGTCACCCGGCCCTTCTCCTTCGAGGGCAAGCGCCGCGGCGGCCAGGCCGACACCGGCATCCAGTCGCTGCGCGAATCCTGCGACACCCTCATCGTGATCCCGAACGACCGCCTCCTGCAGCTCGGCGACGCCGCAGTCAGCCTCATGGATGCGTTCCGCAGCGCCGACGAGGTCCTGCTCAACGGTGTCCAGGGCATCACCGACCTCATCACCACCCCCGGTCTGATCAACGTCGACTTCGCCGACGTCAAGGGCGTCATGTCCGGCGCGGGTAGCGCGCTGATGGGCATCGGATCCTCGCGCGGCGAGGGCCGGGCCATCAAGGCCGCGGAATCCGCGATCAACTCCCCGCTGCTCGAGGCGTCGATGGAGGGTGCGCGCGGCGTGCTGCTGTCGATCGCCGGTGGCAGCGACCTCGGCCTGTTCGAGATCAACGAGGCTGCGTCGCTGGTGCAGGAAGCCGCCCACATCGACGCCAACATCATCTTCGGCACCGTGATCGACGATTCGCTCGGCGACGAGGTCCGGGTCACCGTCATCGCCGCCGGCTTCGACGGCGGCGCCCCGGCTCGTCGTCCGGTCGAGTCGGGTGCTGCCGGACGCAGCGCCATCGGCGCCGGACGGGCAGGCGAGGTGGGACAGTCCGAGCAGCAGAGCAACGAGCCGATGTCGGTGACCCGCGAGACGATCAGCTCCCACCAGAGCCCGAGCAGTCTGCCGCCGCTTCCGGGAAACGGTCAGTCCCGCGCGGTGCCGGTGTCCGACGAGGAGGGTGAAGACGAAGTCGACGTGCCCTCCTTCATGCGTCGTTGAGTTCGCCCGCCGCGCCCGCTTTCCGGGTTCGCCGGGTCGTCACCACCCGCGCGGGAGGGAACTCCGTCGCGCCGTACGACACGTTCAACCTCGGTGACCACGTCGGCGACGACCCGGCCGCGGTGGAGGCGAACCGGCGCCGGCTGGCGGACAAGATCGGCGTGCCCTTCGACCACCTGATCTGGATGGAGCAGATCCACAGTCGCAACGTGACGGTGGTCGATGGGCCGACCGACACGGTGGTGCCGGCCACGGACGCCCTGGTGACGACCGTTCCGGGGCTCGCCCTCGCGACGCTCAGCGCCGATTGCGTGCCGGTACTGCTGTCCGACGACGAGGCCGGTGTGATCGCCGCCGTCCACGCCGGCCGGATCGGCGCCCGAATCGGCATCGTTCCCCGGGTGCTCGACGTGATGGTCGAGCAGGGTGCGCAGATCGACCGGATCGGCGCCTTCCTGGGGCCCGCGGCGAGCGGCCGCCAGTACGAGGTGCCCGCGGCGATGCAAGCCGACGTCGAGAAATTCCTTCCCGGCAGCGCCACCCGCACCGCCAAGGGCACGCCCGGTCTCGATCTACGCGCAGGTCTGCGGAAGCAACTGCTGGACGCGGGCGTCGCGGGAGTCGCGGAGGACCCGCGCTGCACCATCGAGGACCAGACACTGTTCAGTCATCGCCGGCAGGCCCCGACCGGTCGGCTCGCGGCGGTGATCTGGATGGATACTGGGCAGGACAGAGGGTGAACGACTGAGGGATTCGGTGTGGGAGTGGAGACGATGAGCAGGGTCGGGGAGATCGAGGCTGCGCTCGGAGCCGTGCGTGATCGGCTCGACGCGGCGTGCCGGGACGCCGGGCGCGACCCCTCGGAGGTGTCGCTTCTTCCCGTCACCAAGTTCTTCCCCGAATCCGACGCACGGATCCTGTACGACCTCGGCTGCCGGGAGTTCGGGGAGTCGCGGGAGCAGGAGGCCACCGCGAAGATCGAGGCGTTCCGCGCCGCGGTCACCGACCCGTCGGTGCGGTGGCACATGATCGGGCACCTGCAGCGCAACAAGGCGCGGGCCGTCGCGCACTGGGCGTACGCCATCCACTCGGTGGACAGTGAACGACTCGTCGGAGCCCTCGGGCGGGCGGCGGCCGCGGCCCTCGACGCGGGGGAGCGGTCCGATCCGCTGCGGGTGCTCCTGCAGGTCAGCCTGGACGGGGATCCGCAGCGCGGCGGTGCGGCGATCGCCGACCTCGAACACCTTGCCGCGGAGGTGCAGTCGTCGCCGGGGCTCGAATACCGCGGGCTGATGGCGGTGCCGCCGATCGACGCCGACCCCGACGCGGCGTTCGAGGAGTTGCAGAACATACACGCACGACTGCGGCGCGAACATCCGGATGCGACGGAACTCTCGGCGGGCATGACGAATGATCTCGAGCACGCTGTCCGACACGGGTCCACGTGCGTGCGTGTCGGAACCGCGCTGTTGGGTTCGAGGCCTATAACCTCGAAATAGATCGCCCAGGTGATCGCCAACCCGTCCACCGCTGCGACCGGTCGCAGTTGGATCCTGTCCGCCGCGCCAAGGAAGGTCGATCAATGAGCAGTCTGCACAAGTTCAAGGCTTACTTCGGCATGGTTCCCCTCGACGACTACGAGGACGAGTACCTGGACGAGCCGGAACCTGCGCGCCGGCCTGCTCGACCCGCGCGTGACGGTGGACGCGACCCGTATCACGACCGCGACGACCGTGACTTCGCCGAACCGGCCTTCAGCAAGGCTGCCTACGCTCCCGGTCGCCGGGACGACCTCGACGACGACTTCGACCGTTACGACGCCCCGCGGCACTCGTCCCGGGTCGAACCGGTGGCCGTGCGGTCGGCCCGGCCCAGCGCGAGCGGTGCGGTGCGCGGCAGCACCCGCGGCGCGCTCGCCGTCGACACCCGATCCGAGCGGGTGGAGAGCCGACGCGGACCTCTCTTCGACGAAGGTGGCCCGCTGTCCAAGATCACCACCCTCCGGCCCCGCGACTACGGCGAGGCCCGCACCATCGGCGAGCGGTTCCGCGACGGCACCCCCGTCATCATGGATCTGGTCGAGATGAGCAACGCCGACGCCAAGAGGCTCGTGGATTTCGCCGCGGGGCTTGCGTTCGCGCTGCGCGGGTCGTTCGACAAGGTGGCCACGAAGGTGTTCTTGCTCTCACCCGCAGACATCGATGTGTCCGCCGAGGAGCGTCGCCGCATCGCGGAGACCGGCTTCTACAGCCAGAAGTAGACCGAGGAGCGGGGGAAACGACCATCGGGATCCGAACGTCCGGAACGACGCGGGCCGCGGCGGCTGTGGCGGAAAATGCCCTGGCCACGCGGCTCGTTTTGATCGACCGGACATTCTCAGGCAGAGTGAAGGTGTGGCCTTGTTCTCGGTGATCTACTTGATACTGTTTGTGTTTTGGCTGCTACTCATCGGCAGAATTATTGTCGAGTTCGTACGGACCTTCGCACGAGACTGGCGGCCGACCGGCGTCGTGGTCGTTATTCTCGAGGCGATTTTTACGGTCACCGATCCACCGGTCAAACTGCTGCGGCGGTTGATCCCCCCGATCAATCTCGGTGGGGTGCGGTTGGATCTATCCATCATGGTCTTGCTGTTCATCGTCTTCATACTGATGTCGATCGTTCAGGGACAAGCGCGAGCTACAGGACTGGTGTGACAGAATGGGCCCCATTGATCCAGTCTTGTTTCACCGTTACGTAGACTGCGCTGTAACTGAATGCTTGCTAGACCGCCAAATGACGCGTGAAGGGATCCTTCCATGCCGCTGACTCCCGCTGATGTGCACAATGTCGCGTTCAGCAAGCCACCGATCGGTAAGCGGGGCTACAACGAAGACGAAGTCGATGCGTTTCTCGACCTCGTCGAGCAAGAGTTGTCGCGCCTGATCGAGGAGAACGCCGACCTTCGGCAGCGAGTGGGGGAGCTCGACAAGGAGCTCGCCGATGCGAAGAAGGCTCCACGCTCCGGGTCCGCAGCACCGACTCCCGCTCCCAAGGCGGAGCCGGCTCGCGTCGTCGAGCAGCCCAAGGCACCTGCTCCCGCACCGGCTCCCGCCGCCGCGGCAGCTGCTCCCGCACAGGGCGCCGACGCGCACATGCAGGCAGCCAAGGTTCTGGGCCTCGCCCAGGAAATGGCGGACCGCCTGACGAGCGACGCGAAGACCGAGTCCGAGCAGCTGCTCGGCAATGCGCGCACCAACTCCGAGCAGCTGGTCAGCGATGCACGGACGCGCTCCGAGACGATGGTCGCGGACGCTCGCCAGAAGTCGGAAGCACTGATCACCGACGCTCAGACCCGTTCCGAGACCCAGCTGCGCCAGGCCAAGGAGAAGGCCGACGCGCTGCAGGCGGACGCGGAGAAGAAGCACACCGAGATCATGGCGACGATCAACCAGCAGCGTTCCGTTCTGGAGGGTCGTATCGAGCAGCTCAAGACGTTCGAGCGCGAATACCGTGTGCGCCTGAAGTCGTACCTGGAGTCGCAGCTCGAGGAACTGGAGCAGCGGGGATCCGCAGTTCCGGTGGACGGCGGTCAGGATTCGTTCGCGCAGGGTGGATCGCAGTCCAATTACAGCCAGTCCTACGCCAAGGGCAATAGCTGACTGAGCGCGCGGTAGTTGCCCAGCCAGCGGCCCGGATAGAGGTTGAGCCGTGCTGGTCGTGACACTCGCTCTTGCAGCGGTGGGATTCGCGCTCCTGGTGGTGGCTCTGATGACCGGTTCGGTCGTGTGGGCCTGGGGATGCATCGTAGTGTGCGTCGCCGGAGCGGTCCTGCTGCTCGTCAGTGCCCTCGCCGGTAAGAAGGCGGCGGTGGTGCCGGGGCAGCCCGCGAGCGGCGTCCCCGGTGAACGCAGTTCCGGACCGGACACCGGCCCGCCACCCGATTCCGACGAGGCCGACTGACCTGTCGTCCGGCGGTGGCGACTAGACTGCATTCAGCGAACAATTCAGTGACCGAGTTTTTGCGGCGTAGATCCGGCCATCACCGGGGAGCCTTCGGAAGAACGGCCGGTATGCCGGCTCAGTAGAACCGAACGGGTGGGCCCGTCACAGCCCGGCACCGAGAGGCGCCTTCCGGGGCGCAAGCGGGGTGGTACCGCGGTGGTGACGCAGGAGGCGTTTCCGTCGTCCCCGTGCCGAGTACGTCAGGCACGAGGAGATCGCGGTGACCGACACCAGCAGTAACGAGTCCTACCCGAAGGTCGACTACGGCGTCGCGCAGGATGTCGGCGTCCGATTTCCCGAGATCGAGCAGCGAGTTCTGGCCGGCTGGGACGAGGACGACACCTTCCGGGCATCGGTTGCCCAGCGCGACGACGCCCCCGAATTCGTCTTCTACGACGGACCGCCGTTCGCGAACGGCCTCCCGCACTACGGGCACCTCCTGACGGGGTACGTCAAGGACCTGATCCCGCGGTTCCAGACGATGCGCGGCAAGAAGGTCGAGCGCCGATTCGGCTGGGACACCCACGGACTGCCCGCCGAACTCGAGGCGGAGAAGCAGCTCGGCATCAAGACCGGCGATATCAACGAGATGGGCATCGCCCGGTTCAACGACTACTGCCGTCAGTCTGTGCTGCGATACACCGAGGAGTGGCGCGACTACGTCACCCGTCAGGCCCGGTGGGTCGACTTCGACAACGACTACAAGACGCTCGACCTCGACTTCATGGAGTCGGTCATGTGGGCGTTCAAACAGTTGTGGGACAAGGGCCTCGTCTACCAGGGCTTCCGGGTGCTTCCGTACAGCTGGTACGAGCAGACTCCGCTGTCCAATCAGGAGTCCAAGCTCGACGACGCGTACAAGATGCGCCAGGACCCCGCCGTCACCGTCGACATGCCGCTGCACGGTGAGGGACCTCTCGACGGCGCCAACGCGATCATCTGGACCACCACGCCGTGGACGCTGCCGTCCAACCTCGCCGTCGCCGTGCACCCGGACATCGACTACGTCCAGGTCACGGGCGCCGACGGGAAGCGTTACGTGCTCGCCAAGGATCGGCTGGGGCACTACGCCCGCGAACTCGGCGACTCGCCCGAGGTGCTGTCCGAGCACAAGGGTGTCGATCTCGTCGGTCTCCGCTACGACCCCCCGTTCGATTTCTTCGTCGGTCACGAGAACGCGCACCGCGTCCTCTCCGCCGACTACGTCACCACCGAGTCCGGCACCGGAATCGTCCACCTCGCACCGGCTTTCGGTGAGGAGGACATGGAGTACTGCGCGGCGAACGGGATCGAGATCGTGCAGCCGCTCGACGCGGGCGGCACGTTCACCGCGCTGGTCCCGCCGTACGAGGGTCTGCAGGTGTTCGACGCGAACCCGGTCATCATCAAGGACCTCAAGGCTGCTGGAAAGTTGCTGCGGCACGAGACGATCGAGCACTCGTACCCGCACAGTTGGCGCAGCGGTCAGCCGCTGATCTACATGGCGGTCCCGTCGTGGTTCGTCGCGGTCACCGAGTTCCGCGACCGCATGGTGGAGCTGAACAAGGGCATCACCTGGGTGCCCGAGCACATCCGCGACGGCCAGTTCGGCAAGTGGCTCGAAGGTGCCCGCGACTGGAACATCAGCCGCAACCGGTACTGGGGCAGCCCGATTCCGGTGTGGGTGTCCGACGACCCGGCGTACCCGCGCACCGACGTGTACGGTTCGCTCGACGAACTCGAGCGTGACTTCGGCGTGCGACCCACCGATCTGCACCGCCCGATGATCGACGAACTGGTGCGTCCCAACCCGGACGACCCGACCGGGAAGTCGACGATGCGGCGCGTGCCCGAGGTCCTCGACTGCTGGTTCGAGTCGGGGTCGATGCCGTTTGCTCAGGTGCACTACCCCTTCGAGAACCAGGACTGGTTCGACAGCCATTTCCCTGGCGACTTCATCGTCGAGTACAACGGGCAGACCCGTGGCTGGTTCTACAACCTGCACGTGCTCGCGACGGCACTGTTCGACCGGCCGGCGTTCAAGACGGTGGCGGCGCACGGCATCGTGCTCGGTGACGACGGACTGAAGATGAGTAAGTCCAAGGGCAATTACCCGGATGTCAACGAAGTGTTCGACCGCGACGGCTCCGACGCCATGCGGTGGTTCCTCATGTCCTCGCCCATCCTGCGCGGCGGCAATCTGGTCGTCACCGAGCAGGGCATCCGCGACGGCGTGCGGCAGGCGATCCTGCCGCTGTGGAATGCGTGGAGCTTCCTTCAGCTGTACGCGCCGACGTCCGGCACGTGGCGCACGGATTCGACGAACGTCCTGGACCGGTACATCCTCGCGAAGCTGGCGGGAACCCGGGACGTCATCACCGAGGCGCTCGAGACGAACGACATCGCCGGAGCCTGCGACGAACTGCGCACGTTCTGCGACGCCCTGACGAACTGGTATGTGCGACGGTCGCGTTCGCGGTTCTGGGACGAGGACACCGACGCCGTCGACACGCTGCACACCGTGCTCGAATTGGTCACCCGGCTCGCCGCTCCGCTGCTGCCGCTGATCAGTGAGGTGATCTGGAGGGGGCTCACCGGCGGACGGTCCGTGCATCTCGCGGACTGGCCTGCCCAGAAGGAGTTGCCGGCGGATGTGGAGTTGGTGTCGGCGATGGACGAGGTGCGGTCGGTGTGCTCGACCGTCCTCGGACTCCGCAAGGCGCAGAACCTCCGGGTGCGGCTGCCGCTGCCCGAGGTGACCGTGGCCTCCGACGACGCGGAGCGGCTGCGTCCGTACCTCGGTCTCATTGCCGACGAGGTCAACGTCAAGAAGGTCGACCTCACCACGGACGTGGACGCGCACGGCCGGTTCGAACTCGTCGTCAACGCGCGGGCCGCGGGACCGCGCCTCGGCAAGGACGTGCAGACGGTCATCAAGGCCGTGAAGGCCGGTGACTGGTCGGAGAATTCGGACGGTGTCGTCGTCGCGGCCGGAATCGAGTTGCTGCCGGAGGAGTACACGCAGCGGCTCGTGGCGGCCGAACCGGAATCGACGGCGGCCCTGCCCGACGGTGCCGGTCTGGTCGTCCTGGACTCGGCGGTCACCGAGGAACTCGAGGCCGAGGGGTGGGCGAAGGACCGTATCCGCGAGTTGCAGGACGCGCGCCGCGCGGCGGGGCTCGAGGTGTCCGATCGGATCACCGTCGTCCTCGACGTTCCGGCGGAACGTCGGGACTGGGCACTCGCGCACCGAGAGTTGATCGCGGGCGAGATCCTCGCCGTCGAGCTGGAACTGGCCGACGCGCCGGGCGACGCCGTCGAACTCGGTGAGGGTGTGCGGGCGGCGATCGCCAAGGCATGACCTGTCGGACCGGGCGGGTATTTTGCACGGGGTGAGCCGTCGGTGGGTGTTGCACCTCGACATGGACGCGTTCTTCGCGTCCGTCGAGCAGCTCACCCGGCCGACACTCCGTGGCCGCCCGGTTCTGGTCGGCGGTCTCGGCGGGCGCGGCGTCGTCGCCGGGGCCAGTTACGAGGCACGGGTGTTCGGCGCTCGGTCGGCGATGCCGATGCATCAGGCCCGCAGACTGGTCGGTCCCGGCGCGGTGGTGCTGCCGCCGCGGGGACGCCTCTACGGCGTGCTGAGCAAGTCCGTGTTCGACGCACTCCGCGGGCCGATGCCGGTGCTCGAGCAGCTGTCCATGGACGAGGCGTTCGGCGAACCCACCGAACTGGCCGGGGCGGATGCGGCCACGGTGCAACGCTATTGCGAAGGCCTGCGCGCCCTCGTGCTCGAACAGACCGGACTGGTCGCGTCTATCGGTGCCGGGTCGGGAAAACAGGTGGCGAAGATCGCGTCCGGTCTCGCCAAACCCGACGGGATCACGGTGATTCCACCGGAGGAGCAGCGGGAGCTGCTGGACGGGCTGCCCGTCCGGAAGCTGTGGGGGATAGGCCCCGTCGCGGAGGAGAAACTGAAGCGGCTCGGTATCGAGACCATCGGCGGTTTCGCGCGGACTCCCGAATCGGAGGTGGCGTCCATCCTGGGCACCACGGTCGGACCAGGCCTGCACAGGCTGGCGCAGGGCATCGACAACCGGCCGGTGGCCGAGCGCTCCGAGTCCAAACAGGTCAGTGCCGAGACGACTTTCGCCACCGACATCGTGACGATGGCCGAACTGCGGGGCGCCGTCGAATCGAGCGCCGCGTCCGCGTTCGTGCGCTTGCAGAAGGACGGCCGCGCCGCGCGGACGGTGGTGCTGAAGCTGAAGAAGGCGGACATGAGCATCGTGACGCGTTCGGTCACACTGCCGTACGCGACACTCGACCGTCAGATCCTCGTCGCGGCGGCGCAGCGTCAGGTGATCGATCCGCTCGAACTCGGGCCGGTACGACTGGTGGGGGTGGGATTCGCCGGACTGTCGACCGTCCGCCAGGGCTCGCTGTTCCCCGAACTGGACCTGGACGTTCCGGGCTATCAGGAGTCGAAGATCACGGAGGCGGGCGCCGACGACGGCCTCTCCGCGCCCGTTCCCGCCCCCGCACGGGCGATCGACACCCGGTGGCATCCCGGTCTCGACGTGACGCACCCCGACTTCGGCCACGGCTGGGTGCAGGGGGCCGGGCACGGCGTGGTGACGGTCCGATTCGAAACGCGCACAACGGGTCCGGGGAAGGCGCGGACCTTCAAGGAGGACGACGTGCACCTCGAACGGGCCGATGTGGAAGGCTCGCTCGAGTGACCGGACCCACCGCCCGGACGGGGGAGTGGAGACCGGCTCCACGAGAAGGTAGCCTCGGGCGCTGATGCTTACCCTTGGGTAATGTTGGCCCGGGTAGCGATAGATGCTCAGATCGTCCGAGAACGAACACCGAGAATGAAGAGGTTATTGAGTTGAAGCTTCGTAAGATCACGGTTGCCGGAGTAGCAATCGCCGCAGCCCTCACGATGTCCGCGTGTGGCTCCGACGAGAGCGACACGGCGACCAAGACCACGACGACGACTTCCGCAGCTGCCGAGACCTCGGAAGCCATCGAGGTGCCCACCGCGGCCGATCTCAACGCGCTTCTGGTGCAGGGACTCGATCCGGCCACGCCGCTCGAGGTCAAGTCCGGCATGGTCGAGGGCTCGGAGCAGGATCCGGAGCTCATCAACCAGGTCGCCGCCGCCGCCAAGGCCAACAACGCCGAGGTCACCGTTCTGGACCCGGTCATCGACAACGGTGACGGCACCGCCAGCGGCCAGCTGCAGCTGACCGTCAACGGCCAGGTCCAGCAGGGTGGCGTTCCGGCCATCTTCGTTCCCGGCGAGAACGGAACGTGGAAGCTGTCGAAGATCACCGCATGCCAGATCGTGTCGCTCGCGCAGCTGACCTCGCCTGCGTGCCCGGCCTGATCTAAAACCGAACAACGCGGTCCTGACCGATCGCACTGTTCTCACACAGATGCCGGCGTCCCCTCGTGGGCGCCGGCATCTGTCGTTCCGGGTGTTCGGTTCAGCCGGTCGGTGCGGGCGCGAGCTTCGCCACGGCGGTGCTCGTCAGGTCGTTCAGCACGCCCGCGTCGATCCGTTCCTGACCCGTCGCGACCAGCTGGGTGACGGTGCTCCCGACGACCGCCACCACGACGTCGGAGACGAGGCTGACACCCTCACTGGTGGTGACGAGCCGGAATGCCACCGAGGCGTCACCCGCGGGCTGCTGCTCGCGGCCACCGACCCGGTACTGCACCTGCACGCCGTCCGCGTCGGTGCCGGAGTACTCGGTACATCCCGCGAGACGGTGCTGCACCGCCGTGAACGCCTGGGACGCGTCGGCGCCGGTGCCGTAGCTCGCCGCGTCCTGGTCGATGGTCGCGAAGTTCGGGCCGGTGAACCAGCCGGACGCCGACGCCACCGCACCCGCGTGCTGATCCGCGACGGGCGACAGCACCGCGCTGCACTCCGCGGGATCGGTGCTCGACTTGTCGGAGTCCGCCGACTCCGACGCCGGCGGCAGCCCCAGATCGTCCTCGGGGTCGGGCACCGGGGTGAATCCGACGGGAAGGTCGCCGACCTCCAGGAGAGCGGCCTTCAGCCCGGCCTGGTCGGCGAAGGGTGTGCCCGCCGCGTCCGGCGCCGCGGTCACCGCCGCGGTCACCGCCGGTCCGAGCGGTGCGAGCGACGCGGTGGCGCCGGCGTCGCCGGACGCGTCCGACGAGCACCCGGACAGCGCGAGCACGGCGAGCAGGGAGCAGGAGACGGCGACGGATCCGCGCCGCATCAGGAAACCCACCGGACGGAGTTCGACGTGGTCTGGTGCAGGCGGGTGGCGCCGTCGGGGTCGCTGTACTGCTGGTCACCGCCCACGGTCACGTTCCCCTCCACCGGGAGCGGCAGGCCGAGATCGACGGTCATCGTGCCCGAGCCCTGCATCACGTACTGGTCGACGTTCAGCGTGCCCGCCTCGCCGGGGAGTTCCCACACGGGGGACTTCGGCTTCTGATCGATGGTGTAGTCGACGGTCAGGCGGTTGCCGTCCCGGGCCGTCAGGGTGGCGACGGTGGTCTGGTCGAGGGCGATGCCGCTCATCACCTGCTGGTGGATCGTCCACTGGGCGCCCACTCCGACGGGTTCCGCCGGGAACGGGACCGTGCGGTACACGGCCTGGTAGAACGCCTGCTCGATCGCGGAACGGGCGATGTCCTGGGCTTCGGCGTCCGGACGCAGTCGCAGCGCGGTGATCGCGCCGGAGGGGGCGACCGTGAATCCGGCCCCCGAACCGGCAGTGGCGTCGAGGGCGCTACCGAGACGATCTTCGGGGCTGGTGACGTCACCGAGCGTGAGGTCGACGGTGGTGCCGCCGTCCGTGTCTTCGGTGGCCTGCGCGACGACGGCGGTGAGGGGGAGGGTGATCTCGGGCGAGGAGAAGTCCTGAGCGGGCTGATCGTCGATCTGCTGGAACACCTGCGCGGCGGTGGTCAACTGCACCTGCTGCGAGACCCCCTCCGGTGGTCTGCGCTGGATCACCTCACGCGGTTCCTCGCCGGGTTGGACGAGTTCGACGGTGGTGGCGGAGATCGGAACGGTCACCTCGGCGGGAGTGGACGTGGACCCTGCGGTATTCGCTTCCGAGGATTCGCCGTCACCTCCGCATCCGGCGGTCAGAGCGACCAGGGAGAGGGTTGCGGCGAGTAGGCAGAATCCGGGTCGCAGAGCTTTCGAGAACAGTGGCACGCCCCCAGGTTAGTGCGCGCGGGAGCGCGTGAACGGAGGCTTGCCTCCGTAGTGGATGATGAACGGGTGAGTCAAGACCCCACGGCAGAGAACGAGACCGACGCCGACGACCGGCACGACGGTGACACGTCCGGCACCGCGGCGCCCCGGCCGGCGCGGCATCAGCGCAGGCTGCTGCTGTTCGCGATCGCGGGCGTCGTCCTCGCCACGGACCTGCTGACGAAGATTCTCGCGGTCGCCTACATCGAACCGGGACGCCCGGTCTGGCTGATCGGGGACATCGTCTCGCTCCGGCTCGTCCGCAACCCCGGTGCCGCGTTCTCGATGGCCACCGGGATGACGTGGCTGCTGACGCTCGTCGCCGTGGGTGTGGTGATCGGGGTCGTCCGCATCGGTCGCACACTGCGGTCACCGTGGTGGGCCCTCGGGCTCGGACTGGTGCTCGGGGGCGCCCTCGGCAACCTCGCCGACCGGTTCTTCCGGGCGCCGGGAGTGATGCAGGGGCACGTCGTCGATTTCGTCTCCGTCGGCTGGTGGCCGGTGTTCAACGTGGCGGACTCCGGCATCGTGTGCGGAGCCATCCTGCTCGTCGTGCTCACACTGATCGGGCTGGAACCGGACGGAACACGCAAGGGGGTAGAGAAGTGAGGGAAACACGGTCGATGCCGGTCCCCGACGGGCTCGAAGCGATGCGGGTCGATGCCGGCCTCGCTCGCCTGCTCGGTCTGTCGCGCACCGCGGTCGCCCAGCTCACCGAGGAAGGGTCGGTGCTGGTCGACGGCGCACCCGTGGGCAAATCCGATCGCCTGTCCGCAGGAACGTGGCTCGAGGTGGAACTGCCGGAACCGCCGCGCCCGCTGACCATCGAGGCCGAACCCGTCGAGGGCATGGAGATCTTGTACGCAGACGACGACGTGGTCGCCGTCGACAAACCGGTGGGCGTCGCCGCCCACGCCAGCGTGGGGTGGACCGGTCCGACGGTCATCGGCGGTCTCGCCGCCGCCGGCTTCCGGATCTCGACGTCCGGCGCGCACGAACGCCAGGGCATCGTGCACCGCCTGGACGTCGGCACATCCGGTGTCATGGTGGTGGCCACGTCGGAACGCGCGTACACACTGCTCAAACGCGCGTTCAAACAGCGGACCATCGACAAGCGGTACCACGCGCTGGTGCAGGGTCACCCGGATCCGAGCAGCGGGACCATCGACGCGCCCATCGGCAGGCACCGCAGCAACGACTGGAAGTTCGCCGTCACCGCCGACGGCAAGCCCAGCATCACCCACTACGACACGGTCGAGGCGTTCCAGGCGGCGAGCCTGCTGGACATCCACCTCGAAACGGGCCGGACCCACCAGATCCGCGTCCACTTCGCCGCGCTGCGGCACCCGTGCTGCGGCGACCTCACGTACGGGGCCGATCCGCGACTCGCGGAACGCCTCGGGCTGGAGCGTCAGTGGCTGCACGCCCGGTCGCTCGGCTTCGCGCATCCCGCCGACGGGCGGTGGGTCGAGATCACGTCCAAGTACCCGAAGGATCTCGAGGACGCTCTCGAGGTTCTCCGGGCGAGCTGAGGTGAGGAGCCCGCGCTCCGGCGGTGCCGCGGTCCCGGCGGTGCTCACCGCCGTCGTCCTGCTAGTGGTGACGGTCGTGCTCGGACTGCTCCATCCCGTCCGGCGGGCGCCGGTGGCGACGGACACGCTCGGTCCGGACAACGGGGAACTGGTCGCCGACTACCTGGCTCGGACGAACCGGTCGCTCGACGCGGGTGACGGGCGCCGAGAACACTGGGCGCTGGTCTCGTTCACGCGCCCGGTGACCACGGACGTCGTCCGGGACCTCGCTGCGGGGATGCGTGTGTCGCAGGTCCTGTTCCGCGTTCCCCTGGACCGGGTGCAGACCCCCCTCGTGCCCGTGTCCGTCGCGGCCGGCGACGCGGCGCTCGCGCGGGCGAACGTCCTGGCCGCCGGACGGATCCAGGCGATGACGGGCGAAACGGACCGGCAGGCGCAGATCGCGGCGGTGTCCTCGGCGGAACTCGCCCGGAACTGCGCCTGCGTGATCGGAGTCGTCGTCCGCGGTGACCACGACGCGCTGACCGCGCTGCAGTCGGCCCCGGACGTCCGGGCGGTGGAGGCGCTCGGCGCCGACGCCGTCTTCGGGCGGTTCGCGGTGCGACCGCTGCTGCCGGAACAGACCCTGACCGTCGAACCCGGACCCGACGACGGCGTCGTCCCGGGGAGCGGATCGTGAAGGCGCGGCAGGCGGAAACCGTGGGCGCCGCGTGCGGCGTCGGCGCCTACGTGCTGTGGGGCGCGTTCCCGGCCTTCTTCGGACTGCTCGGCCCGGCGGGGTCGGTGGAGATCCTCGCGCACCGGGTGGTGTGGACTCTCGCGCTCATGTTCGTCGTCCTCGCGGTCTCGGGACGGCTCCGCTCGCTGCGCGGCCTGAGTGTGCGCACCTGGCTGCTGGTCGCCGCCGCGTCGACGGCCATCGCGGTGAACTGGGGCACCTACATCTACGGGGTGACGTCGGACCGGGTGGTCGAGACCGCGCTCGGCTACTTCATCAACCCGTTGGTGAGCGTGCTGCTCGGCGTCGTGATCTTCCGGGAACGACTCGTCCCCGCCCAGATCGTGGCCCTCGCACTCGCCGCCGTCGCGGTGATCGTGATCACCGTCGACTACGGGCATCCGCCGTACATCGCACTCACCCTCGCCGCGTCGTTCGCGCTGTACGGCCTGTGCAAGAAGGTGATGCCACTCGATCCGCGGACCAGCCTGACCGCCGAGGGAATCGTCGCCGCGCCCATCGCGATCGGTTACCTCGTGTTCCTCGCGCTCACCGGGACAGGGACGTTCCTCGGGTTCGGACTCGGGCACACGCTGCTGCTGATGGCCGCAGGGCCGGTCACCGCCCTGCCGCTGCTGCTGTTCGGGGCGGCGGCGCAGCGGGTGCCGTTGCGCACGCTCGGCATGCTGCAGTACCTGACGCCCGCGCTGCAGATGGCGTGGGGCGTCGCCGTTCTCCACGAGGATATGCCGGCGTCTCGGTGGATCGGTTTCGCGCTGATCTGGGTGGCGCTCGCGATCTTCAGTACCGATGCGCTGGTACGGGTCCGGCGCGAGCGGCGGACGGCCGCCCCGTCACAGGCGTCCGTCCAGTAACTCGCGTCACGACTTCTCCGACACCCGCCGTCGGCGGCCGGTGCTGTCGGTCCGAGGGCCTACACTCGTGAGGCTCCCAGACCTTCAGAGAGGCGCACGTGGCTGACTCGTTCGTACATCTGCACAATCACACCGAGTACTCGATGCTCGACGGTGCGGCCAAGGTCGGCCCCCTGTTCGAAGAGGCCGAGCGACTGGGGATGTCGGCGGTGGGCATGACCGACCACGGCAACATGTACGGCGCCAGCGAGTTCTACAACGTGGCGAAGAATCAGGGCATCAAGCCGATCATCGGCATCGAGGCGTACGTCGCGCCGGAGTCCCGCTTCAACACCAAGCGCGTGCTGTGGGGCGACCGCAGCCAAAAGTCCGACGACGTGTCCGGTAGCGGTGCGTACACCCACATGACGATGGTCGCGGAGAACGCCACCGGCCTGCGGAACCTGTTCAAACTGTCCTCGCTCGCGTCGATCGAGGGTCAGCTCGGCAAGTGGGCGCGCATGGACGAAGAGCTCATCGCCACCCACCACGAGGGCATCATCGCGACCACGGGCTGCCCGTCCGGTGAGATCCAGACCCGGCTGCGGCTCGGCCACGACCGTGAGGCACTCGAGGCCGCCGCCAAGTGGCAGGAGATCTGGGGCAAGGACAACTTCTTCCTCGAGCTGATGGACCACGGGCTGTCGATCGAGCGACGGGTTCGTGAGGGCCTGCTCGAGATCAGCAAGAAGCTCGAGATTCCCCCGCTCGCCACCAACGACTGCCACTACGTCACCAAGGAAGCCGCGGAGAACCACGAGGCCCTCCTCTGCATCCAGACCGGTAAGACGCTCTCCGACCCCACCCGGTTCAAGTTCGACGGCGACGGCTACTACCTGAAGTCCGCCGCGGAGATGCGGGCCCTGTGGGACGACCAGGTGCCCGGCGCGTGCGACAACACCTTGCTGATCGCCGAGCGCGTGCAGCCGTACGACGACGTGTGGGCGCACCACGACCGGATGCCGATCTTCCCGGTCCCCGAGGGCGAGACCCAGGGCACCTGGCTGCGCAAGGAGGTCATGCGCGGACTGGACCGCCGGTTCCCCGACGGACCGCCCGAGGAGTACCTCGCCCGCGCCGACTACGAGATCGGCGTCATCCTCGAAATGGGTTTCCCCGCCTACTTCCTCGTCGTCGGCGACCTCATCAACCACGCGCGGGAGGTCGGCATCCGGGTCGGCCCCGGCCGAGGCTCGGCGGCCGGTTCGCTCGTCGCCTACGCGATGGGCATCACCAACATCGACCCCATCCCGCACGGCCTGCTGTTCGAGCGGTTCCTGAACCCCGAGCGTGTGTCGATGCCCGATATCGACATCGACTTCGACGACCGCCGTCGCGGCGAGATGGTGCGCTACGCGACGGACAAGTGGGGCAGCGACCGTGTCGCCCAGGTCATCACGTTCGGCACGATCAAGACGAAGGCGGCCATCAAGGACTCCGCCCGAGTCCAGTTCGGCCAGCCCGGATTCGCGATCGCCGACCAGATCACCAAGGCGCTGCCGCCGCCGATCATGGCCAAGGACATCTCGGTGTCCGGCATCACCGACCCGAACCACGAGCGCTACAAGGAAGCGGTGGAGGTTCGCGCCCTCATCGATTCCAACCCGGACGTCGCGAAGATCTATCAGACGGCCAAGGGGCTCGAGGGCCTGATCCGCAACGCCGGCGTCCACGCGTGCGCGGTGATCATGTCGTCCGAACCGCTGATGGACGCGATTCCCGTGTGGAGGCGCGCGCAGGACGGCGCGATCATCACCGGCTGGGACTACCCGTCGTGCGAGGCCATCGGCCTGCTGAAGATGGACTTCCTCGGGCTGCGGAACCTCACCGTCATCGGCGACGCGATCGACAACATCAAGGCCAACCGCGGTGTCGACCTCGATCTCGACACCCTCGCGCTCGACGACCCGGCCACGTACGAACTGCTGTCGCGCGGAGACACTCTCGGTGTGTTCCAGCTCGACGGCAGCGCGATGCGCGACCTGCTGCGCCGCATGCAGCCCACCGGGTTCGAGGACATCGTGGCGGTGCTCGCGCTGTACCGGCCCGGTCCGATGGGCATGAACGCGCACAACGACTACGCCGACCGCAAGAACGGGCGGCAAGAGGTCAAACCCATCCACCCGGAGCTCGAGGAGCCCCTGAAGGAGATCCTCGCCGACACGTACGGCCTGATCGTCTACCAGGAGCAGATCATGCAGATCGCTCAGAAGGTGGCCGGGTACTCGCTCGGACAGGCCGACATTCTCCGTCGAGCCATGGGTAAGAAGAAGCTGTCGGTGCTGGAGGAGGCGTACGCCGGTTTCCGCGAGGGCATGCTCGCCAACGAATTCTCCGAACCCGCCATCAAGGCGCTGTGGGACACCATCCTCCCGTTCGCCGGGTACGCATTCAACAAATCGCACGCCGCCGGGTACGGGCTGGTGTCGTTCTGGACCGGGTACCTCAAGGCCAACTATCCGGCCGAGTACATGGCCGGCCTGCTCACGTCGGTCGGCGACGACAAGGACAAGGCCGCCATCTACCTGGCGGACTGCCGCAAGATGGGGATCACGGTGCTGCCGCCGGACGTCAACGAGTCGGAGGTCAACTTCGCCTCCGTCGGTGAGGACATCCGGTTCGGCATGGGTGCCGTCCGCAACGTCGGCGCCAACGTCGTGGGCTCGATCATCAAGGCGCGCAAGGAGAAGTCCAAGTTCGTCGACTTCTCCGACTACCTCAACAAGATCGACGCCGCCGCCTGCTCCAAGAAGGTCACCGAATCGCTGATCAAGGCGGGTGGGTTCGACTCGCTGGGGCACCCGCGCAAGGGGCTCATGCTCGTCCACGCCGACGCCATCGACGCGGTGATGGGAGCCAAGAAGGCGGAGGCCATCGGACAGTTCGACCTGTTCGGCGGCGACGACGCCGACGAGTCGATCTCCTCGGTGTTCAACGTGAAGATTCCCGAGGAGGAGTGGGACTCGAAGCACCGGTTGGCGCTGGAACGGGAAATGCTGGGGCTGTACGTGTCCGGGCACCCGCTCAACGGCGTCGAACACGTGCTGTCGGCGCAGTCCGACACCGCGATTCCGACCATCCTCGAGGGGGATATCAAGGACGGCACCCAGGTCACCGTCGGCGGCATCCTCGCGTCGGTGAACCGGCGGATCAACAAGAACGGTCTCACCTGGGCATCCGCGCAGCTCGAAGACTTGACCGGTGGTATCGAGGTGCTGTTCTTCCCGCAGGCCTACTCGGTGTACGGGATGGACGTCACGGAGGACTCCGTCGTGCTCGTGAAGGCGCGGGTGTCGATCCGCGACGACCGGATCTCACTCATCGCCAACGACCTTGCGGTGCCGGATCTCTCGGCGGTGGGCGTCGCGAAGCCGCTGGCGGTCAGTTTGCCGCTGCGTCAGTGCACCAAGGACAAGATCGGTGCTTTGCGGCAGGTGCTCACGCGGCACCCGGGAACCTCGGACGTGCACGTGCGGTTGATCGGCGGCACCGAGGTCACCTTGTGGAAGGTGGACGACGTGCTCCGGGTGGAGCCGTCGTCGGCGTTGATGGGCGATCTGAAGGCGCTGCTCGGACCGAGCTGCCTGTCCGTGTGACAGCGGCGGGAATGGTGATCGTGGTCAGGTGCGCGGCGGGAAGAGGCGCCGCGCCCACCACACCACCACGGCCACCGCGGCGGCGGTGAGTACCGCGGCCTGCAGAGTCTGGGTGATCACGAGGATCGTGGCGAACACCAGCAGCGCGACGGCCAGGGCCTCCAGCTTGTAGAGGGGCCACTCGGTGCCGGCGAGGTCGACGGTCCGGACGGGGTCGCTGCGGCGCACATCGCGGCGCATCCCAGCGTCGTGTGTCGTCATCGCAGGTCACCTCACTGGTGCAGGTACGGGGAGCGGACGTCCCCGCGTGGGATCAGGGTACTCGGAACCCGGAGTTCGGCGCAACGAACAAACGGATGCGGTCCTTCGCATGCGCGGTCGTTTCGGCGGAATCGGTGGCGCGTTCTCGCGGATCAGGTGTTGACTGGACGCATGCCACTCACAGGTGAATATGAACCCAGTCCGTCCACGTGGGCCGCAGACCAGGCGGAGTTGATGGAATCCACCGATGGGGCCGAGGGCACGACGTTGGGCGGCAGGCCCGTCGTGCTGCTGACCACCCGGGGCGCGAAATCCGGCAAGCTTCGCAAGACGCCGTTGATGCGGGTGGAACACGGCGGAACGTATGCGGTGGTCGCCTCGCTCGGCGGCGCCCCCAAGAACCCGGTCTGGTACTACAACGTGAAGGCCGAACCCCACGTCGAACTCCGCGACGGCTCGAACAAGCAGGACATGGTGGCGCGGGAGGTCACGGGCGACGAGAAGGTCACCTGGTGGGAGCGCGCCGTCGCCGCGTTCCCGGACTACGCGGAGTATCAGAAGAAGACCGATCGGGAGATTCCGGTGTTCGTGCTCGAATCTGCCTGACACCGTCCGCACGTCACGTCGCTTCGCCGTTTCGACCGTCCCCGACCGGAGGCCCGATGAGAGCGAAAACCGTTGCCGACCAGCTGGTGCGCCAATTGCAGGACGCCGGAGTGCGGCGGATCTACGGAATCGTCGGCGACAGTCTCAACCCGATCGTCGACGCGGTCCGGCGGTCGGGCGGCGCGGAGAAGGGCGGAATCGACTGGATCCACGTGCGCCACGAGGAGGCGGCCGCGTTCGCCGCGGCCGCCGAGGCTCAGGTGACGGGGCAGCTGGCGGTGTGCGCAGGCTCGTGCGGCCCGGGGAACCTGCACCTGATCAACGGCCTGTACGACGCGGACCGGTCGGGCGCGCCGGTTCTTGCCATCGCGGCGCAGATTCCGAGCGAGCAGATCGGTCTCGGCTTCTTCCAGGAAACCCACCCGGACCGCTTGTTCGTCGAATGCTCCCGGTACGCGGAGCTGATCGGAAGTCCCGCGCAGGCGCCGCGGGTGACGGCATCGGCCATTGCACACGCGACCGCCCTGTCTGGTGTCGCCGTGATCACACTGCCCGGTGACATCGCGGACCGGCCGGCCGAGGGAACGGCGCCGCCGGTGCCGCGCACCGGCGCACCGGCGATCGTGCCCGACCAGTCCGACGTGCAGGCGCTCGCCGACGCCGTGAACGCGGCCGGGAAGGTCGCGATCTTCGCCGGTGAGGGTGTACGTGCGGCCCGCGAGGAGTTGCTGGGCCTGGCCGACACGATCGGCGCGCCGATCGGGCACACGCTCCGCGGCAAGGAGTGGATCCAGTACGACAACCCGTTCGACGTCGGAATGACGGGACTGCTCGGGTACGGGGCGGCGCACGACGGGATGCACGGCGCCGACCTTCTGCTGCTCGTCGGAACGGACTTCCCGTACAACCAATTCCTGCCCGACGGTGTCCGTACCGCACAGATCGACTGGGCTGCACAGCGAATCGGCCGCAGGACGAGCGTCGACCTGGCCGTGCACGGTGACGTGGCGAGTACGTTGCGTGCGCTCGCCCCGTTGATCCGGCGGAAGGATGATCGCCGATTCCTCGACGACATGCTCGAGAAGCACCGGACGCTGATGAACAAGGTGGTCGGCGCTTACACGAAACCCGCCAAGCAACGTGTCCCGATCCACCCGGAGTATGCGGCGTCGATCCTCGACGACGTCGCGGCCGAGGACGCGATCTTCACGACCGACACGGGAATGTCGAACGTGTGGACAGCGCGGTACCTGACGCCGAACGGCGCGCGGCGTTTCCTGTCCTCGGCTCTGCACGGATCGATGGCGAACGCCCTGCCCCACGCGATCGGCGCCCAGGTCTGCGCGCCCGGCAGGCAGGTGGTGTCCGTGTCGGGCGACGGCGGGCTGTCGATGCTGCTGGGGGAGCTGGTGACGGTCGCGATGTACCGGCTCCCGGTCAAGATCGTGGTGTTCGACAATTCGACGCTGGGCATGGTCAAGCTGGAGATGCTGGTGGACGGGCTGCCGGACTTCGGCGTCGACGTCGCGCCCGTCGACTACGCGGCGGTTGCGTCGGCGCTGGGCATCTTCGCCCGCCGGATCGAGGATCCGGCCAACATCGAATCGGGTCTGCGGGCGGCGTTCGACCACGACGGACCGGCGCTCGTCGATCTGGTCACCGACCCGCTGGCGTTGTCGCTGCCGCCGACCATCACGGGCGGGCAGGTCACCGGTTTCGCCTTGGCGTTGTCGAAGATGGTGATGAACGGTGGTGTCGGCGAGGCCGTGAAGATGGCGAAGTCGAATGTCCGCAACGTGCCGCGACCCTCCCAGTTCGATCCGCGCGGCTGAACCCGACTGGTAGTTCATGGCTCGAGAGTGGGAACATATCCGGGTGTCCACATCGCCCGATACCGCAGCCCAGAACATCACCTCGCCCCTGACAGTGGGCGAGATCGACGCGGCCATCGAGCGAATTTCCCATGTGATCGACGCGACCCCGCTGCAGTGGAGTGAGCGCCTGTCGACGCTGACGGGCGCGCACGTCTACCTCAAACGTGAAGACCTGCAGGTCGTCCGCTCGTACAAACTGCGCGGCGCCTACAACCTCATGGCGCAGCTCGATGTCGCGGAGCGTGCGGCCGGGGTGGTGACAGCCAGCGCCGGCAACCACGCGCAGGGCGTCGCATTCGCCTGCCGCACAATGGAAATCACCGGCCGCATCTACGTTCCGTCGAACACCCCCAAGCAGAAGCGCGATCGCATTCGCGCGCACGGCGGCGAGTTCGTCGAGCTGATCCTGACGGGGGAGACGTACGACGCCGCCGCCGCTGCGGCCGCCGCCGACGTGCGACGGACGGGCGCCACGATGGTTGCGCCGTTCGACGACGCCCGGACCGCGGCCGGGCAGGGCACCATCGCCGCCGAGGTACTCGCGCAGCTCGGCGCCGCCCCCGACACCGTGCTCGTGCCGGTCGGCGGCGGCGGATGCATCGCGGGCATCGCCACGTATCTGCATGCCCACGCGCCGCGCACGGCCATCGTCGGCGTCGAGCCGACCGGGGCGGCGTCGATGACTGCGGCCCTGGTGGCCGGCGGTCCCGTGACGTTGACGGAGATCGATCCGTTCGTCGACGGCGCCTCCGTCAAGCGAGTCGGCGACCTGCCCTACGCCGTGGTGTCCGCCCTGGGCGCCGAGGTGGTGACGCACACGTCGCTGGGCCAGGCCGATCAGTCGTCCACGATACGGCTCGATCCCGAGAGCTTCGTGATGACCAACCTCGACGAGGGTGCGCTCTGCACCACGATGCTCGAGCTGTACCAGAACGAGGGCATCATCGCCGAGCCCGCCGGCGCCCTGTCGGTGGCGGCGCTCGGAAACATCACGTTCGAGCCGGGTTCGACGGTGGTGTGCCTGATCTCCGGGGGCAACAACGACGTCTCCCGGTACGGCGAGATCCTGGAACGGTCGCTGGTGAATCTCGGCCTGAAGCACTACTTCCTGGTCGATTTCCCGCAGGAGCCGGGCGCGCTGCGGCGTTTCCTGGACGAGGTGCTCGGCCCCGAGGACGACATCACCCTGTTCGAGTACGTGAAGCGGAACAACCGGGAGACCGGTGCCGCTCTGGTGGGCATCGAACTCGGCAAGGCTGAGGGTCTCGGCGAGCTGCTCGAGCGGATGGAGCAATCCCGGATGCAGGTGGAACGCCTGGAGCCGGGGAGCCCGGCGTACCGCTACCTCACCTGAGTCGCTACGGCTGCAGCAGCCGTGCCACGACCTTCTTGTACAGCTCGGGCTCGGGCATGGGGAGCCTGAGCAGTGCGGACAGGTAGATGCCGTCGCCGACGAGTCGCACGATCTCGGCCTGCACCGGATCGTCGATCTCGCTCTGCAGGCCTTCGTCCCAGCCGCGCATGACCTCGGTGACGGCCCTCTGGATCTCGTCGTGCTGACCGTCGACGCTTCGTAGGGCGGCGATGGTCGAACGGTAGAGGGCGAGTTCCTCGGTGGTGCTCGCGTCGGGGACCTGCAGATACCACTCGGACAGCGACGTTCCGCCGGACACGGCGTCGGCGAGCTGGGCGTCGGCGCGCTCACCGAGCCGCCGCACCATGGCGGCGAGGAGCGCTTCCTTGCTGGGGAAGTGGTAGAGCAGTCCGCCCTTCGACACCCCCGCCTCCGCGGCGACGGCTTCGAGGGTCACCTGGGCTATTCCCACGTCGAGCAGCAGCTTCTCGAGGGCGTCGAGTATTCGATCGCGCGTACCGGCAGCCATGGTGAGCGACTGTACCCGGGAAATAACTTTACCGTCCGGACGGTTAACGGTATGGTAACGGAACTGTACCGGCTGGACGGTTCACAAACCGTGTCAGCTCTCGAATCGGAAAGTCGCAGGAAGATAAATGTCTGTCTCCACGGATCGCGGGATCAACGGCGCCTACGGCGCACCAGGTCAGTCCTCCGCATCACGCCGAGACTGGCTCGGACTCGTCGTCCTGGCGTTCGCCGTCCTCCTGATCGCCGTCGACGGGACGGTGCTCGACCTGGCGCTGCCGTTCATCAGCGCCGACCTGGAACCCAGCAGCACGCAGCTGCTGTGGATCATCGACGTCTACTCGTTCGTCCTCGCGGGCCTGCTCATCACAATGGGCACCCTCGGCGACCGGATCGGACGGCGCCGGCTGCTGCTCATCGGCGCCGCCGGATTCGGCATCGCCTCACTGATCGCGGCGTGGGCACCGACGCCGGAGATGCTGATCGCCGCGCGGGTGCTGCAGGGAATCTCGGGCGCGACCCTGATGCCCGCGACCCTCGGTCTGATCCGCACGATCTTCGTCGACCCGCGGCAGCGGACCCTCGCCATCGGCGTGTGGGGCGCCATGGCCGGCGGCGGCACCGCGGCGGGCCCGCTGATCGGCGGGTGGCTGCTCGAGCACTTCTGGTGGGGCTCGGTGTTCCTGATCAACCTCCCCGTGATGCTGGTTCTGATCGCCGTCGGCCCGCTGGTGATCCCCGAGTCCAAGGACCCCGCCCCGGGACGCTTCGACCTGATCAGCGCGGCGCTGTCGATGACGACGATGCTGCCGCTGGTGTACGCGGTCAAGGAGACCGTCGTGCACGGTGTCGACCCGGTGCTGCTCGCCGTCGGGCTGATCGGTCTCGCGTCGGGTGTGGTGTTCGTGCGCAGGCAGAAGTCGATGAAGGACCCGATGATCGACATCGGCCTGTTCGGAAAGCCGGCGTTCTCGACGGCCGTCCTCACCAACCTGCTGTCCATCTTCGCGCTGGCGGGTGTGCTGTTCTTCGGATCGCAGTACCTGCAGCTGGTGCTGGGTAACAGCGCGTTCGAATCGGGTGTGCTGATGCTGCCCGGCATGCTGATGAGCGCGATCACGGCGCTCGCGGCGGCCTGGATGGTGCGGCGGTGGGCCACCTCGCACGTGCTCGGCGGCGGACTCGCGATCGCGGGTGTGGGTGCGGCGCTGATGCTCACGCTCGGCGTGGACGGTGCCCCGACGATGTTCGTGGTCGGCTTCGGTCTCGCCGGCGCCGGTGTCGGTATCGCGCTGACCCTGACGTCCGATCTCGTGGTCAGCGCCGTCGAACCCGAACGGGCCGGCGCCGCCTCCGCGGTGTCCGAGACCGCGTACGAACTCGGCATCGCACTCGGCGTCGCGGTGCTGGGCAGCGTCGTCATGGTGATCTTCCGGACCGGACTCGACACGTCGATGCTGGCCCCGGATCAGGTCGAGCCCGCCCAGGGCACTCTCGGCGCCGCGGTCGCGGAGGCTCAGCACCTCCCCGAGACGGCGCGGACGGTGTTCCTCGAATCCGCGCAGGCGGCGTTCGTCGACGGCATGCACGTCGCCGCGGGCGCGACCGCCGTGATCCTGTTCGCGACCGCGATCCTCGTCCTGCGGATGCTGCGCGACCGTCAGGGCGAGCTGTCGAGCACCACGAACGAGTGACCCGGTAGCACCGTCGCCGACGCGGTCTCGTCCTGCGTCGGCGGCTCCCACCAGAGCACAGGGGAGCCGCCGACCGGGACGGTCACCGGTTCGGCACTCAGGTTGCAGGCGATCCGGAGCGCGCCGCGGTGGATCACGATCCACTGCTGCGCCTCGTCGTAGTCGACGGACAGGTTCTCGAGCCACGGATCCGTCAGCTCCGCGCGGTCCCGTCGCAGACGCAGCAGCGCGCGGTAGCAGTCGAGCAGCCGCGCGTGCGGTTCGCGGACCGGTTCGTCCCAGTCGAGCTTGGACCGCTCGAACGTCTCCGGGGCCTGCGGGTCGGGAACGTCGTCCGTGCTCCACCCGTGCTCCGCGAACTCGGCCTTGCGCCCCTCCGCCGTCGCCTTCGCCAGTTCCGGCTCGGGGTGCGAGGTGAAGAACTGGAACGGAGTGCTCGCCCCCCACTCCTCGCCCATGAACAGCATCGGCGTGAACGGCGAGCACAGCACGAGCGCGGCCTTCACCGCGAGCTGCCCCGAATCGAGATAGGTGCCGGGGCGGTCGCCGATCGCCCGGTTCCCGATCTGATCGTGGGTGCACGTGTACGTGACCAGGGAACTGGCGGGGGTTCGCCGGGTATCCAGCGGTCTGCCGTGGGTGCGACCGCGGAACGTCGAGAACGTGCCCGCGTGGAACCAGCCCTGCCGCAGAGTGTCGGCGAGGCAGGCCATCGAACCGAAATCGCCGTAATAGCCCTGCCTCTCGCCCGAGACGGCGGCGTGGACGGCGTGGTGAACGTCGTCGTCCCACTGGGCGTCGAGGCCGAAACCGCCCGCGGACCGCGACGTGATCAGGCGCGGATCGTTGAGGTCGCTCTCGGCGACGAGCGTCAGCGGCCGCCTCAGGTGCGCCGACAGCCGTCGGGTCTCGATGGCCAGATCCTCGAGCAGGTGGGTGGCGGTGTGGTCGACGAGCGCGTGGACCGCGTCGAGGCGGAGCGCGTCGATGTGGAACTCACGGAACCACCGCAGCGCGTTGTCGATGATGTAGCGGCGCACCTCGCCGCTGCCGGGGCCGTCGAGATTGATACTCCGGCCCCACGTGTTCGCGCCCTGCGCCAGGTACGGGCCGTACCGGTCGAGGTAGTTCCCGGACGGTCCGAGGTGGTTGTAGACGGCGTCGAGGACCACGCCGAGCCCGCGAGCATGGCAGGCGTCGACAAGCATCTGCAGACCGTCCGGGCCGCCGTACCCCTCGTGCACCGTGTACCAGAGGACGCCGTCGTAACCCCAGTTGTGCGTGCCGTTGAAACCGTTGACGGGCATCAGTTCCACGAAGTCGACGCCGAGGTCGACGAGATGGTCGAGCCTGTCGGCGGCGGCCGCGAACGTCCCCTCGGTCGTGAAAGTGCCGACGTGCAGTTCGTAGACGACTGACCCGGCGAGTTGCCGACCCGTCCAGTGCGAGTCGGTCCAGGCGCTCTCGTCGAGGGTGTGGAGTTGGGACTGGCTGTGCACCCCGTCGGGTTGGCGCGGAGACCGGGGATCGGGCAGCGGGGTGTCGCCGTCGTCGAGAAGGAACGCGTACCGGGAATTCGGCGACGCCGGGGCGTCGACCCGCCACCACCCGTCCGGTGACCGGATCATGTCGTGGCGCCGGCCGTCGACCTCCACGGAAACGGAACTCGGAATCGGGGCCCATACCTCGAATGTGTGCACTCGATCAGCATGCCTGCACCCGGCGGGCCGTGCAGGACAGTCAGCCGTCGGACGCGCCGGAGTCCTCGACCTCCTCGATGATCTCGGCGCCGAGAACGGACAACCTGTGCTCCTCGGCGTCCTGCACGGTGCCGAAGTCGTGCTCCTCGAGCACGTTGCGGTCCTTGTCGAGGTATCGGTACGTTGCCATGTCCCCACGATGGCACACTGCGGCGGAGACGGCGGCGACATACCGAGACGGAGACGGCGGCGACACACCGAGACGGAGATGGCGGCGAGTCGACCCTTTCGCGCCGACTCCGGAAGTAGCAAGCTGAGAGTACGGACTCGAACGTCGCGAGGAGCAGTCATGCACGTAGCAGTGGGAGACCGGTTACACGTTCAGGGCCGGGTGGTCGGAGTGCACGAGACCACCGCCGAGGTCGTGGAGGTTCACGGAGAGAACGGCGAACCGCCCTATCTCGTCCGGTACGACGACGGCCACGAGGCGCTCGTGTTTCCCGGATCCGATGCCTGGGTGGAACACCCGAAGTCGTAGGTATCGGGCGTTTCGCCTGGTCGATGCACGGCGAATCGCTGTGCCACATTGGCTGCACGGTTGATGTATCGAATGCGTCTATCGTGAGACCGTGCCTGAAGCCGCCAAGAGGTCTTACAGTTCGCCGCTACGTGCGGAATCGGCGCGCCGGACCCGGCTCCTGGTCCGGGATGCCGCGGCACGGCTGTTCACCGACCGCGGATACGTCAGCACCACGGTCCGGAACGTGGCCGAGGCAGCCGGGGTGTCGACCCGCACGGTGTTCACCGTGTTCCCCGGCGGCAAAGCGGAACTGTTCCACGAGGCACTCGTCGCAGCGATCGAGGGCGACCCCGCTGCGGTACCCGCACGCACGCCTCGGGACGGCGATCCGGTGGAACGGATCCTCGACCAGATGGTCGGGTACAGCACCGACGTCCTGGAGCGGGCCGGAACCCTGATGACGACGGCGATCGAATCCTCCGGGGCGGACGAGGACATGCGACGGTTCGCCGACGAGGGAGCGCGGGCATCCGCGGAGAACGCGATGACCCTCGCGGAGGGCCTCGCCGCCCACGAACTGCTCCGCCCCGAGATCTCCGTGCAGCGGGCCGCGGACGTTCTGTTCACCGTCGTGTCCCCGCAGGTGTATTCGATGCTGCGCCGGCAGTGCGGGTGGGACGTCGACGAATACCGGAATTGGGTCAAGGCGACCATCCGGGCGGGTCTGCTCCACTGAGCCCGACACTCTGTGCGGCTCTAGGGCAGCAGGATGAATTTGCCCGCGGGGTGCGGATTCCGGAGATCGGTGTGCGCGGTGGCCGCGTCCGACAGCGCGTAGGTGCGTGCGACGCGCACCCGGATGTCCCCGCTGCCCGCGAGATCGACGAGGGCGGCGCGGGCCCGCTTCCGCGGTTCCATGCCGTCCGGCCCGAGAGCGCCGACGATCCGGAACCCGGATTCGGCGAGTCGAGGCCCGGGGACCGTCGTCACCAACCGCGACCGGTCCCGCACCAGTTCCACGGACACGTCGATGGCTTCGTCGCCGCCCACGGCGTCGATGACGACGTCCACTCCGTCCGGTGCCAGGACGCGGACACGGTCGCCGAGTCCGGCGCCGTAGGACACGGGGGTGGCACCCAGCGACCGGACGTAGTCGTGGTTCTCCGGGCGCGCCGTTCCGATGATCGTGGCGCCGCGGGCCCGGGCCAACTGCACGACCAGCGACCCCACCCCGCCCGCCGCCGCGTGCACGAGCAGCAGGTCGCCACTGCCGATGTTCGCCGTGTCGAGGGTGTCGACCGCGGTGGCCCCGACCGCGAGAAGTCCGGCGGCCTCGTTCCACGGCAACGACGCCGGTTTCGGGACCACCGAATCACCGGACACGACAAGCCGATCGGCGTACGCCTCGGACACCGGGTAGACGATCACCTCGTCGCCCGTCGAGATCGGCCCCATCGGTCCCGTCGCGCCGGCGCCCACCGCGACGACGACTCCCGCAGCCTCGCTGCCCAAGCTCAGGGGCAGGGCAGCCGGATCGGCGCCGAATGCTCCGCTGTAGAGCTTGTAGTCGAACGGGTTGACGCCGATGGCGCGAACCTCGAGCACCACCTCACCGGCGGCGGGACCGGCCGGTTCCACGTCGATCACGGCGAGGACCTCCGGTCCTCCATACCCCTGGGCAACCACACGTCGCGACATACCAGAGCCAGTACCCCCGTGAGTACTTGTTAACCGCCCGCGGTTGACAAGTACTCACGGGTCAGGAGGGCAACGGGATAGCGGGAGAACAGCGCCGCGACGTCGATGCGCCCGCCGGGGTACGTCTCCGAGGCGAGGAGGTCGGTCCAGGTGCCGCCCGGGAGGGTGACGGTGGTGTCGCCCCAGCCGCGTTGCTCCACGCCGACGCTGTGCCGGGTGGCCAGCGCCACGACGTCCGGCGCCGCGTCCTCGTGTCCGCGGGCGAACCCGATCAGATGCGGCGCCGCGGTCCCCGACGCGAAGACCGGCGCGTAGGTGCCGCCGACGAAGCTGCCCGGACGGTCCCGCCGCAGCCGCAGGGCCGTGCGGACGACGTGCATCTTCGCCGCGCCCGTCGCGTCGACCGGCGGAGTGCCCAGTCGTGCGAGCAGGTCCCGGCGCACGTCGTAGTCCACGGGACGGCGATTGTCGGGGTCGACGAGGGAGTCCTCCCACAGTTCGGTTCCCTGATACACGTCCGGGATCCCCGGTCCGCACAGCTGGAGAAGCTTCTGGCCGAGGGCATCCGACCAGGCGTGCGGCGACAGTTGGGTGCACAGCGAACCGAGCGCCTTGCCGACGGTTCCGTCGATCACCGTGTCCAGCCAGCGGTGGAGGTCGCGCTCGAAGTCCTCGTTCACGTCGTTCCACGACGTCCGGGTCCCGGCTTCGCGGACGGCCTTCTCCGCGTACGCGTGGATGCGGTCGCGGAAGTCGGGCACGTCGGCCGCGGCCCGGCCGTCGACGGGCCACACACCGAACAGGTTCTGCCACAGGAACAGTCCGGTGGCGGGATCCGGGCTGGGGGCGATGCGCTCCCACTGATCGACGCATTCGGCCCACAGGTCCGGCACCTGCGACAGGATGCCGATCCGGGCCCGGACGTCCTCCCCGCGCTTGGTGTCATGGGTCGAGAGGGTCGTCATCGCCTTCGGCCACCGGGAGGCCCGTTCGGCGGCGGCCAGGTGGAATTCGGCGGGGGAGACGCCGACGTTCGCCGGGTTGCCGCCCACCTCCTGTAGCGACACCAGCCGGGCGGTGCGGTAGAAGAGGCAGTCCTCCACGGATTTCGCCATCACCGCGCCGCACACCTGCTGGAATCGGGTGGCAGCCTCGCCGCCGGCGATCAGGGCGGCGCCGAGTGCGGCCAGGGCTTCGGACCGTTGCGGTTCGCGCCTCGCGGCGTCACCGATCACGCGCGTCGCGAGCCCGGCCAGCGGACTGTAGTCGGACCGGTACACGGGCATCGCCGCGACGACGTCGACGACGGCGTCGCGGACGTCCGCACTGCTGCAGTCGGTGCCTGTTTCGGCGAGGATCGCGCGCACGAGGCGTCGGACCTCCGGGGCGAGCATGGTCCCGGCGACCTCGCGTTTGATGGCGGTTTCGTGCTCGTGGAGCCAGGCCGCGTCGCCCCGGTCGCCCGTGCGCGACGCCGACAGCGCGGTGAGCGCGGGGGCTCCCGACGGGTCGACGAACACGCCGCCGAGTTCCGCGAGCGCGTCGTAGCCGGTGGTGCCCTCGATCGGGAGGTGATCGTCCAGTGGTTCGGCGTGGCCCAGGATCTTCTCGACGACGAGCCAGCGGTCCGCGCCGATCACACCGCGCAGGCGGTCGAGATACTCGGCCGGATCGGACAATCCGTCGGGGTGATCGATGCGCACTCCGTCGACCACCTCGTCCGTCACCCAGCTCCTCAGTTCGCGGTGCGAGGCCTCGAACACGCGCGGGTCTTCCTGCCGGATTCCGGCCAGCTCGCTGACCGCGAAGAACCGGCGGTACCCGATGAGCCCGGAGTCCCATGGGACCAGGCGGTAGGACTGCGCGTCGTGCACCGACCCCGGTTCGGCGGCATCGGTGCCGGGGGCGATCGGGAACCGGTGCTCGTAGAACGCGAGCAGCGGCTCGGCTCCCGAGCGGTCGACGGTGAGGGACTCGAGATCGGCGTCCGATCCGAGGACGGGCAGCGCGAGACGACCGCCGGCCCCGTTGTCCTCGCTCCAGTCGAGGTCGAAGAAGTCGGCGTACTCGGAGCGGCGACCGTGGGTGAGAACGTCCCACCACCAGGCGTTCTCACGCGGCTGGGCGACGCCCACATGGTTGGGGACGAGGTCGACGACGATCCCCATGCCGCGTTCCCGCACCGCCTGCGACAGCGCGACGAGCGCCTCCCGGCCGCCGAGGGCGGGGGACACCCGGGTGACGTCGGTGACGTCGTAGCCGTGGGTCGATCCGGTGGTGGCCGTCAGGATCGGCGACAGGTAGACGTGGGAGATCCCGAGATCGTCCAGGTAGCCGGCGACCGCGGCGGCGTCCGCAAGCGTGAAACAGTCACCGCGCAGTTGGACCCGGTACGTTGCCGTAATCGACATCGTCGTCCCCGGCTCACGCGGTCCGGCGCAGCACGACCAGCGACCGCGCCTCGACCTGCAGCGGATTCCCCGCCTTGATGACCGTCTCCTTCGCCCCCGTCGGGACGGCGGTGTCGAGCACCACCGCCCATTCGTCGGCGTAATCGGAGTTGGGTGTGGAGAACTCGATCTCCTCGTCGTGGGCGTTGAAACACAGCAGGAACGAGTCGCCGACCACCCGCTCACCGCGGTGGTTGGGTTCGGGGATGCCCTCGCCGTTGAGGAAGACCGCCAGTGACTTCCCGAAACCGCTGTCCCAGTCCTCGGGGGTCATCTCCTCACCGGCCGGGGTGAGCCACGCGATGTCGCGGGTCTGATCACCGCTGCGGATGGGGGTGCCCTCGAAGAACCGGCGACGCCGGAACACCGGATTCTTCATCCGCAGCGCGATCACCCGTTTGGTGAACTCCACCAGGTCGGCGTTGGAGTCCGCCAGCGACCAGTCCATCCACGACAGTTCCGAGTCCTGGCAGTACACGTTGTTGTTGCCCTGCTGGGTGCGGCCCATCTCGTCGCCGTGTGCCAGCATCGGCGTCCCCTGGCTGAGCAGCAGGGTGGCGAGGATGTTGCGGCTCTGCCGCCCGCGCAGATCGAGGATGTCCGGGTCGTCCGTCGGACCCTCGACCCCGCAGTTCCAGGACCGGTTGTGGCTCTCCCCGTCGTTGTTGCCCTCGCCGTTGGCCTCGTTGTGCTTCTCGTTGTACGACACCAGGTCGTGCAGGGTGAAGCCGTCGTGGGCGATGACGAAGTTGATGCTCGCGCCGGGGCGGCGCCCGGTCGCCTCGTACAGGTCGGAGGAGCCGGTGAGCCGGGACGCGAATTCGCCGAGCGTCGCCGGTTCGCCCCGCCAGTAGTCGCGGACCGTGTCCCGGTACTTGCCGTTCCACTCCGTCCACAGGCCCGGGAAGTTACCCACCTGGTAGCCGCCCTCGCCGATGTCCCACGGTTCGGCGATGAGTTTGACCTGGCTGACGATCGGATCCTGCTGGACGAGGTCGAAGAATGCGGAGAGCCGGTCGACGTCGTGCAGTTCGCGGGCGAGCGTGGATGCGAGGTCGAACCGGAATCCGTCGACGTGCATCTCGGTGACCCAGTACCGCAGCGAGTCCATGATCAGTTGCAGCGTGTGCGGGTGCCGGGCGTTGAGGCTGTTCCCGGTGCCCGTGTAGTCCATGTAGTGCTCGAGGTCGCCGTCGACCAGCCTGTAGTAGGCGGCGTTGTCGATGCCGCGGAAACTGATGGTCGGACCGAGATGGTTGCCCTCGGCGGTGTGGTTGTAGACGACGTCGAGGATCACCTCGATGCCCGCCTCGTGGAACGACCGGACCATCGCCTTGAACTCGGACACCGCGGCGCCCGGCTTCTCCGCCGACGAGTACCCGGTATGCGGGGCGAGGAAGCCGAACGTGTTGTAGCCCCAGTAGTTCCTCAGTCCCTTGTCGAGGAGGGTCTGGTCGTGCATGAACTGGTGCACCGGCATCAGTTCGATCGCGGTGACACCGAGGTCGACGAGGTGGTCGATGATCACCGGATGCGCCAGGCCCGCGTACGTGCCACGGAGTTCTTCCGGCACACCGGGATGCGTCGCCGTCATGCCCTTGACGTGGGCCTCGTAGATCACGGTGTCGTGGTACGGGTGCTTGGGTGCGCGGTCGGCGGCCCAGTCGAAGAACGGGTTGATCACGACTGTCGTCATCGTGTGCCCGCGCGAGTCGTGTCCGGGCAGGCCGGGCCCGGCAGTGTCCTCGGTGTCCGGCTCCGCGTCCGTGTCTTCGTCCTCGGTGTCGTCGTCCGTGTCGACGATCTCGATCGTGTCCGCCGGTTCCTCGGGGGCGGAGTCGGCGGGCGCCTCGATGTCGTAGGAGAACAGGGAGCGGTCGCCGTCGAAGTCGCCGTCGAACGCCTTGCCGTAGGGGTCGAGGAGGAGTTTGCTCGGATCGCAGCGGTGCCCGGCCGCGGGGTCCCAGGGGCCGTGGATCCGGTACCCGTACCGCTGCCCGGGCACGACCGTCGGCAGGTAGGCGTGCCACACGTAGCCGTCGACCTCGTCGAGCCGCACCCGCGTCTCGGTGCCGTCCTTCGCGATCAGGCACAGATCGACCGCCTCGGCGACCTCGGAGAACAACGAGAAGTTCGTCCCGGCCCCGTCGTAGGTGGCGCCCAGTGGGTACGCGCTGCCGGGCCACACGGGAATGTGCGTGGTGCCGGTCGACTCGCTCTCGTCCATATCGAGAACACTAGCCCGCGTTTGCGTCGCTCTCAGCTCGACGAGAGCCGGCTATCGGCCCAGGCCGGAGGTCCGTGCGGCAGCAAGCATTCCGGCTGTGATCTTCCGCACGTCGTCGGTGGTGCACACGTACGGCGGCATCGCGTAGATCAGGTTCCGGAACGGCCGCAACCAGACCCCGGCCGCCACCGCGGCGTCGGTGGCGGCCCGCATGTCGACGGGTTCGGAGAGTTCGATCACCCCGATCGCGCCGAGCACCCGGACCTCCCGAACACCGGAAAGGTCCCGGGCCGGTGCGAGCCCGGATTCGAGCTCGCGGCGCACGGCCGCGACCTCGCCTCGCCAGTCGCGGGACAGCAGGAGTTCGATCGACGCCACCGCGACGGCACACGCGAGCGGATTGGCCATGAAGGTGGGACCGTGCATCAGCCCACCGGCCTCGCCGGCGCTGATGGTCTCGGCCACGGCGGTGGAACAGAGCGTCGCCGCGAGTGTGAGGTATCCGCCGGTCAGGGCCTTGCCGACGCACATGATGTCGGGACTGACACCGGCGTGGTCTGCGGCGAACAGCTCGCCGGTGCGGCCGAATCCCGTCGCGATCTCGTCGAACACCAGCAGGAGCCCGTGCTCGTCGCAGATCCGCCGCAGCTCCGCCAGGTACCGCGGGTCGTGGAACCGCATCCCGCCGGCGCCCTGCACCACCGGCTCCACGATGACGGCCGCCAGTTCGTCGGCATGCGCCGTCACCAGACGTTCGAACTCCGTGACGTACCGCGCGTCGAAGTCGCGCGGCGGCGGTCCTGCGAACACCTGCCGTGCCAGGACGTCCGTCCACAGGGAGTGCATGCCGCCGTCCGGGTCGCAGACGCTCATCGGGGCGAACGTGTCGCCGTGGTAGCCGCCGCGCCAGGTGAGCAGCCGATGCCGCTCCGGCCTGCAGCGACTGCGCCAGTACTGCAGGCACATCTTGACGGCGACCTCGACGGACACCGATCCGGAATCGGCGAGGAAGACCTTGTCCAGGCTGTCCGGGGTGATCTCCACCAGCAGCTGAGCCAGCCGCGCGGCCGGTTCGTGGGTGAGCCCGCCGAACATCACGTGACTCATCCGGCCGAGCTGCGCGGTCGCCGCCGCGTCGAGGACGGGATGCCGGTAGCCGTGTACGGCGGCCCACCACGAACTCATGCCGTCGACGAGTTCGCGGCCGTCGGCGAGGGTGAGGCGCGTTCCGCTCGCCTCGGCCACCACGAGCGGGGTGGTCGAGGCGGGGAACGCGCCGTACGGATGCCAGAGCAGCGAGGTGTCGAGGGACGTGATGTCGTCGGCGGACAGGCTCGGAGAGGTCACGGTCTCGACCATAGCCACCGGAAGAAAAGTGGGCCCACCCGGGTTGAACACCGTTCAAGTCGCGTATGGTGCCGAGCGTGAGTACCGACCGCACCTTCACAACCTGGCTCGACGACGTCGAGGACCAGCGGCGCGCCGCGGGACTGCGCCGCGAGTTGCGTCCACGCACGCCGGGCAACGCACTCATCGATCTGGCGTCCAACGACTACCTCGGACTCGTACGGCACCCGGAGGTGCTGCACGGCGCGATGACCGCGCTGCGCCGCTGGGGTGCGGGGGCCACCGGCTCACGGCTGGTCACGGGATCGACCACCGAGCACGAACTGCTCGAATCGGAACTGGCCGAGTTCGTCGGCGCCGAGGCCGGGCTGGTGTTCTCCTCCGGGTACACCGCCAATCTCGGTGCCGTCACCGCGCTGTCCGGCGCCGGATCGTTGATCGTCTCCGATGCAGGCAGCCACGCCTCGCTGGTCGACGCCTGCCGGCTGTCCCGGGCCCGGGTGGCCGTCGCGCCGCACTCCGATCTCGGGTTCGTCCGCAGCGCACTCGCCACCCGATCGGAGGAGCGGGCCCTGGTCGTCACCGACTCCGTGTTCAGTGCGGACGGCGATCTGGCACCGCTCGTCGAACTCCACCAGGTGTGCCGTGAGCACGGCGCGTTCCTCGTCGTGGACGAGGCACACGGGGTCGGAGTCCGCGGTACAGGGGGCCGCGGACTCGTGCACGAGGTGGGACTCGCGGGCGAACCCGACATCGTCGTGACGGCCACGCTGTCGAAGTCGCTGGCCAGTCAAGGCGGCGCGGTGCTGGCATCGGAGAAGGTGCGCGCGCATCTCGTCGACGCCGCGCGCACGTTCATCTTCGACACCGGCCTGGCGCCGGCGGCCGTGGGCGCGGCACGCGCGGCCCTCACCGTGCTGCGCCGTGAACCGCACCGCGCCGAGGCCGTCCTGGACCGCGCGCGGGATCTCGCCCGCTTCACCGGTGCCGGGACCCCCGAATCCGCCGTCGTCTCCGTCGTCCTGGGCGACCCGCAACGCGCCGTCGACGCGGCCGCCGCCTGCCGCGAACAGGGGCTGCACGTCGGCTGCTTCCGGCCCCCGTCGGTGCCCGAGGGCACGTCGCGTCTGCGGCTCACCGCGCGGGCGACGCTCGACGCGGACGAACTGGCGCGGATCGAGACCGTGCTGACGGACGTCCTGGCCGGAGCCTCGGCGTGAGCGTCCTGGTGGTCACCGGGACGTCGACCGACGTCGGCAAGACGGTGGTCACGGCGGCGCTCGCCGCGGCCGGCCGGGAGGCGGGCCTGTCCGTGGCGGTGTGCAAGCCCGCGCAGACCGGCGTCGACCCAGGAGAGCCGGGCGATCTCGCCGAGGTGACCCGGTTGTCCGGTGCCACGGCGGTGGTGGAACTGGCCCGCTACCCGGAGCCGCTCGCCCCCGACACCGCGGCCCGGCGCAGCGGCCTGCCGATGGTGCGGTGCGCCGACGTGACGGACGCGGTCCGCGCGCTCGACGCCGAACACGATCTGGTCCTCGTCGAGGGTGCGGGCGGTCTGCTGGTGCGGCTGGGCGCCGAGGGCTTCACGCTCGTCGACGTCGCGCGGGCCCTCGACGCACCGGTCGTCGTGGTGGCGGCGGCCGGACTCGGCACGCTCAACCACACCGAGCTCACGATCCGGGCGCTGTCGGCGGCCGGTCTCGCCTGCGCCGGAACCGTGATCGGGTCGTGGCCGGACGAGCCCGACCTCGCCGAGCGGTGCAATCTCGACGACCTGCCCGCCGTCACGGGTGTCGACGTCGTCGGCTCCGTGCCGGCCGGCAGCGGCCGCCTCGACCGCGCGCCGTTCGGCGCGGCGGCGCCGACGTGGTTCGACGGCACCTGGCTGAAGGCGACGCTGACGGCACGCTGAGCGCGGCCGTCAGGATTCCGCGAGTACCGACAGCACGTTGCCTGCGGGGTCGGTGAACCAGGCGATGTCGGGACCGTTGCCGCGCATGATCCCCTTGTCATCCTGGTCGAAACCGTCGTACCGCAGGAACCGGATCCCGCGTTCGGTGAGCGCGTCGACGGCCTTCTCGACGTCGTCCACGGCGAAGTTCAGAATGGTGAAGGACGCCGGCGTGTGATCGGGTTTCGGGTAGATCAGCACCACGGGGCCCTTCGGGAGATGCAGGCCGAGCAGGCCCATCTCCTCCTCGGTGACCTCGAGTCCCAGGGTGTCGGAGTAGAACGACTTGGCCGAGGCGATGTCGTCGACGGCGAATCCGCTAAATGCTCTCGCATGGTTCAACATGTCTGTTCTCTTTCCTCGCCGATGGTCAGGACATCTCGGCCCGCGCCTGCGCGCTGAGCTGGATGATCTGGACGTAGTTGCCGTCGGGATCGACGGCGGTGCCGAACCAGCTGCCGTCCCGGTCCTCGAGCGGGGACAGCCACGTTGCACCCAGTTCGTCGATGCGACCGGCTGCGGCGCGGGCGTCGGTGACCTCGACGTTGAGCAGGACGCGTCCGGGTTCGGGATTCGTGTCACCGACGTCGTCGCGCCGGTCGAGCATGATGTAGAAGCCGTCGAAGTCGAGGACGTCGTAACCCGGTTCGCCGGGCGTGCGGTCGACCTTCGGCGAGAACGCGGCGGTGTACCAGTCCCGCAATCGCTCGGGGTGTGTGCTGGCGAGCAGGATGCTTCCGATCGTGGCGTCGGCCATGATGTCCTCCGGGTGGGGGTTCGTTTTCGATGGTCCACAGGTATGGACTCGACCGGCCGGCGAAATTCATCGCGGCGAGTTCGGGGGCGAAATGTGCCCGAGTCACCCGGCATGTCGGTAGTGTGATTCGTGTCACGGCTTCATCCGGCTGGTTGGGAGGGGTCCACATGTCGACCTCCGAAATGCTCGAATTGAATCGCACCATCGACCGTCTCCGGCGTTGCGTCGGGTCGTTGCATTCGATGTACGGCGACGCCGCATCCGTGCGGCGACTGACCAACGATCTGGAACGGCTCGAGATCGACGCGCGCGACCTCGACTCGTCGCCGCCGAACGTCGTCCACCGCGAACCGGTGGAGCGAATCAAGGTGTCGGACACCCCGTACGACGCGTCGATGTGGCTCGGTGTCGACGACGAGGGGCTGGGCGGGCTCCACTACGAGCGCGGATGAGCGCGCCGCCGAAGAATCCCGAAAGTGCCGGTGTCGGGGCGCCGAGGCGTGCCCGGATCGCGGAACGCACCCTCCGCACCGATCGGTGGTGGCTGGCGCCGCTGCTGACGGTGCTCGGGCTGTCGGTGTTCGTCGTGTACGCGTCGATCCGCTCATGGGTTCGCTCCGCATACTGGGTCGAGGACTACCACTATCTGACACCGTTCTATTCGCCGTGCCTGAGCGATTCGTGCGTTCCGGGGTCGAGCGACTTCGGCACCCCCATCGGCGAGTTGCCGATGATCATCCCGCTCGGGTTCCTCGTGCTGCCGTTCCTGCTCGGTTTCCGGCTCACGTGCTACTACTACCGCAAGGCCTACTACCGGTCGGTGTGGCTGGCGCCGCCCGCGTGTGCGGTCGCGGAACCCCACCGCACCTACACCGGTGAGACACGCCTGCCGCTGATCGTGCAGAACGCCCACCGCTACTTCTTCTATGTGGCTCTCGTCGTCTCGCTGATCAACACCTACGACGCGATCCGCTCGTTCCACGGCGCGGACGGCGGTTTCGGAATCGGACTCGGCACCCTCATCCTGGTCTGCAACGTGATCCTGCTCTGGGCGTACACGGTCTCCTGCCATTCCTGCAGGCACGTCACCGGCGGCAGGCTCACCCACTTCTCGAGGCACCCGATCCGGTACCGGCTCTGGACCGCGGTGAGCAAGCTCAACACCCGCCATATGCAACTCGCCTGGACGACCCTGGCCACACTGATGATCACCGACTTCTACGTGATGCTCGTGTCCAGCGGGACCATCTCCGACCTGCGCCTGATCAACTGACTTCACCGACGAGGGAGTGGAATGACGGAAGTCGAACGGCACCAGTACGACGTCGTGGTCATCGGTGCCGGTGGCGCCGGACTGCGCGCGGTCATCGAGGCCCGGGAACAGGGTCTGTCCGTCGCCGTCGTCTGCAAGTCACTGTTCGGCAAGGCGCACACCGTCATGGCGGAGGGCGGGTGCGCCGCCGCGATGGGAAACGCGAACGAGAAGGACACCTGGCAGACCCATTTCCAGGACACGATGCGCGGCGGCAAGTTCCTCAACAACTGGCGGATGGCCGAACTGCATGCGCGGGAGGCACCCGACCGGGTGTGGGAACTCGAAACGTACGGCGCACTGTTCGACCGGACCCCGGACGGCCGGATCAGCCAGCGCAACTTCGGCGGTCACACGTATCCGCGGCTCGCGCACGTCGGTGACCGCACCGGTCTCGAACTCATCCGCACCATGCAGCAGAAGATCGTGTCGCTGCAGCAGGAGGATTTCGCCGCCAGCGGCGACTACGAGGCCCGGATCAAGATCTTCGCCGAGTGCACGGTCTCCGAACTCACCAAGGACGGGGACCGGATCTCGGGCGCCTTCGGATACTGGCGGGAGAGTGGACGTTTCGTCCTGTTCGAGGCGCCCGCCGTCGTGATGGCCACGGGTGGAATCGGCAAGTCGTTCAAGGTGACGTCGAACTCGTGGGAGTACACCGGCGACGGTCACGCCCTCGCCCTGCGCGCCGGCGCCGACCTCATCAACATGGAGTTCGTCCAGTTCCACCCCACCGGCATGGTGTGGCCGCCCAGCGTCAAGGGCATCCTCGTGACGGAGGGCGTCCGCGGCGACGGCGGCGTCCTGAAGAACTCCGAGGGCGACCGGTTCATGTTCTCGTACATCCCGCCGGTCTTCAAAGGCCAGTACGCGGAGACCGAGGAAGAGGCCGACGGCTGGTACAAGGATTCCGACAACAACCGCCGCACACCGGATCTGCTGCCCCGCGACGAGGTGGCCCGGGCCATCAACTCCGAGGTCAAGGCCGGACGGCAGACCCCGCACGGCGGCGTGTACCTCGACATCGCCTCGCGGATGCCGGCCGACGAGATCGTCCGGCGCCTGCCGTCGATGTACCACCAGTTCAAGGAACTCGCCGACGTCGACATCACCAAGGAGCAGATGGAGGTCGGGCCCACCTGCCACTACGTGATGGGCGGCATCGAAGTCGATCCCGACAGCGGGTCGTCCAGCGTCGCCGGCCTGTTCGCCGCGGGGGAGTGCTCCGGCGGGATGCACGGCTCCAACCGGCTCGGCGGCAACTCGCTGTCCGACCTGCTGGTGTTCGGGCGTCGCGCCGGCCTCGGGGCAGCGGAGTACGTGAAGTCGCTGCAGGAACGGCCGGCCGTCTCCGCGGACGCGGTGGATGCGGCGGCACGGATGCTGTTGTCGCCGTTCGACCCCGTGGTCGGGGAGGGTGGCACCACCGAGAACCCCTACACCCTCCACACCGAACTGCAGCAGACCATGAACGATCTCGTCGGCATCATCCGCAAGGAAGACGAGATCGTCCGCGCCCTCCAGAAGCTCACCGAGATCAAGGTCCGCATCGGAGGCGTGGAGGTGGAGGGGCATCGCCAGTTCAACCCCGGCTGGCACCTCGCCGTCGACCTGCGGAACATGGTGCTGGTCAGCGAGTGCGTCGCGCAGGCGGCGCTGCTGCGCACCGAAAGTCGCGGTGGGCACACCCGCGACGACCATCCGAGCATGGAGGCGGACTGGCGCAACACCCTGCTGGTGTGCGGCGTGGTCGGCGACATGTCCGCGCATCCCGACGCCGTGGTTCCGGACGTCACCGTCACCCGCGAGCCGCAGCTCCCCATGCGCGCAGACCTGCTCGAGCTCTTCGACATCGACGAACTGGCCAAGTACTACACCGACGCCGAACTCGCGGAACATCCGGGAAGGAAGGCCTGAGATGGGTTACGACGCACGGTTCCGGGTGTGGCGCGGCGACGCCGACGGCGGCGAACTCCAAGACTATTCGATTCCCGTCAACGAGGGTGAGGTGGTGCTCGACATCATCCACCGGTTGCAGGCCACCCAGACACCGGACCTAGCGGTGCGGTGGAACTGCAAGGCAGGCAAGTGCGGGTCGTGTTCCGCGGAGATCAACGGCCAGCCGCGGCTGTTGTGCATGACGCGGATGTCGACGTTCACGGAAGACGAGGTGGTGACGGTGACGCCGCTGCGGGCCTTCCCGGTCATCCGCGACCTCGTCACGGACGTGTCGTTCAACTACGCGAAGGCCCGGGAGATCCCGTCGTTCACCCCGCCGCCGGGTCTCGGTCCGGGGGAGTACCGGATGCAGCAGATCGACGTCGAGCGGTCGCAGGAGTTCCGTAAGTGCATCGAGTGTTTCCTCTGCCAGAACACGTGCCACGTCATTCGCGATCACGACGACAACAAGCCGGCGTTCTCCGGCCCGCGGTTCTTCATCCGCGTCGCCGAGTTGGAGATGCATCCACTCGACACCGCGGACCGTCGTGAGGCGGCGCAGGAGGAGTTCGGTCTCGGACTTTGCAACATCACCAAGTGCTGCACCGAGGTCTGCCCGGAAGGGATAAAGATCACCGACAACGCCATCATTCCGATGAAGGAACGGGTGGTCGACCGGCGATACGACCCCATCGTCTGGTTGGGTAACAAGCTCTTTCGCCGCGGTTAGCGCTTCCGGCACCCGTGAGTACTTGTTAACCGCGGGCGGTTAACAAGTACTCACAGGCGCGTTAGCGCACGGCGTGGAGGTTGCGGGCGGTGGGCGACTTCTCGACCGATTCGGGGTCGGGGTCGGTGCCCAGGATCCGGTCGGCGGTGCCCGAGGTGGTGACGGTGAACCAGTAGTGCTCGTTCTTGTAGTGGTGATGGCGGTGGTTGCGCCAGATCGCGCGGTACAGGCGGGAGTTCGGCTTGTAGTCGCTGTGGATGAGGTAGTGCGTCCATTCGTAGAGGACACCCAGGACGCTCAGCACCACCAGGAACGTCAGTCCGAGTCCGGTGCGCGGAAACGCGAACAGCGCGAGGGCCACGAGAACCGGGATCAACCACATCAGCGTCTGCCACGGGATGAAGATGAGCGGCACGTCGCGGGGATCGACGTGGTGCTCGCGATGCTTCCGGGCGAGCAGTGAATCGACGGTCAGGCCCAGGACCTTTCGAGGTTTCCAGTGCAGGATGCAGACGTGGATGACCCATTCGGCGAACGGGAACCCCGCCAGCATCACCAGCGGAACGACGGCGTCGGTGACCTGCCAGTCGCCGACGACGACGCGGGCGGCCACCGCGGCGACCAGCATGCCGCCGATCATCCAGGGGGACGGGTGGCGGCGGAACTGGTCCGCGGCGTCGCGGAGGCTGATCGATCTGCGTTGGCGGCGATCTGTGGGAGGTGTCGTGGTCATGTGTCCTTCTCCGAATCGTGGTGTTGCAGTGTGTCGATCACGGTGGTCACGGCCGCCGTCCCGAGGTCGAGGAGGGTAGTGGCGGTCTGTGCCGCGGTGTCTTCGTCGTGGGCGGAGATCGCCTCGGCCAACTGGTAGTACAGGTCGGTGCGGCCGACCTCCGCGACCATGACGGCAGCCATGGCCGTCATGGTCGGTTCGTACGCGTTGCGGAGGCTGTTGAAGATGAGCCGGAATGCGATGGAATCGGCCGTGTCGACGACGCGCTCCCAGAAGGCCAGGGCGCCGACCTGCTGCGCGACCGGGTCGGTGTCGGAGGCGAGGTGATCCACGGCTTCCCGGAGGCTGGTGCCCGACGCATCGGTGGCCCGGCCCGCGGCGAGCCGGGCCACCTGCACGCCGATCATCCGCCGGGCCTCGAGGACGCTGCGGATCACCGCCCAGTCGGGTTGCCCGTCGCGAACGAGCAACTGGGACAGCAGTTCGGGTCCGCCGTGCTGCCGGAAGTCGCGGACCGAGGTCGCGTCACCTTGCCGGACCTCGACGAGTCCGGCCTGGGCCAGCTTCTGGATCGCTTCCCGGACCGCGGGCCGCGACACCCCGAACGCTTCGGCGAGGCGACGTTCGCTCGGCAGGGCGTCACCCGCGGCGAGGTCGCCGCCCAGCACCCGGGCGGTGATCTGGTCGAAGACTTCGGTGGAGGCGGACTTCCGCGCGATCGGCTCGAACATCATGACCACGACACTAAGCGGCGATAGGTAAGAGGTCAAGTGGTCTTACCAGTGCCCTACCCGAACAAGGCCTGGACGAATCCGCTCGTGTCGGGCAGGGACGCGGGCATGGTGTAGAGATGGCCGGTCGGATACGTCCGGAACACGAACTGCTGCCCGTTCGCGGCGAGGTCGGCCGTGAGTTTCCAGGTGAGGGGGATGGGGACGACGTCGTCGAACAGTCCCTGTCCGATGAACAGCGGCCGGTCGTAGCCCCGCACGGGAACTCCCAGCGTGGTGCGTAGCGCGGCCAGGACCGCCGGGTCGTCGAGCGGCCGGGACATCAACTGTCCGATCGAGATCCCGTCGAGTTGCGGGGCCGCCTCCTCGTAGCAGAGCGATTCGACGCGGTTCAGGACGTCGACGCCGAGCGGGGTGAGGTAGCTGTCGATATCGAGGTCGGGCCGTGAGGCACGCAATCCGGCGAGCGCGTACGCCACGAACACCGTGCTCCCGGTGAGGGGGATCTGCGGGAACCCCGGGCCGACGAGCGGCGCGAGGTTCTCGAGATTGGACGGGGCGCCTGTGGCGACGGTGCCGCGGAAGTCGAGGTCCGGTGCGTACGTGGTGGCCATCGAGGCGGCGACGAGGGCTGCGTGGCCGCCCTGCGATTGGCCGAGCGCGACCCACCGGTTCGACAGGGACGGCGTGACGGCCCGCGCCGCACGCACCATGTCGATCACGCTGTGCGCCTCCGAGGGGCCGTCCAGGTACGGGTGCACACCGGGTGTGCCGAGGCCGACGTAATCCGTTGCCACGACGGCGTAGCCCTGGTCGAGCCAGTGCTGGACGTACGGTCCGACGAGTTTTCCCGTCACCGTCGGCGCGCACTTGTCGGCGATGCCGACCGTTCCGTGGGCCCAGGACACGACGGGCCACCCGCCGGGCGGCGCCGCACCGGGGGGCAGCAGGACCGCGCCGGTGCTGAGTGCGGGTTCGTTCATCGGCCCCGTCGTCCAGTAGGTGACGTACGTGGCGTCGGCGACGCCCGGTGGTCGCGCGTCCGGCGAAACCGGTGTCGCGACGACGACGGCACCGGGGTCGCCGCCCGCAGTCTGAGCTGCCGCTGGGGTGGGCGCGCCGAGGAGTGACAGTGCGAGTGCCGCCGCGAGAGCCGTTCCGGCGCGGCGGCCGGTTGAAGACGTCATCGCGTCCGTCCCTGGGCCGTCGGGGGCGCCGCACGGTCCCCTAGTGGCCGACGCGGCATCGACTCAATTGTGCGCGCTCAGGGCCGGTGGGCGGAGTCTTTCAGTCGTGCACGAATTCCGTCCACGAACAGCGAGAGGCCGAAGTCGAACCGGACTGCCGGATCGCCGTCGAGGAGGTCCTCGTCGTAGGCCGCGATCGGCGACTGCGGGGCGTCGGGGGAGAGGGCGGCCCGGGTGAGCGCGCCGGCCGACTCCATCTGCGCCCGCGACTGCTCGTCGACCGTATGGCCGAGCACGTAGTACAGCAGCGAGTAGGACGACAGTTCCGCGTGTTCGCGGGACAGTCCGGATCGCAGTCCGACGGCCGCGAAGCTTTCGCGGACCCGGGAGTTGGTCATGCGGGACGCGTACGTGGCGGACACCAGTTCGGCGCCGTCCCGGTGCGCGAGCAGTGCGGTCCGGAGCCGGTGGGCCAGTTCGGTGAACTCCGTGTCCCAGCCGGGGGCCGTGACCGGGGCGTCGACGTCTTCGAGGATCTTGTCGGCGAGGGCGCCGAGCAGGGTCTGCTTGTTGGGGAAATGCCAGTACAGGGCGCCCGGCTGGACGCCGAGGGCCGTTGCGAGTCGGCGCATCGTCAGGTCGGCGAGGCCGAACTCGTCGAGGATGGCCATTGCGCCGTCGAGTACGTCGCCGCGTCGCAATTGCACTGTGTGATCTCCCAATCTCGTCGACAAGTCCCGCTCCGGCTTTGACAGTATTCCACCACGGATCTAACGTGAACACCGTTCAACTTGTACGGTGTTCAATTTTTCGGTTCAGTCGACTCACGACACGTGATCGGCCCGTTTTCCAGGAGATACGTGTGACATCGGCCCCGGTACAGACAGACATCCTCGCCCTTGCGCGTGAGCAGGTTCTCGAGCGCGGAGAGGCACTGAACGAGAGTCAGGTGCTCGAAGTCCTGCAACTTCCCGAGGATCGACTCGAGGAATTGCTGGCCCTCGCCCACGACGTGCGCATGAAGTGGTGCGGGCCGGAGGTCGAGGTCGAGGGCATCATCAGCCTCAAGACCGGCGGCTGCCCCGAGGACTGCCACTTCTGCTCGCAGTCCGGACTGTTCCAGTCGCCGGTGCGCGCGGCCTGGCTCGACATCCCGTCCCTCGTTGAGGCGGCCAAGCAGACGGCCAAGTCCGGCGCCAGCGAGTTCTGCATCGTCGCCGCCGTCCGCGGCCCCGACGAGCGGCTGCTCGCCCAGGTCGCCGCCGGAATCGAGGCGATCCGCAACGAGGTCGACATCCAGATCGCCTGCTCGCTGGGCATGCTCACCCAGGAGCAGGTGGACCAACTCGCCGCGATGGGGGTGCACCGCTACAACCACAACCTGGAGACGTCGAAGTCGCACTTCCCGAACGTCGTCACCACGCACACCTGGGACGAGCGCTGGAACACCCTCCGGATGGTGCGCGAAGCCGGCATGGAGGTGTGCTGCGGCGGCATCCTCGGCATGGGTGAGAGCCTCGAGCAGCGCGCCGAGTTCGCTGCCAACCTCGCCGAACTCGAGCCCGACGAGGTGCCGCTGAACTTCCTCAACCCGCGTCCCGGCACGCCTTTCGGCGACCTGGAGGTCCTGCCGGCGAGCGAGGCGCTCAAGTCGGTGGCCGCGTTCCGTCTCGCGCTGCCGCGCACCATCCTCCGCTTCGCCGGCGGCCGCGAGATCACGCTCGGTGACCTCGGGGCCAAGCAGGGCATCCTGGGTGGCATCAACGCCGTCATCGTCGGCAACTACCTCACGACCCTCGGCCGCCCTGCCGAACAGGATCTCGACCTGCTCGTCGATCTGCAGATGCCGATCAAGGCCCTGAACGACACCCTGTGACGATCATGGCGGAGACCCCAGCCGAACGCTACAACCCCTACACCGGCCGCCGCGTGGTGGCCGGTGTGGACGACGCCGTACCGACGGCCGCGCAGCTCGGACTCGAGCCGCCCCGCTTCTGCGAGGCGTGCGGCCGCCGGATGGTCGTGCAGATCAGCCCCGACGGCTGGTGGGCGAAATGTTCGCGCCACGGTGTGTTCGACTCGATCTGCGGCGTACGGCGGTAGCGTCGGGGAGGTGACCACACTCCCGCGCATCAGGCTTCGCTCTGCCGCCGGAATCTTCTGCGGGACGGTGGTGGCGAGTGCGCTCGTGGGGGTGCTGTGGGGAGTGCTCGCCCCGGCCGAACATCTGCTGGTGGTCGCTCCCGACCGCGGGGTGTCGCTGACGGGGGAGAGCGTGCACCGGTTCGACGCGATCGGGATGTTCGCGTGCGCGGGTCTGGTCGTCGGTATCCTCACCGCGGTCGCGGCGTGGACGGCGCGGAAAGGTCGCGGTCCGGTGGCGCTCGGGGCCGTCCTCGGCGGCAGTGTGGTCGGCGCCTGCGTGATGGCGCTCGGGGGGATCGGCGTGGCGGCGCTGCGTTTTCCCGACCCCGACACCTCGACCGCAGGCACCGTCGTGGCGGTCGCGCCCGGAATCGCGACCGTACTGGTGCTGATCTTCCAACCCCTCGTCGCCTGTGTCGTGACGCTGGTGCTCGCCGCACTGAACCCGTACGACGATCTCGGCGTCAGCGATCACCCGGCCGTGCTCGAGGAGCCGGAAGAGCGCGGCGCGACGCTTACTTCGTGACCGCGGTGCGCATCCGCACGTCGCCGAGCAGGCGCCCGCTGGCGAGGGCGCCGATGCGGCGCGTCGCGAATCGCGTGCTGATCGACGACACCCAGTTCATCACCCCGGAGACGACGCTCGGCGGCGAGCTGCGCCGATCCAGCGCGCGCAGCGTCGTCGTCACCACCTGGTCCGCCGTCTGCATGCGGCCGACCGCGGCATCCTCGGAACCGACGACGTCGAAGAACTCGGTGCGGGTGGGGCCGGGGCAGACGGCGAGCACGGTGAGGCCGGTGCCTCTCGCCTCGGCCCACAACGCCTCCGTGAAGTGGAGAACGAACGCCTTCGTCGCCCCGTAGACGGCCATCCCGGGCGTCGGCTGGAACGCGGCGGTGCTCGCGACGTTCACGAGCGCACCGCGCCCACGCAGCAGATCGGGCAGGAACGTGTGCGACAGCTCGACCAGTGTGCTGACGTTCAGCTGGATCTCGGAGGTGAGCCGCTCCAGATCGGCGGACGCGAAATCTCCGTGCGTCCCGAAACCGGCGTTGTTGATCAGGGAGTCGACGCGGATGCCGCGGGCGGTGAGTTCGCTGCGCAACCGCTCGCCGACTCCGGGGGTCGCGAGATCGAACGGGAGGACGGCGACGGACACGTGGTGTGCGTCGCGGAGTTCGGACGCGAGTTGTTCGAGCCGGTCGGCGCGACGGGCGACGAGGACGAGATCGGCGCCTCGTTCCGCGAATCGGCGGGCGAATTCGACACCGAGGCCCGCGCTCGCGCCGGTGATGAGGACGGTGGTTCCGGATACGTCGAAGGACATGTCTGCTCCTAGCGGTGGGGTGTCCTCGAATGTAGTCAGTGTCATCTATGTAGTCAATGACAACATTTTGTTAGGCTTACGGCATGTCCGTTGCCGAACAGCCCTACCACCACGGCAGTCTTCGCCAGGTGCTGCTCGCCCGCGCCGAGAGCACCCTCGAGAAGGACGGCGTCGACGGGCTCTCCCTTCGGCAACTCGCGCGGGAGGCAGGGGTCAGCCACGCCGCGCCCAGCAAGCACTTCCGGGACCGCCGAGCTCTGCTGGAGGCACTCGCGGAGTCCGGTTTCCTTCGCCTGACGAGAGCGCTGGAACACGCAGTCGACGAAGCCGAACCCCACGCCCGCGCCCGCTTCGCCGCGCTCGCCGCCGCCTATGTGACGTTTGCGCTCGACCATCGCGAGTTGCTGGCGCTGATGTACGGCAGCAAGCACGCGCCCGGCGCGGCCTCCGAGTTGGTGGACGCAGGCCACGCCGCGATGGATCTCACGGTCCGGATCGTCGCCGAGGCCCAGGCCTCGGGTGAGATCGGGCCCGGAGACGCGTCCCGCATCGCCCTCGTCGCCTTCGCGACCTTCCACGGGATCGCGACCCTCGCCGCCGGCGGAATGCTCGACGGCGCCCCCGTCGACGAAGTGGTCACGACCGCATCCGACACGTTCTGGCGGGGTCTCGCCCCGGCCTGATGCCCACTCCCGGCGATCTCACAGCCCGCTCCCGCCGCGTACTCGGGAACCGGCGCTTACCTGGGATCGGGCATGTCAATCCCCAGGAGGCGAAGATGATGCGTACCGAAAAAATCTCGGCCCGCGGCGTCGTGGTGGTAACCGCTGCCGGCAGTGAGCAGGGCAGGCGTACCGCGCAGGAGTTGCTCGATTCGGGCTGGTGCGTTGCGGTCACCGCACGCACCGTCGCCGAGTTGGCCCGGATCATGCCGGGGATGTCCGGTCACCGACTGCTCGCGGTCGCCGCCGATCCGGGCGACCCCCGGCAGGTCGAGCGCCTGCTCGACCGGGTTCTCGGACGCTTCGGCCGCATCGATTCGGTGCTCGGCGCGGAGTCGTCGATCGTGTCGGCGTGGCGGCGCCGCACGCCGTCGGAGGGTACTGCGGCGGCCTGACGGCCGGAGTCGGCTCGGCGGCCTGACGATCGGCAGTCAGCTCGGCGGCCGTAGCGCCGCGAACTCGTCCGTCACCCGCAGGGTGGAGTCGGTGAACCGGTAGAGCGCGGCGGGGCGGCCCCCGGTGCGTCCCGACGGTGCGGTGTTGCCGGTGGGCGTCAGCACCCCACGTCGTCCGAGGACGCGCTGGAGGTTGGTGGCATCGACCTGGTAACCCAGTGCCGCGCAGTAGATCTCGCGCAACGTGGACATGGAGAACTCGTCGGGCGCCAGTCCGAACGCGATGTTGGTGTAGGACAGTTTGGCCGCGAGGCGGGTCCGCGCGTGCCGGACGACGGTGCCGTGATCGAACGCCATGTCCGGGAGCGCGGAGACCGGGTGCCACGCGGTGTCCGGCGGCAGTTTCGGATCGGCGGGGAGGGGAACGAGCCCCAGGAAGGTCGACGCGATGGTGCGCGGGCCGGGCACCCGGTGTGGATCGCTGAACACCGACAGCTGCTCGAGGTGGGAGACCTCCTGCACGTCCACTTTCTCGGCCAGCTGGCGTCGCGCGGACGTCGTGAGGTCCTCGTCCTCGTGGAGGAGTCCGCCGGGTAGGGACCACGCGCCTGCCTGCGGATCGAGGGCCCGCTGCCACAGCAGCACGGCGAGTTCGCCGGTGCCCGCCGCGTGACGCAGATCACCGCTGTGACCTGCGGTGATGTGGTCGGAATAGTGGCGAACCTGGAACACCGCGGTGAGCACTTCATGCGTGGTGTTACTATTGGGCATGTTTTCGATCCTAAGTCGAAAACCTCGATTTCGGAAATTCGGGCCAGCCCGCCCGAGTCCACGGTGAAGGAGCAAGCCATGACGACCACAACGTTGTGGGCGGGTACCAACCCGCAGATTCAGGACGGTCCCGGCGGTTACGCGGGCGTCGAGGCGAGCGAAGAGTGGGCTGCCGAGATCAAACGGCTGGCACGGGAACGGGGAGCGACCCTCCTCGCGCACAACTATCAGTTGCCCGCCATTCAGGACGTGGCCGACCACGTGGGCGACTCCCTGGCACTCTCGCGCATCGCGGCCGAGGCCCCCGAGGACACCATCGTGTTCTGCGGCGTGCACTTCATGGCCGAGACCGCCAAGATCCTCAGTCCCGCCAAGACCGTGCTGATCCCGGACGAGCGTGCGGGTTGCTCGCTGGCCGACTCGATCACCGCGGATCAACTGCGGGAGTGGAAGGCCGAGTTCCCCGACGCCGTCGTCGTCTCGTACGTCAACACCACGGCCGAGGTGAAGGGGTTGACGGACATCTGCTGCACGTCGTCCAACGCCGTCGACGTGGTCGCGTCGATCGACCCCGACCGCGAGGTGCTGTTCCTCCCCGACCAGTTCCTCGGCGCCCACGTCAAGCGCGTCACCGGCCGGAAGAACATGCAGATCTGGGCGGGCGAGTGCCACGTCCACGCCGGCATCAACGGCGACGAGCTCACCGCGCAGGCCAAGGCGCACCCCGGCGCCGAACTGTTCGTGCACCCCGAATGCGGCTGCGCCACCTCGGCTCTCTACCTGGCCGGTGAGGGGTTCGTGCCGGAGGACAAGGTGAAGATCTTGTCGACGGGCGGCATGCTCGACGCCGCCCGCGCGACCGGCGCCAAGCAGGTTCTGGTGGCCACCGAGGTCGGGATGCTGCACCAGCTGCGCAAGGCCGCGCCGGAGGTCGACTTCCAGGCCGTCAACGACCGCGCATCCTGCCCGTACATGAAGATGATCACCCCCGCGGCCCTGCTCCGCTGCCTGCTCGAGGGCAAGGACGAGGTTCACGTCGATCTCGCGACCGCAGAGCGGGCCCGCAAGTCGGTGCAGCGCATGATCGAGATCGGAAACCCGGGCGGCGGCGAGTGAGCAGCCCGGCCCGGGGGATTTCCTGGGAAGAGCACGCCGACCTCGTCGTGGTGGGCGGGGGTGTGGCCGGACTGACGGCCGCGCGCACCGCCTCGCTGCGCGGGATGACCGTGCTCACCGTCAGCAAGGGAGGGCCGGCGGACACCGCGACGCAGTACGCGCAGGGCGGCATCGCGGTGGTCGGTGACGCCGTCTCCGATTCGGTGGAGTCGCACGTCGCCGACACGTGTGAGGCCGGTGCCGGGCTCTGCGACGAGGACGCCGTGAGGTCGATCGTCGCGGGCGGCCGCGACGCCGTGGCCGCGCTGACCGACCTGGGCGCGGTGTTCGACCGCGGCCGCGACGGAACCGTCTCCCGCACCCGCGAGGGCGGGCACAGCACCCGGCGGATCATTCACGCCGGTGGCGACGCCACGGGCGCGGAGGTGCAGCGCGCGCTGGGTGCGGCCGGGCTTCCGGTCCTGTTCGGCGCGTCCGCTGTCCGGGTGCTCACCGATGCGCGCGGCGTCACCGGCGTACTCGTGGACTCCCCGCGTGGACTCGGCGTGATCCACACGCCCGCCGTTCTCCTGGCGACCGGCGGACTCGGGCAGCTGTACGCGTGCAGCACCAATCCGCCCGGAGCCACCGCGGACGGCATCGCGCTCGCACTGGACGCCGGCGCGGCCGTCGCCGATCTCGAGTTCGTGCAGTTCCACCCGACCGTCCTGTTCACACCCGGCGGTCTCGGCCGGCGCCCGCTGATCAGCGAGGCCGTCCGCGGCGAGGGCGCGATCCTCGTCGACGCGAACGGCGACTCCGTGACCGCCGGCGTGCATCCGCGCGGCGACCTGGCACCCCGCGACGTCGTGTCGCGGGCCATCGCGTCGCGGCTGCGCGAACTGGGACACGACCACGTCTACCTCGACGCGCGTCACCTGCCCGGGTTCGCGCAGCGGTTCCCGACCGTGACGGCGTCCTGCCTGGACGCCGGGATCGACCCGCGCGAGCAGTTGATTCCGGTCGCACCCGCCGCGCACTACTCGTGTGGCGGAGTGGTTACCGACGTCCACGGGCGCACCGCGGTCCCCGGTCTCTACGCAGCGGGCGAAGTGGCCAGGACCGGGCTGCACGGCGCGAACCGATTGGCCTCCAACAGTCTCCTCGAGGGGCTGGTGGTCGGCGAGCGCGTCGGCGCTGCGGCCGTCGAACGTGCCGACCTGCGCGTGGAGGTATCCGATCCTGTGCAGCGTGCCCTGCCGTCCGTGCCGCGGGAGATGCTGCAGCAGTGGATGACCGACAACGCGTCCGTCGTCCGGGACGGTGCGGGCCTCGGGGCGGTCGCCGCCGCCCTGGCCGCCGCGCCGCGCACGGTGCCCGCGGGGGAGACCGCGCTCGAGGATGCCGCGCTGACCCTCACCGCGACCGCGCTCGTGCTCGCCGCAGGCGCACGGACCGAAAGTCGTGGTTGCCACACCCGCAGCGATTACCCGGCGACATCCGACGAGTGGCGCCGCAGCACCCACGTGCGCCTGCGCGACGGCGAACTCGAGCTGCTCGAACCCCAACTGACAGGAGTGCTGTGATGCCCGACCACGTCCTTCCCCACGGCCTGGACCCGGACGAGGTGCGTGCGCTCGTGCGTCTCGCCCTGGACGAGGACCTGCGGTACGGACCGGACGTGACGTCGTCGTCCACGGTCCCGGCCGACGCGGTGGCCAAGGCGTCCGTGGTCTCCCGCGCGCATGGCACCGTCGCCGGCCTCGACGTCGGACTGCGGGTGCTCGACGAGGTGATCGGGTCGGGTCGCTACGAGGTCCTCGACCGGGTCGCCGACGGCACCCGGATCGCACCCGGCCAGGCGGTACTCACGGTGTCGGCGCCCACGCAGGGACTGCTCACCGCGGAACGGACGATGCTCAACCTCGTCTGCCACCTCTCCGGCATCGCCACCGCGACGTCGGCGTGGGTGGATGCGGTCGAGGGCACCGGAGCGAAGATCCGCGACAGCCGCAAGACACTGCCGGGGCTACGGGCACTGCAGAAGTACGCCGTCCGGGTGGGCGGCGGCGTCAATCACCGGATGGGCCTCGGCGACGCGGCGCTGATCAAGGACAACCACGTTGCCGCGGCCGGCTCGGTGGTGGCGGCCCTGCGGGCCGTGCGCGCCGCGGCACCCGACATCGAGTGCGAGGTGGAGGTCGACAGCCTCCAGCAGCTCGACGAGGTGCTGGCCGAGAACGTCGAGCTGGTGCTGCTCGACAACTTCCCGCTGTGGCAGACGCAGATCGCGGTGCAACGCCGCGACGCGAACGCCCCCGGCACCAAGCTGGAATCGTCGGGTGGACTCACGCTGGACGTCGCGGCCGAGTACGCCGGGACCGGTGTCGACTACCTCGCGGTCGGCGCGCTCACCCATTCCGTGACCGTGCTGGATCTCGGCCTCGACATGTGACCCCACCCGTGAGTACTTCTCAACCGCGGGCGGTTAGTAAGTACTCACGGGTCAGACGGCGCGGCGAATCGTCGCCAGGAACGTGGCAGCCACGAAGAACAACCCGGAGAACGTCCGGTTGGTGGCCCGTTGCTGGCGCGGTGAGCGCATCAGCCGCAGGACCCTCGACGCCAGTCCGGTGTAACCGGTCATGACGACGACGTCGACCGCGACCATGGTGGCGGCGATGATCAGGTATTGGGGGAGCAGCGGCGCCGACGGGGTGATGAACTGCGGGAGTACCGCGAGCATGAAGACGACGGCCTTCGGGTTGCTCGCGTTGACGAGGAAGCCGCGCAGCGTCATCGCCGGACCGCTGGTCTCGGCGACAGCGCCGTCGACGTCGGACACGTCGGTCGCGCTCGCCCGCCACTGCCGGATGCCGAGATAGACGAGGTACGCGACGCCGAACCACTTGATCACCGTGAACGCGAGGGTCGAGTTCGCCAGGAGCGCGCCGAGCCCGGCGGCGACCACCGCGATCTGCAGCAGCAACCCGAGCTGCAGCCCCGCGATGTTCCAGTAGCCGCGTCTCAGCCCGAACCGCATTCCCGTGGCCATCGACGCGATCGCGCCCGCTCCCGGGGACAAGCTGATCACGCACGAGGCCCCGAGCACTGCGCACCACATCTGCCACGACACCAGGTGATGGTACGTCGGGCCCCGCCGACAACCCTCTACGGGGGATTCGTGCAGCTGCGGGGCAGATTCACGAGGGAGCAGAACCCGGTTCGGCGGTCGGGTTCGTAGCCGGGCGGGAGCCCGTTCGCGACGATCTCCCGGTACGTCGTCACCGCATCGGTCGGTCGGCGGGTGAGGTTCGGGTCGGTCAGGGCGTCGACGGTGAAGAGCCCGAACCGGGGACGGTACGTGCCCCACTCGTAGTTGTCGGTGATCGACCAGTAGTTGTATCCGATCACCGGGGCGCCGTCCGCCCGCGCCCGCTCCATCCAGTAGACGTGATCGCGGAGATGGTCGGACCGGGTGTAGCCGTCCGGTCGCGGTTTCCCGTCGTCGGTGGGCATCCCGTTCTCCACGACGTACAGCGGTAGCCCGGGGAACTTCAGCGTGTACCGCATCAGGGCGTGATAGATGCCTTCCGGTTGGGGGCTGATGTCGTAGAACGCGTCGGTGACCGCGTTCGCCGCGGTGAGGTTGTCGAGGGAGAGCCCGTAGTAGTAGTCGACGCCGAGGAAGTCGAGCTTGTCCCGGACGCGGTCGACGAAGGTGGCGTCGAGCGCGTCCATGGCGGCCGGGACGTATGCCAGGTTGCTGCTCACCCGGGCGCCCGGGTCTCTGTCGTGGATCAGGTCGTATGCGCGCCGGTGTACCTCGACGAGCCGGTCGAGCATCTGCGGCGCCCGTTCGGCGCCGATGCCGCCGAACGTCAGTTCCTTCTGCAGATAGACGGTCGGTTCGTTGATCGTGATCCAGAGTGCACCGAGTCCGGAATAGCGTTCGACCACCGTCTGTGCGTTCGCGAGCCAGTTTTCGACGGTGTCCGGGTTCGCCCAGCCACCCTGATCGGCGACCCACCCCGGGTACACCCAGTGGTCGAGCGTGATCATCGGGGTCATCCCGCGGCGGGTGATCTCGTGGACGACGTCGTCGTAGTACTCCAGTTCGGTCTCGTCCCAGACGCCGGGTGCGGGTTGCACCCGCGCCCATTCGACGCCGAACCGGAACACGTCGACACCCAGGTCCGCGGCGCGGGCGACGTCCTCGGCGTAGCGGTGACGGAAGTCCGCGGACGTGCCGATCGCGTCGTGGGTCCGGCCGGCGTCGGAATACCGCCGCCAGTTGCTGTCGGGTGAGGAACCCTCCGACTGGAACCCGGAAGTCGCCACGCCCCACAGGAAGTCGTCGGGGAGCGGGGCTGCGTGCGCCGGGGCGGACGGCGCAAGCAGGCAGAGGAGAATCGCGCCGGCGCCCAGGAGTCGCGAGGGAGTCCGCATCGGCCGAAGAGTAGCGGAAATGCTGTCCCGACTGCGCCGATTGGGTGATACTGGTGAGTAGGACTACCCGCCAGTAGGAGGCGCGTCATGGTCGACACCTCAGCTCCGAAGGTCACCGAGGAAGAAGCACGAGCGGTCGCAGAGGAGGCGAGGGAGTCCGGCTGGGACAAACCCTCCTTCGCGAAAGAACTGTTTCTGGGACGGTTCCGGCTGGATCTGGTTCATCCGTTCCCCCGGCCGGCCGCCGAGGATGCTGCCAAGGCCGAGGAGTTCCTCATTCGCCTCCGCGCCTACTGCGAGGAGATGGACGGCAGCGTCATCGAATCCCAGTCGCGCATTCCCGACGAATACGTCCGAGGCCTCGCCGACCTCGGGTGCTTCGGCTTGAAGATTTCCGAGGAGTACGGCGGCCTCGGACTCTCGCAGGTCGCATACAACCGGGCGTTGATGCTCGTCGCCTCGGTGCATCCGAGCCTGGGCGCGCTGCTGTCGGCGCATCAGTCGATCGGCGTGCCCGAACCGCTCAAGCTCGCCGGCACCCCCGAGCAGAAGCGTGAATTCCTTCCGCGGTGTGCCCGCGGCGCCATCTCCGCGTTCCTCCTCACCGAACCGGACGTCGGATCCGACCCCGCGCGGCTCGCGTCGTCGGCGACACCCATCGAGGACGGCGCCGCCTACGAACTGAACGGTGTGAAGCTGTGGACGACCAACGGCGTCGTCGCGGAACTGCTCGTCGTCATGGCCCGCGTACCGAAGAGCGAAGGCCACCGCGGCGGCATCTCCGCCTTCGTCGTCGAGGCCGACACCCCCGGCATCACCGTCGAACGACGCAACGCGTTCATGGGACTGCGCGGCATCGAGAACGGCGTCACCCGGATGTACAACGTCCGCGTGGCCCGGGAGAACCTGATCGGCCGGGAAGGCGACGGACTGAAGATCGCGCTCACCACGCTCAACGCGGGCAGGCTCGCGATTCCGGCGATGTGCGCCGGGGCCGGGAAGTGGTCGCTGAAGATCGCCCGCGAATGGTCGGGTGTGCGCGTGCAGTGGGGCAAGCCGGTCGGCGAACACGCGGCCGTCGCCAACAAACTGTCGTTCATGGCGGCGACCACCTACGCCCTCGAAGCAGTGGTGGACCTGTCGGCGCAGATGAACGACGAGGGCCGCAACGACATCCGGATCGAGGCGGCGCTTGCCAAGCTGTGGTCGTCCGAGATGGCCTGCGTCATCTCCGACGAGCTGATCCAGGTCCGCGGCGGTCGCGGCTACGAGACGGCGGCGTCGCTGGCGGCCCGCGGTGAACGCGCGGTGCCCGTGGAACAACTGGACCGCGACCTGCGCATCAACCGGATCTTCGAGGGCTCGAGCGAGATCATGCGACTGCTCGTCGCGCGCGAAGCCGTGGACGCGCACCTCACGGCGGCGGGCGATCTCGCCGATCCGAACGCCGACACCGGGGCGAAGGCCCGCGCGGCGGCCAAGGCAAGTGGGTTCTACGCGAAGTGGCTGCCACAGCTCGTGGCAGGCAAGGGGCAGGTACCGACGTCGTACAGCGAATTCGGCACCCTGGCCAGACACCTGCGGTTCGTCGAACGGCACTCCCGCAAGCTGGCCCGCTCCACGTTCTACGCGATGGCCCGGTGGCAGGCGGCGCTGGAGAAGCAGCAGGGGTTCCTCGGCCGGGTCGTGGACATCGGCGCCGAACTGTTCGCGATGTCCGCCACGTGTGTCAAGGCGGAGATGCAGCGCGAGGAGAACGAGGCCGAGGGCGCGGCGGCCTACGAACTCGCCGACGTGTTCTGCCGGCAGGCGGCGCTGCGCGTCGAGAAGCTGTTCGACGGTCTGTGGCACAACACCGACGACGTGGACAAGCAGGTCGCGCGCTCGATCCTCGAGGGACGGTATGCGTGGCTCGAGCGGGGAGTGGTCGACCCGAGCGAGGGTACCGGTCCGTGGATCACCGAATGGACTCCCGGCGCGTCCACCGAGGAGAATCTGGCCAGGAGGTTCCTGCACTCCACCCGCCTGTAGCCCGTCGGGGTTCCCGCCTCGGCTCGGCGGTACTCTCCGAGGCGACGCGCGCACCAGCGTGGCACCCGCCGGCGTCTCGACGCCGGCGGGACGAGCCGAGGGAACTCCAGTGCGCAGCTTCATGTGTCGCAGATGCGGCCAACGGCTTTCGTTCGAGAACAGTCTCTGCCTGAAATGTGACAGTGCTCTGGGATTCCACCTGCCGAGCCGGTCGATCGTCGTGCTCGACGCCATGGACCGCGTGGAGGTGGACGGCGAGGCCTGGGTGCGGTGCGCGAATGCCACCATGGCGAAGTGCAACTGGCTCGTCCGGCGCGACGACACCCAGAACCTGTGCACGTCCTGCCGGCTGACGCGGACACGTCCGGCAGACGGCGACGACGAGGGCATGGCCGCGTTCGCGACCGCCGAGACCAACAAGCGGCGGGTCGTTCTCGAACTCGACGAACTCGGTCTCCCCGTCGTCCCCAAGTTCGAGGACCCGGGCACCGGGCTGGCCTTCGACCTCCTGTCGAGCGCACGGACCCCGGTGGTGACCGGGCATGCCGGCGGGGTGATCACCTTGGACCTGGCCGAGGGCGACGACGTTCACCGGGAACAGTTGCGGGTCGAGATGGACGAGCCCTATCGCACGCTCGTCGGCCACTTCCGGCACGAGGTCGGGCACTACTACCAGGTGATGCTGGTCCGCGGCGATGCCGAACGCGCCCGGTTCGAGGAACTGTTCGGGGAGCCGGATCAGGACTACCAGGCCGCGCTGAAACGTCACTACCGGGACGGCGCGCCGGAGGGCTGGGGCCGGCTCTACGTGTCGTCCTACGCCACGATGCACCCCGCCGAGGACTGGGCGGAGACGTTCGCGCACTACCTGCACATCCGCGACGCCCTGGACACCGCCGCCGCCTTCGCCATGGCGCCCGCGGGAGCGACGACGAGCAGCGAACTCAGTGGTGACGTGGGGTTCGACCAGATCATCGACTGGTGGCTGCCGCTGTCGTGGGCGCTCAACCAGATGAACAGGTCGATGGGCCACCACGACCTCTATCCGTTCGTGCTGCCGGCCGCGGTGCTGGAGAAGATGCGGTTCATCCACTCGCTGATCCAGCCGGCCCCGGTGTGGGACGAGCCGGCACTGTCGTCGACGGAAACCGGCTCGGCCGCCGACCGGTGAAAACGGGGTGCGCCTATCCTGGATAATCGGTGTCGAGCCCTGTTCTCCGCAGAACAGTCCGCTCGTCCGAGACACCGTGTCCCGACAGTCGCAGAGAGGACCTCTCATGCTCGCCCGCACCGACCTTCGTGGTCGTACCCCTTCCACGGCCGAACTTCGCGCCGCACTTCCTCGAGGTGGAGTGGATGTGGACGCGGTCCTGCATCAGGTTCGCCCCGTCGTCGAGGCGGTCCGTGAGCGCGGCGCCGACGCGGCACTCGAATTCAGTGAGAAGTTCGACGGCGTCCGTCCCGCGCAGGTGCGGGTGCCGCAGTCCGAGTTGGACCGCGCCCTCCACGAACTCGATCCGGCCGTCCGCGCCGCCCTCGAGGTCGCGATCGAACGCACCCGCAAGGTCCACGCCGACCAGCGCCGCACCGACACCACCACCGAGGTGGTCCCGGGCGGCACCGTCACCGAACGGTGGGTCCCCGTCGACCGGGTCGGGCTGTACGTTCCCGGCGGCAACGCCGTCTACCCGTCCAGCGTCGTGATGAACGTGGTCCCCGCCCAGGCCGCCGGTGTGCGGTCCCTCGTGGTGGCCTCGCCGCCGCAGTCCGGGTTCGGTGGGCTGCCGCACCCGACCATCCTCGCTGCGGCCGCCCTGCTCGGCGTCGACGAGGTGTGGGCCGTCGGCGGCGGTCAGGCCGTCGCCCTGCTCACCTACGGCGGCGCCGATACGGATGGCGCCGAACTCGCCCCCGTCGACCTGATCACCGGCCCCGGCAACATCTACGTCACGGCCGCCAAGCGCCTCTGCCGCGGACTCGTCGGCATCGACGCCGAGGCAGGCCCCACCGAGATCGCGATCCTCGCCGACCACACGGCCGACCCGGTGCACGTCGCCGCGGACATGATCAGCCAGGCCGAACACGACGTGATGGCCGCGAGTGTGCTCGTCACCAGCAGCGTCGAACTCGCCGACGCCGTCGACACGGCGCTCGCGGCGCAGCTCGAGATCACCAAGCACAGGGAGCGCGTCACCGCCGCGCTGTCCGGCACGCAGTCGGGCACCGTGCTGGTCTCCGACGTCGAGGCCGGACTGCGGGTGGTCAACGCCTACGCCGCCGAGCACCTCGAGATCCAGACCGAGAACGCCACCGCCGTCGCCGCCAAGGTGACCAGCGCGGGAGCCGTGTTCGTCGGACCGTGGGCGCCCGTCAGCCTCGGCGACTACTGCGCCGGGTCCAACCATGTCCTGCCCACCGCGGGCTGCGCCCGTCACTCGTCGGGTCTGAGCGTGCAGACGTTTCTGCGCGGCATCCACGTGGTCGACTACTCCGAGTCCGCGCTGAAGGAGGTCTCCGGCCACGTCATCACCCTCGCGAACGCCGAGGACCTGCCCGCACACGGCGAGGCCGTCCGGCTGCGGTTCGAGGCATTGCGGTGACCGCGGCGAACGTGCCGGGTTCGTCCATCGGGGTGGAAGCGTTGCCGATCCGCGAGAATCTTCGCGGCAAGTCGGCGTACGGCGCACCACAGCTCACCGTCCCGGTGCAGCTGAACACCAACGAGAACCCGCACCCGCCCACGCAGGCGCTCGTCGACGACGTCGCGGAATCCGTGCGCGAGGCGGCGCGGGAACTGCACCGCTACCCGGACCGCGACGCGGTGGCGCTGCGCACCGACCTCGCCGCCTACCTCGTCCGGCAGACGGGAGTGCCGGTCACGGTCGACAACGTGTGGGCCGCCAACGGGTCCAACGAGATCCTGCAGCAGCTGCTGCAGGCGTTCGGCGGTCCCGGGCGTAGCGCGATGGGCTTCGTGCCGTCGTACTCGATGCACCCGATCATCGCGGACGGCACCGAAACCGAGTGGCTGCCGATCTTCCGCCGCGCCGACTTCGCGCTCGACGTGGACGCCGCGACGGCGGCGATCGCCGAGCGCAGGCCCGACGTCGTGTTCGTCACCAGCCCCAACAACCCGACGGGGCACAGTGTCGGCATCGCGGAACTGCGCCGGGTCCTCGACGCCGCCCCGGGCATCGTGATCGTCGACGAGGCGTACGCCGAGTTCTCCGACGCACCGAGCGCCCTGACGTTGATCGACGAGTACCCGTCGAAGCTCGTCGTGTCGCGGACGATGAGCAAGGCGTTCGCCTTCGCCGGTGGCCGGCTCGGATACCTCGCGGCCGCACCGGCATTCATCGAGGCGCTGCTCCTGGTCCGGTTGCCGTACCACCTGTCGGTGGTCACGCAGGCCGCCGCCCGCGCGGCGCTGCGGCACGCGAACGAGACACTCGGCAGCGTGCACGCGCTCGCCACGGAGCGGGTGCGGGTGTCGAAGGCCTTGGAGGACACGGGGTTCCGTGTCATTCCCAGCGACGCCAACTTCATCCTGTTCGGTGAGTTCACCGACAGCGCCCACGCCTGGCAGGCCTACCTCGACCGCGGAGTGCTCATCCGGGACGTCGGGATCCCCGGATACCTGCGTGCCACCGTCGGACTGGCCTCCGAGAACGACGCCTTCATCGTGGCGAGCGACGAGATCGCCGCCACCGAACTCACGACCTCAGGAGACCGAGGATGACCGACCGCATCGCACGCGTGGAGCGCACCACCAAGGAATCCAGCATCACCGTCGAACTGAACCTCGACGGCACCGGCATCGTCGACGTCTCGACGGGTGTCCCGTTCTTCGACCACATGCTGACCGCGCTCGGCTCCCACGCGAGTTTCGACCTCACCGTCCACGCCAAGGGCGACATCGAGATCGAGGCACACCACACGATCGAGGACACGTCGATCGTGCTCGGTCAGGCCCTGGGTCAGGCCCTCGGCGACAAGAAGGGCATCCGGCGGTTCGGTGACGCGTTCATCCCCATGGACGAGACCCTTGCGCACGCGTCGGTCGACGTGTCGGGGCGCCCGTACTGCGTACACACCGGCGAACCGGAGCACCTGCTGCACGCGGTCATCGGCGGATACCCGGGTGTGCCGTACGCGACGGTGATCAACCGCCACGTGTTCGAGTCGATCGCGCTCAACGCGCGCATCGCTCTCCACGTGCGGGTGCTGTACGGACGCGATCAGCACCACATCACCGAGGCCGAGTTCAAGGCCGTCGCCCGCGCACTACGCGAGGCCGTCGAACCGGATCCCCGCGTCACGGGTGTGCCGTCCACCAAGGGCAGCCTGTGATCCGGACGCAGCCGTGAGCGTCGTCCTCGTCTACGTCCTGTTCATCGCCGCGGGTATCGCGGCGGGCGGCGCCTACTCCATGTGGAAGTTCAACAAACTGGCCTCGGGCGTGCTGCTGGCCCTGGCGGTGCTGGCAGCCGTGGCGGGCGTTCTCAGGTTGATGTAGTGCCCGTCGCAGTGGAGGCTCGCACCGGACTGCTCCGCACGCCGGGTCTGGTCACCGCGATGGTGATGGGCGCCGCGGCGTTCGGCGGCTGGGCGGTCCTCCTGCCTGTCGTTCCGCTGATCGTCTCGCTGTCCGGCGGTTCGGACACTCTCGCGGGCAGCGCGACGGCCGTGTTCATGGCCGCGACCGTCGTCACGCAACTCGGTGTGCCCCGGCTCCTGCGCCGGTGGGGGCATCGGTGGGTGCTCGCCGCCGGCTGCATGCTGCTCGGGCCGCCGTCGTTGCTCCTCCTGCTCTCCACCGACGCGATCCCGGTTCTGGCCGTGTCGGCCGTCCGGGGATCGGGCTTCGGCATGCTCACCGTCGCCAGTAGTGCGCTGGTCGCCGAACTCGTTCCCCGCGAGATGCTCGGTCGCGCGACGGGCGCGCAGGGAATCGCGGTGGCCGCCGCGCAGATGGTCGGGCTGCCTGCGGGTCTCGCGATCATGCAGCACTGGTCGGCGACCCCGGTGTTCGTGATCGGCGCGCTCATTCCGGCGCTCGCCGTGCTCGCGATCACGCGGCTGCCGGCGATCCACGCCCCAGCGGGTCACACGTCGCCGGGCCGCATCCCGCTCGCGGTCCTGCTGACGCCGTGGCTCGCGATCGCGATCGCTGCGGCCGCGTTCGGCGGGCTGTCCAGTCTGCTGCCGATCGCGATCTCGGAGCGGGCCTCGCTCGCCGGGGTCATCCTCGCCGTGTCGAGCGGTGCGACGCTGATCGGGCGGTATGCGGCCGGGTCGTTCTCCGACCGGCTCGGGGTGGGCCGCGCCCTGGTGCCCGCCCTGACGTTCGTGTGCCTCGGCCTGGTGCTGTTCGCCGTCGCCGCGGCGACGGGTGCGCCCGTGCCGCTGCTGGTGTGCGCGGCGCTGGCGTTCGGGTTCGGATTCGGCGCGGTGCAGAACGAGTCCCTCGTCATGATCTTCACCGCAGCGGGACCGGCCCGGTTCGGCTCGGCGAGCGCCGGATGGAACATCGGGTTCGACGCCGGAACCGGTTTCGGTTCCCTCGCGCTGGGCGTCGTCGCCTCGGTGGCCGGATACTCCTGGGTGTTCGCCGTCGCGGCGACGGCGGTCGCGGTCGTCCCCGCCGCCGGAATGGTCGTCGCCCGCGCTCTCGGGCGTCGTTCACCCGCCGGATAAGGTTGTGTCATGACCGTCTCCACGATTGCCGTCCTCGACTACGGCTCCGGCAACCTGCATTCGGCCACCCGCGCGCTGGCCCGGACCGGCGCGCGTGTCGAGGTCACCTCCGATCACAAGGTCGCGCTCGCAGCCGACGGTCTCGTCGTTCCCGGCGTCGGCGCGTTCGCGGCGTGCATGGAAGGACTCCGCGCCGTCCGCGGTGAGCGGATCATCGGTCAGCGTCTGGCCGGCGGACGACCGGTCCTCGGAATCTGCGTCGGCATGCAGATCCTCTTCGACCGCGGAGTCGAGTTCGGCGTCGAGGCGGAAGGCTGCGGCGAATGGCCCGGCACCGTCGAGCGGCTGCAGGCCGACGTACTGCCGCACATGGGCTGGAACACCGTCGAGGCCCCCGCGGGCAGCACGCTGTTCGCCGGGATCGATCCCGACACCCGGTTCTATTTCGTCCACTCGTACGCGGCGCAGACCTGGGAGCTGCCGCCGTCCGAGCGGCTCGCGCCCCCGCTGCTGACGTGGGCCGACCACGGCGGCAAGTTCCTCGCCGCCGTCGAGAACGGCGCGCTGTCCGCCACGCAGTTCCACCCCGAGAAGTCCGGCGACGCGGGCGCGGAACTGCTCCGCAACTGGGTCCGCAGCTTGTGACCGAACCCGGGGACGGTCGCGGCGACCTGTCCATCGGCAGACTCGCGGTGTACGCGATGGGCGCCGCCACGGCGGTGCTCGTACTCGCCACCGCGATCATTCTGGTGGTGAAGCCGGGCCCCGTCCTCGGGCTGATCGTCGGACTGCTCGGCGTCGCCGGCGCGATCGCGGCCATGGGCTACGTGTCGAAACGCATGACCCGCAACGCCTACGGTCCCGATCGCGAGGACCCGGAGCCGGGTTCCGACCGCTGAGCGACTAGGGTTGTCGCACGTGAGCCTGGTCCTTTTGCCTGCTGTAGATGTCGTCAACGGTGAAGCTGTTCGCCTCGTTCAGGGGGAGGCGGGAAGCGAGACCGGATACGGCTCGCCCCGTGATGCCGCCCTCGCATGGCAGAACGACGGTGCCGAGTGGGTGCACATCGTCGACCTCGACGCTGCATTCGGTCGCGGATCGAATCGGGAACTCCTCGCCGACGTGGTGGGCGAGCTCGACGTCCAGGTGGAACTGTCCGGTGGAATCCGCGACGACGCCTCGCTCGAGGCCGCCCTGGCCACGGGGTGCGGACGCGTCAACCTCGGCACCGCCGCCATCGAGAACCCCGAATGGTGTGCCCGCGCCATCGCCAAGTACGGCGAGAAGATCGCCGTCGGTCTCGACGTTCGCCTCGTCGACGGCGAATATCAACTCCGCGGCCGCGGCTGGGTCACCGAGGGCGGAAACCTGTGGGAGACCCTGGCCCGGCTCGACAAGGACGGCTGCTCGCGGTACGTCGTCACCGACGTCAGCAAGGACGGCACCCTCACCGGCCCCAACCTCGAACTCCTCGCGCAGGTCTGTGCGGCCACCGACGCCCCCGTCGTGGCCTCGGGCGGCGTGTCGACCATCGACGACCTCCGGGCGATCGCCGGACTCGTCGACCAGGGTGTCGAGGGGTCCATCGTCGGCAAGGCGCTGTACGCGGGGCGGTTCACCCTCCCCGAAGCGCTTGCCGCGGTCTCGGGCTGAGTTCCGGACATGGCCCTGTCCCGCGATCCCCGCGAACTCCTCGCCGTCGCCAGTGAGCTGCTCGACGGAGTGCACAACAGGTTCGTCACGGGTGTGGGTGCGCCCAGCGCCGTCCACAAGGGCCCCGACGACTTCGCGACCGCTGTCGATCTCGAACTCGAGAAGCGGCTGACCGGAGAACTGCGCGACCGGACCGGCATCGATGTCCACGGCGAGGAGTTCGGCGGACCCGACCTCGACAGCGGACCTGTCTGGGTGCTCGATCCCATCGACGGGACGTTCAACTACTCGGCGGGCCTGCCCACGGCGGGCACCCTGCTCGCGCTTCTCGACGACGGGGTTCCCGTTCTCGGTCTCACGTGGCTGCCGCTGGTCGGGCGACGGTACGCGGCCGTCGCGGACGGCCCGCTGCTCGAAGGTGGCAAGCCCCTGCCCGCGCTCGGCCGCACGTCGCTGGCATCGTCGATCGTCGGCTTGGGGGCACTGAACATCGACAGCCGCGGCCGGATCCCCGGCGCCTACCGGCTCCAGGTCCTCGCGCAGCTCAGCCGGGTGTCCTCGCGGATCCGGATCCACGGGTCCACGGGTGTGGACCTGGCGTTCACCGCGGCCGGAATACTGGGCGGCGCGGTGGTGTTCGGCCACAATGCGTGGGACAACGCGGCGGGTGTCGCGCTGGTGCGCGCCGCAGGTGGTGTCGTGACCGATCTGGGCGGTCGGCCCTGGACCGTGACCTCGGACTCGGTGCTCGCCGGAGCGCCCGGAGTGCACGGCGAAATTCTCGATATCCTCGGATCACTGGGTGATCCTCGTTCCGAGCCTTCAGGAGGGCGTACGCAATGACTCTGGCGGTTCGTGTGATTCCGTGTCTGGACGTCGATGCCGGACGCGTGGTCAAGGGCGTCAACTTCGAGAACCTGCGGGACGCGGGTGACCCCGTCGAGTTGGCCGCCGCGTACGACGCGCAGGGCGCCGACGAGCTCACGTTCCTCGACGTCACCGCGTCCACCGCGGACCGGGGCACCATGCTCGACGTGGTGAGCCGGACGGCGGAGCAGGTCTTCATCCCGCTCACGGTCGGCGGCGGCGTCCGCACCGTCGAGGACGTCGACCGGTTGCTGCGCGCCGGCGCCGACAAGGTCAGCGTCAACACCGCGGCCATCGCGCGGCCCGAGTTGCTCCGCGAACTCAGCGAACGCTTCGGCTCCCAATGCATCGTGCTGTCGGTCGACGCCCGCACCGTGCCGCAGGGGCAGCCCGACACCCCGTCGGGGTGGGAGGTCACCACCCACGGCGGCAAGCGCGGCACCGGCATCGACGCCATCGAGTGGGCGGTCCGCGGCGCCGAACTGGGCGTCGGGGAGATCCTCCTCAACTCGATGGACGCCGACGGCACCAAGGCCGGCTTCGACCTGCCCATGATCCGGGCGGTGCGGGCCGCCGTGCACGTGCCGGTGATCGCCAGCGGGGGAGCGGGCGCCGTCGAGCACTTCGCACCCGCCGTCGGTGCCGGCGCGGACGCCGTTCTGGCCGCGAGTGTCTTCCACTTCGGCGACATGACGATCGGCGACGTGAAGAAGTCCATGCGCGAAGAAGGGATCACCGTCCGATGAGTCTCGACCCCGCCATCGCGTCACGGCTCAAGCGCAACGAGGCAGGACTGTTCAGCGCTGTCGCGCAGGAACGGTCGACGGGCGAGGTCCTCATGGTGGCGTGGATGGACGACGAGGCCCTGGCGCGCACGCTCGACACCCGCAAGGGCACGTACTACTCCCGCTCCCGTCAGCAGTACTGGGTGAAGGGGGAGACGTCCGGACACACCCAGTACGTCCACGAGGTGCGGCTCGACTGCGACGGCGACACCGTGCTGCTCGTCGTCGACCAGGAGGGGGCGGCGTGCCACACGGGCACGCATACCTGCTTCGACTCCGACGTGCTGCTCGCTGCCGAGTAGCGCTCCGGCACTCGGGCAGAATGTCCGCCATGCCACTCATTCAGATCAGCCAGACCCCCGGGCTCACCGCCGAGCAGAAGCGCGCGACGATCGAGGCCGTCACCCACGCGTACGCCGAGGCGACGGGCAAGGATCCCGCGACGGTGTGGGTGACGATCACCGAGGTTCCGCGCGACAGCTGGGGTGTCGGCGGGACGCCGCTGGGGTGAGCCGGCGGGACGCCGCTGGGGTGAGCCGGCGGGACGCCGCTGGGGTGAGGCTGGGGTGAGCTGTCAGGCTCGGCCGGTTCCGGAGGCGATGCTCTTGTCCAATTGGGTGAGCATGGCTCCGGACAGTTCGGACAGCTGACGCACCTGCTCGGGGGAGAGTCCGTCGAAGATCAGTGACCGGACGGATTCGACGTGCGGGGGTGCGGCCTCGACGACCTTGGCCATGCCTTCGTCGGTGAGGACGGCGTCGGAGCCGCGGCTGCCGCGGATGCTCTCGCGGCGCACCCAGCCGGCCTTTTCCATCTTGGTGACGACGTGGGAGAGCCGGGACAGTGACGCGTTGGCTCGCTGGGCGAGCAGAGACAGTTGGAGGCGCCGGTTCTCCTCGCCGGAGAGCGAGGCGAGGACGAAGTACTCGAAGTGGGTGAGTGCGGAGTCACGCTGCAGTTGCGTGTCGAGTGCTGCGGGGAGCCGGGTGACCAGTGCGATGAGGGTGAGCCAGGCCTCTTGCTGCTCTGCGTCGAGCCATCGGGTTTCGGCGGGCGCCGAACTGCCCTCGTCGTTACCACCCATCAGTGGTCTCCTCCATTCGTACGTCGATCCACGCGTGCAGCGTGTCCAACATGGTTAGCACGTCGCGGGCCGAGTGGTGTCCGGGGAATAGTTGCCGCGGCCACGGGTTGACTCCTATAGTAACTTGAAGGTTCAACGTTGAGTCGTCGATGACGAGCCTCGAGCCTCGATCCGAAGGAGTCGCGATGACCAACACCATGCCCGCACTGTTCCTCAGTCATGGTGCGCCTCCGCTGGTGGACAGCGAACTGTGGGTGTCCCAGCTGGCGAAGTGGGCAGGCGACCTGCCGCGGCCGACGGCCGTCCTCATGGTGTCCGCGCACTGGGAATCGGCGCCGCTCACGATCGGATCCACCACCACCGGCACGCCACTCGTCTACGACTTCGGCGGCTTCCCCGAACGTTTCTATCGCGCCACGTACGAGTCGCCCGGCGCCCCGGACCTCGCGGCGCAGGTCGCGGCCCTGATGCCGGACAGCGAGACCGTCGCGCACCAGCCGCATCGCGGCCTCGACCACGGCGCCTATGTGCCGCTGACCGTCATGTACCCGGACGCCGACATCCCGGTCCTCCAGATCTCGCTGCCCACGCTCGACCCGCAACGGCTGCTGCACCTCGGTGAGCGGCTGCGCCCCCTGCGCGAACAGGGTGTGCTGATCGTGGGTTCCGGTTTCACCACGCACGGCCTGCCGTTCCTGCGCGACCCGTCGCCCGAGGCGGCAGCGCCCGGCTGGTCGTCGGAGTTCGATGCCTGGGCGCAGGAGCGTCTCGCCGCGGGCGACGTGGATTCGCTGATCGACTTCCGCTCGCTCGCGCCGGGCATGCCGTATGCACACCCGACGATCGAGCATTTCGCGCCGCTGTTCGTGACGCTGGGCGCGTCGAGCGATCCCGAGCAGATTCCCCGGCAGGTGATCGACGGCTTCTGGATGGGGTTGGCCAAGCGGTCGTTTCAGGTGGCCTGACGCGTCCGGAGGAAGGCCAGGGCCTGATCGCCGTGTGTGTTCGCGCGGAACTCGCTCGAGATGACCTCGAGCACAGTGCGGTCGGTGTCGATGACGAACGTGGACCGCTTGACCGGGGCGAGCTTGCCGAGTAGTCCGCGCCGGACGCCGAACTTCTCCGCGACGGCGCCGTCGGCATCCGACAGCAACGGGTAGTCGAAGGATTGCGCCTCGGCGAACGACGCCTGCTTCGCCACGGCGTCGGTGCTGATCCCGGCGCGCGAGGCGCCCACGGCGGAAAACTCGACGCCGAGGTCACGGAAATGGCAGGCCTCGGCGGTGCATACCGGCGTCGACGCCGCAGGGTAGAAGAACAGCACCAGCGGGCCGTCCTCGAGGAGGCTCGACAACGATCGTGCGATGCCGTCCTGATCGGGCAGGGTGAATTCCGGTGCGAGCTGACCTGGCTTCATGAGTGCCGAGGCTACCCGCGCACGCAGCCACGACGAGTGCGCCTGGGATGATGGTCGGCATGCACGGCGAGCCCACCACGATTCCCGCACCCGACTCCGCCGCCACCCCGGCCGACGGCGGGTCCGACTCGACCACCACACGCGAGCAGTTCCATGCACTCGCGGCCGAACACCGGGTCGTCCCGGTGACGCGCAAGGTGCTGGCAGACGCGGAAACTCCGCTGTCGGCGTACAGCAAACTCGCGGCGAACCGGCCCGGCACCTTCCTGCTCGAGTCGGCGGAGAACGGCCGATCGTGGTCGCGATGGTCGTTCATCGGAGCGGGCAGTCCCGCCGCGCTCACCGTCGTCGACGGCGAGGCCGCCTGGTACGGCAACGTTCCCGCGGGCGTGCCATCCGGCGGAGATCCGATCGCGGCGCTCGGGCGGACGCTGGAACTGCTCCGGACCGAGCGACTGCCCGACCTGCCGCCGCTGACCGGTGGCATGGTCGGCTTCCTCGGATACGACGCGGTCCGGCGCATCGAGCGCATCGGCGAGCACGCCACGGACGATCTGCAGATCCCCGAAATGGTGATGCTGCTCGCGACGGATCTCGCGGCGGTCGACCACCACGAGGGCGCTATCACCCTCATCGCCAACGCCGTCAACTGGGACGGCACGGACGAGCGCGTCGACGAGGCCTACGACTCCGCGGTCGAGCGGCTGGACCGGATGACCCGGGCCCTGTCGGCCCCGGCGTCGTCGACCGTGTCCACGTTCGCGAAGCCCGCCCCCGACTACCGGCGTCAGCGCACCACCGAAGGTTTCGGCGCCGACGTACTGAAGCTCGTCGGGGACATCGAGGCGGGCGAGGCGTTCCAGGTGGTGCTGTCGCAGCGCTTCGAGATCGACTGCACCGCCGACCCGATCGACGTCTACCGGATGCTCCGCGCCTCCAACCCCAGCCCGTACATGTACCTCCTCAACGTGCCGAACGGCGACGGCGAGACCGCGTTCTCGATCGTCGGGTCGAGCCCGGAGGCGCTGGTGACCGTGTCGGAGGGGGTGGCCACGACGCACCCGATCGCCGGCACCCGGTGGCGCGGACACACCGAGGAGGAGGACATCCTGCTCGAGAAGGATCTGCTCGCCGACGAGAAGGAGAACGCCGAGCACCTGATGCTCGTCGACCTGGGCCGCAACGACCTCGGGCGGGTGTGCGAGCCGGGCACGGTGAAGGTTCACGACTACCGCCACATCGAGCGGTACAGCCACGTGATGCACCTCGTGTCCACCGTCACCGGCCACCTCGCGGAGGGCAAGCAGGCCCTCGACGCCGTCACCGCGTGCTTCCCGGCGGGCACCCTGTCCGGCGCGCCGAAGGTCCGGGCAATGCAGTTGATCGAGGAACTCGAACCCACGCGCCGCGGGATCTACGGCGGCATCATCGGGTACCTCGACTTCGCCGGCGACGCCGACACGGCGATCGCGATCCGGACCGCGCTGATCAGGGACGGCGTCGGGTACGTCCAGGCGGGCGCGGGCGTCGTCGCAGACTCGAACCCTGAGTACGAGGACACCGAGGCACGGAACAAGGCGATGGCGGTGCTCAGCGCGATCGCGGCGGCGCACACGCTGAAGACCCTGGGAGGCGACACGCAGTGAGTGAGGCGTCGGAGACGGTTCGGGAACCCGCGCGGGCGGGACGTCGCCGGTCGATGATCGCGGTACTGCTGCTCGCGGTCGCCGCCGTGTGCCTGTGGGGTGCCTCCCGGATGACCTGGGTGGAGGTCACCTCCTCCGACGGACTCGGTGAGGAACGCACCTCCGCGCTCGTCGGCGGCACGTGGGCCGCGGCCCTCACTCCTCTCGCGCTGACCCTGGTCGCCGCGATCGCGGCGTCGTTCGCGGTCAAGGGGTGGGCGCTGCGGGTGCTCGGTGTGCTCGTCGCGGTGGTGGCCGTCGCGGCCGCGGTGCCCGCGCTGAGATTGATCGTCTCCGGTGCCTCCGACGACGAGGCGGGAAGGCTGGCCGAGCTCCCGGGCCGCGCCGACGTCCAATCGGTGTCGGTGCACGTCGGACCCGCCGTTCTCGTGCTGGTCGGCGTTCTCGCGGCCCTGGTGGCCGCGGTGGAATTCGTCGGGCGTCCCCGGGTGCGTGCCGGGCTCTCCTCCAAGTACGACAGCCCGGGTGCACGACGTGATGCGGCGAAGAAGGCCGGTGCCGATCCGGCCGGGCAACCCGTCACCCAGCGCATGCTGTGGGACGCCCTGGACGCGGGGGAGGACCCGACGGTGGACGACAAGAAAGCCGAAGCTGTCGACCAAGTTGACGGCTCCGACAAAGACCCGGGTACCCGAACGTAAACAGAATCAGAGTGCCATCTAGGCTGGCTTCACCCCTGATGATGTTCCTCACATCGGGTTTCTGCCCAGAAAGGACTCGGGCCACGATGACCGTTCTCGACTCGATTCTCGACGGGGTGCGCGCCGACGTCGCCGCCCGCGAAGCCGTCCTTGACTTCGCTGCAGTCAAGGCTGCCGCCGCTGCCGCACCGCCGGCCCTCGATGCCGCGGCCGCCCTGCTCGAGCCGGGCATCGGAGTCATCGCCGAGGTCAAGCGCGCGAGCCCCTCGAAAGGCGCGCTCGCCGACATCGCCGATCCCGCCGAACTGGCCGCCGCCTATCAGGCCGGTGGCGCCCGGGTGATCAGCGTGCTCACCGAGGAGCGACGGTTCCAGGGGTCCCTCGCGGACCTCGACGCCGTGCGCCGGGCGGTGACCATTCCGATCCTCCGCAAGGACTTCATCGTCGGGCCGTACCAGATCCACGAGGCCCGCGCGCACGGTGCCGACGTCGTGCTGCTCATCGTCGCCGCCCTCGAGCAGGACGCGCTGGCGTCGCTGATCGACCGCACGGAGTCGCTCGGCATGACCGCACTGGTCGAGGTGCACACCGAGCAGGAAGCCAATCGGGCGCTCGAAGCGGGCGCCAAGGTCATCGGTGTCAACGCGCGCAACCTCAAGACGCTCGAGGTCGACAAGAACACCTTCGGGGAGATCGCACCCGGACTGCCCACGGAGATCATCAAGATCGCCGAGTCCGGGGTGCGGGGCACGGCCGACCTGCTCGCCTACGCCGGTGCGGGAGCCGACGCGGTCCTGGTCGGCGAAGGCCTCGTCACCAGCGGGGATCCGCGCAAGGCCGTGGCCGATCTGGTCAACGCCGGCGCGCACCCGTCCTGCCCCAAGCCGTCGCGCTGAGCCTGCGTCGGCGGAACTGACCCGGACGGCGGCGGAACCCAGCGTTGGGGCAGACTGGACCTGTGACTTCACGTAATCAGGAAACCGTCTTCAAGGGTGGCAATCTGCCGACTGCCAGCGCTGGAATCGCCGAGCGCACGACGCACGACCCCGACGCCGGAGGACACTTCGGCGTGTACGGCGGACGGCACGTGCCGGAGGCCCTGATGGCAGTGATCGAGGAGGTCACCGCCGAGTACGAGAAGGCGCGCGCCGACGACGCGTTCCTGAACGAACTCGACCGTCTCCAGCGCGACTACACCGGCCGTCCGTCCCCGATCTTCGAGGCGACCCGCATGAGCGAGTTCGCCGGCGGGGCACGCCTCATCCTCAAGCGCGAAGACCTCAACCACACCGGCTCGCACAAGATCAACAACGTGCTCGGCCAGGTGCTGCTCGCCAAGCGCATGGGCAAGACCCGGATCATCGCGGAGACCGGCGCCGGCCAGCACGGTGTCGCCACCGCGACCGCCTGTGCCCTCCTCGGCCTCGAATGCGTCGTCTACATGGGCGCCGTCGACACCGAGCGGCAGGCGCTGAACGTCGCCCGCATGAGGCTGCTGGGCTCCTCGGTGGTGTCGGTCGAGTCGGGGTCGCGAACCCTCAAGGACGCGATCAACGAGGCGCTGCGCGACTGGGTCACCAACGCCCACAACACCTACTACTGCTTCGGCACCGCCGCGGGGCCGCACCCCTTCCCGACCATCGTCCGCGACTTCCAGCGGGTCGTCGGTCTGGAGACGCGGGCTCAGGTGCAGGCGCTGACGGGCAGGCTGCCCGACGCGGTGACGGCGTGCGTCGGCGGCGGGTCCAACGCCATCGGAATCTTCCACGCCTTCCTCGACGACCCGGCCGTGCGGCTGGTGGGCTACGAGGCGGCCGGTGACGGTGTCGAGACCGGGCGGCATGCCGCCACGTTCGCGGCAGGCACGCCGGGTGCGTTCCAGGGCGCGTACTCGTACCTGCTGCAGGACGAGGACGGGCAGACCATCGAGTCGCACTCGATCTCCGCCGGCCTCGACTACCCGGGTGTCGGGCCCGAGCACGCACTCCTCAAGGACATCGGCCGCGCCACCTACGAACCGGTCACCGACACCGAGGCGATGGACGCGCTGCGTTTGCTGTCCGAGCGCGAGGGCATCATCCCGGCCATCGAATCCGCGCACGCCGTCGCCGGGGCGCTGCGACTGGGCCGCGAGCTGGGGAAGGGCGCGATCATCGTCATCAGCCTGTCCGGGCGCGGCGACAAGGACATGGACACGGCGGCCAAGTGGTTCGGACTGTTCGATCCCGACGACTCCACCGAGACCACCACGACTGACAAGGAAGGTTCGGCCAAGTGAGCGAACGACTCTCGCGCCTCGCCCCGACGTTCGCGCAGTGCCGCGAGGAGAAGCGCGCCGCGCTCGTCGGGTACCTCCCGGCCGGTTTCCCCACCGTCCAGGACTCTATCGACGTGTTCAAGGCGATGGTCGAATCCGGTTGCGACATCGTCGAGGTCGGCATTGCCTACTCCGACCCGGTGATGGACGGGCCGACCATCCAGGCGGCGGCCGAGACGGCGCTGCAGAACGGTGTCCGGGTGCGTGACGTGTTCACCGTCGTCGAAGCGATCGCCTCCGTCGGCGGCAAGGCCGTCGTCATGACCTACTGGAATCCGGTCCTGCAGTACGGCGTCGACAAGTTCTCCCGCGACCTGGCGAGTGCCGGCGGCCTCGGGCTGATCACGCCCAACCTCATCCCGGAGGAAGCCGGCGAGTGGATCGCCGCGTCGAAGGAACACGACCTCGACCGGATCTTCCTCGTGGCGCCGTCGTCGACCGAGGAACGCCTCGCGATGACCCTCGACGCCAGCAGCGGCTTCGTGTACGCCGCGTCCACGATGGGTGTCACCGGCGCCCGTGACGCGGTGTCGTCGATGGCACCCGAGCTGACGGCCCGCATCCGCGCGCACTCGGACATTCCGGTGGGCGTCGGGCTGGGTGTGCGGTCGGGCGCGCAGGCCGCCGAGATTGCCGCGTACGCCGACGCCGTCATCGTCGGATCCGCGCTGGTCACCGCCGCGGAGAGCGGTCTGGACGCCGTGCGCTCGCTCACGAAGGAACTCGCCGAGGGCGTTCGCTCCGCTACCGTGGCGTCGTGACTTCCACTGTGGACGTACTGGCCTACATTCCGAGTCCGCCCCAAGGTGTCTGGTATGTCGGACCGGTGGCCCTGCGCGCGTACGCGCTGTTCATCATCGTCGGGATCGTCGTCGCGATCGTGTGGGGCGACCGCCGCTGGGTCGCCCGCGGCGGCGAGAAGGGCACCGTCCTCGACATCGCGATCTGGGCGGTGCCGTTCGGCCTGATCGGCGGCCGGCTGTATCACGTGATGACCGATTGGCCGACGTACTTCGGGGAGGGCGGCGATCCCGTCGACGCCCTGAAGGTGTGGCAGGGCGGCCTCGGCATCTGGGGCGCCGTGGCGCTCGGTGGTGTCGGCGCGTGGATCGGGTGTCGTCGCCGCGGCATCCCGCTGCCGGCACTCGGCGACGCGGTCGCGCCCGCGATCCTGCTCGCGCAGGCGATCGGCCGGCTCGGAAACTACTTCAACCAGGAGCTGTACGGTCGCGAGACCGACGTCCCGTGGGGGCTCGAGATCTTCGAGCGCCGCAACGACGCGGGGCAGGTGTCGCCGCAGCTGATCGACGGCGTCTCCACCGGCCAGGTCGCATTCGTGGTGCATCCGACGTTCCTGTACGAAGCGCTGTGGAACGTGCTGATCGTCATCCTGCTCGTGTGGGTCGATCGCCGATTCCGCATCGGCCACGGCCGCCTCTTCGCGCTGTACGTCGCCGGGTACTGTGCCGGACGCTTCTGGATCGAACTGATGCGCAGCGACCACGCCAGCCTCATCGCGGGTGTCCGCGTGAACTCGTTCACCTCGGCCCTCGTGTTCGTCGCGGCGCTGGTGTACTTCTTCGCTGCCACGAAGGGCCGCGAGGATCCGGCGGACCTGCGTCCGGCCGGCGAGGGGCAGGCGGCGGGCGAGACCGCTGACGAGAAGGTCGAGGGCGACAAGAAACTCGAGGACGAGAAGGTCGAGGACAAGTCGGTATCGGACGAGAAGGCCGCGAGTACGGCGAGTGCCGGCGGCGACGCGGGCACGAAGACCATCGACAGCAAGAAGGATGACGCGAATGACTGAACCGGGGAAAGCATCCGACGATTCCGGCAAGGGTGCATCCGAGGACGCACACAAGGTCGACCTGGGGAAGAGCAGCGACGGCACCGAGAACACCGAGTCGAACCTGCCGCCCGAGTTCGGCTCACCCTTCGACTACGACGCCACCGCCGAGGCCTCGCTGTCCCAGCCGCCGGCCACGTCCGACGCGACACCGTCACCGGGCGCGTCCGGCACCGGACCGGGATGGGACACCTACTCGGGCGTCGGGAACGGTCCGGGCTGGGGTTCGACGCCCACCTACCCGTCGCCGAGCGGAACCGAGCCGACGGCGCCGTTCCCGAACGTGGGGGAGTCGACGTCGCCGACCGCGCCCTACACGGGGTACGACAAGCCGCAGCAGCAACCGGACGGTCCCACGTACGGCGCACCCGACCCGAACTACGGCGCGCAGTACGGCGCAGCCCCGCAGGACTACCAGCAGCCGGGGTACCAGCAGCCCGGATACGGGCAGCAGCAGGGCTACCCCCAGCAGGGCTACCCCCAGCAGGGCTACCCGCCGCCGGGATATGCCCCCGCCGGGTACAACGCGTACGCCGATCCGTCGGCGCCGTTCGGCCGGCATCCGCTGACGGGTGAGCCGTACTCCGACAAGTCCAAGCTGACCGCCGGCCTGCTGCAGATCTTCCTCGGCGGTTTCGGAGTCGGGCGGTTCTATCTCAACCAGCCCGGAATCGCCGTCGCGCAGATCGCCGTCACGTGGCTCACCTGCGGTCTCGGCGGAATCTGGCCGCTGGTCGACGGCATCATGATGCTGACCGGAAGTGTGAAGGACAAGTACGGACGCCCCCTCCGGGAGCAGTGAAAATCCGAGAGAAAACTGTGGCCCGTGTTGCTGATGCGACACGGGCCACAGTGCGCTCCGGGGCCCGATTCGGCATATCTCGCCGGGTATCCGTCCTGGTAAGCTGAGCGCGCCGGATGTATGTCCGGTTACAACCTTCACGGGCCGAAGCTGTCCCGGTAGACCCCCGAAAAGCAGTTAGCGCCCGTCGTGGCGACCCCGCTAGCGGAGGCCGCCGACAGCACGTGCGGAGCGCACACTGGTGGTCTTTCTGGCCGATGTGGAGGTATGTCGGTGCTGTTCTCTCAGTCGCCCGGTCCCCAGGGCTTGTACGACCCGGACCAGGAAGTCGATTCCTGTGGCGTCGCCATGGTGGCGGATGTGCACGGTCGCCGCTCGCATTCCATCGTCTCCGACGGTCTCCTCGCCCTCGAGAACCTCGAGCACCGCGGTGCGGCCGGATCGGAACCGAACAGCGGAGACGGCGCCGGCATCCTGCTCCAGCTACCCACCGAGTTCTTCGACCACGTCGTCGAGTTCGGTCTCCCCGCACCCCTGGACGACGGCAGCAGCACCTACGCGGCGGGAATCTGCTTCCTCGCGCCGGACCCCGACGCGCGAGCGTCCGCGATGCAGCGCGTGGCCGACCTCGCTGCAGACGAGGGGCTCGAGGTCCTCGGCTGGCGTGAGGTCCCCGTCGATCCCGACGGCGCCGACGTCGGCTCCACGGCGCGGGCCTGCGCACCTTACATGGCCCAGTTGTTCGTCGCCGCGCCGGCGGTCGGGGGCATCAGACCCGGCGGGCTCGCGCTCGATCGCCTGATCTACCCTCTCCGCAAACGGGCCGAGCAGGTCACTCCCGAAGTCGAGTCCGACGGCAGCGGCCTGTACTTCCCGTCCCTGTCGAGCCGCACTCTCGTCTACAAGGGCATGCTGACCACGTCCCAGCTGGGGCGGTACTTCCCCGATCTGCGCGACCCGCGGACCGCGAGCGCGATCGCCATCGTCCACAGCCGGTTCTCCACCAACACGTTCCCGTCCTGGCCGCTCGCGCATCCGTTCCGGTTCGTCGCGCACAACGGCGAGATCAACACGGTCCGCGGCAACCGGAACCGCATGCGCGCGCGGGAGGCGCTGCTGTCGAGTTCGGTGATCCCCGGTGACCTGCGGAGGCTGTATCCCATCTGCACGCCCGACGCGTCGGACTCGGCGTCGTTCGACGAGGTGCTCGAACTCCTGCACCTCGCCGGGCGCAGCGTCGCGCACGCGGTAATGATGATGGTGCCGGAGGCGTGGGAGAACGACACGTCGATGTGCCCGGACCGGCGGGCGTTCTACCAGTTCCACGCGTCGCTGATGGAGGCGTGGGACGGACCGGCGTGCGTGACGTTCACCGACGGCACCGTCGTCGGCGCCGTCCTGGACCGCAACGGTCTGCGCCCGGGACGCTGGTGGCAGACCGTCGACGGCCGGGTGGTCCTCGCGAGCGAGAGCGGTGTCCTCGACGTGCCGCAGGCGGAGGTCGTGGCGAAGGGTCGCCTCGAGCCGGGGCAGATGTTCCTGGTCGACACGTCCGAGGGCCGGATCGTGCCCGACGAGGAGATCAAGACGCGGCTGGCGGCGGAGCGGCCGTACGCCGAATGGCTGTACGCCGGTTTGCTCGAGTTGAAGACGCTGCCGGACCGCCCGCACGCGCAGCACAACCACGAGTCGGTGGTGCGACGTCAGGTGGCGTTCGGGTACACCGAGGAAGATCTGCGGATTCTGCTGGCCCCGATGGCCGCGTCCGGCGGGGAGCCGCTCGGCTCGATGGGGACGGACACGCCGATCGCCGTGATGTCGCAGCGCTCCCGGCTGCTCTACGACTACTTCGTCGAACTGTTCGCGCAGGTCACGAACCCGCCGCTCGACGCGATCCGGGAAGAGATCGTCACGTCGCTGTCGCGGGTCATGGGGCCCGAGCAGAATTTGCTCGAGCCCACCGCGGCGTCGTGTCGGCAGATCGTGCTGCCGTGGCCGGTGCTCGACAACGAAGAGCTGAACAAGATCATCAACGTGAACGCGGACGGCAACCATCCGGGCCTCGCCGCGACGGTGCTCCGCGCGCTCTACGACGTGGAGCGCGGCGGCACCGGGATGGCCGAGGCCATCGAGGACTTGCGAGCTCACGCGAGCGCCGCAATCGCGGACGGCTACCGGACACTGGTCATATCGGACCGCGACTCCGACCACACCCGGGCGCCGATCCCGTCGCTACTGGCGGTCGCCGCCGTGCACCATCACCTGGTGCGCACCAAGGAACGCACCAAGGTGGCGCTGGTCGTCGAATCCGGTGACGCCCGCGAGGTCCACCACCTCGCGTTGCTCATCGGATACGGGGCCGCGGCCGTCAACCCGTATCTCGCGATGGAGTCGATCGAGGACCTCGTGTCGGAGGGCGAACTCACCGGCGTCGAGCACACCATCGCCGTGCGGAATCTCCTCACCGCCCTCGGCAAGGGTGTGCTCAAGGTGATGTCGAAAATGGGGATCTCCACCGTCGGCTCGTACACCGCGGCGCAGGTGTTCGAGGCGATCGGCCTGGACCGCGACCTCGTCCACGAGTACTTCAAGGGCACCGTCAGCAAACTCGGTGGCGCCGGCATCGACGAACTCGCCCGCGAGGTCATGGTCCGGCACCGGCAGGCCTACCCGGACAATCCGGCGGAGTTCGCCCACCGGCGACTCGAGGACGGCGGCGAGTACCAGTTCCGCCGCGACGGCGAACTGCACCTGTTCACCCCGGAGACGGTGTTCCTGCTGCAGCACGCCACCCGCACGGGTCGGCACGAGGTGTTCGCGAAGTACAGCGACGAGGTGAACCGGCTCGTGGAGGCCGGTGGGGCGCTGCGCGGCCTCTTCACGTTCCGGGAGGGCGTGCGCCCGCCGGTGCCGCTGGACGAGGTGGAACCGGTGGAGCGGATCGTCACCCGGTTCAACACGGGCGCGATGAGCTACGGGTCGATCTCGGCCGAGGCGCACGAGACGATGGCCGTCGCGATGAACAATCTCGGCGGACGTTCCAATACGGGCGAGGGCGGCGAGAACGTCGACCGCCTCTACGATCCGTCGCGGCGCAGCGCCGTGAAGCAGGTGGCGAGCGGCCGATTCGGCGTCACCAGCGACTATCTGATCAACGCCAGCGACATCCAGATCAAGATGGCGCAGGGCGCCAAGCCCGGTGAGGGCGGCCAGCTGCCGGCGTACAAGGTGTATCCGTGGGTCGCCGAGACCCGGCACTCGACGCCGGGTGTCGGGCTGATCTCGCCGCCGCCGCACCACGACATCTATTCGATCGAGGATCTCGCCCAGCTGATCCACGACCTGAAGAACGCCAACGATCGGGCCCGCGTGCACGTGAAGCTGGTCAGTTCGGTGGGCGTGGGGACGGTGGCGGCCGGCGTCAGCAAGGCGCACGCCGACGTGGTCCTCATCTCCGGCAACGACGGCGGCACCGGCGCCACCCCGCTGACGTCGATGAAGCATGCGGGGGCGCCGTGGGAGATCGGCCTGGCCGACGCCCAGCAGACGCTCGTGCTCAACGGGCTGCGCGACCGGATCACGGTGCAGTGCGACGGCGGGATGCGCACCGCGCGGGACGTCGTGGTCGCGGCGCTGCTGGGGGCGGAGGAGTTCGGGTTCTCGACGGCCCCGCTGATCGTGGCCGGGTGCATCATGATGCGGGTCTGTCACCTCGACACCTGCCCCGTGGGGGTCGCCACCCAGAACCCCGAATTGCGCAAGCGCTACACCGGCAAACCGGAATTCGTGGAGGAGTTCTTCCGGTTCGTCGCCGAGGACGTGCGGCAGTATCTGGCCGACCTCGGGTTCCGCAGCATCGACGAGGCCGTCGGGCACGCGGATGTCCTGGAGACCGCGCAGGGGATCGCGCACTGGAAGAATCGCGGACTCGACCTCAGTCCGATCTTCGCCGTCCCCACCGGTCCGGACGGGGCGCGGCTGCCGCAGCGGCGCCGGGACCGCGACCAGGACCACGGACTGGACCGGGCGCTGGACCGCACCCTCATCCAGTTGGCGGAGGGAGCGCTCGAGGACGCTCACGCCGTGGAGATCGAGATGCCGGTGCGCAACGTCAACCGGACCGTCGGCACGCTGCTCGGGGCGGAGGTCACCCGCCGCTACGGCGCTTCCGGGTTGCCGGACGACACGATCCGGCTCACGTTCACCGGTTCAGCCGGGCAGTCGCTGGGTGCGTTCCTGCCGCCGGGCATCACGATCGACCTGACCGGTGACGCCAACGACTACGTCGGCAAGGGGTTGTCGGGCGGACGGATCGTCGTCCGCCCCGCCGACGACGTCCTGTTCGTCCCGGAAACCCAGGTGATCGCCGGCAACACGCTGCTCTACGGCGCCACCTCGGGGGAGCTGTACCTCCGGGGGCGGGTCGGTGAGCGCTTCTCGGTGCGCAACTCCGGTGCTGCGGCGGTCGTGGAGGGGGTCGGCGATCACGCCTGCGAGTACATGACGGGCGGACGGGTCGTGATCCTCGGACCGACCGGACGGAACGTGGCGGCCGGCATGTCCGGCGGCATCGCGTACGTTCTCGACCTGGACCCGGCGGACGTCAACCCGGCGATGGTCACGCTCCTGCAACCAGATCCGGACGACCTCGACTGGTTGCACGGCGCGGTCACCCGGCACCACCGGTGGACGGGGTCGGCGGTGGCCGCGTCGGTGCTCGCCGACTGGCCGCGGCGGTCCGCGCTGTTCACCAAGGTGATGCCGGTCGATTACCAGCGGGTGCTGGACGCGACCCGGATGGCCAAGGCGGAGGGACTCGACGTCGACACTGCGATCATGGAGGCGGCACGTGGCTGACCCACAGGGCTTTCTGCACATCGTGAAGAAGGAGGCGCCGAAGCGTCCGATCGCGGAGCGGGTGCACGACTGGCACGAGGTGTATGCGCCGCAGAGTCCGGCGGAGCGGGCGGCCGAGGTGTCCGAGCAGGCGGCCCGGTGCATGGATTGCGGAATCCCGTTCTGCCACTCCGGGGGTGCGGGCTGTCCGCTGGGCAATCTGATCCCGGAGTGGAACGACCTCGTGCGCCGCGGCCGCTGGTCGGCGGCCAGTGAGCGGTTGCACGCCACCAACAACTTCCCGGAGTTCACGGGACGGGTGTGCCCGGCGCCGTGCGAGTCGGCGTGTGTGCTGGCGCTCGCCGACACGCACACGACGGGCAGCGTCACGATCAAGCGGATCGAGCAGGCCATCGCCGACGTGGCGTGGGAATCGGGCACGGTGGTGCCCAAGCCGCCGATGATCGCGACGGGCCGGAAGGTCGCGGTGGTCGGGTCCGGCCCGGCCGGTCTCGCGGCGGCTCAGCAGCTGACCCGGGCGGGGCACGACGTCACCGTGTACGAGCGCGACGACCGGCTCGGGGGACTGCTGCGGTACGGCATCCCGGAATTCAAGATGGAGAAGGCGATCCTCGATCAGCGGCTCATGCAGATGCGCGCCGAGGGCACACACTTCGTCACCGACTGCGAGGTCGGGGTCGATCTCACGGTGGAGCAGTTGCGCGAGCAGTTCGACGCCGTCGTGCTCGCGATCGGCGCGCTGCGGGCCCGCGACAACACCACCGTGGAGGGCCGCGAGCTGAACGGGATCCATCTCGCGATGGAACATCTGGTGACCTCGAACAAGGAATGCGAGGGGGACGGGCCCGCGACGATCACCGCCAAGGGCAAGCACGTCGTCATCATCGGCGGCGGCGACACCGGCGCCGACTGCCTCGGAACAGCGCACCGCCAGGGTGCGGTGTCGGTGACGCAACTGGACTACAACCCGGAGTTGCCGACGGAACGGGACGAGTCCGCGACCCCGTGGCCGGCATGGCCGATGGTGCTGCGCACGTCGCCCGCGCACGCCGAGGGCGGTGTGCGCCGCTACCAGGTCGCGGTGCAGCGTTTCCTCGGCGACGCGAACGGGAACGTCCGATCCATGGTGCTCGCCGAGGTCCAGGTCACCCGCGAGGACGGCAAGCGCACCATCACGCCGGTCGGCGAGGAAATCGAATTGCCCTGCGAACTGGCGCTTTTCGCGATCGGGTTCGAGGGTGTGGACCTCGGGCCGCTGCTGGACGACTACGGGCTGTCGCCCACCCGGCGCGGCGCCCTCTCCTGCGGGCCCGATTGGCAGACCACCGCACCCGGAGTCTTCGTCTGCGGGGACGCGCATCGCGGCGCGTCGCTCGTCGTGTGGGCGATCGCGGAGGGCCGGTCCGCGGCGCACGCCGTCGACGTGTATCTGACGGGGGCGTCGGACCTGCCGTCGCCGGTGCATCCGACGGCGCTCCCGCTGGCAGTCGTCTAAATGGAGAAGGGCGCGCGGGACGACTAGGCTCGAGGCCGTGAACCGACGCACGAAGATCGTATGCACACTTGGACCTGCTACCGCCACCGGTGACCGAATTCGCGAACTCGTCGAAAGCGGTATGGACGTGGCCCGGCTGAACTTCAGCCACGGAGATCACTCCGACCACGAGGAGAATTACAAACGAGTCCGCGCCGCCTCGGATGCGACCGGGAAGGCCGTCGGTGTCCTCGCCGACCTCCAGGGACCGAAGATCCGGCTCGGCCGGTTCGCGGAGGACCGCACCACGTGGGCCAACGGTGAGGTCGTGCGCATCACCGTCGACGACGTCGAGGGAACCCACGACCGGGTGTCGACCACCTACAAGCAGCTCGCCGAGGACGCCAAGGCCGGTGATCGGCTGCTCGTCGACGACGGCAAGGTCGGTCTCGTCGTCACCGGCGTCGAGGACAACGACGTGGTCTGCCGGGTCACCGAGGGTGGTCCGGTCAGCAACAACAAGGGTGTGTCGCTGCCGGGGATGAACGTGTCGGTCCCGGCGCTGTCGGAGAAGGACATCGCGGACCTCGAGTTCGCCCTCGGCCTCGGTGTCGACTTCATCGCCCTGTCGTTCGTGCGGTCGCCGGCCGACGTCGAACTGGTTCACGCCGTGATGGATCGGGTCGGCCGCCGGATCCCGGTCATCGCGAAGCTGGAGAAGCCGGAGGCGATCGACAACCTCGAGGCCATCGTGCTGGCCTTCGATGCGGTGATGGTCGCCCGCGGTGACCTCGGTGTCGAACTGCCGCTCGAACAGGTGCCGCTGGTGCAGAAGCGGGCGATCCAGATCGCCCGCGAGAACGCGAAGCCGGTCATCGTGGCCACGCAGATGCTCGAGTCGATGATCGAGAACTCGCGGCCCACCCGCGCGGAGGCGTCCGACGTCGCCAACGCCGTGCTCGACGGTGCGGACGCGGTCATGCTGTCCGGTGAGACGTCGGTCGGCAAGTACGTGATGGAGACGGTGCGCACGATGGCCCGGATCGTCGAGGCCGTGGAGAACGAGTCCACGCAGGTGCCGCCGCTGACCCACGTGCCGCGCACCAAGCGTGGTGTCATCTCGTACGCCGCCCGCGACATCGGGGAGCGCCTCGACGCGAAGGCCTTGGTGGCGTTCACGCAGTCCGGTGACACGGTGCGCCGCCTGGCCCGTCTGCACACGCCGCTGCCGTTGCTGGCGTTCACCCCGTTGCCGGAGGTGCGCAGCCAGTTGTCGCTGACGTGGGGAACGGAGACGTTCATCGTCGATCCCGTCGACAGCACGGACGCGATGGTGCGGCAGGTCGACCACGCGCTGCTCGGTCTGGGCCGGTACCAGAAGGGCGAACTGGTGGTCATCGTCGCGGGTTCGCCCCCCGGCACCGTAGGCTCGACCAACCTGATCCACGTGCACAGAATCGGCGAAGAGGACCACTAGGTGAGCGAAGTCGCGGCGAAGACCGATCTCCAGACCCTGCTCGAACTTCTCGACCTCGAGAAGACCGGGGAGGACACGTACAGAGGTCGGCATCCCGCGCAGGTGGGTAGCCGGACGTTCGGCGGCCAGTTGATCTCCCAGGCACTGGTCGCCGCCGGCCGCACCGTCAGCGGCGAGCGCGCCGTGCACGCGATCAACGCCCACTTCATCCGTGGCGGCAACGTCAAGGAACCCATCGAGTACCGCGTCGAACGGCACCGCGATGGCCGGGCGTTCGCGAACCGTCAGGTCACGGCGTTGCAGGACGGGCAGGAACTGTTCGTCATGCTGGCGGCGTTCCAGGATTGGGGCAAGGGTCTCGAGCACGCGGTCGAGGTGCCCGACGTCCCGTTCCCGGACACGCTGCCGCCGCTGGGCGACCATTTCATGGGGTACGAGGATCGACTCAAGATGTTCGTCGACGCCCTCAAACCGATCGACATGCGCTACGCGAACGACCCGTCGTGGATCCTGAAGGGCACGGGGGAGAAGCTCACCCACAACCGCGTCTGGATGAAGTCGGACGGGGACCTTCCGGACGACCCGCTGATTCACGTGGCCGTCATGGGCTACTCGTCGGACACCACGGTCCTCGATTCCATCATCACCACCCATGGATTGTCGTGGGGGCTGGACCGGATCGTCGCGGCCACCGTCAACCATTCCATCTGGTTCCACCGGCCGTTCCGGTTCGACGACTGGACTCTGTACGCCACCGAGTCGCCGGTTGCGGCGGGTTCCCGTGGTCTCGCGACGGGCCGGTTCTTCTCGATCGAGGGCGAGTTGCTGGCGACCGTGGTCCAGGAGGGCCTCATCCGCCACTTCCCGCCCCGCACCTAGGGTGTGTCATTCCTTTGCCTGCGAACGGTTTTGAACGGTAGTCCAACTGCTGACCGGAGCGTATGGTCGGTCTGGAATCTCCGAGACGGAACGGACGTGCACCATGAGCGCAGACGAACCCGAGCAGAAGAACACCGGTCGGGAGACCGAGATCCCCGTTCCCGACGACGAGGCGATCGCCGAAGCCAAGAAGAAGATGGAAGAGATCGACGCGCGCTACGAACCCGGCGCCCGCGAGACGGTCGTCCTGCCCGGCTCCGACGGAACGGTGTCGGGTACCGCGTTCGACGACTACGTCGACGACGAAGGCAACCTGAAAAAGCCTGAGCCGGAGAAGGACTCGTAGGCGTCACGCCGATCGGATCCCTGCCGCCCGGCCCGATGTTCCACCCGCGCGGCCGAAACCGTGCAAAAGGGACATCGGATGCGTGTCCTGCGCGTATCTCTCGCCGATCACCGGCGTGCGGGGTTAGACTTCGCCATCTTTCTGGTGAGTTTCACCTCGTGATCGGGGATATGGGTCGTGGACTGGAACAACGTCGTGTGGGACAGCTCGATGTGGCTGCTCAAGGCCTACGTCATGACTGTCGTCGTGTTCGTCGTCGTGGTGATACTGCTCGCGCGGTTCACCAAATGGGGTAGGCAGTTCTGGCGCTTCGCCGCGCCCTACTTCGATCCGCGGCGCAGCCCCAAGCCGTTGGCGATCCTGGCGGTGCTGCTCTTGTCGACCGTCTTCGCGGTGCGGATGACGGTGCTGTTCTCCTACTGGTACAACGACTTCTACGATTCGATCCAGAATTTGGACGAGACGGCGTTCTGGCATTTCCTCCGCGTGTTCGCCATTCTGGCGACGGTCCACGTCGTGCGGGCCCTGGTCGAGTACCTGATCGGGCAGACCCTCGACATCGACTGGCGGACGTGGCTCAACCATCACCTCGTCGACGACTGGCTCGACAGCCGCGCGTACTACCGCGACCGGTTCCTGGACGACGCGATCGACAACCCGGACCAGCGGGTCCAGGCCGACATCACCAACTTCGTGACCACGTCCCGCTCGCTGTCGATGGGGGCGGTGACGGCGGTGCTGTCGATTGTGTCGTTCACCGGAATCCTGTGGGACCTGTCCGGCCCGATGACCGTGTTCGGCGTCGAGATCTCGCGGGCGATGATCTTCCTTGTCTACATCTACGTGCTGGTGACCACGGTGGTCGCGTTCTGGATCGGCAAGCCCCTCATCAAGCTGAACTTCCTCAACGAGAAACTCGGCGCCAACTTCCGCTACGCACTGATCCGGGTGCGGGAGTACGGCGAGAGCATCGCCTTCTTCCGCGGCGAGAACGTCGAGCGCCGCACCCTCGCCGGCCGGTTCGCGGACGTCATCCGGAACATGTGGCAGATCGTCTTCCGGACCTTGAAGTTCAGCGGATGGAACCTCACCGTCAACCAGACGGCAGTCATCTTCCCGTTCCTCGTGCAGGGTCCGCGACTGTTCACCGGCCAGGTGTCGCTCGGTGACGTGATGCAGACGTCGCAGGCCTTCGGCCAGGTCCACGACTCGCTGTCCTTCTTCCGTGAGTCGTATGCCGACTTCGCGAGTTTCCGCGCCACCCTCATCCGACTCAACGGCCTCGCCAACGACAACCAGCACGCCGCCGAACTTCCGGTCCTGAAGACCGGCAAGTCGGGCGACGACCTGCAGGTGGAGAAGCTGGATGTGCGCATCCCGACGGGGGAGACGCTCATCGAGGGCCTCGCGCTCACCGTGAGCCCCGGCCAGTCGTTGCTGGTCAAGGGTCCGTCGGGTTCGGGAAAGACCACCCTGCTCCGCACCCTCGCGGATCTGTGGCCCTACGCGGACGGCACCGTGTCCCGGCCTTCGGGGGAGGCGATCTTCCTCTCCCAGCGGCCGTACCTGCCCCTCGGTTCCCTGCGGACCGCGCTGGCGTATCCGAAGGAGCCGACGGCGTCGGACGACGTCGTGCGCGACGCGCTGACGAAGGTGTCGCTGGGCAACCTGGGTGATCGGCTCGACGAGACCGCCGACTGGACGCGCATCCTGTCGCCGGGTGAGCAGCAGCGTCTCTCGTTTGCGCGGGTGCTGATCGCCCGGCCCGCGGTGATCTTCCTCGACGAGGCCACGTCGGCGATCGACGAGGGGCTCGAGTACACGCTCTACACCCTGCTCGGGACCGAACTTCCGGACAGCATCGTGGTGAGCGTCGGGCACCGCAGCACCCTGAACCAATTCCACTCCCGCGGTGTCGAACTCGAGGGGGAGGGGCGGTGGACGGAGTCGGAACTCGTCGGGTGAGGCCGGCTACCTCACGTCCAGCCGGGTCCTGAACTGGAGGACGCGGTACGGGTCTCCCGTGGTCGTGTTCCATTGCGACACAAGCAGATGCAGGTCGTCCAGGGTGGACGCGGGATGGATGTAGCCGCCGTAGATCTGCGCCCACGTTCCGTCTGCGGCTCCCCAGGCGCCCCCGGCGACCTGCACGGTCGGTTCCGACCACGGACCGTCGACACGGTCCGCGGTGCGGGTGACGATCGCGTATTCAGCGGGATCGAAGTAGGCGAGTACCCAGGTGTTCTCGATGTTTCGCAGGCACATCTCGCCGACGGGTCCCGGCAGGATCGGCGTCGCGGGTTGGCCCCACGCCCAGTCCGTGGCGGGGTTCCAGCCCCAGTCCTCGTAGGCTGCCGGATCGAGAATGTGCGACTCGGGGACCCGCCGCAGAATCATCCCGCCCGGATTGGTGCGGTCGAACGCGCTGGAGATCACGTAGACGTAGCCGTCGTGGCGTTCCATGGTCCACAGTTGGTCGAGCGACCCGCCGCGGTTGTCCCAGCGCGCGGGTGTGCGGTGCCAATTCTCGCCGCCGTCGTCGGAACACGCGAGATAAGTGAAGTTCGTCGGCCAGTCGGCCGACTTCCACGAGTGCACACTGACGACGGACAGATATGTCCGGTCGCCGATCGTGACAGCGTCCGCGGGAACGACGGTGAACTCACTGCCCGGCGAATCCCGGTCGGGGAGTTCGCGGACGTCGTGCGCGTTGGGGAGGATCTCCCGCGCCGTCCGGCCGCCCGCTGCGGATTCGAACTCGATGCCGTCGCGGAGATCGGTTGTGGCGGAGCGCAGCATCACGGGACTGCGCCACCCGCGGCCCCGTCGGCCGTGTGAGCTGAACGTGTCGCCGAAGAAGAACGCGAACCTGCCGTCGGCCAGGCGCACGGGACAGCCGAGGTCGGTGCCGTGCACACCCCAACGCCGCGTCGCCGCGCCGGTGATCTCCTTGACGAAGGTCGCTGCCGGTGTGGTCGTGCTGCCCGGGATACGCACTCCTCCCAGTCGGTGCGCGGTCAGGACGTCTTGCGGTAGGACGCGGCGAGTTCGTCGGCGCGATCCCACGGCGACCAGTCGACCTCGCGGCCGTCGAGCTGCGCTTCGACCACTTCGAGTCCTGCGTGCCAGCCGGCGGCGTGCGCGTAGGCGGATTCTTCCTCTTCCACGGTGTGGGTGAGCGTCAGCCAGCAGCCGCCGCTGCCGTCCGGAACGAGTTCCCAATGCAGCGTCTCCGCATCCCACAGGTACTCGAGGATGTGCGCGGGGTGAACCGAGATGACCGTTCCGGTGGTGGTCTGATCGGCGGGCAGTCCGAATCGGCGCACCTGCTCCGGAGTGACCCGGAAGACGAGTTCGGCGCCCGGAGTGAGGTCGAAATCGACGTCGGCGGGGAACCAGGCCTTCAGGTACTGCGGGTCGGTGAGAACACGCCACACCTTCTCCGGCGAGTGCGAGAGCGCTTGCTGGAATCGAAGGGCTACCCGCCCGTCGTAGGTGAATGTGACGGTGCCGAGCTCCATGGGTGACCTCCGTGCTCGAGGGCGTACCTGTTCCACCATGGTACTGGCAGGACGGCGCAGAACCCCAGGATCGGCCACAAAAAACCGCTGCTACCTGCGGGTCGTCAGTCGTCGACCGAGGACAACCCAGACGCTGCAGGCGGTGCGGGTCGGCGAGGATGTCGATCCGGGCGATCTTCCCGTCCGCGACGGTGAAGGCCATGACCGACATGGCCTTTCCGTCGGGTACGGCCACCACTCCGGCGGCGCCGTTCACCAGTGCGAGCCGGGCGAACGGAGCGAAGCGGGAGAAGGTGAGGGCCTGCTCGGTGACGGCGCGGGCGCCGCGCACCAGGGTGGACTCGGGCCCGCCGTGGTCGGCGCGCAGGACGATGTCCGGGTCGAGCAACTCCAGCAGGGCATCGAACCGTCCGCCGCGCGAGGCGGCCATGAATGCCTCGACGACCTCCCGCTGGCGGGCGAGGTCGGCATCCGGAACCGGCCCGGATCCCTGGACGCGGCGGCGTGCGCGGCTCGCGAGCTGCCGGGTCGCGCCGGGGGTGCGTCCGGCGATCGGAGAGATCTCGTCGAAGGACAGGGCGAACATGTCGTGCAACACGAAGGCGAGCCGTTCGGCGGGCGCCAAGGTGTCGAGGACGACCAGTAGCGCGAGTCCGACGGAGTCGCCGAGCACAGCCTCGTGTTCGGGATCGGCTCCATCGATCTCCCTCACGATCGGATCGGGCACGTGGACGTCCAGGGACTCCTCACGCCGCGCCTTCCGTGAGCGGAGCATGTCGAGGCAGACCCGCGCGACGACCGTCGTCAACCAACCACGCAGGTTCTCCACCTCCGCCACCTCGGCGCGGCTGAACCGGAGCCAGCCCTCCTGGACGGCGTCGTCCGCCTCGCTGAGCGAGCCGAGCATCCGGTACGCGACCGCTTTCAGATGCGTCCGGTTCTGCTCGAATCGGTGCGCCAGAAATTCGTTGTCGTCCATCTGTCACATTCCCTCGTCGCGGTCCGTCATACCAGTGACGAACGAAAACAAGCCGAGGTGACATCACATCACCCGAATACCTTTGGAGGCAGGCAATCATGAAAGCCCGGATGACCAACCCCGCGATGATCGTTCCCGATGCCATGAAGGCGCTTCTCGCTCTGGGGAAGGCTGCGTCGAAGGCGGACGTGCCGCCCGTGACCCATGCCCTCGTGCACCTGCGATCGAGTCAGATCAACGGATGCAGCGTGTGCGTGGACATGCATGCGCGTGAGCTGGAAAAGGAGGGAGAGACCAACGAGCGGATCTTCGCCGTGTCGGCATGGCGGGAGGCGCCGTACTTCAGCGACGCCGAACGCGCGGCCCTGGCACTCGCCGAGTCGATGACCCGGTTGAGCGATCGCGCGGACGCGGTGCCCGACGACGTGTGGGACGAGGCCGCCCGGCACTACGACGAGGAGGCACTCGCTGCGCTGGTCCTGTCGATCGCCACCGTGAACCTGTGGAACCGCCTCAATGCCGCCACCCGGCAGGTCGCGGGCCAGTGGTGACACAGGCACCGTAAGGGGGAAGAGACGCGAATCGCAGGTCAGAGAAAAGCATCTGACCTGCGATCGCGGGTGAAATCCTGGCAGTGCCCTCGGTGAGACTCGAACTCACACTGGACGGGTTTTGAATCCGTTTCCTCTGCCAATTGGGATACGAGGGCGTGTTGCGCTGTACCACTGTAGAAGATCGCCGTCGGGAGTCAACCACCGGTACCCTTCTAGCGTTCGCTCCCCGCGCCGGGGTCGTCCGAGCAGAGGAGAATGGTGGCCATGAACGCTCCCCAGCAGCAAGGTGTGCCGTCGCAGCCGCGACGGGTCGTGGTGGCCGAGGACGAGGCGCTGATCAGGCTCGATCTGGTCGAGATGCTGCGGGAAGAGGGCTACGACGTGGTCGGTGAGGCGGGGGACGGGCAGGCCGCCGTCGACCTGGCGGTGGAGCTGAAACCGGACCTCGTGATCATGGACGTGAAGATGCCCCGTCGCGACGGTATCGATGCGGCGTCGGAGATCGCGGCGAAACGTATTGCGCCCGTGGTCATTCTCACAGCGTTCAGTCAGCGCGAGCTGGTGGAGCGGGCTCGGGACGCCGGGGCGATGGCGTATCTCGTCAAGCCGTTCTCCACGGCCGACCTGGTGCCTGCGGTCGAGTTGGCGGCGAGCCGGTTCAAGGAGGTGACGGCGCTCGAGCGGGAGATCTCCGATCTGTCGGAGCGACTCGAGACCCGCAAGATCGTCGAACGCGCCAAGGGCGTGCTGATGGAGAAGCAGGCGCTGACCGAGCCCGAGGCGTTCAAGTGGATCCAGCGGGCAGCGATGGACCGCCGGTCCACCATGAAGGCAGTCGCCCAGGTCGTCCTCGAGACCCTCGGTGGGGAAGCTCCCTCGAGCTGACCCCGCGAGTTCGGCGACAGCCGACGCGTTTTCGCCGAAGACGGTTCAGGCGCCGGCCGGGAAGTCCGCGGAGCGGTTGACTTCGGCCCACCGCCGGGTCTGGGTGTCCGGCATCAGGTTGTCGTCGACTCCGTGCGCCTCCTCGTCGCCGACTGAGGCCCGTCACGCTACGTCCGCGTAAACACTCGTCATTTTCAGATCACAGTAAGGTCACGAGGCTTTCCGGACGGATCGCGAAGGCCGCCGGACCGCTAGCGTCTGATCCCACAGCGGACGCCAACTCGGGTGGCGCCCGCACACAGGTGATCTAAGGAGAGTTTGGATGGCTAAACGGACCCTCGTGCGGGCGGCCGCGGTTCTCGGCGCGGCATCACTCGCACTGGCAGGTTGTAGTTCGGACAGTGGCGACGACTCCGCGAGTGGGAGTGACAGCTCTGCCTCGGCCACCACTGTTTCCACCGACTGCACCCCCGAAGAGGCGGCGGCAGCGGGTGCCCCGTCCACTGCGCCGCTGAAGATCGGTACCCTGCTCCCCGACACGGGAAGCCTCTCCTTCCTCGGACCGCCGATGGTGGCCGGCACCCAGCTCGGTGTCAACGACGTCAATGCCGCCGGCGGGGTTCTCGGCCAGCCGGTCCAACTGATTCCCGGCGACTCGGGCGACACCACCACCGACACGGCGAACACCACCGTGGACCGGGAACTGGCCGCGGGCACCCAGGTGATCATCGGTGCGGCGTCGTCCTCGGTATCGCTGAAGGTCATCGACAAGGTGTCCAGCGCCGGCGTCGTGATGTTCTCCCCGGCCAACACGTCCGACCAGTTCGTCTGCTACCCGGACAAGGGCCAGTACTTCCGTACCGCGCCCACCGATGTGCTGCAGGCTCAGGCCGTGTCGCAGCTCATCTCGGACGACGGCGGGCAGCGCGTGTCCATCCTGGCCCTCAACGACCCCTACGGAACCGGGCTCGCCGACAACATCCAGAAGAACCTCGTCGACGCCGGCATCCCCGAGGACCAGATCCAGAAGATCATCTACGACCCCAACGCGCAGTCCTTCAACTCCGAGGTCGATCAGGTCAAGGACTTCGCACCCGACGCCGTCGCGGTGGTCGGATTCGAGGAGTCGGCGAAGATCATCACCCGCATGCACGAGGTGGGCATCGGCCCGTCCGACGGCATGAAGGTCTACGGCGTGGACGGCAACATGGGTAACGCGCTCGGTGAGTCCGTCGCCGCGCCACTGCTCGACGGCATGCAGGGCACCACGCCCCTCACCGACGTCGGTCCGGCCTTCCAGGACCGTCTCAAGGGCATCAACCCGGGGTTGATCGACTTCAACTACGCCGGTGAGTCCTACGACGCCGTGGTCATCGCCGCGCTCGCGGCGGAGTCGGCGAAGTCGACGGCGGGTCGCGACATCGCCGCCAACATCAACGCCGTCACCGAGGGTGGCACTCCCTGCACGTCGTACCAGGAGTGCCTGCCGCTCGTGCAGGCCGGCACGGACGTCGACTACAACGGCATCACCGGCAAGCTCGACTTCGCCGCCGCCGGCGAGCCGTCCATCGGTTCGTACGGCAAGCTGAAGTTCGGTGCCGACAACAAGCTGACGACGGACGGGTACATCGTCGTCGGCGGGTGATCACACACACCTGAAACGCACTGTGGGCCAGGGAAACCTGGCCCACAGTCGTGTGTGCAGTGAGCTACTTCTTCTCCTGACTTCCCGCCAGGGTCCCGAGGTACAGCTCGATCACCTTCGGGTCGTGCATCAGGTTGGGGCCGGAGTCGGTATAGGCGTTGCGGCCCTGATCCAGGACGTACCCGCGGTCGCAGATCTGCAGACACCGGCGGGCGTTCTGTTCCACCATGATCACCGAGACGCCCGCCGCGTTGATCTTCTTGCAGCGGATGAACACCTCGTCCTGGAACATCGGGGAGAGTCCGGCGGACGGCTCGTCGAGCAGCAGCACGGACGGGTCCATCATCAGCGCGCGGCCCATCGCGACCATCTGCCGTTCACCGCCGGACAGTGCGCCCGCCTTCACCTTCTTCCGCTCGACGAGCAGCGGGAAGAGGTCGCCGACGAACGCGAACCGTTCGGCGAAGAGCTTGGGGCGCAGATACATCCCCATCTCCAGGTTCTCCTCGATGGTCAGCGACGGAAAGACGTTCTGCGTCTGCGGGACGTAGCCGACGCCCTTCTGGACGAGGACGTGGGCCGGTTTGGACGTGATGTCCTCGCCGCGCAGGGTCACCGATCCCTCACGCACCGGAATCAGCCCGAACAACGACTTCAGGAGCGTGGACTTCCCGGCGCCGTTGGGGCCGATGATGCCGACGATCTCACCCTCGCGCAGAAAGAAGTTGCATTCACGCAGGATGTTGACGCCGGGGATGTAGCCGGCCACCACGCCGTCCGCGCGGACGAGGGCGCCCTCGGCGAGCCGGGCATGCTCCTCGGGGGTGGCCGCGAATTCCGCTGGGGTCAGTTCGGTCATGGGTTCTCACGCCTCAGCTCGGTGATGTCGGGTTCGGAGAGGTCGCCGCCGGTCTCGAGGGTCTCGGCCTCGGCGCTCTCGAGAGCTTCGGCCAGGACTGCCGTGGCGCCCACCGGGTTTCCCTCGGCGTCGAATTCGAGGGCCTGATCGTGGTGGCTGCCGAGATAGGCGTCGACCACCGCGTTGTTGGACGAGAGATGCTCCGGCGTGGATTCGGCGATCACACTGCCCTGCGCCATCACGACCACCCAGTCGCTGATATCGCGGATGACGTCCATGTCGTGCTCGACGAACACGACGGTCATGCCCTCGTCCCGCAGCGATTTGATGTGCCCCAGGAGGCTCTGCGTCAGTGCCGGATTCACCCCGGCCATCGGCTCGTCGAGCATCACCACGGTCGGCTCCGTCATCAGCGCCCGCGCCATCTCGAGCAGTTTGCGCTGACCGCCGGACAGCGAACCGGCGAGGTCGTCGGACTTGGTGTCCAATTTGAACCGCGCGAGCAGTTCGTTGGCGCGCTCGGTGACGGCGCGTTCCTGCCCCTTCCACGTCCACGGCAGCAGAGTGTTGAATATCCGTTCGCCGCGTTGCCCGGTGGCGCCGAGCCGCACGTTGTCGAGCACCGTCAGCTTCGACAGCGCCTTGGTGAGCTGGAACGTGCGGACGACGCCGCGGCGCGCCACCTGGTGCGGGTACATCCGGCCGAGGGACTGCCCGTCCATCGACCAGGTGCCGCTGTCCGGACGGTCGAAACCGGTGAGGAGGTTGAACAGGGTGGTCTTGCCTGCGCCGTTGGGTCCGATCAGTCCGGTGATGCAGCCGCGCTGAATCTCCAGATGCGCCACGTCGACGGCCTTGAGTCCGCCGAACGTCCGGGACACGTTGTCGACGACGAGGATCGGGTCGGGTTTCGGTGCGCCGGGGGAGTGCGGGACGTCGGTGAAGATGGAGGCCCGTTCCTCGGCGGTGAGCGCGGTGTCGGTCTGTAGATGATCCGGCAGTCTGTGGTCAGGCATTGAGCTGCACCTCCCGCTTGTTGCCCAGTATGCCCTGCGGCCGGAAGACCATCAGCACCGCGATCATGATGCCGAGGAGGACGAACCGCATGGCGCCGACCTGCTGCTCCGTCAGTGGCAACAGCGGTTCGGGCCCGGAGATGGCCTGCCGCAGCAGTGCGTCCGGGATGGCCAGCAGGAACCAGAACAGCATCGCACCGACCACCGGTCCGAAGACGGTGGCCGCGCCGCCGAGGATGAGCGCGCCGAACGCGAAGAACGTCTGGGCGGTGGAGTAGAAGTCGGGGTTGATCGACTTGGTCTGCAGTGCGTTGAACACACCGCCGAGCCCACCGATCATGCCACCGAGGACCAGCGCCTGCATCTTGTAGACGAAGACGTTCTTGCCCAGCGCGCGGGCGGCGTCCTCGTCCTCGCGGACGGCCTTGAGGACGCGGCCCCACGGGCTGTGCGTCAGCAGGTAGACGAACCCGCACAGCACCAGGACGAGGGTCCATCCGACGACCATCGACCAGAGGTCGTCCCCGTAGAACTTCACGCCGAGGAAGTTGTACTGCTTACCCGAATCGAACGGGCTGAGCGTGGTGAACGGGTCCGCGAAACCGAACAGGCCGTTGGTGGATCCGGTGATGGAATCCGAAGCGGTGGAACGGAATATCAGCCGCAGGATCTCCGACGCGGCGATCGTGACGATTGCGAGGTAGTCGGCCCGCAACCGCAGCGTCGGGATACCGAGCACGACGGCCAGTAGCCCGGCGGCGGCGAGACCGACGAGAATGCCGACCCACAGCGGCTGATGGTAGGTGACGGTCATGATCCCGACGCCGTAGCCGCCGAGGAGTGCGAAACCGATCTGACCGAAGTTCAGCAGTCCGGCGTAGCCGAAGTGCAGGTTGAGGCCGATCGCGAGCAGCGCGTAGAAGATCGCCGACGGACCGATCAGCTGGGCGAGAGAGACCTGGAGTGCTCCTGTGACGTCCATGCCCTCACCCGATCCTTTGCCGGCTGCCGAGAATGCCCTGAGGTCGGACGACCAGGATGACGATCAAGATGAGCAGTCCTCCGATGTACTTGAGGTCGGGGTTGATCACCAGCGTCGACAGCTGGACGAGCAGACCGACGATCACGCAGCCGAGCAGCGCCCCGTAGGCGGTGCCCAATCCGCCGAGCGTGATGCCGGCGAACATCAGCAACAGGAGCTTGAAACCCATCTCCCACTGCACGCGACCGCCGAGTTCGGAGATGCCGAACAGGACGCCGCCGAGGGCGGCGAGGCCGCCGCCGAGACCCCACACGAAGCGGATCACCCGTTCGACGTCGATGCCGGAGGACGCGGCCAGGTCGCGGTTGTCGGACACCGCGCGCATGGCCTTGCCGATGCGGGTCTTCTGCAGCAGCAGGGCCACTCCGACGAGGACGACGAGACTGATGGCGATGCTCACGAGGTTGGCGTCGGTGATCGCGATCGGTCCCCAGCTCCGTTCGACCTGCGCCTGGTAGTCGACGAACGGCTCCGCGCGATCGGAGAAGAAGATCAGGATCAGGTAACGCAGGGAGATCGCGAGGCCGATCGACACCACCAGCTGCGCGATCAGGCCGGTCTTGCGCCGCCGCAGCGGCTTCCAGATCGCGGCGTTGTTCAGCAGACCGATCAATACTCCCACGATGACGGCGAGGATCGTGGCCGGGATCAGCTGCACCCCGAACGTCACGTTGATCACCCACGCCGCAACCGCTCCGAGGGTCACGAGCTCGCCGTGCGCGAAGTTCGTCAGGCCGGTGGTGCCGTAGATCAGGCTCAGTCCGACACCGGCGATCGCGATGACGAGGCCGAACCGGAGTCCGTCGATGGTCTGGCGAATCAGCTTCTCGTAGAACGGGACCGCGGAACCGGTCCGGGCCTCGCCGAACGAGAAGATCACCGTATTGGTGCGACCGGCCACCACTTCGCGCTCCACCGTGCCCTGCACGCTGACGTCGTCGGGAAGGGACTCCGCAACGATCTCGAACGTGTACGTGCCGGGCGCGAGCTGGAGTTCCCAGCGGCCGTTGGACTCCGACGTCGCCTTCGCCACCTCGGTGCCCGAGGAATCGAGTGCGCGCACCTCGACGTCCGCGAGCCGTTCGCCGGCGTTGTTGAGATTGCCGCTGACCCGCACCGCGTTCTCCGGGGGCGCCGGTTGCCCGCTGGTTGCGGGTCAGCGGCAATCTCAACAACGC
>RRBB01000800.1:0-664 GCA_006543605.1 Rhodococcus sp. WS4
CGGCGATGAATGCCAGCACGTCCGCCCCGGCGACCTCCTGCGGCTCCTTCGCGACCTCGGTGAAGAACACCTTCAGGTCGTACGCGGTGGCCAGCACCGTGTTCGGTCGGGCTCGCGCCGCGACCATGTCCAGGTAATCATCGAGCAATCCGTGCCCGAGTCGAGGAACACCACCATCGATTTTCGACGAGCCAACCATGCACGGGATGAACATGAGCCACCTCCTGAACTCAGGATCCGCCCCGACATCACCAACAACCGGTCGACACGCCGGGGATTACCCGCATATCACAACCACCGCACCCACTCGGCGGTTTCCCGCTCCACCTCGGCCCGACCGCTCCACGACGCGGCACGGTCGATCAGCTCGGTTTTGTAGAGACCGATCGTCGATTCCATCAATCCGTTGTCGAGGGCGTCCCCGACGCTGCCGATCGACCCGGCGATCCCCGAAGCGATCAACGCCTCGGTGAACGCCAGCGACGTATACTGGCTCCCCGCATCGCTGTGATGCACCAAACCCGTTGAGGTGAAACAGATGTCGGCTCTCCTGCGGGTGAACAACGCCTGCTCGAGCACTCCGGTGACCAACACGGTGGTCTTGGATGTCATCACCTGCCACCCGAGGATCCGGCGGGAGAACACGTCGACACAGAACGCCGTG
>RRBB01000801.1:0-662 GCA_006543605.1 Rhodococcus sp. WS4
ATGTTCCGCACACTCAGATCCTCGATGGCGATCACTTGATTTTCGCGCACCAGCCGAGTGGAGAGTGTGTGCAGATAATCGCGACGCCGATCGGCGATCCGGCCATGAATCTTCGCGACCTTCAGTCGAGCCTTGGCCCGGTTACGGGATCCCTTCTCCTTCCTGGCCAGCACCCGCTGCGCCTTCGCCAGCCGCTCATGGTCCCTGCGCTCGTGGCGCGGGTTGGTGATCTTCTCCCCCGTCGAGAGTGTGTAGAGGCTCGTGATCCCGGCGTCGAGCCCGACCACCCGATCGGTCGACGGGGGTTCGGTGATCGTGTCCTCGACGAGGATCGAGATGTGGTATTGCCCGCGAGCATTACGCGACACCGTCACCTGGGATGGCGCGCAGCCCTCCGGAAGCGGCGCGTGCCGCACGGGTCTCGGACAAAGACTGCTCCGCTGCGGTCCAGTCGATATCGTGCGCATCGGCGGCCGTCACGTCAACCCGCGCGCGAGCCTTCCGACAGCTCGTCCGGGATCCCACTCCGGTGTCCCCCCCGTTACCTTATTTACGGTCCTTCACAGAAGGGCTACGGTCGCCAGACCCGGTATGACTCCTTGCCCCTGTCTCTCGCATGATCCGGGGGGTGGTGTCGCCGGGTGTGGTGGCGTCGACGGACC
>RRBB01000802.1:0-661 GCA_006543605.1 Rhodococcus sp. WS4
ATCGGCGCGGAGGGCCAGTTGCTGGTCGGCGCCCTGGCCGGCAGCGCGGTGGCGATCCAGTTGCTCGACTGGCAGAGCCGCTGGGCGCTGGCCTGGGTGCTGCTCGCCGGCACCGCTGCCGGGGCGCTCTGGGCCGGGTTCGCCGCCTGGCTGCGAACGCGCTTCAACGCCAACGAGATCCTGACCACCATCATGCTCAACTACATCGCGCTGAACCTGCTGCTGTACGGCGTGCACGGGCCGTTGAAGGACCCGGATGGCTTCAACTTCCCGCAGTCGGCGCTGTTCGGCGAGGCCAGCCGCCTGCCGGCGCTGTTCGAGGACAGCCGGGTGCACCTTGGCGCATTGTTCGGCCTGCTGGCGCTGGCGGCGGTCTGGGTGCTGGCGCAGCGCAGCTTCCTCGGTTTCCAGGTCCGCGTGCTCGGCCTCGACCGCCGCGCCGCCGGTTTCGTCGGTTTCCGCGAGAAGCGCCTGGTCTGGTTCGTGCTGCTGTTCTCCGGCGCGCTGGCAGGCCTGGCCGGCGTCTGCGAGGTCGCCGGGCCGATCGGCCAACTGGTGCCGCAGGTCTCGCCGGGCTACGGCTATGCGGCGATCACCGTGGCCTTCCTTGGCCGTCTCAATCCGTTCGGCATCCTCTGCGCCAGCCTGCTGATGGCGTTGC
>RRBB01000803.1:0-656 GCA_006543605.1 Rhodococcus sp. WS4
CTTCCACTTCTCGGTGGCCGCGGGACCGATGTGATTGTCACGAACAAACCCGATGTCGAGGGGCACGCCCGACTCCATGGGGGGTCGTAAGCCGAGCCACAGCAAAAGCCGGCACGCGACCGGCAAGCGCCGCGACCAGCCGCACACCACAGACGGACCGACATTGGCGTTCGATGGGATCGTGGTGGGCGGGCGGCGGATGTTCGTTGTCGGCTACACCGCAGGTGGCGCCCCGTACGGTTGTTTCGAGGACGAGTCGGACGACGACGCATTCGACGGTGTCGCCGCCGATCCGTTCGGCTAGCCCGGCACGCGGCCCCGGGCCGGTCGGCCCATCCTGTCCGGCCCACTCGACTCGACCCCGGTCCTACACGTGCGCTATCGACGCCGGCACCCACATTTTCGAGTGTGGCGGTGCCGAAAGTGCATGTCGAGACCGGATTTCGGTTGGTCCCGGACTACTACCGGACCCGAGCGGCTGCGAATACCCCGGCATCAGTTTGACCGCCGCCGGCATCAGATTCGCTGATGTCCGGTGACACGGGATTGTCCTCGGTGCGGAGCTGTGACCTGGGCCGAGGAATTTTGACTGGCGGGATTCGGGTGTGCCTGTCAGCGTTTCGGGGGTTGGTGAGATGGCCGCCGGGCGCTGTGTG
>RRBB01000804.1:0-649 GCA_006543605.1 Rhodococcus sp. WS4
CACGGCTCCCAGGATCAAGCTGACCGACGGGCTCATCCGCGCCAAGAAGACACCGACCTAGCCGAGCGGCCGCACCGATTTTCCCGCATGCGCGGCGTCCCCGGCAGGGGACCCCGGAGCTGACCGGAAAATAACGTGGTGAGTGGGCAGGCGACAGCACCCGGCGGAGCTTGCGGAGCCGGGTCATGTTGTAAGACTGTGTATTTGGCTATGCAGCGGGTTCGAGGGTGACGTGGTAGCCCATTGCGGTGAGTTGGGCGATGTGGTTACGCATCCTGCGTTCGGTGTTGATGCGGCTGGTGTGATAGTCGGCGCCGAGGTCGCAGAAGCGGGCGAACGGGTCGGTGAGCAGGTGCCAGACGATGACGAGGAGGGAACGGGCGACCGCGACCAGGGCCTTGAGCTTGCCACGGTGTTTGACGAGGCGTCGGTAGCGTTCGCCGAGGAAGGTGTCGGTTTTGGCGGCCACGGCGGCGGCCTCACCGAGTGCGCCCTTCAGGTACGGGTTGCCCTTGCCGGTCCTGCCGCCACGGGTGACGGGCCCGGACTGGACGGTGCGCGGGCAGAGTTTCGCCCACGAGACCAGGTGCGCGGCGGTGGGGAACTGGGTCATGTCCAGGCCTATTTCGGCGAGGATGCTCTGCGCCCC
>RRBB01000805.1:0-648 GCA_006543605.1 Rhodococcus sp. WS4
CGGTCGACTTCGTCTCGAATTTTGATTTCGGTGGCGAGTCGGTCACCGGCTCGGGTCAGTATGTCGAGAATTCGACCCCCGCTCGGGGTGGCCTGACGAAGTGCGGCGTACATGATGGCGCGCGCTCCGCCGCCGACAACCACCGGTACCGCGATGATGGATCGCAGTCCTTCGTTGATGACGGGCCGGTCGTAGTCGTGGGTAATGGTCTGTGCCGTCGCGTAGTCCTCGACCCACTGGGGCCGAAGCTGGGTGATCGCGCGCCCGCCAAGTCCCAACATCGGTGAAATCAGCAGGCCGCGCAGCCCGGGCGTTCTGGTGCCGAGTGTCTCGGAGATCTTCAGGGTTCCCGCGGAGACGGGGCCGCCGAATACCACCGGGGGTGTCGCGAACCCCGCTGCGATGACGCGTAGCTCGGCGCGAAGGGCATCGTCATCGCGCGGTCGGAGCAACCGCGCTGAACCTTCTGCGTCTGACACTTCCACCTCTCCTCCTCCTGGCGGGCGCCCCGTGATACGTGACACGAGAAACCTAGTCGTCCATCCTCATTCAACCTGTAAGGACGGGCTGCAGGTGCAGCGCGTACTGCGGAACAGTGCAATTGATGCGCTGCACCCGGTGTGCTGTTCAGCGGGTGTAGATCGATTT
>RRBB01000806.1:0-647 GCA_006543605.1 Rhodococcus sp. WS4
CTGCCCCGGAACACCGCACTCAAACTGCTGGACCAGAGCCTGACCGCAGACGACTACTTCCGCTCCCGCTTCGAGCTCGAAGCCGACCATGTGGCACGCCTGGAACACCCGAACATCGTGTCAGTCTTCGACCGAGGCCAGGAAGGAAACCAACACTGGATTGCGATGCAATACGTCGCCGGAACTGACGCCGCGGGAGCGTTGCATGAGGGTCCGATGGACCTAACGCGCGCCGTCCACATCATCGCTGAAACCGCCAAAGCCCTGGACTACGCTCACGAGAACGCCGTACTCCACCGCGACGTCAAACCGGCGAACATTCTGCTGGGCAAATCGGGTGCCGGGCAACCTGAGCGGGTACTACTCACCGATTTCGGCATCGCCAAGGCCCTCGACGAGACGCAGCACTTGACCAAAACCGGGTCGCTGGTGGCCACTCTGCAATATTCGGCGCCAGAAGTATTCACAGGCATCCCACTCGACGGCCGCGCAGACGTGTATTCGCTCGGATGCACCCTATTTTGCCTGCTCACGGGCCGTCCACCCTTCACCGGAAGTACGCAGGCAGTCATCCGCGGCCATCTCCACACACTCGCGCCGCGAATCAGCACTGTGCGCGATAATCTTCCGCCGGCCATCGACGACAT
>RRBB01000807.1:0-644 GCA_006543605.1 Rhodococcus sp. WS4
TCGTCCTCACCTGAAGAAGTGCTGGACCATCCCACCAAAGGCCAACGCAGAGTTCGCGGCCCGCATGGAAGACATCCTGTCGGTCTACGCCCGGATCTACGACCCGATGCGGCCGGTGGTGTGCATGGACGAAAAGCCCTACCAGCTCCTCGCTCACGCGCGTGACCCGATCCCGGCAGGCCCGGGACGCGATCTGAAGGAGGACTCCGAGTACGTGCGGCACGGGACCTGCTCGATCTTCTGCTGGGTCGAGCCCCTGGCCGGATGGCGGCGGGTCGATGCCCGGCCCCGGCGCACCAAGATCGACTGGGCCGGACAGGTCAAAGACCTTCTGTGCGTGGACTACCCCGACGCAGAGACGGTGGCGCTGGTGATGGACAACCTCAACACTCACGGCATCGGATCGCTCTACGAGGCCTTCGAGCCGGCCGAGGCATTCGCGCTCGCGCAGCGGCTCGAGATCCACCACACCCCCAAACACGGCTCGTGGCTCAACATCGCCGAGATCGAACTCTCCGTGCTGACCCGCCAGTGTCTGGACCGGCGCATCGAGGACCTCGAGACACTCAACGCCGAACTCGCCGCCTGGCAACGACAGACCAACGCCGATCAACGCCAGGTCCAGTGGCACTTCACCACCGACG
>RRBB01000808.1:0-643 GCA_006543605.1 Rhodococcus sp. WS4
GACTGTTGTTCGCGTTCATCCTCTACCAAGAGCACGACCGCGATGCCACGATCGCGTTCCAGCGCGAGGTCATGCGCCTGGCAGCGCTCGACATCGACACCGAGGGGCTCGGACTACGCGCCGAATACATCCAGCTGGTGCGTGACGTGATCGAGGACGGCATCGCCGCGGGACGGCTTCGGAAAACAGATCTGCGGATTCAGTCACTACTGATGTTCGGGTCCGCGCAATGGGCCTACACCTGGTTCGACCCGAGCGGTGACGAATCCGCCGAAGAGGTCGGGGCAGCACTGGTCGATCTCGTGCTGGGCAGCCTCCTGGTCCGTCGCGCAGCGCTGCCGGCGTTGGCGGATCCGAAGGGCCTGGCCGCCCAGACTGCGCGGCAGTGCCTGCTCGAAGCGTCCGCCGAATCCGGCAGCGGGCTCCCTGCATCCTGACCACTGCACCGTGACCGCCGCCGACGACGGTCGACCAAGCCTGCCTATTCGGCACGCGGGAAATGGGGGCCACGGGCATCCCCCGTTACCTTATTTACGGTCCTTCACAGAAGGGCTACGGTCGCCAGACCCGGTATGACTCCTTGCCCCTGTCTCTCGCATGATCCGGGGGGTGGTGTCGCCGGGTGTGGTGGCGTCGACGGACC
>RRBB01000080.1:0-43617 GCA_006543605.1 Rhodococcus sp. WS4
GGGTGGTGGTGGGCGGTTACTGATCCGGTGCTGTGACCATGCCCAGCCTGTGCATGTCGGGGACGAATGGCTGGTGGGCGAGAAGACCGCCGTCCACCCGGATCACCTCGCCGTTGATGCCGCGCGAGTCGTCGGAGGCGAGGAACAGGAAGACCTTGCCCAGTTCGGTCGGGCCGTTGAGTGTCGGGCGCATCGTGTGTCCGACGTAGATGTCCTTGATCTCCTGGGGTAGTGCCTGCGCCGGGGGAGTGGTGGTGGTACCCGGGCAGATGGCGTTGCAGCGCACCCCTTCCTTCCCGTACTGGGTTGCGGTGAACTTCGTCAGCGCGATGAGCGCGGCCTTGGTAGCGCCGTATCCGGTCAGGCTGCTGTCGCCCGCGAAGGCGTGGGTGGACGAGGTGTTGACGATTGCGCCGCCGTTCTTGCGCAGGTGGGGCAGCGCGTGCTTGGTGAGCAGCATCGCCGCTCGGACGTTGACGGCCATCACGTTGTCCCACACCTCGATGGCCATGGTTGCGACGTCGCCGTCGTCGCCGGGAAAGATGCCGGCGTTGTTGACAACAATGTCGGGTGCGCCGAAATAGTCGACGGTGTGCTGCACGAGCTTTTCGATCTGATCTTCGTGCCGCAGGTCGATGCCGACCGCCAGCGCTGTCTTGTCCCCGTGACGCTCGTTGAGGATCGCTGCGAGTCGCTCGGCGCCTTCGACATTGATATCGGCCAGAACCACCCGGGCTCCCTCGGCGGCCAGTTCGGTCGCGGTAGCGCCACCGATGTTGAGGCCCCCGGGCTCGACACTGGTTGCACCGGTGACGATGGCGACTTTTCCCTCTACACGGCCCATTTGCTTGCTCCTTGTCGAATTATGTTGTGAAATCACAGATCCAGTACCAGACGATCGTCGTGGCACCGGGATACGCAGATCAGGATGTATTCGCCCGCAGCTCGCTCCTCCGAGGTGAGGATCTCGTCTCGGTGATCGGGAGATCCCTCGAGTACGGTTTGCTCGCAGCGTCCGCACATTCCTTGCTGGCAGGACGAGAGGACATCGACGCCGTTCGATTCCAGTGTGCGGAGGATCGTCTCGCCAGGTCGTACGACGAACGTGCGGCCCTGTTTGGCGAGGACAACCTCGAAGGCCGTGTCGCCCGATTCCGGTTGTGATGGGGCTGGCACGAATCGTTCCAGGTGCAACGAGCCGTCCGGCCAAGAACTGCACGCTGCCTCGACCGCCTGGAGCAGTCCGGAGGGACCGCAGCAGTACACCGCGGTGTCGGACCGCGGAATACCGAGTGCATGGCCCAGGTCGAGGGGGCCGGTGCGGTCCTCGGGAACGATCTCGACCCGGTCACCGTACCGCGCGAGTTCGTCGCGAAAGGCCATCGACTCGGCGTTCCGGCCACCGTAGATGAGCCGCCAGTCGAGGTGTTGCTTATCGGCGTGCGTGATCATCGGGAGGATAGGGGTGATCCCGATGCCACCGGCGATGAACAGGTATCGAGTCGACTCGACGAGCGGAAAGTTGTTGCGTGGTAGTCCCACTCGCAACTTCGATCCCGGGTGCAGGGCGTTATGGATGTACTCGGACCCGCCACGGCCTCTCTCCGGTGGTTCCCGAAGGACGGCGATCCGCCACGCGTCGTGATCCGAGGTATCGCCGCACAGGGAGTACTGGCGGACCGTTCCCGACGGAAGGAGGACATCGATGTGTGATCCGGGCGTCCAGGTGGGAAGCGTCGTGCCGGTCACCGGTCGCAGGACGAGCGCTTTGACGTCGGTGGCGGCGGGCTCGATGCGCTCGACGACGACATCGAACTCATCATCCTCGACGACGGTGTCGAAGTCGCTGTCGTTGTGGGTCGTCACGGGGTTCCTCCTTTCCGCCTGATGCGTCGTTGTGTTGTTACGGTCGGTCCCACATGATGGGGAGTTCGTGGACGCCGAAGATTCGGGCATCGTTTTTGAGCTTGATGTCCGATGCGGGAACGGCCAGGCGCAGGGACGGGATGCGCTCGAGGAGAAGCGAGTACACGACCTGCAGCTCGAGTCGCGCCAGCGGCGCGCCCAGGCAGGTGTGAATCCCGTGTCCGAACGTCAGGTGCCGGCTTGCATCCCGATGGAAGTCGAGGCGGTCCGGCTCGTCGAACACCGACGGGTCGCGGTTGCCCGCCTCGGTCGAGAACATCAGCAGTTCGCCCTTGGCGATCCGCTGGCCCTCGACCTCGAGGTCCTCGGTCGCGGTCCGGGGGAGGCTTCCGATGATGTCGAGGTGACGCAGCAGTTCTTCGACAGCCTGCGGCATGAGTTCGGGATCCTCGCGCAGCTCGGCGAGTTGGTCGGGGTGTTCGAGCAACGCGAACAGGCCGAGGCCGATCATGTTGCCGGTCGTCTCGTGGCCGGCCATGAGCAGGAAGGTGGACATGCCCGCGACGTCGATCACGCCGAGGTCGCCCGACTCGATGTGCTTGACCAGTAGGCTGACCAGGTCGTCGCCGGGGTTCGCCTGCTTGATGGTCACCAGCTCGGCGAGGTAGGTCATGACGTCGCCGATGGCCGCGCCGACCTGTTCGGGAGTGCTGCCGGCTGCGAGAACGGCGCGGGTGCGTTCCTGGAAGAAGTCGTGCCTGTCGTAGGGGACGCCGAGCAGCTCGCAGATGACCAGTGACGGGAGCGGCAGAGCGAGCGCGTCGATGATGTCGACGGGTTCGTCGGACTTCAGGATCTCGTCGATCAAATCGTTGGCGATCCGCTCGATCGTCGGGCGCATCGCTGCCATGCGACGCGGAGTGAACTCCTTCGCCAGGATCCTGCGCAGGTCGTCGTGCTGCGGTGGGTCCATCGCGACGAAGAATCCGGGAACTGCCTGCTCGCCGTCGTCGCCGCGCGAGGAATCGTCGATCCCGCGCACGCTCATGCGGGGATCGGCGAGAACCGTGCGCACGTTGTTGTACCCGGTGACGAGCCATCCGGGGGTGCCCTTGAAGTCCACCTTCTGCAGATTGTCGTCGCTGAACGACTGATACTTGTCGTTCGGCGCGAACGGGCACGTACGGCCGAACGGAAAGGCGAGGTGTCCCCCGGTCTCGGAGGCTGTGTCGGTGCCGAGTACGTCGTCGGCCGGTGTGGTTGTCATGCGTGCTCCTTCGGTAGCGGCGGAAGTGCCGTGACCTTCGGTCCGGGATTCGTGCAGCCGATAAACGGGTGACTGCTGTGATCGACCGAACCGGAAAGGCAACCCGTGAGAATGTGACGGGGGGCACATGGTCTGTGAACGATCATATCGTGACATGCCGTCGACCGGCCGTCAATGGAAACCTTCGGTCGTCTACGTTGCGAGATCGAAATCGAGTGCGCCTTCGCCCTTGAGTCTGCACGAAAAGTGCTGTTAAAGAGCCTAGTTCGTCGCGCTGGCCTGACGTTGCACCTCACGCAAGGCGGGGTGGTCGTGCCAGGAAAGGGGTGTCGGACGCAGTCTTTCTGACAGCAAATGTTAGTGATAATTCTGGATTGATGTCAGTTTCGGTAAGTAATGGGCCGTCCGCCGCGCACGACGAATCCGCGCTCCGCTCCAATCGGCGCCGGGCGCGATCGGAGCGGAGGGCGGAACGTCGTGCACGGGTGAGATCGCGTGCCACCGGGTGGTGTCAGGCGGTGGCTCGGCGGAAATGCGTCAGCAGGTCCGGGTATTTCACCAGGTGTGCCCCGCCGTTCAGATCGAGGCTCTCACCGGTGAGCCATGACGCGTGGGTCATGTAGATGGCCGCGTCGGCGATCTCCTCGGGGGTGCCTGATCTGCCGAGCGGCGTGTTGGCGAGGTAGTCGTCCTCGAGGCCGGGGACGGACATCGACGGCGTGGTCAGCGGAGTCATGACGATGCCCGGCGCGATCGCGTTGACGCGGATCCCCCGGGGGGCCAGCTCGAGCGCGGCGACCTCGGTCAGCATCGCGAGCCCCGCCTTGGCCGAGCAGTACGCGCTCATCCCGGTGCCGGGTTGCCGTGCGTTGAGTGAGGACAGGGAGATGATCACCCCGCCGTCGTCCATCGCTCGGGCTGCGTGCTTGATTACCAGGAATGCCCCTGTGAGACAGACGTCGACGACGAGACGGAACTTGTCGACGGGAAGATCAGTGATGGATCCGGCGACGCTGATGCCTGCACTGTTCACGGCGATATCTACTCGGCCGCGTGCTGCGCGTACCGATTCGAACAATCTGAGGATCGAGTTTTCGTCGGTGACGTCGACCTGCGCCGCGTGGTGGGTGGGACCGAGTTCGGCGACGAGTTCTTTGGCCTGGTCGACGTTTCGGTCGGCCACCGTGACGGTTGCTCCGTCGGCGGCGAGCGCTCGTGCGATGGCAGCACCGATGCCGGAGGCACCGCCTACCACGACCGCGCTGCGCGGTTCAATTTCGGACATGAGATTTGTGCCCTTCTCAGGGTTCGGGGGTGGCTATTTCGGAACGAGACTCGGCGGCAGCGCCATTGCCCGCGCGAGGACTGTCAGTTCCCCGGCGAGTCCCGGGCGTTCCCGGAGCCGGGGTGTTTGCGCCACGTCGGTCACGACACCGATCACGGCCTGCGCGAGAGCGCGTGCGTCGGAGGTGGCCAGCTCGTCGGAGAGTGCGCAGATGGCCGCGATCCATTCGGCGACGTATTCGCGCTGGGTCTCGCGGAGCGCGGATTGTTCCTCGTCGGACAGGTACAGCAGGTCGGTAGAGAGGATGTGCATGATCCGTCCGTGGATACCGAGCGCCTGACGGACGTAGGTGCGAATCAAGGCGTCGAGTACCTCGTCCGGGGTGGTAGCGAGCGCGAGCGCGTCGGCGGTCACGTAGAGAAGACCTTCCGCGCCCCGCTCCAGCACTGCGCGGAGCACCTGTGCCTTACCGGTCACGTGCTGATACAACGTCGCTACCGACATCTCCGACGCCTTGCCAATGTCGTCGATCCGCACGTCGTAGAACCCGCGCTCGTCGAACAACTTCGCCGAGGCATCGATGATCCGTTCGCGGCGCCCTGCGGGCTGCCGGGGAACGGGACGCGGCGCCGAACCGGCGTCGGGATCGGGGGCGGGCAGGTTGCAGCCGAGGATCGACTTGGCCAGCGCCGATTGGATCTCCATCAACCGTTCCGCCGACAGATTGCCACGGATGTCGGGAGTGTTCGAGTACACCGCCAGGACCGCGAAGCCGAGCAATTCGGCCTTGTGTGCGTCGATCGCGGGGTTCGCCGCCCTGATCTTGGCGGCAATTCGGTGTTGATTAGCAGCGAAGTGGCCACGGAACTGCTCGCGTTCGGCGGGTTCGAGATGCCGTTGCTCGCGCCGCCACAACGTCGCCTCGTCCCCGTTTGCGGTGAGATCTGCGAGTCCTTCGAGGAACAGGTCAAGCTGTTCCTGCGCGGTCGAGCCTTTCTGGTCGGCCCGGGTGTTGAGCTCGTCCACGAGCCGAACTTGGCTCATCAGAGCATGCACGAGAATGCCGTGCTTGCCTTTGAAGTGCCGGTAGACAGCGGGGCCTGTCAGGCCGACGGCGGCGCCGATCTGATCGATGCTGACGTTCTGGTATCCCAATTCCTGAAAGAGGTTGGCGGCGGCCCGCGCAATCTGCTCGGTGCGAGCGCTCCCACGTGCAGATGACGGCGTTGCATTCTCTTCGACGTGGGTATGTGCCGCTGTTGATCGTGACATCTCAGTTCTTCCCGCTCGGCTCGATCATGGAACCAGTGTCGCATTTCCGAGCTCACCAGGATCCGACCACGCCACCACCGCGGTGCCCGTCAGGGTTCGGGTTCCGTCGGCGAGTACCACGTTCAGGTCCAGGTGGGCGCGCTGCTCGCCGTCGACCGTGACGATCTCCTTGACCGTTGCAGTGAGCACGGGCTCGGCGTGGACCGGGGTGATGGCGGTGAACCGTGTGGACAGTTCCCGGATTCGGCTCTGCGGTATCCAGTCGGTGAGCAAGCGTCCCAGATAGGCCATCGACAACATGCCGTGTGCGAAGACGTCCTCCATGCCGGAGGCTTTCGCCGAGTCGATGTCGATGTGGATCGGGTTGTGGTCGCCGGAGGCGCCGGCGAACAACGCCAGGGTCGTGCGCGAGATGGCACCGGGGCGCAACTCGGCTACGACGTCGGCGGTGGCGGTGGGTGTGGATGAGGTCATTTCTTACCCTCGGGATTCTTGATGACGCTGACGCTCTCGAGTTCTGCCACGACGGTGCCGTCGCGGGTCACGGTGCTGCGACGCACGAGGAAGTCGAGGGCGCCGCTCGCCTTGGAGTAGGCGTCGACATATGCGGATTCGAAGGTGACCCGGTCGCCGGCGTGGACGTCGGCGAAGTAGCGGAACTGCTGCTCGCCGTGCAGGACGTTGCCGAGATCCACTCCGTGAGCTGCGAGATCGGCGAAGACGTTCGAGTTCTCCAGTTCGAGGCCGAACAGGAAGGTGGGGGGTGCGAGTACGTCCGGGTGGCCGGCGGCGACGGCGGCATCACGATCACGGTAGATCGGGTTCTCCTCGCCGATCGCGATGGCGAACTGCCGGATCCGGCCCCGTTCGACGTCGGTGACGATCGGAGGAACCGTGACATCGAGGATTGCGTGGTCGAGTGACATCAGTCCACCTTCTCGTACATGGTGACGACGCAGGCGCCGCCGAGACCGAGGTTGTGCTGCAGGGCGATTCGTGCTCCTTCGACCTGCCGCTCACCGGCCTGCCCGCGCAGGTGCCACACCAGTTCGGCGCATTGTGCCAGCCCGGTGGCGCCGAGGGGATGGCCCTTGGAGAGGAGGCCGCCGGAGGGGTTTGTCACGACCCGGCCGCCGTAGGTGTTGTCGCCGTCGAGCACGAATTTCTCCGCGGTTCCCTCGGGGGTGAGGCCGAGGCCCTCGTACGTGATCACTTCATTGGTGCTGAAGCAGTCGTGCAGTTCGACGACGGGGATGTCGAGCGGATCGACGCCGGACTTTTCATAGACTTCGGCCGCGGCCTTGGCTGTCATGTCGTATCCGGCCACCTTCATCATGTCGGTGGTATCGAAGGTGCCGGCCACGTCGGTGACGAGGGATTGGGCACGAACGCGAATGCTCGCGTCCAAGCCGTGGGCGCGAGCGAACTCTTCGCTGCACACGATGGCGGCGGCCGCGCCGTTGGTCGGCGGGCAGCACATCAGGAGGGTCAGCGGTCCCCAGATCTGCTTCGACGACATCACCGTGGGCAGATCGATCGGATCGCGGAACACCGCAAGTGGGTTCTGGGCCGCGTGTGCGCGCGCCTTCACCGATACACGGCCGAACAATTCGGCGGATACGCCGTAGCGCAACATGTATTCGAGTCCAGCGCCGCCGAAGAGCTTCGCGGCCATCGGGGCGTTCTCGTCGCCGCCGGGCATCGACGCGGCGACGTTCTCCCCGCGTGCGGTGGGGCTCGGACGATCACCGTAGGCGTTGACGAGAGCGCCGGGCTGCATCTGCTCGAAGCCCAGAGCAAGAACACATTCCGCCGACCCCGAGGCTACCGCCTGGCGTGCGAGCCACAGGGCGCTCGATCCCGTCGAACAGTTGTTGTTGACGTTGACGACCGGGATGCCGGTCATTCCGATCTCGTAGAGAGAATTCTGACCCGACGTCGAGTCGCCGTACACGTAACCGACGAAAGCTTGCTGTACGTCGGTGTATTCGAGACCGGCGTCCTTCAGCGCCGCTGCTGCTGCCGCGGCACCCATCCGGTCGTACGTCTCGCTTCTGCCGGGTTTGGTGAACGGCATCATTCCGACGCCGCTGATGCAGACGTTCCTCATGGGGCCTGCCTTTCGTTCGAAGTGGGTTTCCAATGGTTCCAGCTCACAACGATTATACATATTCACGACTAACAATCACCCTAAAATACCAGTTGACGGTCCCCATTGACGCACAGACGTGGTGAAGTTAGTATTCACCCCAGTGACTGGGGTCACAATACGATTTTCGGCGTAACGACGCCGCCGCGAACGGCGGCCGAGCGCTCGACGCAAACATCTCAGGAGGAAGCACGTGAGCGTCCAGAAACTGCAGGACAAAGTGGCACTGGTCTCCGGATCGGGTCGCGGTATCGGGCGTGCCGTCGCCGTGAAGCTGGCATCCGAGGGTGCCCGGGTCGTGGTCAACGATCTCGATGCCGAACCTGCCAAGGAAGTGGTTGCCGAGATCGAGGCTCTCGGTGGCCAGGCCGTAGCGTGCGTCGGTAGCGTCACCGACCCGGCGTTCGCCGATCGCTTCGTCTCTGCTGCAGTGGACAACTTCGGCGGGATCGACATCATCGTCAACAACGCCGGGTACACCTGGGACAACGTGATCCAGAAGATGACCGACCAGCAGTGGGCGGACATCATCGACGTGCATCTCACAGCGCCGTTCCGGATTCTGCGCGCGGCCCAGCCCGTCATCAGCGCCGCGGTCAAGAGCGAGCGCGCGGCAGGTTCCGTCTCGTGCCGGAAGGTCGTGAACATTTCCTCCACGTCGGGCCTGCTGGGCAATCCGGGACAGGCGAACTACTCGTCGGCGAAGGCCGGAATGGTCGGCCTGACGAAGACGATCGCCAAGGAGTGGGGGCGCTACAACGTCACCTCCAACGCGGTCGCGTACGGCGTGATCAACACACGGCTGACGTCGGTGACCACGGAAGCGAAGACCATCAAGGTCGAGGACCGGGACATCAAGGTCGGCGTCGATCCCGCCGTGATGGACGCGGCCACGAAGCAGATCGCGCTCGGCCGGGCCGGCACGGTGGAAGAAGCCGCCGGCGCCGTTTACCTGCTGTGCAGCCCCGAATCGAGCTACATCACCGGCCAGGTCCTGGTCTGCGGCGGAGGGCTGTGACGGACATGTCCGTGCACGACGAAGAGGCTGCGCTCGACTACGAGGACGTGCGCTATGAGGTGTCCGACGGCGTGGCCGTTCTAACGCTCGATGCCCCCGAGCGCCGCAACGGGATGCGCGTGCGGATGCTGGTCGACCTGCTGCGCATTCTCGATCGCGCCGACCGCGACCCCCAGGTGCGCGCTGTGATCGTCACCGGCGCCGGCGACGCGTTCTCCGTCGGTGCGGCCCTGGACGGTCCGGAAACTCTGTCCCGGGCGCTGGTCGAGGACACCGACGGGCACACTCCCACCGGTTACCGCGAACCCGCGGGCCGGATCAGTGAACGGCTCTTCGCGATGCAGAAACCTGTGATCGCGGCTCTCAACGGGCATGCGATCGGGGGTGGCGCGACGATCGCCGCGGCGATGGATGTTCGTATCGCCAGTGAGGACGCCCGATTCGGATTTGTTTTCACTCGTCGGGGAGTGGTCCCCGAGGGCGCGTCGTCGTGGTTCCTGCCTCGACTCGTCGGGGTCGGGCGCGCGACCGACTGGATTCTGACCGGACGGGTTTTCGACGCCGCCGAGGGGTACGAGGCGGGGTATCTCACCCGGGTGGTGCCCGCGGATCAGGTGATGTCGGCGGCCCGGGCGTACGCGGACCAGTTCGTCCACGAGACGTCTCCGACCTCGGTGGCCCTGTCCAAGCGGCTCCTGGCCTCGGGTTGGCAGCACGCACATCCGGGTCCGGCGGCGGCGGACGAATCCCGGACCTACGCCGGCCGAGTCGACTCGGAAGACGCGCGGGAAGGGATCCTGTCGTTCCTCGAACGTCGACCGGCGGTCTTCCCGCCGCTGGATCCGTCACCGGCCGAAAAATTCTGAACTCGAAGCTGATCGACCTGAGGAGTGCTATGACGACCGAACCGTTCACCGTGTGCAAGTACGGCGCCGATGCGGAGGGTACGCACGATTTCGCCGACATTCCCAATTTCAACGAGAGCGTCTACTTCAACTTCGTCGACCCCATCTCGCAGCTCGGTGGACTCGTCCGGATCGGCAACCGACCGAATCTCGGGTACAGCGAGACTTCGGTGCAGCTGACCCTTCCCGGCGGAGCCATCGCGTTCCGGGCGGGGCGGACCCCGTGTGAGACGAACGACGGCTTCTCCGGTCAGGGTCTGGAGATCACGATCAAGGAGCCCACGCGGACCGCGGAGATTACCTATCGCGATACCGTTGCACGCGTGGTGCATCCGTCGTTGATGGCGGAGAACGGCCGCATCGCGCTCAAGAATGCGCCGTCGGAGGAATGCGAGATCTCGCTGTCCTACGAGGCGTCGAGCCCGATGTTCGTCATCAACAGCGACGGTGACGGCGACTGCACACCGGGAAGTTCCGTCATCGCCAGCGACCACTACGAACAGTTCGGACACCTTTCAGGCACCATCCGGGTCGGCAACCGCACCTGGGTGCTCGACAAGGTCACCTCGTTCCGCGACCACTCGTGGGGTCCGCGGGAGTGGGCGTCGTACACCGGTGAGTGGCTGGCCGGCTGGCTGGCAGACGGCACCGCGTTCAGTGCGTACGGTGAATACGAGAAGTCCGGGATCCGGGTGTCCGCCGGCGCGGTACTCACGACCGACGGCGTGGCGCACCCGATCACCGACTACACGGTGCACACCGACTACGCGGGCGAATCCACCTACAACGGACGCCATGTCGGCATCATCACCGCAGAAGGACTACCGACGATCGTCGTCGACGGGGCCATCCGGCATTTCGTACCGGTCACCCAGCGAACCGAGGACCGCGCCGTCCGGATGGCTCAGATGACCGTCGACCTGGCCGGTGGGCACGGCGGCTGGGCGGTCGCGGAGTTCCTGCGTCCCATCCGCCCCTGAACACACTGCGCCACCTCGTCCCTCATACGACCGTCCGACAGGAGTCCGTCATGTACCCCGGGCGCTATGCCACCGAACATCCCGACCGACCGGCGATCATCATGGCCCCCCGCGGTGAGGTTCTGACCTACGCAGACCTCGACGCACGCGCCAATCGTCTGGCCGCGCTGTTTCGCTCCGAGGGGCTCGGTCCGGGCGATCACATCGCGTTGTTCATGGAGAACAACATGGAGATGATCGTGGCGATGTCCGCAGCAGAGCGCTCGGGGCTGTTCTACACCCCGGTCAACTCGTTCCTGTCGGCGTCCGAGGCTGCGTACATCATCGACGACTCGCGGTCCCGGCTCGTCATCACGACAGCAGCAAAAGCGCCGGTCGCCCGGGAGTTTCCCGAGCTGTGTCCGCGGGTGACCCGCTGGCTCATGGTCGACGCCGATCCGGATTCGGCCGCGTTGTCGGGCGGATACGAGTCCTACAGCGCGTCCGTCGCGGAGTACGACACTGCGCCGGGTGAGAACGAACGGCTCGGCACACCGATGTTCTACTCGTCCGGCACCACCGGCCGGCCGAAGGCGATCAAGCGTGCGCTGCCCGACGCGCATCCGGGCGAGATCCTGGCGATCGAGGATTTCGGCCGCAAATTGTTCCACCTGGACGAAGGAATGCGGTTCCTCTCGCCGGCCCCGCTGTACCATTCGGGACCGCAGTCGTCCGTTGCCATCGGCATTCGGCTCGGCGCCACGATCGTGGTGATGGAGAAGTTCGATGCCGAGGAATACCTGGCATTGGTCGAGAAGTACGGCATCACGCATTCCATGGTCGTGCCGACGATGTTCTCCCGCATGCTCAAACTCCCCGAGGACAAGCGAGCACACGACGTGTCGTCCCTCGAGGTGGTGGTGCACGGTGCCGCTCCGTGCCCGGTCGCAGTCAAAGAAGCCATGCTCGGCTGGTGGGGCCCGGTGATCTACGAGTACTACGGCGGCACCGAGGCCAACGGCATGTGCGGATGCACCCCCGAAGAATGGCTGGCGCACAAGGGAACCGTCGGCAGACCGTTCATGGGCGAACCGGTGATCCTCGACGACGACGGCAACGAGTGCCCACTCGGCGTCGCCGGCAACATCTGGTTCCGCGGCGAGGGCAGCGGTTTCGAATATTTCAACGACCCCGGCAAGACGGCCGAGGCCAAGGACCCCACCGGAACGATGTCCAGGATCGGCGACATCGGCTACCTCGACGAGGACGGATTCCTCTACCTCACCGACCGTCAGGCGTTCGTCATCATCTCCGGCGGGGTGAACATCTATCCCCAGGAGATCGAAAATCTGCTCGTCACGCACCCGAAGGTGATGGACGCCGCCGTCTTCGGCGTCCCGGACGAGGACTTCGGCGAGGCAGTCAAGGCCGTGATCCAAGCCGTCGACCCGGCGCAGGCCGATTCCGACCTGGCGGCAGAACTGAGTGAGTTCTGCCGAAAGAGTCTCGCGAAATTCAAGTGCCCCAAATCATTCGAGTTCATCGACGAAATGCCCAGGCTGCCCACCGGCAAGCTCTACAAAAAGTCGCTCCGCGACGCGTACTGGACGACCGCGGACGCCGCACCGCCGCGCGCTTGACGTCCGGACTTCTTCCGGCGCGACCGCGCACCACCTCGAGAACAGGACCCGAAATGCCCCATGACGTGTACGTGTACGACGCCTTCCGCACCCCGCGAGGTCGTGGACGAGGCGGAGCCCTGCACGGCGTCAAGCCCATCTCTCTGGTCGTCGGTCTGCTGCAGGCGCTTCAGGACCGCAACCCGGGCCTCGACCCCAAGCGCGTGGACGATCTGATCCTCGGCGTGGTCGGACCGTTGCGCGATCAGGGAGCCGACATCGCGCGTACCGCGGCGATCGCCGCCGGCCTGCCCGAGACCGTGGCCGGGGTGCAGATGAACCGATTCTGCGCGTCCGGTCTCGAGGCCGTCAACACCGCATCGCAGAAGGTGGCGTCCGGGTGGGAGTCGCTGGTCCTCGCCGGCGGTGTCGAAAGCATGTCCCGGGTTCCGATGGGATCGGACGGCGGTGCATGGGCCAACGATCCGGAGACCAACCTGACCACCGGGTTCGTTCCACAGGGCATCGGCGCCGACCTCATCGCGACCCTCGAAGGCTTCACCCGTGAGGACGTCGACGGGTTCGCCGTCGAATCGCAGCGCCGCGCCGCGACCGCCTGGGACGAGCGCCGATTCGCTCGTTCGATCGTGCCGGTGCTCGACCGGAACGGGCAGACCATCCTCGACCACGACGAGCACATCCGCCGGGGCACGACTCTCGAGTCGCTCGGCAGGATCAAGCCCGCGTTCGCGGGGCTCGGCGCAGCCGGCTTCGACGCGGTGGCGCTGCAGAAGTACCACTGGGTCGAGCGGATCGAGCACGTGCACACCGGCGGTAACTCGTCGGGCATCGTCGACGGCGCGTCGCTCGTCGCACTCGGAAACGAACAGGTCGGCACCGAACTCGGCCTGACACCGCGGGCGCGCATCGTCGCGGGTGCGGTGAGCGGATCCGATCCGACGATCATGCTGACCGGCCCGGCCCCGGCCAGCCGCAAGGCCCTCGAGGTCGCCGGACTGAGCGTCGACGACATCGACCTGTTCGAGATCAACGAGGCGTTCTCCTCGGTCGCCCTGCGCTTCATGCGAGACCTCGATCTTCCGCACGAGAAGGTCAATGTCAACGGGGGCGCGATCGCCATGGGGCATCCGCTCGGCGCGACCGGCGCGATGCTGATCTCGACGATGGTCGACGAACTCGAGCGTCGTGATCTGCGCCGCGGACTGGTGACGCTGTGCGTCGGCGGCGGCATGGGTATCGCGACGATCGTCGAGCGGGTGTGAGTGCACGTGACCGACATTTCCCCCCGACAGACATCGCACCGAGAGAATCGTGACCGCACCATGAGCGAGGCCAGCGCCGTGACCACCACAGACACCACCACCGAGACCATCACCTGGGAACAGACCGAATCCGGTGTCGTCGTCCTGACCTTCGACGACCCCACACAGTCGGTCAACACGATGACCGCGGCGTGGTCCGCGTCCCTGTCCGCGGCCCTCGACCGGCTCGCCGCCCTCGGACCCGACCTGACCGGGGTGATCCTCACCTCCGCCAAGAAGACGTTCTTCGCCGGTGGCGATCTCGGCGACCTGCTCGCGACGACACCCGAACAGGCCGGGGAACTCACCGTATTCGCCGACGGTGCCAAGGCCATGCTGCGCCGGCTGGAGACACTCGGTGTCCCCGTGGTTGCCGCACTCGGCGGCAGCGCACTCGGCGGCGGCTACGAGATCGCGCTCGCGTGCCACCATCGCATCGCCGTGGACTCTCCGGCGCTGCGGATCGGGCTTCCCGAGGTCACCCTCGGTCTGCTGCCCGGCGGCGGTGGGGTCGTGCGCACGGTGCGCCTGCTCGGGCTGGACGTCGCGCTCGACAAGGTCCTGCTGCCCGGTACCGCCTACCGCGTCCAGGACGCGCTCGACCTCGGACTGATCGACCGCATCGTCCCCGACGCCGACTCCCTCATTGCGGCTGCAATGCAATGGATCTCGGACAATCCCGGTGCCACCCAGCCGTGGGACCGAGGTGAGCCCATTCCCGGCGGCACCGCATACACCCCCGAGATCGAGGCGGTTCTGCCGTTGCGCAGTGCCGTGCTGCGCACCCGGCACAAGGGTGCACCGATGCCCGCCCCGGCCAACATCCTGGCCGCGGCCGTCGAGAGCACGCAGGTCGACTTCGATACCGCGGCCGCGGTCGAGACCCGGTACTTCGTCGAACTGGCCACCGGACCGATCTCCAAGAACATCATCCAGGGCACCTTCTTCGACAAGCAGACCATCAAGTCCGGCGCGAGCCGCCCGGCGGGTTTCCCCGTTCACCGCGCGAACTTCGTCGCCGTTCTCGGTGCCGGCATGATGGGCGCCGGCGTGGCCCTGTCGTGTGCACTCGTGGGAATGCGGGTGGCACTCAAGGACATCGACATCGCAGCCGCGGAACGTGGTAAGGACTATGCCCGCAAGGTGCTGGGCAAACAGGTCGAGGCCGGCAAGCGCACCCGTGAGGACGCCGACGCGATCCTGGCCCTCATCACACCGACCACATCGGTCGCCGACCTCGCCGGCGCCGACCTGGTGATCGAGGCAGTGTTCGAGGATCCGGGCCTCAAGCGGAAGGTCTTCGCAGAGGTCCTCGAGGTGGTGGCCCCGGATGCCGTGCTCGCCTCGAACACCTCCACTCTCCCCATCACCGACCTGGCGAGCGAACTTCCGCGGCCCGACGACTTCATCGGCCTGCACTTCTTCTCGCCGGTCGACCGCATGGAACTGATCGAGATCATCGTCGGCGACAAGACCAGCGACGCGACCCTCGCCAAGGCTTTCGACATCGCGTTGCAGATGCGCAAGACCCCAATCGTCGTGGGAGACGGACGTGGCTTCTTCACCAGCCGGGTCATCTTGCAGCGGCTCGTGGAAGCGGCCGCGATGATCGGCGAGGGCGTGGACCCGCAGTCGATCGAGCAGGCGTCGTTGCAGGCCGGCTACCCCGTCGGCACCCTCGCGCTGCTCGACGAACTCACCCTGTCGTTGCCGCTGAAGATCCGCGGCCAGTTCCGCGAGGTCGCGGAGCAGCAGGGCGCCGAACTCGCCGACCATCCGGGCGACGCGGTGCTCACCGCGATGGTCGAAGAACTGGGCCGGCCCAGCCGGGTGGCCGGCGGCGGCTTCTACGAGTACCCGGAGGGGCGGCGCGGTGCGCTGTGGCCGGGACTGGCCGCACGCTTCCCGGTCACCGGCGAACGTGCCGATCTGGCCGACCTGCGCGATCGTCTGCTGTTCGCCGAGGTGCTCGAGACGGTCCGCTGCCACGAGGACGGAATCCTCCGCTCGACCGCCGACGCGAACGTCGGGTCGCTGCTGGGCATCGGATTCCCGACCTGGACCGGCGGCACCAGCCAGTTCGTCACCGGATACCCCGGTGGCACCGAGGCGTTCGTCCGCCGCGCGCAGGAACTCGCCGACAAGTACGGGCCGCGGTTCACCCCACCCGCGTCACTGCTGGAGGGCTGACGCGTGCGCAGATCCCTCTACACCGCGGAACACGAAACGTTCCGGTCGGCGTTCCGGGCGTTGCTCGACCGGGAGGCCGTGCCGAACGTCGACAAGTGGGAGCAGGCCGGGACCGTCGACCGGGATTTCATCACCGCGGCGGCCAAATCCGGTTACCTCGGTTTCGAATTCGATCCGGAATTCGGTGGCCTCGGAATCTCGGACTTCCGCTACAACGCGGTGATGACCGAGGAGGTGGTGCGCTCCGGCATGGCCGGCGACACCTTCAGCATGCAGAACGACATCATCGTCCCGTATCTGCGCGACCTCACCACCGATGAACAGAAGCAGCGCTGGCTCCCGAAGTTCACTCGGGGCGAATGCGTTACGGCCCTCGGCATGACCGAGCCCGGCGCCGGCTCGGATCTGGCGTCGATCCGGACGAGCGCGGTCCGCGACGGCGACGATCTGATCATCAACGGCACCAAGACGTTCATCACCAGCGGCGCCACCTGCGACCTGGCGATCGTACTGGTGCGGACCGGAGAGCGGGACGGACGCGGGACGTCGTTCGTCGCCGTGGAAGCCGGAACACCCGGATTCGAACGTGGCCGGCCCATGCACAAGATCGGTCGTAAGGCCCAGGACACCGCGGAGCTGGTGTTCACCAACTGTCGGGTCCCGGCCGCGAACATCATCGGTGAACCCGGCCGCGGGTTCGGCTCGGCCATCGCCAACCTCCCGCGTGAGCGACTGTCGATCGCGGTCTCCGGGGTCGCGTCCGCCGCACACGCGTTGAGTCTCGCACTCGACCATGTCCGGTCCCGGGTGGCTTTCGGTGCACCCCTGGCGGATCTGCAGTCGGTCCGCATGGCGATTGCGGAGATGCACACCGACATCCAGGTCCTCCAGCACTACGTCGACGGATGCGTGGAAGCACTCGGGCGCGGCGACCTCACCGCGGACGACGCCGCGGGCGCCAAGTACAAGGCCACCGACCTGCAATGGGATGTGGTCGACCGCTGCCTGCAGCTGTTCGGCGGCTACGGCTACATGGAGGAATATCCGATCGCACGGATCTGGCGCGACGCGCGCATCCAGCGAATCTACGGAGGAGCGAACGAAGTGATGAAGGATCTGGTCGGTCGGACGGTGGTGACCCGATGAACGGCACACCGAACGCAGGCCCGCTCGCCGGACGTACCGCGCTCGTCACGGGGGGCTCGCGCGGCGTCGGCCGAGCCGTCGCACTGCGGCTGGCCCGTGACGGCGCCGCGGTGGCCGTGAACTATCGGCGCGACGCGGCAGCCGCCGACGAGGTGGTCGAGCAGATCGTCGCAGCGGGAGGCCGGGCGGCGGCGTACTGCGCGTCGATCGACGACGAGGCCGCCGTCGCGGACATGGTGGCGGCGATCCGGTCCGATCTCGGTCCGGTCGATCTGCTCGTGAGCAACGCCGGGTCGGCCAGCCGCGGTCAGGATGTGGCGTCGACGCCGTATGCCGACTATCTGCAGCTCATGCGGGTGCACGCGTTCGGTCCGATCGGGCTCATCCAGCAGGTGCTGCCGGATATGCGCAAGGCGGCCGCGGGGGAGGTGGGACGCGGCGACATCGTCATGATTTCGTCCAACACCACGCTGTCCGCACCGCCGAATTCCGCGCCGTACACGATGGCGAAGGCGGCGATGGAGACGTGCGTGCGCACGCTCGCGCGCGAGGAACGCCACTACGGCATCCACGCCAACATCGTCGCGCCCGGGCTCATCGCCACCGACATGGGTAAGCGTCTCGTCTCCGCCTCGCGTGGAACGGACATCGGTGATCTCGACGCCGACTCGCCGTTCGGGCGCGTGTGCAGGCCCGAGGATGTCGCCGGCACGGTGGCGTTCCTGGTCTCCCCGGACTCGGGGTACGTGACCGGACAACACCTGGTCGTCGATGGCGGTGGCCCGAATCCGACCATCTTCTGACGACCGACACACACGAGTGAGGCATTCCGTGACGACCGTGGCCGAGGCAGACACCCCAACTACCGAGCACGACGATTTCTTCGCCGAGCTGACCGCATCGCTGGACGCTGCGTTGTCTGCCGGCGGAACCCTGCAATTGACCGACATCGACCAGCGCGGAGAGGGCAATTCGTGGGAGACCTATCTGGTCACCGCGGAGTGGGCAGACGGCAACGACCGCCGCACCGACACCTTCGCCGTCAAGCGACAACCGGTCAGCGGTATTACCGGCGACTACGACGTCGTGCGTGAAGTGGCGCTCCTCGAGGCCGCAGCGCGCACCCGGATGCGGGTTCCGGCGGTGATCACACACCGCGGTGAGACACACGGTGAGCGTGGGTTCTTCGCGATGGAGAAGGTTCCGGGCATCATCCCCATGCCGAACACCGTGTCACGGCTCATCCCGGACACTGCCCAGCGCGCGGAGCTCGGGCGGGAGGTCGCACGGGAGATGGCGCGTCTGCACAGCGTGGATCCGCGCACGATGGGGTTGAGCGTGCTCGGGGAAGTGCCCGACGGCGCCGACACCGGCCGGATCGAGAACGACAAGTGGGCCGGAGCGTACCGCGAGGTCGCGGACATCCCGATCCCGGTTCTCGATCTCGCCTTCGCTTGGCTCGATCACCAAAGCGATGTGGTGTCAGGCCGGGTGAGCCTGGTCCACAACGACTTCCGAGTGGGAAACCTCGTCGTGCAGGACGGGACGATTTCCGGCGTCCTCGATTGGGAGACCGCACACTTCTCCGATCCCACCGCCGACATCGCATGGTTCGCACAGCGCACCTCGCGGGGCCGATCCCCGCTGTTGTGCAAGCTGATCGAACTCGAGCCGTTCCTCGACGAGTACGAGAGGGCGGGCGGGTGGCGGCCGAGCCCCGAGACACTCACCTGGTGGTCGGTCCAGTCCCTGGTCAAGACCGCCGTGGGCTGTCTGCAGGCGGTGGATGTGTACCAACGCGGGGACCGCGACGAGCTGCGGTATTCGAACATGGCGCACAGCGTCTACTACAGCATCGGCTGGCTGACGAAGATGCTCCGCGACGGAGAATGGGGAAACTGACATGACCGTCTATTCGACCGACCTGACCAGGTTGCTGAGCACGATCACCGACACGCTCGGCCGGCGCGTCGCTCCGGCGCTCGAGGACGGACCTGCCCTGCTGGAACTCGCGGCCGTGCTCGAACAGCTCGACAACCTGGCGGAACGTCTCGCGTGGGACGAGGTGCGGCTGGGGCAGGCTTGCGAACGCACCGAGGAGCTCGCGGGGCGGCTCGGACTCGCATCCGACCCCGAGCCGGCCGTCGACGTCGACACGCTGCGCAGGCGTCGACGAGACATCTCCGAAACCCTCCGTGCTGCCTACCGCGACGGTGCCCCGGACAGGAGTCTCGTCGACGCGGTTCTCGAGTTCTCCGAACGAGACGTACAGGAACAGATTTCGACCGCACTGCGTGCCGGCCTGCCCGGCTGATCGGAAAGGGTGGTGGACATGCGTGTCCACGAACTGCTGGACCATTGGGCCGACCGCTTCCCGGACGAGATCTACGTCAGCGACGGCGATCGGAGTCTGACCTGGAACGAGATGCGGGAGTGGACGCATCGGGTCGGCAACTGGTTGGCCGACACACTGCAGCCCGGTGATCGGTTCTGCGTGCTCGATCGGAACTCGCTGGAGCTGATCGCGCTGTACTTCGGCGCCTCACGCGCCGGGGTGGTTCCGGTGCCGCTCAACTTCCGGCTGGCGCCCCAGGAGTGGAAGTACATCGTCGAGGACGCGCGGTGCACACTGGCCGTCGTCCACGAGGATTACGCCGACACGCTGACCGCCGTCGTACCGGGCGTCATGGCCTCGGTCATGCGGGACGACAGGGACCCCCCTCTGAGGTTCGCCGACGACGTGGTCGCATACCCGGCCGATCGCATCGACAGGAACGTGCCGGCCGAGGCGATTTATCACCAGATGTACACCAGTGGGACCACAGGGAAACCGAAGGGCGCCATGGTGACCCACCGGGCGGCGTGTGCCAACGCGTTTCAGATCCAGCTCGCCCTGGATGCGAGCAGGAAACGAACGCTGTGCGTGATGCCGCTGTTCCACGCCGGCGCGGCACTGCAGGTTCTCGCGTACACGACCGGTGGCTGCTCGATCCGCGTGGTCCGCGACTTCGACCGGGCGAGCGTGCTCCGGTCGATGTCGGAACTGCGAATTCAGCTTCTCACCCTGGCACCGGCCATGATCCAGGACATGGTCGCCGACCCGCTGACCGCGGAACTGGACTTCAGCGCTCTGGACCTGATGGTCTACGGCTCGGCGCCGATGGCGGTGGAAGTGCTGAAGAGAGCGATGGGCGTGTTCGGATGCGACTTCGCGCAGGCATACGGGATGACCGAATCCTGCGCGGTGGCAACCATTCTTGCCCCGGAGGACCACCATCGGGCGCTCGAATCGGACCCGGGAATCCTGATGTCTGCGGGGCGGCCCGTCGTCGGAACCGCGCTGCGCGTGGCGGGGCAGGACGGCAGTGACGTCCCGGCCGGATCCGTCGGCGAGGTCCTCGTGCGAGGGCCGCAGCTGATGAGTGGGTACTGGGCTCTCGAGGACGCCACCCGCACGGCCCTCGGCGACGGCTGGCTCCGGACAGGCGACGCCGGATACCTGGATTCCGAAGGGTTCCTGTATATTTCGGATCGAGTGAAGGACATGATCATCTCGGGTGGGGAGAACATCTACCCGCGGGAGGTCGAAGAAGTGCTCTTCACGGTGGAGGGTGTCGCCGACGTCGCCGTCATCGGTGTGCCGAGCGAGCGGTGGGGTGAGAGTCCGATCGCGTTCGTGGTGCCCCGGCCGGGGGCAGACCTCACCGAACACGACGTACTGGAGCACTGCCGGGCCGATCTCGCCCGGTTCAAGTGTCCGGCCGAGGTGGTGTTCGTCGACTCGCTGCCGCGCAGCGCGGTCGGCAAGGTGCTCAAGCGTGACCTGCTGGCTCCCTACTGGGAGGGGATGGCTCGCGGGATCAACTGAACTTCCGGCGGCGCGCGTCAGTGCGGCCTGGCCCAAGGAGCAAGAGTGGACATAGTTTCGTTCGTCATCATCGGGTTGGTGGCCGGTTCGGTCTACGGACTGGCGGCCGTCGGCCTCGTTCTCACCTACAAGACTTCCGGAGTATTCAACCTCGGGCACGGCGCACTGGCGGCTCTCGCCGCCTACTCGTTCTACGTGCTCAACGTTCAACTCGAGCTGTCGTGGCCGATCGCGGCGTTCGTCACCGTGTGCGTAGTTGGACCCGCGGGCGGGCTGCTCCTCGAATTGCTCGCCCGGCGACTGCAAGGCGCCGCGTTGCCGCTCCAGATCGCCGGTGTCGTCGGAATTCTGCTGGTCGTCCAGGCCGGGACGCTGCTGATCTTCGGTGCCCAGGAGGTGCGCCGGGTACCGTCGTTCCTGCCGAAGGGCCGCATCGAGGTCGGTGGCACCCTCATCCAGTACGACGATGTCCTGACCTTCGTGATCGCTGTCGCGGCGACGGCGGGCCTGTGGGCGTTCCTCCGGTGGACCCGGACCGGGATCGCGATGAAGGCTGTGGTGCAGAACCCCGAACTGCTCGAGCTGGTCGGGCACAGCGCAACACGGGTGCGCCGGTGGGCCTGGATTCTCGGCACCGTGATGGCCTCCCTGTCGGGTGTCCTGCTCGCACCGATCATGCCCCTGGACCCGGTCCAGTTGACGTTGCTGGTCGTCGCAGCTTATGCCGCCGCCGCGATCGGCACCTTCAGCAACCTGCCGGGAACGTTCGCCGGCGGACTCGTCGTCGGTGTACTGGCTGCCCTGTCGACCCGATGGCTGACGAACGGCATCCTCGCCTCGCTCCCGGCGGCACTGCCTTTCGCGATCCTGTTCGTCGTACTGCTTTTCTTCCCGAAGAAGTACCTCGTCGACAAGACCGCCGTCCGGATACATCCCCGGCCGACGTGGAAGGCTCCGGTCCGGCTCCAGGCCATGGGCGGCGCCCTGGTCGTCGCCTTCCTGGTGACCGTCCCGCTCTTTGCCGGCATCCATCTGGTCGACTGGACGGTCGCGGTGGCGATGATCCTGGTCTTCGGATCGCTGTCGCTGCTGGTGCACACGTCCGGTCAGGTGTCGCTCGCCCAGATCGGGTTCATGGCGATCGGTGCCGCGACGTTCTCGCACCTGCTGCATGGAACCGGGATGTCGTGGCCCGCCGCGCTGTTGCTCGCCGGTGCGGTCGCCGTGCCGATCGGTGCGGTGCTGGCGGTACCGGCGATCCGTCTCGGTGGGTTGTACCTGGCGATCGCGACGTTCGGGTTCGGGATCTTTTTGCAGCAGATGTTCTACACGCAGGACTTCATGTTCGGTGCCGCGTCGTCGGGTCTCGAGGTACGACGGCCCGACACCATGATTGTCGATTTCGCATCGGATGCCGGGTACTACTACCTCGTTCTGGCGATCGCGGTCGTATCGGTGGCCGTGGTGTTCACACTCGAATGTGGCCGGCTGGGCCGACTGCTGACCTATATCAAGCAGTCGCCACGAGCGGCGGAGGCCAACGGAGTTCCTGCGGCCATGACGCGAGTGTTGATCTTCTGCATCGCGGCGTTCCTCGCTGCGATCGGGGGAGCGCTGGCAGCCTCCGCCCAGCAGAGCATCTCGGCCGATAGTTACGCCCCGATCATCTCGCTGACCGTTTTCGTCATCATCGTCCTGAACGGTCCGGCGGTGCCGTGGAACGCGGTCCTCGCCGCGGCGGCATACACGCTCATTCCCAGCTATTTTCCGAGCACCGAGGTGGGGACCTACCTGCAACTGCTGTTCGGGCTCAGCGCGATCGCGCTCATCGTGCTGCCGCCGGCGCAGCTCCCGGTGCGGGTGACGTCTCTCGTCGACCGGTGGTTCCGTCGCGACGATCGGACCGAACCGCCACTGCACACCGCACCGCCACTGCGCACCGAACCGGTGGACGTCGAACCGATCGACCCTGCAGTACTCGAGGTTTCGAAGGTCGGTGTCGCGTTCGGAGGCGTCAAGGCGCTCGATGGTGCCGACATCGTGTGCACTCCGGGGCGAGTGACAGGGCTGATCGGTCCCAACGGTGCGGGCAAATCGACGTTGTTCAACGCGGTGACCGGATTGGTCGCCATCTCCGGCGGATCGGTGTCCTTCGGGGGAGTCGACCTTCGAGGGAAGAGTCCGTCCGCCCGGGCGCGTGCGGGCATCGGCCGCACGTTCCAGACCGTCGAGCTGTTCGAGTCGATGACGGTGCGGGACAACGTGTCGGTCGGTGCAGAGGGACGGACCGTCCGGCTCGACCCGACCACCCACCTGCGGTCGTCGAAAGCCGAACGGGACCATATCCGGTCGGCGACCGAATCCGCGCTCACGGCGTGCGGCCTCGAGGACGTCGCCGACCAGCATGTGATGAATCTTCCGACCGGTACCCGACGATTGGTGGAGGTTGCCCGCTGTCTTGCCGGCGGCCACACGATCCTGCTCCTGGACGAACCCTCGGCGGGTCTGGACCACAACGAGTCGGCGCGGCTCGGCGAGCTGATCCGGCGGGTCGTCGACGAACGCGGAATCGGCGTGATCCTCGTCGAACACGATGTCTCGCTGGTACTCGGCGTCTCCGACGAGGTGTACGTCCTGGAATTCGGACGCGTCATCTTCTCCGGCTCTGCCGCCGACGCGCGTCGCTCGAGTGTCGTGCAGGCGGCATATCTCGGAACAACGGAGCCGGTCGACGAGGTGCAGTCGGGTCGGGAACTGGAGGAGATCAAATGACCACGCCGACCCTGCAGGTGACCGGACTGTCCGCCGGCTACGGGAAACTGACCGTGCTGCGGGACGCGAACGTGACCGTGGAGCCGGGGTCGGTCGTCGCGCTGCTCGGTCCGAACGGTGCCGGAAAGAGCACCTTGCTCGCGGCGATCGGTGGTTTGCTCACACCGACTTCGGGTTCCGTTCGGTTCGGGGAAACGGACATCACCGCGCACCGGCCGGCCACACGCGCCGCTGCCGGGATCTGCCTGATACCCGAAGGGCGGGGGATCTTTCCGGGACTGTCCGTGCGGGAGAACCTCCTCCTTGCTGTGGACGGCTCTCTGAGCGACCAGTACGCGCTGGCATTGGAAACCTTTCCCGAGATCGGCCGGCGCATGGACGCGAAGGCGGGAAGCCTGTCCGGTGGCCAGCAGCAGATGGTCGCCCTGGCACGCGCCTTCCTGCCCCGCAGTTCCGTGATCGTCCTCGATGAGGTGTCGATGGGGTTGGCGCCGCTGGTGATCGACCAGATCTTCGATGCCCTCGACGTTCTCCGGGAGTCCGGGAAGTCGATCCTGCTCGTCGAACAATATGTCGGTCGCGCACTGGGCAATGCGGATGTGGTGCACCTGATCGACCGGGGTCGGGTATCAGGACCGATCGATCCGTCGTCGCTGAACGAGGACGAACTCATGAGCCGATACCTGGGAATCGAAATCGCTACCGAGTTGAAAGAATCTACAGCTGAGGAGAACGTGTGATGAGAACGATGTGGAGGCGGGCTGCGCTCGCGGCCGCGGCGGGAGCACTTGTGCTGTCCGGCTGTTCCGCCGAACAGGAGCAGTCGCCGACACCGTCGACGACACTGACCAAACCTGCGATCGTGGTCGGCACGGTCTGTGGGTGCTCGGGTGTGTCCGCACCCACCCACGGCCGGGTCGACGACGTCGCGCAGGCCTGGGCCGCGAGCGTAAACGATTCCGGTGGAATCAACGGCCATCCGGTAAAGGTCATCGTCAAGGACATCGGCCAGGAGCCGTCGAAGGCGCTGGCCGCGGTCAAGAGCCTCGTCGAGGAGGAAGGGGTCGTTGCGATCGTCGGTCCCATCACCGGTACCACCGGGTCGTGGCGGCAGTACGTCGAGGAGAAGGGGATCCCCGTACTCGGGGGCGTGCCCTCCGACGCAACCTTCCTCGCGAGCGACAACTTCTACCTCGCGGGCTCTCCCAACCCCGTCATCACCTACGGTCTGGCGAAGCTCGCCCGTGAAGAGGGCACGACCAAGCTGGGTGTCGTGTACTGCTCGGAATCACCTGTATGCGCGGATTCGGATGCGCTGGCGGGCAAGTCGGCGGCCGATGTCGGAATCGGGTACTTCTCGGTCAAGGCCGCCGCGGCCGCCCCCAACTACACCGCGGTGTGCCAGACGATGAAGAACGAGGGCGTCGACGGCCTCTTCCTGGCTCACATCACCAGTGTGGACGTCCGGATCGCGGAGGACTGCAACAAGATCGGTTACGAGCCCCAGTTCTACAGTTCGGCCGGAGCGGTCGGTAACGAATTCATGGAGTCACCGGCCGCCGAAGGATTGCTGTTCACGCAGTCCAATGCCCCGTACTACGACCCGTCCGTCCCGGTCGTCGGTGAGGCCCGGGAGACGATCGACTCGTACTACGAGGGATTGACGGACTCGGCGCAGTTCTCGGCCGTCGCGTTCGATTCCTGGATCGCCGGCAAGCTTTTCGAGGCCGCCGCCGATCGCGCAGGGCTGACGTCGGACTCCACACCCGCCGATGTCGCTCGGGGACTGGTCGAACTCGACGGTGACACGCTCGGCGGGCTGGCTCCGCCGCTGACGTACTCCGACACCGACCGTTCCTACCCGACCTGCTATTACGTCGGTGAGGTCCGAGACGGGCAGCTGCAAGCCCGTGACGGCGGAAACTCGATCTGCCTCGACGAGTCCGACCTCGAGTCGGAGGTCTTCGCGACGATCGACTGAGTAGCGACGGTTGACCGAGTGGCAAGGGAATTCGCCGGGTTTCTTCGGAAACCCGGCGAATTCCTATTGCCTCGTGTGGGCTTTCAGGCCCCGCGATGTTTCGTCGCCGTGAAGTCCGCAGGTTCGGGGTTGGCGGTGCGCGCCCAGTACTCGGGTACCGGCCAAGGCGAGTTGGTGACCACTCGTCCGCTGGAGTTACGGTAGTAGCTGCTCACGCCGTCCATCGCGTACACCATGGCGGCGTTGGCCTCGTCGAGCTCGGAGTTGTAGCGCTCATACGGCTCCTGCTTGCATTCGAGGGCTGCGAGATCCTCGGTGACGAGCCGGCTGATCGACTCGACGACGTACCGCACCTGGGCTTCGGCGATGGTGATGTAACTACCGCCGGGTGGGTTCGTGTTCGGGCCGTAGAGGAAGAACAGATTCGGGAATCCCGGCGTGGTGATGCCGAGGTACGCGCGCCCGTTGTCGTCGTTCCAGATGTCGCGTAGCGACGTTCCGTCGGTCCCGCGAATGTCCATCGGGTACAGGAAGCGTTGCTGCTGGAAACCGGTGCACAGGATGAGGACGTCGATGTCGCGGTGTTCACCGTCGACAGTGACGATTCCGTCGGGTGTGAGTCGTTCGATGCTGTCGGTGAGGAGCTCGACGTGGGGCTTGCGGAGTGTGGCGAACCAGCCGTTGTCGATGAGGAGCCGCTTGCCGAACGGGGGGTAGTCGGGCAGCGTCTTGCGTTGCAGTTCTTCCTCACCGGCCAGTTGGCGCTTCAGGTACGCGGTGAAGTGCGCCCGGTACGCGTCGTTGAGGGAGCTGACGAGCTTGCCCTTCTCCTCGCGGCGCGGGTCGACCGGCAGCGCGGCGAAGGTGCGTTCGGTGTAGAGCCAGTACAGACGGAACCGGTACCAGCCCCGATAGAACGGGATGTTGTCGTAGAGCCAGTGCTTGGTGGCATCCGACTGCTGGAAGTAGTGCTCGTTGGGGGCGATCCACTGCGGCTGGCGCTGCAGCACTGCCATACTCTCGACCTGGTCGGCGATCGCCACGACGAGCTGCATGGCGCTCGCGCCGCTGCCGACCACCGCGACCCGCTTGCCGGTCAGGTCCAGATCCTCGGGCCACTGTGCGGAATGGACGATCTCGCCGCGAAACTCCGACGTGCCGGGGAAGTCGGGGACGTTGGGCGTGCTGTGCAGACCGGCGGCGGTCACCAACGCGGTAGCGCGCAACTCCTGTTGCGTGCCATCGGGTCCGGTGACCGACAGGATCCACAGTTGCTCGTCCGCGTTCCATGCTGCGGTGTCGACCGAGTAACCGAGCCGGATCCGATCGGTGATTCCCGCCTCGCGGGCGACATCGGAGACGTAGTCGAAGATCTCGTTGCGCCGGGCGAAGTACTCGGACCAATTCTTGGGTCGGAACGAGAACGAGTACAGGTCGCTGGGGATGTCGACCCGTGCGCCGGGGTACCGGTTCTCCCACCAGGTACCGCCGATGTGGTCGTTACGCTCGAGGACGGTGTAGGGAATGCCGGCCTTCTCCAGGTTGATAGCGCAGGTTATGCCGGAGATTCCGGCGCCGACGATCGCGACACCGAAGTCGGGGCGCGACGTCCGGACGAGGTCACCGACGTTCTCGGGGGTGAAGGGTGCGAACCTGAGTTGTTCGGCGATCATCGGTGCGTAGACCTCGGAGATCGGTTCGCCCATGACCGTGCTCATCAACCGGGTCAGCTCGCTGCCGGTGGGAGCGGGGTGTGCGATCGGCTTGCCGTTGCACCAGTCGAGCACCGCGTCGGTGACCGCGTTGTGGATCTCCGCCTGGATCGCCGGGTCGAGGCCGCCGTCGTTCAGCTCCTCGAATCCCTTGGTGGAGGCTGGAAGATACGGTGAGGACAGCCACTTTTCTTCGCCGGTCAACTGATAGAGGACGGGGAGCAGGCAGGGGATATTGCCTGCGGTGACTGCGGCGTGCACGGTGGCACGATCGAGATTCGGGTTAGGGGTGACGGTGAGGCTCACGGTTCTCCTTCCGGAGTGTGTAGGTGGGGTTCGGTCGATCGGAGAGCGAAGGACATCGATCGCTGTGAGCCGCTCGACGAGGTGGCTCATCGAGCCTGGGTTAATGCTAACTATGGCTCGACATGGCGGTCAATGGATACTGAACTGCAATATATGGCCGAATAGTTAGTTGTCACTATGTACCCTACTGCGGAGAGGTGGGTGGCGGTGGAGTTGGATGTCGCGTGCGCCCCGAGACGTACGAACATCTTTCTTCCGACGCCGTCGGGCAACCCGCACCGGTGCGCCTACTTCCTCGTCTCGGGCGGGTCTGTAAATGAGCATTGTGGCCCTGGTCAAGGAACCAAAGGCGATTGACCTGCGCTATTGAGTATTGACATTAGTGGTAACTATGTTAGCTTACTCACACCGGAATGCTTCTCGATCAGCTTCGGGAGCGCCGTAGAGACTACGAAGACCGGTTGCGTGGGAGACACTCGAATGTTGGGCACGCCTCCGGACATCCCCACGAAAGGCATGAACATGACCGAGACGCTGACCCGAGACGCAGTTGCCGGCAGCGACAGGGAGGCCGACTATCTGCAGCGCGCTCGTTCCATCGCACCGCTGATCAGGCAGGAAGCGGCCGCCATCGAAGAGGGCCGGACGATCACGAAACCGGTCGCGGACGCGCTCGTCGAATTGGGCCTGCACGGAATGCTGGTCCCCGCAGAACTCGGCGGTGGCGGCCTGCTCCCCAGCGAGGGGATGCGGGTGTTCGAGGAGATCACCAAGTCCGACGCCTCGACAGGCTGGGCATGGATGGCCAGCGAATGGGGCACCGCCGGCGTGGTGGGTTACCTCGATCCCGCGGTGACGAAAGAACTGATGAGCAAGGACGAGCCCTTCATCGTCGCCGGTCAGCTCCTGCCGCGGTACCCGGGCGTGCAGGTCGAGGGCGGTTACATCATCGACGGCAAGTACTCCTTCGCCAGCGGCTCCGACCACGCCACCTGGGTGGGCGCCGGGTTCTTCGTCGCCGATGAGCAGGGAAACCCGATCCTGGGTGAGAACGGCCAGCCGCAGGCACGTATCGCACTACTGCACAAGGACCAGGTCGTATTCGAGAAGAACTGGGACGTATGGGGTCTGGCGGGCACCGGCAGCAACGACTACACGATCTCGAAGCAGTTCGTTCCCGCCGAGTACACCACCCCCACCTTCGGTGGTACTCCGACGCGCTCGGAAACCATGTACAAGCTGACGAACGAACTGGCCGGGGGCCTGCCGCATGCGCCGATCGCGCTCGGAATCGCAACTCGTGCATTGGAAATCGTCGCGAGCATCACGGCTGGCAAGACCCGTCCCACCTACACGGTTCCGGTGGGGGACGCCGAGATCTTCCGGATCGACTTCGCGCGCAAGGAAGCCAACCTCCAGGCCGCGCGTTTGTACTGCTACGAGGTCACCAAGGCGGCCGAAGCTGCCGTGAACTCCGGACAGGCGGTGACCCCCGAACACATCGCCCGGGTGGGCCAGATGCTGTCCTGGGTGCACGAAGTCGCAGCCGATGTCGTGACTTTCGCCCACCGTTGGGGTGGCAGCCAGAGCATCGGCCGCAAGAGCACGCTGGGCCGTTTCGTTCGCGACATGAATGTGGCAACCCAGCACCTCCTCGTCGATCCGATCATGCTCGTCAATGCCGCGGGGGTTCTGCTCCCGATCTACGCAGAAGCCGAAGCCTGATCCGAGATTCCGGCCCGATCCTGAGATTCCGGGCCGGCCGCGCCTTTCGGGCGCGGCCGGCGTTCCGGCCTGCCCGGGGCAGGCCGACGAGTGTGAGAGGTACCCGACGATGGGTCATTACAAGAGCAATCTCCGCGACGTGGAGTTCAACCTGTTCGAACTTCTCGAGCGCGACCGTGTGCTCGGGACCGGGCCGTTCGAGGAGGTAGACCTCGATACCGCGAAGGTCGCCCTGCGCGAGGTCGATCGGCTCGCCCGCGAGGAGCTCGCGGCATCGTTCGAGGATTCCGATCGCAGTCCTACGGTCTTCGATGCCGCTTCGCACACGGTTACCGTCCCGCCGTCCTATGCGGCGACGTACAAGACGTGGATGGACGCCGAATGGTGGCGCCTGCGTGTGCTTCCCGAACTGGGCGGAACCCACGCGCCCAGCTCCCTGAACTGGGCTCTCGGCGAGTTCGTTCTCGGGGCGCACCCGACCCTGTGGACGTACGTGGGGTTCCCGACGGCGACTCGGGTGGTGTGGCGTCACGGCACCGACCGGGACAAGAAGATCGCGCAGATCGCCGCCGAGAAGCAGTGGGGCGCGACGATGATGCTCACCGAACCGGACGCGGGCTCGGATGTCGGGGCCGGTCGCACCAAGGCCATCCCCAACGACGACGGCACCTGGAACATCACGGGTGTCAAGCGGTTCATCACGGCGGGCGAACACGACCTGACGGACAACATCATCCACATGGTTCTGGCCCGGCCCGTGGGTGTCGAGGGCGCGGGTGGGCCCGGAACCAAGGGTCTCAGCCTGTTCCTCGTCCCCAAGTTCCACTTCGACCTCGAAACCGGTGAGCTCACCGGCGAGCGAAACGGCGTCTACGTCACGGGCGTCGAGAAGAAGATGGGTGTGAAGGTCTCCGCAACCTGTGAGATGACCCTCGGTGAGAACGAGCCTGCCCGCGGCTGGCTGCTCGGGGAGGTCCACGACGGCATCGGTCAGATGTTCGACGTGATCGAGGATGCCCGGATGATGGTGGGTTCCAAAGCGATCGCAACGCTCTCCAGCGGTTACCTCAATGCGCTCGAATACGCGAAGATCCGGGTGCAGGGTGCCGACCTGACGCGTTCGTCCGACCAGGCTGCACCCCGCGTGCCCATCACCCGCCACCCCGACATCCGCCGGTCGCTGCTCACACAGAAGTCGTTCGCGGAAGGACTCCGGTCCCTGGTCCTCTACACGGCGTCTTGGCAGGACGAGATCGCGATCGGGAACGCTGCCGGCACCGACACGACCCTCGCCGAGGCCGTCAACGACCTGCTCCTGCCTGTGGTCAAGGGATACGGCTCCGAACGCTCGTGGACGATCGTGGGAACGGAATCCCTGCAGACCTTCGGTGGATCGGGATACCTCCAGGACTATCCCCTCGAGCAGTATGTGCGCGACGCCAAGATCGACACCGTCTACGAGGGAACGACCGCCATCCAGGCGCAGGACCTGTTCTTCCGCAAGGTCGCCCGGAACAGGGGAGTGGCTTTCGGGCACCTCGTGCGAGAGATCTCGGGATTCGCCGACGATCCGGCCGCGGCTACGGAGCTGGCGTTCGAACGGGACCTTCTCGTCGAGGCGACCGGCAGCCTGGAGTCGATCGTCGCGAAGATGACAGCCGACTTGCAGCAGTCGAGTCCGACTGTCGAAGGCGGCGACGAGAAGAACGTCTACAAGGTCGGACTCAACGCGACCCGACTGCTCTACGTGCTCGGCGACGTCCTCGTCGCCTGGCTGCTGTTGCGCAGTGCCGCAATCGCTCTCCGCGCGCTCGACACGGACCTTCCCGCTGCCGAGAGGTCCTTCTACGAGGGCAAGGTTGCCGCAGCGCGGTTCTTCGCTCGCAACGTCCTTCCTGTCGTGGTGGCCGAGGGCAGGATCGCCGTTGCCGTCGACGATTCCGTGATGGGCCTGGACGAAGCGGCCTTCTGAAGAAGCAGTTTCCCGGCAACGAGGTGCGCGCCCGATCGAATCGATCGGGCGCGCATCTCGTGTGTGGTACCCGCGTTATGCGTGTCCGGTGGGCACCTCGGACGTGTGCTGCTCCCAGTAGTGGGCCTTCAACCTCCGCTTGAACAGCTTGCCGGTGTCCTCACGCGGCAGGACGTCCTCGAACACCACAACCTTGGGCACCTTGTACCGGGCGAGGCGACGGGCGATGTGCGCGCGGACGTCGTCCTCGGCGAGGGTCGCCCCGGGATCCGGTTGAACGTGCGCCGCCACGGCTTCACCGAAATCCGGATCGGGAATGCCGAACACTGCGACGTCGGCCACTCCGTCGAGGCCGAGTATCACCGATTCGATCTCGGCCGGATAGATGTTGACCCCGCCGGAAATGATCATGTCGTTCCGGCGGTCGCTCAGGTACAGGAAGCCGTCCGCGTCGACATAGCCGATGTCACCGACGGTGACGTACCCGTCCTTCTCCATGGCCCGGCGTTTGGCGTCGTCCCCCAGGTACGTGAAGTCGGGCCATGCGGAGAACGGCCGGAGGTAGATGTCGCCGGGTTCGCCGACGGCGGCCTCGCTGCCGTCTGCGGCGATGATCCGCACGGCGGCATCGGAGACCGGTCTGCCTACCGTGCCGGGGTGCGCGAGCCATTCCTCGCTCGAACAGATCACGGCAGCACCGGATTCGGAACCGCCGTAGTCCTCGTGGACGATCGGGCCGAACCAGTCGATGATCGCGCGCTTGACGTCGGGTGGGCACGGGGCGGCCGCATGGACGACGGCGGTCAACGACGACAGGTCGTACCGCTCCCGCACCGGTGCCGGCAGCTTCAGCAGGCGCACGAACATCGTGGGAACGGCCTGGAGGTGTTCGATCCGGCGTTGCTCGATCACCCGGAGGAGTTCCTCCGGATCGAAGCGCGGCATGATCTCGACGTCCAAGCCCAGTGCGAACGCGAACTGGAACTGCGTGTTCGGCGCGGTGTGGTACATCGGTGCGGCGACGAGCGTGGAATGTGCAGTGCCGAACGCGAACGCCGCGATCACCACCTCGTGCAGCGCGGTGACGTCCTGGGGAGCAGTCGGACTGCGCAGGATCCCCTTGGGCAATCCGGTGGTGCCGGAGGTGTAGATGACGCTCATGGGCGGTTCGGTGATCCCGGCGATGTGCGGCTCGTGGACGTCGAGCAGTTCGTCGAGGTCCGGGTATCGTCCCGAGGCGGCGGGACGGTCGAATCCGTAGGCGTCCGCCACGACCTGCGGCGTCCGCACTTCGACGATCGTGGTACCCGGCAGGAGAACCGCTTCGACCTTCGGGAGCAGGTCGGTGTGCACCAGCACCACCTTGGCCGCGCTGTCGGTGAGCACCTGACCGAGGTCGTCGGAGTTCCCGTGCCAGTTCGCAGGGACCGGAACCGCACCGATCGCGGCACCGGCGAGGGTGGCCTCGACGAAGCCGATCTCGTTGCGCATCACCAGCGCGTATCGGTCACCGTGCCCCACACCGAGCGCGGACAACGCCGAGGCCAGGCGAGTGGCGCGCACCCGTATCTCCGAGTGGGTACGGACGTCGTTGCCGCAACGTATGACTGCTTCGGTCGTCGTCATCGAATCCCTTCCGTGTCGCGCACGATGCAGAGGGCGTCGACCGCGACGAGACCGTCCTCGGTGACGAGGAGCGGATTGACGTCGAGTGATTCGATCCAGCCGTGGCACGCGGCGGCCAGGTGCCCGAAGCCGACGAGAAGATCGGCGAGCTGCGCGAGGTGCCAGGGATCGGATCCGCGATAACCGTGCATCAGGCGCAGGTCGCGGAACTCGTCGATGAGAGCCACGGCGTCGGTGTGGGTCATCGGTGCCGGACGACCACCGACTCGTTCGAGTATCTCGACGAGGATGCCACCGATGCCCAGGACCACCATCGGGCCGAGCTCGCTGCGCCCCTCGATGCCGACCAGCAGTTCCCCTTGCGCGGCCGTCATCGGCTGGATGGCCACGGTCTCGGGCAGCCCGTGGTGCTGTGCGATCGCGCGCATGTCGGCCACGGCGCGTTCGAGGTCGTCCCGACCGACGTTCAGGGTGACGGCTCCGAGTTCCGTCCGGTGGGGCACATCGGCGAGTTTCACCGCGTACGGTCCGGCGAAGCCGGGCTCGACCTGCTCACCGGTGTCGACGGTGCGATGCGGTGCCGTGGGTATGCCGAACCGGTCGAGTAGTGCCATGGCCTGGGTGAACGGCAGGAAATTCCGGCCGTCGCCGGTGTCGGGGAGCGGTCCGGTCGGGCGCGGGACGGGCGTCACGGCGTCGGCCGGCGGACGTGGCGTCTCACGGTCGCGGACGAACGTGCCCATCGTGTGCAGTCCACGCAGCGTGCCGCGGAGCCCGTACCCGAGTGCGACGCTCCCATCGGAACCGATGACGTCCTGCGCATAGGCACCGACGGGGCCGGCGCCGGCCGCGATCGCGACCGGCTTTCCGAATCGGCGTGCAGCGACGGCAACGTCGTCGATGAGGCGGCGGTACATCGGGGAGTCGTCGCCCTCGCCCCACATGTTGACGAAGACGACGGCGTCGAGTTCGGGTGATCCGACGTAACGGTCGACGATGTCCGTCCAGAACGTCGCGCCGAAGCCGGTGGTGTCGAGGGGGTTCGGGACGGTGATGCCCGGGATGGTCGAGCGCACCCAGTCAGCGAGGTCGTCCAGGGGCGGGAGGACCAGACCTTCCGCTTCGGCGAGGTCGTAGGCCAGGGACGCGAACCCTCCGGTCCCGGCAACGACACCCAGGCGTTCGACCTTGTTCCACTTGGCGGGGTCGAGTTGGCCGACGAGCGACAGCCGGTCGACGAGTTCCTCGAGATCGTGGGCGAGTTGGATGCCTGCGTGACGGAACGCCACGTCGTAGGCCCAGGCGTTCCCGGCAAGAGCTCCCGTGTGCGAGACCGCCATCTGCTGGGTCCGGCTGTTGCGTGCGAGTTTGAGCGCCACGATCGGCTTTCCCGCTGCGATGCATCGGCGGGCCGCGCGCAGGAACTCCTCGGGCCGGCGGATGCCCTCGACGATCAGCCCCACAGCGGCGGTCTCCGGGTCCGAGGCCAGGAAGTCCACGTAGTCAGCCATGTCGGTGGTGACTTCGTTTCCGGCCGAGATCAATCGCGAGATACCCGTACCGGTGCGGGCGCGGGCGGCGATCGCGATGCCGCCGATCATCGCGCCGCTGTGGGAGACGATCGACACCCCGCCCGCAGGCGGCCGGTAGTCCGCCGAGGCGGTCAGGTTGAGACTGCGGGGAACACTGATGTAGCCCAGGCTATTCGGTCCGATCACGGCCATTCCGCCGCGTTGCGCTGCGGCGGCGAGTCGACGCTGGAGGTCCTCCCCGTCGGCGCCTACCTCGGAGAAGCCGGCGGCGTAGATGACGAGCCCTCCGCAATCGAGCGACGCGCACTCCTCGGCCAGGGTCACCGTCCGCTCTGCCGACATCACGGACAGGACGGCATCGATGGGTTCCGCTATGTCCGCGATGGAGCGATAGGTCGGTCTTCCCAGAACGGTGGGTGCCGTGGGGTGGACGAAGAACACCTCGGCGTCGCTGTCGAGCGTCGGCTGGATGAAGGGCGCAACGGGGGATTTGTCGCTCAGTCCGACAACCGCGATGGTCGACGGGTTCAGCACGCGTGCGAGAGAGGGTGAGGGGCGAACGTCGGACTCCTGTGTGCGGGAGGAACCGTCGTCCGAGATGAGGGTCATGGTTGTGGACCTCCGGGCGAGAGTGGGAACGTCTGGACGAGTGCCCGGCGATGTGTCCGCGTCACGGGATGTGTCGGGACGGACCAGAAATCAGGCCGGGGGAAAGGACCGGGGCCGCGGGTGCGGGTACCGGCGGTGTCTTTGCGGCACGGTCTGGTGTGACCGAGCCGTGCCACTATCTGCTGAAATCTATCCTGTGAACCCTCGTTATGGCCAGTTCCTCGTACTTTCGGAAAAAACTCCTGGGAAATCTCTTCCACAGTTAGTGATAACTATGTAACATCGCTCACAACCCCATCGCGAGGCGATGTCGGGATTCGAACTCGATTTTCGGAGGACCCATGGCCAGGACCGAAGCTCTCGTGCGCGCCGAGAAGATGTGGGTGGAAGGTTTCCCTGACCCGGCGACGGCGACGGTGGACGATCTGCGCGAGGCGTACGACCGGCTGTTTCTGCAGTTTCCCCTCCCCGAGGGCATCGAGCCGGTCGAAAGTGAGGTCGGCGGCGTCCCCGTCCTGTTCGTCACGGCTGAGGGAGCGGCGCAGGACAAGGTCCTCGTCTGGTTCCATGGTGGCGGGTACATCATGGGCAGCGCGCGGGGCTTCCAGGAACTCGGACACAACCTCTCACGCGCCAGCGGCGTGACCGTCGTCCTGCCCGACTACCGGCGTGCACCCGAGAACCCGTTCCCCGCTGCCGTCAACGACGGCATCGCCGTGATCTCCACGCTCGTCTCGCAGTATGGTGCGGGCAATGTCGCGGCCGGTGGCGACTCGGCCGGCGGCGGACTCGGACTCGCCGCTCTCGTCGCGGTGCGCGACAGGGGTGAATCGCTTCCCGCAGCAGCGGTATTCATCTCAGCCCTCCTCGACCTCACGGCAAGCGGCGACAGCATCGACGAATTCGACGGCAAAGACGTCGCGGTCTCACGCGGGTCGATCGGCAACATCGGCGACGCGTACCTGCAGGGCCACGATCCGAAGGATCCGCTGGCGTCCCCGCTCTTCGCCGACCTGCATGACGTGCCGCCGACACTCTTCCTGGTCGGTTCCGGTGAGGTGCTCCTCGACGACTCCCGCCGAGCGGCCGCCGCGATCGTGGAGAAGGGCGGAGCGGCGAGCGTCTCGACGTACGACGACATGGTCCATGTGTGGCCGCTGTTCTCGTCGATCCTGCCGGAGGGCATTCAGGCCGCGGATGAAGCTGGAGCCTTCATCCGCAAGCAACTCGGACTCTGACACCTCGTCGCCACTGCCCTGTCCCGAATCGTCCGGCACACCAGACATGCGGGTGCCGCACCGGCGGTGCGGCACCCGCGTTCCAATCCTCCATCCGGCATCACCACGTACGAAAGGCATCCGACATGCCCGCACAGCAACTCGACGAACTGGCAACGCGCTTCCGCGACGCCATGGCCGCGGTGTGCACACCGGTCGCGGTCGTGACCGCGATGGACGGTGACCGTCCCCACGGCACGACCGTCAGCGCCTTCGCATCGCTGTCGATATCGCCGCCGTCGGTGCTGGTCTCCCTCGATCGGGGATCGGATCTGCTGGCCCTGGTCCTCGAATCGGGGCGCTTCGGGATGAACGTCCTCGGCAGTCGGCAGTCGGCGCTCGCCGGACAGTTCGCACGCAAGGGTTCGGACAAATTCCAGGACGTGGCGTGGCGGATCGACGGGGGCGTACCGCGTATCGCCGATGTCCCACACTGGATCGCTGCCGAGGTGATGGAAACCCTGGAGGTGGCCGACCACACGGTCGTGTTCGGGCGCGTCGTGGACATCACCAGCGAAACGATTCCGCCCCTGACCTACCACGGCAGGGCTTTCGGCACCCACGCGGCGCTCGCGACCACGGGCAGGGCGCAAGCATGACTCACTCGGAAATCGTCGACTCCGCAGTCGATCACGACGGTGCGCTCGAACGTGCCCGAAACTCCTTCGCCGCGGTATTCGGCAACGGCCGCCTCACGCTCGATCAGCTTCGGCGCAACCTCGACGAGATGATGCTGGAACCCGAACTTTCCGCGGATGTTTCGGTGGACGAAATCGTCGTCGGCGGCGTCGAAGCGTTACGCGTCGCGGCCGGACCCGCGATCGACGACAACGTGCTCGTGTGGTTTCACGGCGGTGGCTACGTCATGGGGAGTCCGTACGGATACCGCCATGCCGCCGCAGCCCTGTCCCGGGCGCTCGGGTCCGCGGTCATCCTGCCCGACTACCGGCTTGCTCCGGAACATCCGTTTCCCGCCGCACTCGAGGACGCGGCGGCTGTGGTCGACGCCTTGATCGCCGAATACGGACCCGGGCACACGGCCCTCGGCGGTGATTCCGCCGGCGGTGGCCTGACGGTGTCCGTCCTGGTCGACGCCCGCAACCGCGGCGCCACGCTGCCTGCGGTCGCCGTCGCGGTGTCTCCCCTCGCCGATTTCACGGCATCCGGAGAAAGCGTCGCCACCAACCGGGACACCGACCCGGTCATCACGGAACGCTCGCTCGGCATGCTCGCCGCCACATACCTCCGCGGGCACGACCATGGCCACCCCCTTGCCTCTCCGGTCTTCGCCGACCTCACCGGCCTGCCTCCGATCCTGCTGCTGGCCAGCGACAGCGAAATCCTGCTCGACGATGCGGTGCGGATCCACCATGCGGTGCAGTCCGGGGGCGGCGCGAGCACGCTGTCCGTCTACCCGGACACCTGCCACGCGTGGACGCTCTTCACCGACTTCCTCCCTCGAGCACGCGACGGCGTCGCCGAGATCGCCGACTTCTTCCGGAAGGTTCTTCCATGACTGTGAGTATCGTCGACGACAAATCGGTGCGGCACATCCTGATCGATCGTCCCGAACGCATGAACGCCGTCGACAAGGACACCTTGCACACGGTCTCCGATGCCGTCCGGAGTGCCGGTGAGGATCCCGCCGTGCGAGTGATCGTGCTCTCGGGGACCGGCCGGGCCTTCTGCGCCGGAGGAGATCTCGACGTCGAGGACCCGCTGTCGGTCGAGAACACTGCCGGCACCTCCGACGCAGCTTCCCGGTGCATCACCGCGATCACCCGAGTCCCACGTCCGGTCGTCGCCGCCGTCCGCGGACCAGCTGTAGGAGTGGGGGTCTCGCTTGCCCTCGCCGCCGATCTCACCGTCGTCCGATCCGACGCCTTCTTCTCGATGCCGTTCACCTCGATCGGATTGATGCCCGACGGCGGTGCGACGGCACTGGTCGCCGCATCGGCCGGCCGCGCGATCTCGATGCGGATGTCGCTGCTCGGAGAACGCCTGAGCGCACAGGAGGCCGAGCGGGCCGGACTGGTGGCGGCAGTATACGAGCAGGACGTGTTCGAGTCGGAACTCGAAAAACTCACGACACGCCTGAGCGGAATCTCCTTCGACTCGATCATCGAAACCAAACGCGCCATCAACGACGCGAGCCTGCGCGAACTCGAGAACGCGTTTGCCCGTGAGCGCGATGGTCAAATTCGATTGACGACCGGGGACGACTTCCGCTCCGCAATCCTGGCTTTCACCGCCAAGCGCACTCGGCCGGAATCCGAAACCTACTCGAGGAGCAGCAATGTCGATCACTGAGATCCGCTATCTGCCCCGGCTCGATCCGCGGTGCGCTGTCGAGGCCCGTGTCGAGCGGGCGGTGGCCGATATCGCCGCCGGAAAATCGATCGTGCTGTTCGATCCCGCTTGCGGGGAAGCGAGTCTCGTCGTTGCTGCCGAGTTCGCGACCACCGAATCCCTGGCGTTCATGATTCGGCACACCTCGGGATTTGTGAAAGTCGCGGTACCCGAGGAAGACTGCGTCCGGCTCCAGTTGCCCCAGATGTGGCAACTTGTCGCACCGGCGGTGAGTTCGATCCCGGCGGTGACCGTGGACGCGGTGGAAGGTATCGGTACCGGAATCTCGGCAGCCGACCGAGCGCACACCATCAGGACCATCGCAGACCCGCGTACCGTTCCGGCCGGGCTGTCCCGGCCGGGACACGTGGCCCCGGTCATCGCCCGAAACGCCGGGTCGGGCATCGCCGAAACGATAGTGCGCTTGGTGCAAGCGGCCGGCATGCGACCGATGGCCGCGATGTGTGAACTCGTTTCCCCAATCGATGCGACGAGGACGGCGAACGAAGAAGAGGGCAGCGACTTCGCGCGAGATCACGCGTTGACCTTCCTCTCGGTCTTCGATGTAGCGGTGCGTATGCGCTGAGTGCCGGATTCCGAGTCACGAGCCCGGTTGCTTTCGTCTGAGGAGTTCCCATGTCTTTTGTTGTGACGCAGCCCTGCTGCAACGACGCCAGCTGTGTCCCGGTGTGCCCTGTCAACTGCATCCGCCCGACTCCGGACGATCCGGAGTTTCGCACGACGGAAATGCTCTACATCGATCCACAGACCTGCATCGACTGCGGCGCGTGCATGGAAGCGTGCCCCGTCGAGGCGATCTACCACGAGGACGAACTCCCGGAACACCAGTCGCGGTACCGCGAGATCAACGCCGAGTACTTCCGTCACCATCCGCTCGACTCCTCCGTACCACCGCTCGACAAGCCGACGCCGGTGAAGGTGCCGAAGCCGAACGTGCCTCTGCGCGTGGCCATCGTCGGCTCGGGACCGGCCGGTGTGTACGCCGCGGCCGAGCTGCTCGGCAGAATGCCGAGCCGCAGCGTCGAGATCGAGATGTTCGATCGTCTGCCCACCCCGTGGGGACTCGTGCGCGCCGGGGTCGCCCCCGATCATCTCGGCACGAAGGCAATCACCGAAGTGTTCCGCAAGATCGCTGCGAAGCCCGGGTTCCGATTCCACCTCAACGTGGAGATCGGCCGGCATCTCACCAACGACGAACTGCTCGCCCACCACCATGCCGTGATCTATGCCGTCGGCGCACTCGAGGACCGCAAACTCGACATCCCCGGAACGGAGCTGCCGGGCAGTGTAGGAGCCACCGAGTTCGTTGCCTGGTACAACGGGCACCCCGATTTCGCGCACCGGACATTCGATCTCGGGTGCGAGCGTGCGGTGATCGTCGGGAACGGGAACGTCGCCCTGGATGTCGCCCGGCTACTCGTCACGGATCCTGACGAGCTGGTTCGAACCGATATGGCCGAGCACGCAGTGGAGGCTTTGCGCAAGAGCAAGATTCGAGAGGTCGTCGTACTGGGGAGGCGGGGAGTCACCCAGGCCGCGTACACCACGCCCGAGCTCCTGGCACTCGGCTCCATCCCGGGTGTCGACGTCGTGGTCGATACAGGCGAGTTCGACCTCGGAGGCACGACCGACGCTGACCGGTCCTTTTCGGCGGACCTCAAGACTCGGATCGCCCGAGAGTACGCCGAGGTCGTCCCCAAGCCGGGGCACAAGCGCATTGTCCTGCGGTACCTGGCGTCGCCGACCCGGATTCTCGGAAAGGATCGTGTCGAGGGCGTCGAGATTGTCCGTAACGAGCTGGTGCGGACCGAGGACGGTGCACTCGCGGCCGTGGCCACCGAACATCGGGAAGTCCTCGAGGCCGGGCTGCTACTGAGGTCGATCGGTCTCCGCGGCACCGCCGTACCGAATGTGCCCTTCGACGACGTCGCAGGGAGGATCCCCAACGTCGACGGCAGGATCGTCGATCCGAACACGGCGACGACGATCCCGGGCTTGTACACCACGGGATGGGTCAAACGCGGGCCGTCGGGCGTGATCGGCACCAACAGGCAATGCGCCCACGACACCGTGGCAGCGTTGATCGACGACATGGTCGTGGGACGGCTGCCGCACCCGCAGTTCGGTGACGGAGAGGCTCTGGCCACGTTGGTCCACGAGCGCCGCCCCGAGGTCGTCGACCGGAAAGGCTGGTTTGCAATCGATGCGGAGGAACGGTCCCGGGGACGTGAACGAGGCCGCCCCCGTGTGAAGTTCACCGAAATCGACGACATGGTCGATACCGCACGCGCAGCGATGTATACAGCGAAGTAGGGAGTGTAACCGAGTGCTGTAAGCGTTCGGTCGGATGTGGTCTGCCGCGTACAGCAGAACCGAACCTACGGGCGTATCGCCGCGCATCCGGGCCTGCCATTCGATGCGGTGAGGCGAGTTTCGCGCGCAGCGCTATAGATTTATCAACGCCAGCTGAGCCTGGTCTCGTTCGCGCGTCGGCGCTCGCTGCGCAAGGGCATCATCGGTGCCCGCGATATGGGCAGTGCCTTCACCTGGATGCGGCCGGACGATCTGGTGTTCAACTACGTGGCGAACAACTATCTGCTCACGCCGCCGGCGTTCGACATCCTGGCCTGGAACGCCGATGGGACCAACCTGCCCGGCAGTTCCTCGACTTCTTCCGTGACAATCTGCTCGCCGCGTCGGGAGCGGTGACGGTGCTGGGCACACCGGTCGATCTGGCGTCCATCACCGTGCCGACCTTCGTCTGCGGCGCCATCGGTGATCATCTGACCGGGTGGCGGAACTGCTACCGCACCACTCAACTGCTCGGCGGTGAGAGCACGTTCGTGCTCAGCTACTCCGGGCACATCTCGAGTCTGGTCAACCCTCCCGGCAACCCGAAGTCGCACTATTGGGCCGGCGGGGCTCCGGGGCCGGATCCCGACGTCTGGCTCGAGCAGGCCACCCGCCAGACCGGCAGCTGGTGGCAGGCGTGGGCTGACTGGGTCACCGCGAAGGCCGGCGAGACGATTCCGGCGCCGGACCTCTACGCCGGCGACAGGATGATCGATTCCGCGCCGGGCCGCTACGTGAAGGATCTGCCCGCCTGATCATCGATCGTCCCGGAGCAGCACACCCGAGACGTCGAGGGTGAGTCGAGGGAGCATGGTGAGGCGCCGCCGGAGTAAACTTCGACGGCGCCTCAGGGCTGTGGCATGGTGAGACGAGTTCGTGGAGCTGTGTGAACTGGGCCTACCGCTAGCGATAACTTACTTTACGTAACTAAAAATTTCTGCATATTGCGTCAGATGATCGATGCGGCCGCTCGATCCGTGGCTGAGGCATCGCACTCGGGCCGCCGCAGATGCTCCCGTCGACGGCCGAACTTCGCTCCGGCGGTGGCATCGGCGACACACGGCGCCCGGCGGGGTGCGCGCACCGTGGCCCTGTGTCCTGTGCCGCGCACACCCACGTGCCGGTTCCGCCCGGAGTCGTTTCCGTTCCCGGTAGCGGCCGCACCGGAAGCGCGTCGGCGCCGGACACCCGTACGCGCCACCTGCCTCCGGCACCCCTCCCGAGGCGGCACCCCTTCCCGGGGGTGATCTTGGTGGATAGTCCCGGTTATCCACCCGGTCGGCTTCGGAACGGACGCGAATGTTCATGGGTGCAACAGTGTTCGGCGTCGACGTGCTTCCGGTGCGGCCACTCGACGTGGAATGACTTCCGACGGCGCACGCACGTGCGGTGAGCATGTGTCGTTCGTGTGCACGTGTGCAGGGATACGTGTGGTACGAGTGGTCGAGGTAGAGTCCGGCACCGTCGGCGCCGTTCTCGAACCAGTCACCGAGCCGAACCGACGCATGTTCGGCGTTGACCTGCGTGAGTGCCGTCGGCATGGTGAGACGAGTTCGTGCAGCTGTTCAACCGGTCCTACTCGAGTGCCGAGGACTTATCTCCTGTCAGGTCGGCGTGCGCCGACCCGCGCCTGACGGCCGACGGTTCCGACCGGGAGTACCTATGGGCCTGCGCGCGTCAGCGTCTGCCCGTTCTTCCTGGCGCACCCTGGGCGTCGTCTCCGCCGCTGCCGGAGCAACACCGGGACGAGGATCCGATGCGTTGCTGCTTCTGGTTCATGAGCTGAAATCGAGAGCTCTTCCGCAGCAAGGTAATTAATACACGATAACGAGGCACCTTCGTCGACTGCCGCTCGATCGGGCACGGACGTGGCCTCGATCGCAGGGAGCGTCGGTGCGGCGCGGGCGATCCTGGTCACGACGAGGCGGAGACGCTGAACGCCGTCCTGGCGGGCGTGGGCCCCGGCACGCCCACAGGGCCGTGTCCAGCTCCCGGGCACGCCCCCAGCGGCGAGCCCGTCCGGTTCCTGATCCGGCCCCGATCCGGTCATGATCGGGACTCCGGGAGCAGGCAGAACCTGGACCGGGAACCGGCACGGCAGTATCAGCGGCATGGTGGAGATGCTGCCGTGGCCTGCGTGCGTGATGCGGGGGTGTGGTCCTGCTGCTCGTGGGGTGCAGTGATCGCTCGATCAGCGGCACGAGCGGATAGGTGCAGACGCGGAAGCTTTCCGATCGGTGAAGCAGAATGGGGTGCCATGGACGATGTGGAGTTGGTCGAGCAGGTGCGGCGGCGTTGGGAGCAGGGTGTCCCGCCGAAGGTGATCGCGCGTGCTCTGGGCGTGCGGCCGTCGGTGGTGGCGCCGTTGGTGCGCCGAATCGCTGCCGAGGCCCAGGCGTCCCGAGGATTGGGGCGGGTGCTGGGGTGCTGGGTCAATTGTGGCTGGAGTGCCGGGCTGGGCCTCGAGGGTCATCCGGAGTGGGCGGAACTGGATGCTCCCGCCGGTGAGGCCGAAGG
>RRBB01000809.1:0-641 GCA_006543605.1 Rhodococcus sp. WS4
CTCTCCTGCGTGCGTGGGCAGATCCGCAGCCTCACGTTCGTGTTCAACGACGGGACCGTGCGCACCTTCCCGGCGCCGGCCGAGGAGGTGAATGACAACCAGAGCAACAACAACCAGACCGCCAGCGCCGACCAGAAAACCATCCAGGGCGGCCTCGGCTGGATCAGCGACCCCTACGGCATCCCATGCATCGCCGGTGATCGCCGATCCAATGCCAAGGAGTACCTGGGCAATCAGAGCCTACTCACGGCTGCCGGGGCCGGCATCGCCAAGCTCCTGGACGCCGACGAGAACAACACTAGTACCGTCTTCAGCGGCAACGGCACCAGCTTCGGGACGACCGGAACCAACAGCAACTCGGCCCTCAACAGCATCCTCTCCGGCGGCGTCAGCGACATCCGTCAGTGGATGAACAAGCTGTACGGCGAGGCCTTCGCCGCCGTCTACGTGCAACCGGGCGCGCGCGTCGCCGTGCATCTCGATCAGCAACTGGCGATCGACTACGAACTCAAGGGCCGAAAGGTCGATTACAGCTCTGGAGCCGCTCATGCAACAGCAGACCTGGACTAACCCCCTTCTTCACTTCTGCGCCGGCCTGGCCTGCGCGCTGACCCTCTCAGCGTGCTCCACCAGCAAGGAGG
>RRBB01000810.1:0-641 GCA_006543605.1 Rhodococcus sp. WS4
GATCCGCCTGCACGCCGCCGAAGCGCTGCTGGAGCGTGCCGGGCGGGTGCTCGACCGGGCCACCGCCGAGCCGGACGCGGAAAGCGTGGCGGCCGCCTCGATCGCCGTCGCCGAAGCCCGCGCGCTGACCACCGAGGTCGCCCTGCTGGCCGGCAGCAAGCTGATCGAGCTTGGCGGCACGCTCTGAACGCCGAAGGAACCGCCATGAGCAAGAAGCAGATTCTCCTAAACGCCTTCAGCATGAATTGCGTCGGCCATATCAACCACGGCCTCTGGACCCACCCGCGCGACCGCTCCAGCGACTACCGCAAACTGCGCCACTGGACCGAGCTGGCCCGGCTGCTGGAGCGCGGCCTGTTCGACGGCCTGTTCATCGCCGATATCCTCGGCGTCTACGACGTCTACCAGGGCGGCATCGAGGTGACCGCCCGCGAAGCCGTCCAGTTGCCGGTGAACGACCCGCTGATGCTGGTCTCGGCCATGGCCGGGGTCACCGAGCACCTGGGTTTCGGCGTCACCGCCAACCTCACCTACGAGGCGCCCTACCCGTTCGCCCGGCGGCTCTCGACCCTCGACCACCTGAGCGACGGGCGGATCGGCTGGAACATCGTCACCGGCTACCTGGAAAGCGCGGCCAAGGC
>RRBB01000811.1:0-640 GCA_006543605.1 Rhodococcus sp. WS4
CCTGGCCGCCGGCTACGCCGGCATCCGGCCCAAGCTCGGCGGGCCGGGGGAACCCGCCGCCGACTTCATCATCCAAACCCCTGCCGAACACGGCCTGCCCGGCCTGGTCAACCTGTTCGGCATCGAGTCGCCCGGCCTCACCGCCAGCCTGGCGCTCGCCGAACGGGTCGCCCGCGCACTCTGAGACGAGGTTTCGCCGCGCGCAGGGTCGGCCTGGCAAAACGGCGTTGTTATACTCGCCCGCACATTCACCGCTGCCAGCACAAAGGATTCGTCCATGAAAGCATTCGGCAAGGTCCTGGGGCTGTTCTTCCTGGGACTCTTACTGCTCGTCGTGGCCCTGGGCTTCGCCCTGACCCACCTGTTCGATCCCAATGACTACAAGGACGAAATCCGCCAGATCGCCCGCGACAAGGCCAACCTAGAGCTGGACCTGAAGGGCGACATCGGCTGGAGCCTGTTCCCCTGGCTGGGCCTGGAGCTGCACGACACCAGCATCGCCAGTACCGCCACGCCGACCAAACCGTTCGCCGACCTGCAAATGCTCGGTCTGTCGGTGCGGGTCCTGCCGCTGCTGCGCAAGGACGTACAGATGAGCGCGATCCGCGTCGAAGGCCTGAGCCTGGACCTGGTCCGCGAC
>RRBB01000812.1:0-640 GCA_006543605.1 Rhodococcus sp. WS4
GCACCGTGGTCCTCAAACCCGCACCCGAAACCGTGCTCGACGCCTTCCAACTCGCCGACGCGGCCGAAGAAGCCGGGCTGCCCGGCGGTGTGCTGAACATCGTGACCGGCGGCCGAGAGATCGGTGCCTACCTGGTCGCTCACCCCGAAGTGAACAAAGTCGCTTTCACCGGGTCGACCGCCGCGGGCAGGGTGATCGGCGAGACCTGCGGTCGACTGCTGCGACCGGTGACCCTGGAACTGGGAGGCAAGAGCGCCGCCATCATCCTCGACGACGCAGACCTGGTGAGCGTCGCCAGGGGACTGTCCTGGGCGAGCCTGCTCAACAATGGCCAGACCTGCTATCTGTCCTCTCGAATCCTCGCCCCCCGATCCCGTTACCGCGAAACAGTCGACGCGGTCGCACACCTCGCGTCGGAGCTCGTGGTCGGGGATCCATCCGACCCCGCCACCCGGGTGGGACCCTTGGTGTCCGAGCGCCAACGGCGCAGCGTCGAGGCCTACATCGACACGGGTAAACGAGAAGGAGCCACCGTCGCCGCCGGAGGCGGCCGGCCGAAACACCTCGACCGGGGATGGTTCGTCGAACCGACCGTGTTCGCCGACCTCGACAACTCGGCAACCGTCGCGCGGGAAGAGAT
>RRBB01000813.1:0-638 GCA_006543605.1 Rhodococcus sp. WS4
GCGCCGCGAATGCACCGCCGGACGACCACCGGAGCGCGGCGCCGGAATCAGCGGCTCGATCACCGCCCACTGCTCGTCGGTCAGATCCGACGGGTACGCATTCCTGTCGACCTTCTTACCCATACGGTCACAATGACTACTTCAGCCGCATCAGTCACGCAGACACGCCCAGTCACTTTCCCAACACGTTCTTTAGGTGAGTGAAGGGGACCGGGCAGGTGTCGCGGTGAGCGAGGTTGTTACCGGCTTCGCCGGCGGGTTGGCCGCAGCCCAGCATCAGATCATCGATCTCTGCCGGGTCCAAGTGCGGGACCTTCGCCAGAGCCGCTCGGATCATCTGGACGGTGAGATCGTCAAGCCGCACGTCCTTCAGGGAGCCCTCGACGGCGCGCCCGATCGGTGAGCTGGCGGTGGCGGCGATTACGGCTTCGGGAATGTTGGTTTCCTGTTTATGACACGTGAGGCCCACTGATGTCTGAGCGGGCTGATGCGGTGTGATGGGCTGTAGCCGCCTAGTACTGCAACGGCACTTGCTTGACAGGTAGACGATACTGGTTGTGTGGTCCTCGATCTGGTTGTTGCCGAGTTGGAAGCGTTGCATGAGCGGATCTCCGGTCGGTTCGCCCGGTCGGAGCCGC
>RRBB01000814.1:0-636 GCA_006543605.1 Rhodococcus sp. WS4
GTGGTAGCCGTCCCAGCGCGAACGGCGCCTCATGTGGGTAATCTGGATCATGATCTTGGCGCCGTGATTGTGCATGGCGTCCGCCAGGTTCTGGACGTGCGGGATGATCCGGTCGGTGGACAGGTTCACCGAACTCCACCACTGCTGCGGGCTGTCGATGGCGACCACCGAGGAGCCGCCACAGATGGCCAGGCCGATGCCGCCCTTGGCCTTTTCCTCGTAGTACTTCACGTAGCGCTCGGTGGTCATCCCGCCGTCGGTGGCGTAGACCTCGGCGTGGGCGGTGGAGAGCACGCGGTTGCGGATGGTCAGCTTGCCGATCTGGATCGGCTGGAACATTGCTTCGAAGGCCATGACCCTTTCCTCGGCTTACAGGGGTTTGACGACGAACAGGCCGTCTTCGTGACCGTCCTCGGCGCCGCTGTAGACCTGTTCGGCCACGGTGCGCAGGCTGCTGCCACGGGCGGCGAGGATCTGGTCCATGGCGCCGGCGAACCAGCCGGTGAACATGTAATCGACCTTGCGATTGACCTTGCCGTAGACGTAGACGAAGGCGGAGTGCCGCAGGCGGACCTCGGCGGTGCCTTCCTCGAGGTTGATCCGCTCGATCTCGAACAGGCCCCAGCCGCGCTGGGA
>RRBB01000815.1:0-634 GCA_006543605.1 Rhodococcus sp. WS4
ACTGGCCTTCGACTTCGCCCGGCAGGTCCCCGACTACGCCGCCACCGCGGGCGCGGACATGATCGCGGTGGAAGATCTCACCACCCTCGAGACCCGCGGACACGGACGGGTCAACAACAACCGGGCCTCGCAGTCCGCCCGCCGCAAAGCGGTCGACGCCCTCGCGCACACCGCCGCCGGTGCCGGCATCACGGTGGTTTCGGTGCCCGCCCGGGGATCGTCCGCACAATGTCCGGGCTGCGACGAACCACTCGCGCGCCCCGGCGGCTACCACACCGCGTGGTGCCCACGTTGCCGGGTCGGCGGCAACCGGGACCACGTCGCCGGGGTGAACCTGGCCAAACGCGCATTGCTCGGCAGAAACAAGACCACCCGGCGGCGCGGAGGACTACCGGCGGTCCGGGTGACCGAACATGCGCCGGTACGGCGATCGCGCGACAAACACGCTCCCACCCCGAGCAGGCCACGGCATCGCCGGGTCCGCCGCAGCCTGCCCACCACAACACGGCGGTTGGGGGTGACTCCGAAACAGTATGTTCCTGCATCACAAGCGTCGGTGTGGGACACGGTCAAACCCGCACCGCCGCAAGGTGATGCGGGTAGCCGTGACACACGTCCATCTCCCACGCCCGCC
>RRBB01000816.1:0-631 GCA_006543605.1 Rhodococcus sp. WS4
TGTCAGGGATTGCGCCACGTCATCGGCAGGCGCGCGCTGCTCGGCGGCCGCTGTCTCGGAGACCGGCTCGACAGGCTGATCGGCAGGCTGCTCGCCGGCTTGCGGCTTTTTCCGCCACCAGCCGAACAGACCTTTCTTTTCCCCGCCCTGCGGGGCCTTCTTGTCGTCGTTGGAACCAAACATGAATGCTTGTATCTCAAGGGAGCGGCACGGGACGTGGCCGCCCGGAAAACGGATGGGTATCCTAGCATCTCCTCGCCCGACGGGGCTAAGGGTCCTGCCCCGCAGTGACCTGAGACCCCGGTGGCGGCACGAAAGGTCCTGATCACCATGAAAACCCCAGCTCGCCGCCGCGTCGGCCTGCTCCTAGCCAGCCTTTGTCTCCCGCTTTTCGCCCAGGCGGCGGAAACCCAGCCCACCCACGAGTTCAGCCTCGACAACGGCCTGAAGGTCATAGTGCGTGAAGACCACCGCGCCCCGGTGGTGGTTTCCCAGCTCTGGTACAGGATCGGCTCCAGCTACGAGACACCCGGGCTCACCGGCCTGTCCCACGCCCTCGAACACATGATGTTCAAGGGCAGCCGCAAGCTCGGCCCGGGCGAAGCCTCGCGGGTGCTGCGCGACCTGGGTG
>RRBB01000817.1:0-631 GCA_006543605.1 Rhodococcus sp. WS4
TGGCTCACCCGCGACGAAGCGGACTGGCTGACCGACACCATCGAGGCGGAGAACCGCGCGAAGCTCGCACACCACGGCAAGGTCTCATTCCTGCGCAGCCTGGCCGGGATCCGCACCCTGTCGCTGTCGTTCATCTACTACAGCAAGTCCGTCGCCATCTATGTGCTCGCGTTCTTCACCCCCAGCATCATCTCCGGACTCGGCGACCGACTCAGCAACACCGCGGTCGGGTTCATCACCGCGATCCCGTACGCCGCCGCCGCGATCTTCATGGTCTGGTGGGCCCGACACTCGGACCGAGACGGTGAACGCCGCTGGCACGTCGGTATCCCGCTGCTCGTCGCCGCCGCCGGCTTGGTGTCGATGGTCTTCGTCCAGGACAGCCTGTGGTTCTCGGTGATCCTGCTGGTCGTCATCACCGTCGCCGTCTACGCCACCTACGGCCCGTTCTGGGCACTGCCCTCACTGTTCCTGACCGGACCCGCCGCAGCCGTCGGCCTGGCCTCGATCAACTCCCTCGCCAACCTCGGCGGCTTCGTCGGCCCCTTCGGCTTCGGCGCCCTCGAAACCGCCACCGGAAGCATCTACTGGGGCCTCACCGCGGTCAGCATCACACTGGTCATCGCCGCCG
>RRBB01000818.1:0-589 GCA_006543605.1 Rhodococcus sp. WS4
ACCAGCAGCTTCATCCGCGCGGCGAGGAAGCGCATGCCATCCACCAGTTCGGCGTCGCTGGCGGTGAGGATGTCATCGACGTTGCGCTGGATCAGCGGGAAGGTGAGATTGCCCAGGTGCTGGGTCTGGGCGCCATCGGCGAGGGTCTGCGGCGTATCGATATGCACGATGGCGCCGCTGCGCAGCGAACGCTGGCCATCGTTGCCGGCCTCCGGCTCCACCCCGTAGATCCGGCAGGCCGGCGCCAGCGCGCGGATCGCCAGGGCGCAGCCGGAGAGCAAGCCGCCGCCGCCGAGGGGCGCGAAGAAGGCGTCCAGCGGACCGACTTCTTCGAACAGTTCCTTGGCCGCGGTGCCCTGCCCGGCCAGCACGTCGGGGTGATCGTAGGGCGGGATCAGGGTCAGGCCATGGCGCTGCGCCAGGTCGCGGCCGATCTGCTCGCGATCTTCCGTATAGCGGTCATAGAGCACTACCTGCCCGCCGTAGCCACGGGTCGCCTCGATCTTCACCGCCGGCGCGTCGGCCGGCATCACGATGGTCGCCGGGATCCCCAGCAAGCGCGCCGAGAGGGCGATGGCCTGAGCGTGGT
>RRBB01000081.1:0-42792 GCA_006543605.1 Rhodococcus sp. WS4
ATCCGTCCCCCACAGAGCTCGATCCGCACGGCTGGAATCCGATCCCCCGCCGAAAGCTGCCGTTCCCGAGCGTCGTCGCCGCCAGCCGCAACGACCCGCTCGGCTGCTACGGCCGCATCGCGGGCATGGCCGAGGTGTGGGGCAGCCGGCTGGTCGACCTCGGCGAGGTCGGGCACCTGAACCCCGCCGCCGGCTACGGCGACTGGCCCCGCGCCGAGGAACTGCTGCAGGAGCTGATAGACAGCACCGCCGGGATCGCCCCCGCACGGAGCTGAACTCGGCCTTGCCGTGCCCACCCCGCTCAATCACGCCGCGCGTCTGCGCCTGTCCGGAGAAGAAGAATTGTGACCAAGTCCTATACAACTGCGGCCGCGGCGGTCGCCGACGTCGCGTCCGGTGCGTCGCTGGCGGTCGGGGGTTTCGGCCTGTCCGGGATCCCGGATGTGCTGATCGCGGCCCTCGCCGCCGGCGAGGCCACCGACTTCGAGGTGTTCTCCAACAACTGCGGCATCGACGGCCACGGGCTGGGAATCCTGCTGGGGAACAAGCGCATCCGACGGGTCACAGCCTCCTATGTCGGGGAGAACAAGGAGTTCGCCCGCCAATACCTCAGTGGCGAGTTGGAGGTGGAGCTGACGCCGCAGGGCACCCTGGCGGAGAAGCTGCGCGCCGGCGGCGCCGGCATCCCGGCGTTCTTCACCCCCGCCGGGGTCGGCACCCCGATCTCCCACGGCGGCCTCCCCTGGCGCTACGCCGCCGACGGCTCCGTCGCGGTGGCATCGCCGCCGAAGGAGATTCGCGAATTCGGTGGCAACTGGGGAGGTAAACGCTACGTGCTCGAAGAGTCCATCACCACGGACTTCTCACTGGTGCACGCCCTGCGAGGAGACACCGAGGGCAACCTGGTGTTCACCAAGGCCGCGAGGAACTTCAACCCCCTGGCGGCGATGGCCGGGCGGATCTGCATCGCCCAGGTCGAGGAATTGGTCGAGCCGGGCGAGATCGATCCCGACGCCGTGCACCTGCCGGGGATCTTCGTCGACCGCATCGTGCACACCGGAATCCAGGACAAGCAGATCGAAAGGCGCACCGTCCGCGCCGGCAAGGGAGAACGAGCATGACTGCGACGATCACCGAGACCGGCGGATGGACCCGGCAGCAGATGGCCGCCCGTGCCGCCCTCGAGCTGTCGCCGGGGGAGTACGTCAACCTCGGGATCGGGTTGCCCACCCTGATCCCGAACCTCCTGCCCGAGGGCGTGCGGGTGATCCTGCACTCGGAGAACGGCATCCTGGGCACCGGCCCGTACCCGGCCGAGGACGCTGTCGATCCGGATCTGATCAACGCCGGCAAGGAGACCGTCACCGTCAATCCGGGCGCGTCGTTCTTCGACTCGGCCACCAGCTTCGGGATGATCCGGGGCGGGCACATCGATACCGCGGTGCTAGGCGGGATGCAGGTCTCCGCAACCGGGGATCTGGCGAACTGGATGGTGCCGGGCAAGATGGTCAAGGGCATGGGCGGGGCGATGGACCTGGTCCACGGGGCCCGCACGGTCATCGTGCTGATGGAGCACACCGACAAGACCGGCAACCCGAAGATCGTCGAGCAGTGCACGTTGCCCCTCACCGGGGAAGGTGTGGTGCAGCGGATCATCACCGACCTCGCGGTCCTCGACGTCACCGACACCGGGTTGGTGCTGGTCGAGTGCGCCCCGGGCGTGAGCGCCGAGCAGGTCCGCGCCGCCACCGACGCACCCCTCGCCTGACCCATCTCCCTTATCAGCCGTCTCGACGGGATAGAAGGATCCGTATGCTCAACCTCGCCGTCCTCCTGGAGGACTCCGCCCGCCGCTACCCCGATCGGGTGGCCGTGGTCTTCGGCACCGAACGCCTCACCTACGCCCAGCTCGACGCCCAGGCCAATCAGGTCGCGAACCTGCTCATCGCTCACGGCATCGAGCCGGCCGACAAGGTTGCGCTCTCGTGCCCGAACATCCCGCAGTTCCCCGCCGTCTACTACGGCATCCTCAAGGCCGGCGCCGTCGTCGTCCCCCTGAACATTCTGCTCAAGCCCCGCGAGATCACCTACCACCTCGACGATTCCGGCGCCGCCGTGTACGTCTGCTTCGAAGGCACCGACGAGCTGCCCATGGGCGAGTACGGCAAGGCCGGGTTCGAGGGCGCCTCCGGATGCCGCGAGATGATGGTCGTCACCGCCGACCCCCAGGCCCCGGCAGTGGTCGACGGGGCCGACACCCTGGCCCATGCCACTGCCCGCCGGCCGGAGACATTCGCGACCGTCGTGCGTGAACCCGCCGACACCGCGGTGATCCTCTACACCAGCGGCACCACCGGCCGGCCCAAGGGCGCGGAACTGACGCACGCGAACATGGTGCTCAATGCCCTGACCGCCAACCGGTTGTTCGACAGCAACCCGGTGCGGCACGACACCTACCTGCTCACCCTGCCGCTGTTCCATTCGTTCGGTCAGACCGTGACGATGAACGCGGCACTGTCGGTCGGCGCCACGCTGGTGCTCATGCCTCGCTTCGATGCGAGGACTGCGCTCGAAATCATGGTGACAGAACAGATCACGGTCTTCGCCGGTGTGCCGACCATGTACTGGGCGTTGTTGGGCGCGGTCGACGAGAGCGTCGACGTCGAACGGATCGCCCGCACCCTGCGGCGCGCGATCTCCGGCGGCGCAGCGCTCCCGGTGGAAATCCTCACCCGTTTCTCCGAGCGTTTCGGTGTCGGGATCCTCGAGGGCTACGGCCTGTCCGAGACCTCACCTCTGGCCGTGTTCAGTGATCCCGAACGGGAGCCGCGTCTCGGGTCGATAGGTGTGCCGGTGTGGGGCGTCGAGGCCATGCTCGTCGACCAGCACTGGAACCCCGTCCTCGGCGGTGACCGGGTCGGCGAGCTCGCCCTGCGCGGCCACAACGTGATGAAGGGCTACCTCGATCGTCCCGACGCGACCGCGGAGGTGATGCGCGAGGGTTGGTTCCGCACCGGCGACCTCGCCCGGCGCGACGACGACGGCTTCTATTACATCGTCGACCGGGCCAAGGATCTGATCGTGCGCGGCGGGTTCAACGTCTATCCCCGCGAGATCGAGGAAGTGCTGATGACCCATCCCGCGGTCTCACTCGCCGCGGTCATCGGTGTACCCGACGAGCGGCACGGAGAAGAGATCGCGGCGTTCGTCATCCCCGAACCCGGGGCGCAGATCACAGGGACGGAGCTGATCGACTGGTGCAAGGAGGAGATGGCGAGCTACAAGTACCCCCGATCGATCGAGTTCGCCACCACGCTGCCGATGACCGCGACCGGGAAGATCCTCAAACGCGAGCTGGCCGCCACCGTCGTTGCCGCCTCCGGGGGGAACCGGTGACCACCGCACAGGGCCACGAAGGTGAGCCGGGCATCGCCGAGCGCATGAGGAAGGACGGCACCTGGAACCCACTGTGGGACGGACTCGAGGACCTCGACCCGGCGTGGACCGAGCAGTACATGACGGCGACGATGCAGCCGTACGAAAGTGGAGTGCTCTCGCCCCAGGTGGTCCAACTACTGTGCATCGCAGTCGACGCCTCCTGCCTTCACATGTACGCGCCCGGAGTGCGCCGGCACATCCGAGCCGCCCTCGACCTCGGCGTCACCACGCAGGAGATCCTGGAGGTGCTCAAGCTCGCGACGACCGTGGGAATCCACTCCCTCAACGTCGGCCTTCCCGTCCTTCTGGACGAAATCCACCGATCCCGCCGTCGCGATGAGGACACGTCAGTCGGTCGATAACAGCGGCGCAGTTTCCGGAGTTTCCTGTCATCTGCGCACCAGTCGACGACCCTCCGGCAGGGCCAGGTCATTCCGCAGTGACGACGGGACACCGAGCACTACGCCCATTCGCCCGCCAGGGCGAACCCAGAACGGACAACATCACCTCATCGATAGGGCACCGTCCACGACGCAAAAACCAGACGTCGCGACGCTGAACTACACAACCGGCCCAGGGGAACGTATGTGCCGAGACTTGGAGTTGTGAAGTACGTCGAGGATGCCCCGGCACGGTGCAGGTCACCTACTGACCGGCGGACAGCCTCGTCGGCTGGGAGGTCTGTGGATGCGATGCTGCCGCAGCTACCCCGCCCGGTTGAGGCGGCCGGCGGTCAGGCAGCGATATCCTTGAGGACATCGATCGGGCGGTGAGGAGACGTCGCAGCTCGATGTCGAGCAACAGAATTGCGTAATCCATGGCGGGTGATCCGTTCGAAACGCAGCACGGCGGGGACCCTTCGGTCACCGTGGAGCTGGCAGCGGCGGGGTTCGACGACGCTCGGGAAATCGGGCGCGGCGGCTTCGGCGTCGTCTACCGCTGCATCCAGGCCGCTCTGGACCGCACGGTGGCTGTCAAGGTTCTCACTGCCGAGTTCAATACCGAGAATAGAGCTCGGTTCCTCCGTGAACAGCGCGCGATGGGTCGGTTGACGGAGCACCCCAACATCGCGACTGTGCTGGAGGTCGGGACCACCGCGGGCGGACACCCGTACCTGGTGATGCCGTATTACTCGCGGGAATCGCTGGACGCCGCGATCCGGCGACACGGTCCCCTCGAACTCGACCAGGCGCTGCGGCTGGGAGTGAAAATCGCCGGCGCGGTCGAGTCCGCGCACCGGCACGGAATCCTCCACCGGGACGTCAAACCCTCGAACATCTTGCTCACCGAGTACGGTGAGCCGGCGCTCACCGATTTCGGGATCGCCCATGTCGCTGGCGGGTTCGAGACTGCCACGGGCGTGGTGACGGGTTCGCCGGCGTTTACCGCCCCCGAGGTCCTCGGCGGCGACCCTCCGAGTCCTGCTTCGGAGGTCTACGGCCTCGGGGCCACGTTGTTCTGCGCCATCACCGGGCATGCCGCATTTGAACGCCGCAGTGGTGAGGAACTGGTGGCGCAGTTCGTGCGGATCACCACTCAACCCGTTCCGGACCTACGTGGCATCGGCGTACCAGGAGATGTGTGTGCGACCGTCGAACGCGCGATGTCCAGGAACCCTCGGCACCGTCAGGCCACCGCCGCCGCGCTGGGCAACGAGCTCCGCGACCTTCAGCTCCGCCACGGACTCGCAGTCGACGAGATGGCCATCCACGGGGAGCCGGGTGCCGTACAGCCGAAGCGCGAGCCTGCCCCTCCGGCTACGCACACTGCTCGACGCACTTCGTCCGCGGAGGATCCTCCAACCCCTACCCCTACACCTGCACCGGTCGCGGTTCGCGGTTCGCGGGGAGGTCTTCCGGTGGAGCTGACCCGTTTCGTCGGCCGTCGCCGCGAGATATCCGATGCAAAGCAGATTCTGTCGTCCTCGCACTTGCTGACGTTGACCGGGATCGGCGGGGTGGGCAAGACCCGACTCGCGCTGCGGGTGGCCGAGAGTGTGCAGCGGGCGTTCGCCGACGGGGTATGGCTGGTGGAGTTGGGCGAGCTGTCCGACGGGTCGTTGGTGGTAGATATTGTGGCTGCCACGCTCGGACTGCGGGGCCAGTCGGCCAGGTCTGTGCGCGAGACGTTGCTGGAGTTCCTGGCCTCGCGCGAGACGTTGCTGGTGCTCGACAATTGCGAACAGCTCGTCGAGGCGGTGGCGGAGCTTGCCGAGACGCTGCTGCGGGCCTGCCCTGGATTGCGCATTCTCGCCACCAGCCGCGAGCCGATCGGCATCGCCGGGGAAGCGACGCTGCGGGTGCCCACTGGCCGTTCCCGACCCCGACAGCCAGGCGTCGCTGCGGGCACTGCCTCACTACGACGCGGTGACGCTGTTCACCGACCGTGCTGCCATCGCCGTCCCGGGATTCGAACTCACCGACGACAACAGGACCGCGGTGATCGGTATCTGCCACCGATTGGACGGGCTACCGTTGCCGATCGAGCTGGCGGCGGCCCGGTTGCGGGCGATGTCGCCCGAACAGATTCTTCGGCGGCTGACAGATCGATACTCGCTTCTGACCCGCGGTAGCCGGGGCGCGCCGCCGCGCCAGCAGACACTGCGGCTGTGCATCGACTGGAGTCACGAACTGTGTACACCCCGGGAACAACTCGTGTGGGCCCGGCTGTCGGTCTTCGCCGGCAGCTTCGAACTCGACGCCGCAGAACACGTTTGTGGCGACGACCCGGCACCGGACGAGCTGCTCGAAACGGTGACCTTGTTGGTCGACAAGTCCATCCTGATCCGGGAGGAATCGGGCGCGGTGGTGCGTTTCCGTATGCTCGAGACCCTGCGCGACTACGGCCGCGAGAAGGCGCAGCGCAGCGGTGAGCTTCCGGGGCTACGGTTACGGCACCGGGACTGGTGTCAACGCATGGCACTGGACGCGGAGGCCGAATGGATCAGCTCACGGCAACTGGGCTGGATCACCAGGCTCGAGCGGGAGCAGCCGAACCTCCGCGAAGCACTCGAGTTCTGCTTGGTTGACAACCCCAGCGTCGGACTACGCACGGCAGCCGCCCTCTTCTGGTTCTGGAACTGTCAGGGGGCGTTCAGCGAGGGGCGACGCTGGCTCGACCGGCTCTTGGCCGGCGAGCCCGGCCGGCCCAGCCAGAACATCGACGTCCGGATCAAAGCCCTCTGCGTCGACAGCATGTTGGCCGAAATGCAGGGGGACATCCGAACCGGAACCGCCTTGGTGGAGGAAGGACGGGCGGTCGCCGCACAGACCACCGACCCCGCGGCGCATGCTTTCCTCGACTTTGCCGATGGCCTCCTGGCATTGTCGAAGGGCGATCTTCCTCGCGCGTGCGCACACCTCGACCGCGCACACGAGGTGTTCGGTGCGCGGGAGGACGTTCCACGGATCGGTGTTCTTTTCCTGCTCGGCCTGGCCCACCATCAGCTGGGGGAGACGGACCGGGCGATCGCATACTACGAGCGGGTTCTCGCAATCACCGATGCCCGGCGCGAATCGGTGTATCGGTCATACGTGTTATGGGGCCTCGCCATAGCGGTATGGCGCCGCGGAGATCGTGATCGCGCCGTCCGGCTCCTGGAGCAGTCGATGCAGCTGTCGCGGCGGGTGCACAATCCTCGCGCCGCCGCTACCTGTCTGATGGTGCTGGCCTGGGTCACCGCCGCAGGCCAGGATGTGCGACGCGCCGCCGTGCTGATGGGTGCGGCGGAAGAGTTGGTGCAGTCCGTGGGAAGTGCTACGGTGCTGTTCCCGAAATATGCTGCCTACCAAGAGGAGTGTAGGCGGGCGACGCGTCGCGCACTCGGCGACCGAGGGTTCGAGGCCGCAATCGGTGAGGGGAGGGCGCTCGGTTTCGGCGCCGCCATCGCCTACGCGCTCGACGAGCCCGCACCAGTCGCGTCGTCCTCCGCCGAGGGCCCGGCGCAGCGGCTGACCAAACGCGAGCGTCAGGTCGCCGAGCTGGTCGCCGAGGGGCTGACCAACAAGGCGATCGCCGCCCGACTGGTGATCTCGCAACGCACCGCACAAGGCCACGTCGAGCACGTTCTCGCCAACCTCGGGTTCACCTCCCGCACACAGATCGCCGCATGGGTGGTAGAGAACGCCGCCCGAGACGAACACTGAGCGGAATCGAGCCGGACGGTGTATGACGCCGGCGAAGGTGCCGGCGCCGATCCCTCGACCGCGGCCAGCCCAATCAGCGCGCTTCGGCGGTGTGACGACTGCCTGCTCCGCGCCGTCACCTATGAGTGGCGTTGACCGTCACCACGTGCCACGTTCCCTTGACCCCATCGCGGTGGGGCCGAGTTGGCGTAGGGCGGCGTTGGGGCCGATCTCGCGGGCGCGTAGCTCGTCGTAGTAGGTAATCAGCCGGGTCCGTCGCGAGCAGGTCACATCCAGCACACACTGGGCAGCATTCGGCCTCGCTGCGGTCGCGTCCGTCATCGTCGTCCTCAGGGTATTTCTGACACACTGACTGCCGGTTCGAGAAGTTCGGCCCGCGACGCGGGGGCCGCCGCCCGCAGCGCGTCCACCGAGAGGTCGTCGGGCTGCGCTTGCAACAGCACCTCCGCCTCGACGCGCGCCCGGTAGTTCTTGCCGCGGTCGACCGCGTCGGCGTCCCACCCGCTGTGGCTCACCAGACGCCTGGGTCGGTGTCTTCGGGATCAGTACAAACTGGGGGTGGTGCTGCGTGGATCGCGAATGCAAACCTGTTCAAGACGGAATCCGTCGGGGGAATCGGCTGGTGGGCACTCGGTTTGGTGCTGGCGGGATTCGGACTGTTCGTCGCCATCCAGTCGCCTGGGTCTGGCCGCTGGGGGGTCGGCGCAGCCCTGTGTCCGTCAGCGTTTCGGCGGTCCTCGCTGTCGTCGGGTTCGTCTGACCTGGTTGGTGGTCTCGCGGGGCGTGGAACAGGCTGGCGAGATCCCGCTGAACGTCGTGCCAGCGCTCTACGTGCTGACGACACTGGCGGTCGCCGGTGCGGACATCTGGACGGCGTGCACGTTTGGGCCTGGCGCGAAGGCGCGCCGCGATCCCGACATCACGTTCGACCAGCGCCGCACCCGGCGACCTCACCACCAAGCGCTCCGCGCCCTCGGCAACCGCCTCGTCGGCATCCTCCACGGCTGCCTCCGCCACCACACCCGCTACGACGAACACACATTGCCTGGGACCACCGTCGCACCATCCGGGCTGGATGACGACTTACGGCCCTGGGATGTCTACAGGGCCTTGAGCTCCTCGGTGACCTCGGCAACCATCTTCTTCGCGTCACCGAACAGCATCGAGGTGGTGTCGGCGAAGAACAACGGGTTGTCGATACCGGCGTAACCCGAGGACATCGACCGCTTGAGGACGATCACGGAACGGGCCTCGTCGACGTTGAGGATCGGCATCCCGTGGATCGGGCTGCTGGGATCGTTACGCGCGGCGGGGTTGGTCACGTCGTTGGCGCCGATGACGATGGCGACGTCGGTGCGCGCGAACGCACCGTTGATGTCGTCCATCTCCTTCATCGCCTCGTACTCCACGTCCGCCTCCGCAAGCAGGACGTTCATGTGTCCGGGCATCCGCCCCGCGACCGGGTGGATCGCGTACGTGACCTCGACACCCTTCGCCTCGAGCAGCGCCGCCATCTCCTTGACCGCGTGTTGCGCCTGCGCCACCGCGAGACCGTAACCGGGGACGACGATGACCTGGTTGGCGTACGCCATCTGGATCGCCGCGTCCGACGCCGACGTCGTCTTGACGGTGCCGCCGGCGGCACTGGCGCCGCCCGTACCGGCGTCGTCGCCGCCGAAGGAACCGAAGATGATCGCCGGGATGGACCGGTTCATGGCCTTGGCCATCAGGTTCGTCAGGATGGTGCCCGACGCGCCGACGATCATGCCGGCGACGATCATCGCCTGGTTGTTCAGCGCCAGACCCGCCGCCGCGGCGGACAGACCGGTCAACGCGTTGAGCAGCGAGATGACGACGGGCATGTCGGCGCCGCCGATCGGCAGCACCACGAACAGGCCCATCAGACCCGCGACGAGAAGCAGCGCGACGATCCACAGTGCCGAGGTCGGGTCGTTGGCCGGGTCGGCCTGGACGCCGATGCAGACGGCGATGGCGATGGAGGCGACCGCCAGGATCATGTTCGCGACCTGGAACGCCTTCGCGCTCGCAACGAACTTGCGCTCGAGGTTCTTGTTCAGCAGTTCCTGCAGCTTGGAGAACGCCACCAGCGAACCCCAGAACGAGACCGAACCGATGATCGCGGCGAACAGCGACCCGACCACCACCGGCGCGGACGGCACGTCGGTGAGGGTGGTGAAACCGCCGGAGTCGAGGAACTCCGCCCACGCGATCAGCGCGACGGTGCCGCCGCCGACACCGTTGAACAGCGCGACCAGCTGCGGCATCGCCGTCATCTTGGTGCGCAGGGCCGGCGGGACACCGAGGACCACACCGAGGAGCAGGCCGCCGGCGATGAGGAGCCAGTTGTCGGTGTCGCGGACGTCGATGAGCACGGCGACGACCGCGATGACCATGCCGACCGCGGCGATGTAGTTGCCGCGGACCGCGGTCTTCGGGCCGGTCAGGCCCGACAGGCCGTAGATGAACATCGAGAACGCGACGATGTACAGGATCGTGACGAGGTAGCCCATCAGGCGTCAGCCCCCTTCTTCTCGGCCGCCGCATTCTTGCCGGACACTGCGGCGTCCTTCTTGGGCTTGAACATCGCGAGCATGCGGTCGGTGACGACGAAGCCACCGACGACGTTCAGGGTGCCGAACACCAGCGCGACGAACAGGATGTTCTTGATGCTCCATGGCGCGTCGCCGGGCAGGTGGCCGAGCACGACCAGCGCGCCGAGCACGACGATGCCGTGGATGGCGTTGGTGCCCGACATCAGCGGCGTGTGCAGGGTGTTGGGGACCTTGGAGATGACGGCGAAGCCCACGAAGCCGGCCAGGACCAGGATTGCGATGTTCGCCAGCAGTTCGGTGTACATCAGGGCTTCGCCTCCTCACGGGTGACGCACGCGGCGGCGAGGATCTCGTCGTCGAAGTCGGGCGCGAGCGCGCCATTCTCGTCGAGCATCAGCTCGATGAGCGCGTACAGGTTCTTCGAGTACAGCTCGCTCGAGTGCTCTGGCATCGTGGCTGGCAGGTTCAGCGGCGAGCAGATCGTCACGCCGTGCTTGACGGCGGTCTCGCCGGGTTCGGTGAGCTCGCAGTTGCCGCCGGTCTCGCCGGCCAGGTCGACGACCACCGAACCGGGTTTCATGCCTTCGACCGCGGCGGCGGTGACCAGGCGCGGTGCCGGCCGCCCGGGGACGAGCGCGGTGGTGATGACCACGTCGAAGCCCTTGATGGCGTCCTCGAGCGCCTGCTGCTGCTGCGCGCGTTCGGCCTCGGTCAGCTCGCGGGCGTAGCCGCCCTCACCGGCGGCGTCGATCCCCAGATCCAGCCACCGCGCGCCGACGGAACGGACCTGGTCCGCGACCTCGGGACGCACGTCGTAGCCGGTGGCGCGCCCGCCGAGCCGCTTCGCCGTCGCCAGCGCCTGCAGGCCCGCCACGCCGACACCGAGCACCAGCACGGTCGCCGGCTTCACGGTGCCGGCGGCGGTGGTGAGCATCGGGAAGAAGCGCGTCGACTCCTCCGCGGCCAACAACACGGCCTTGTAGCCGGCGACGTTGGCCTGCGAGGACAGCGCGTCCATCACCTGGGCGCGGGAGATACGCGGGATCGCCTCGGCGGCGTACGCCTCGACACCGGCCGCCACGAGCGCCGCGATACCGGTCTCGTTGGTGCGCGGGGCCAGGAAGCCGATCAGCTTCTGACCGGCGCGTAGCCGGGCGGTCTCGTCGGCGTTCGGGGCCGCGACCTTCAGGACGACGTCCGCGGACCACGCGTCGCCGATGGCAGCGCCTACTTCCTTGTACAACTCGTCGGGCATGAGGGCGCCGAGTCCGGCACCGGACTCGACGATCACGTCGACGCCCTTGCCGATCAGCGAGGCGACCATCTTGGGGACCAGCGCGACCCGTCGTTCACCGTCGTTCGTTTCCCGAACGACGCCAACAGTGGCCGTGCATCCTTGTCCGTGATCTCTCGAAACTTGCGCTGAATTCACTTCTGTACCTCTATATTATTGGGGAGCAGGGAATTTCGGATACTGGTGCAAGAGCTGAACGGCCTGGGCGGTGGGCATGCGCCGATTTCTCATCGAGACAGCAGAAGCAGGGCGCACCGTCGTCGACATGAGGTCGACGACGGTGCGCTGCGCTCGCAGCATCCCGATGGGTATCGGGTCGCGTTCAGTCCGAGCGCTCGACTCCGCTACCCGATCTCGTCAATCGTGGCGAACCCCAACGGATCTCGGGAGGTCGCGCCGCCCTCGACAGGGATCAGACTGCCCGTGATGTAACCGGAGGCCGGTGTCAGCAGAAACGCGGCAGTCCCCGCTACTTCGTAGGGTTGTCCCAGGCGCTCGAGCAGCGCCTGCCGCGAGATGGATCGTGCTGCTGTAGTACCGACCTGGTCCAGGTTCTCGACCATGCGTGGCGAGAGGAAGAACCCGGGTGCGACTCCGTTGACACGCACGCCGGCGGGCCCGTACTCCTCCGCGAGTTGCTTGATCCAGATGTTCAGTGCCGCCTTGGCGGGACCGTATCCGGGAGCTGCCTTGCTCGCGTACTGGGACCACACGCTCGAGATGAAGACGATCGATCCGCCGCCGCTGCGGGCGACCAGGGGCGCAAGCTGCTGTCCGAGCAGGAAGGCGTGCCGCGTATTGACGCGGAAGTCGTCCTCCCAGTCTGCCAGAGTGAACTCCGCAAGCGGCTTCGCGGTCGTCCTTCCGATGACATCGACGAATCCGTGGACCTCGCCGAACTCGCGCTCGACGAACCCCACTACGTCGGCGACTCCGGATTCAGTCGTCACGTCGGCGCACAGCGACGCGCAGTTCAGGCTGCGGCCGATTGACTCCGCATTTGCCGCGTCGAAGTCGACGCACACCAATTCGGCACCCATAGAGGCCAACAGGCGACTCGTGTGCTCGCCGATGCCACCGCCTGCTCCGAGCACGACAATCCGCTGTCCGTCCACCCTGAACATGCGGTTGTACTCGACATCGGATGCCGCCACCGGCATGTTGGATCGAAGCGCTTCGGACATTATCGATTGCCTTTCGAGGGGTTCGGAACAATGTGTGCCCTCCGAACGTGGTTTTCCACGCCGAAGCCCGGCTCGTCAGATCGACAGTGAGTCCGCGACTGAGCGTGAAGCCGCGGCCGCCGAGAGGAAGCTGCCCAGGATCTGCCACGTTTCCGCCGGATGAGTGATGTTGGGGGCGTGCTTGGCGGGCATCGTCGCGATTGTTGCGTGGGGCGCGAACTCGGCGATGCGACCGGCCCAACCGCTTTCGACGAGCAGGTCGTTCTGCCCCTCGAGGAGCAGGATCGGCGTCGTCACCCCGGTGAGGTTCGACGGGTAGGGATCTGCCGGCCGGGCCACCTGCGCCGCCTCGGGCACCGGGATGTGCGGTGCGAACATGCACTGGTAGTGCCCGGGCTGGGTCGCCCACTTGTGCCGCTGTGCGACCTGCTGGTCGAACCCGTCGAAGTCGTCGCAGAGCAGCCCGACGATACGACGAGCGTCGTCGGCGGTGCCGTCGAAGGATCCGAGTTCCTGCATTCTCTCGGTCTTCCAGGGACCACCCGTTCCGTTGATGGTCGTCGCCGAGGCAATGCGATCGGCGAACGCCGGGTTGGTCAGGGCGCGCAGCGCGATCGAACCGCCGAACGAGTTTCCGACGAGATGCACCGGGGTCTCGATGCCGAGCTCGTCGAGGAGCCGAAACAGGTGGGACGTGCGGAAGGCGAACGGAGAGGTGTCCAATGACACGGTCTTCGAGGTACCGCCGAAGCCGAGCATGTCGGGAGCAATCACGTGATAGTCGGCCGCCGCGAGCGGGATCATGTCCGCCCAGGTCACGTCGGCGCTGGCACCCCACGCGCCGTCGTGTAGGAACACGACTGTCGGCCGGCCGGGTGTCCCCGCCGACAGGTAGCGCGTGGTGGCGCCGTCCACGATGACGGTGTTCTCGGTTGTCATGTCTTCCTCTCATTCGTGAGTTGAACAAACGGTGTTCGGGCAGCGGTGCTGCCCGGTTCTGATTTCAGATGTAGGTCACGAGAATGTGTAGTGTTCCGGACGCACTTCGCGGGTACCCTCCCAGTAGTCCTGGGTGGTGAACGGCCACATGATCGGTGATCGCCCGTTGGCGTCCTTGTACCAACTGCTGACCCCGGACCATCCCCATGCGCGGAGACGGTTCGCATCGTCCATGTCGTGCTGGTACTTGGCGTAGATCTCGGGGCGAAGATTCATGGCCGAACGCCTGGTCTCGAGGAGCAACTTGATCGAGTGGACGAGATACGCTGCCTGGCACTCGATGAAGAAGACCAGATTGCCGTGCACCACCAGTCCGGTATTGGGACCGTACATCAAGAAGAAGTTGGGGAATCCCGGAGCAGTGAGGCCCATGAAGGCGCCGGCGTTGCCGCCCCAAGCGTCATGCAGGTCTTGCCCACCGGAACCCGTCACGGAGAAGGAGCTCAGGAAGTCCGACGCCGCAAAGCCGGTCCCGAACAGGATCACGTCGGCATCGATGTGCTCGTCGGTGTCGGTCCAGATTCCGGTGGAATCGACTCGGGAAACTCCGCCCTTGACAACACTCACGTTGTCGCGCTTGAGAGTTCGGATCCAAGTACCGTCGTCACGGATGATGCGCTTGGCGCCCGGGGGATAGTCCGGTACGACGTGCTCCATCAGCCAGTCGTCATCGCCGATCTGCTCCAGCAGCGACGCCGTCAGTGCCTCGCGGACGAGGTCGCCCTCCTCGCAGATCGCACGCTCTGTCGGCGGATACTGCAGATCCACAGTTGCGGCGTCGAGTTGTCCGACGACCCGTGGCAGGAAGATCGTGAAGCGGTAGTACGCGCGGTACATCGGCAGGTGCCGGAGCAGCCAGCGTTCGCCCTCGCCGATGTCACGGCGGAGTTCTTCGGTGGGGAACAGCCACGGTGGCGTCCGCTGCACGATCGTCACCTGGTCGGCGGTTTTTGCGACCGCCGGCGCGAACTGTAGCGCGCTTGCGCCGGAACCGATCACGACAACTCGTTTGCCGCTCAGGTCGACCGAGTGGTCCCACTGCGCCGAATGGAAAGCTGACCCTTCGAAGGTGTCGATCCCGGGGATGTTCGGAATGTTCGGACGATTGAGCTGTCCGACCGCACTCACGACCGCATGGAACACTTCCGTGTCCGTTCGGCCGGTCGCGTCCGCCGTGGAGACGGTCCAGTGCTGCGACTCGTCGTCCCATTTCGCGTTCGAGACTTCCGTGCCGAAGCGGATGTGCTCGTTCAGGCCGTAGTGCTTGGCGAAGTCCTTGAGGTAGTCGAGGATCACCCCCTGCCGGCAGAAGTACGACGGCCAATCGTAAGGGAAGAACGAGTATGCGTAGATGTGACTGTGCACGTCCGTCCGGCAGTCGGGATACGTGTTCTCGTACCAGGTTCCGCCGACTTCGTTGCCCTTCTCGAAGATGACGAAGGGTACGTTCGCCTGCTTCATCCGTAGGCCGGCGAGCAGGCCGGAGATGCCCGCGCCGATGATCGCGACCCGGAATTCCCGGTCGGGGTCGAGAGATTCGGCGGTCCAGTCGGGGGCGCGCCGGTCCTCGAGATCGGGGACGAGGGCTTGGTCGAGCAGTGCGGTGACCTCATCGCCGAGGCCTCCGAGTCCCCAGTCGCCGATGGCCTGGAGCATGGACGCGCTGGGGCGCGACGGCAGCGGCGCTCCGCTGTCGGCAAACGCTTCGAGTCGGGCCAGGCAGTACCGGCGCACTTCTGCTTCCGTCTCCGGATCAAGGTTTCCCTGGGGCAGCAGATCCGGGTCCGGTCGCCACTCGTCACGTAGTACGGCGACGTCATCCGTCAGGTGCCCCACCACCATCAGTAGCGCCGGTGTCTCGGCGTAGTCGATGAATGCACGCAATTGCTCAATATCGGGAAAAGTCAAAGAACTCTCAGCCATCTGATTCTCCAATTTCATCCGTCGAACGTGTATCGCCGGTACCCGGGCTGGCAGGTCAGGGCGTGATTCCTGCTCATCTGGCCGAGTCGGGACCGACCGGGTTCTGGCGTCCGAGAAAATCATTCACCAGATCGGCGGCCTGCCCGGCGTGCTCGAACACCGCCAGGTGTCCACCCGGGGTCGTCGTCAGCTCGGCCCCGGGTATGGCCGCGGCAAGGGCCTTGATCACGGACGGAGTGGCGCTGGTGTCGTTGTCGCCGCCGATCACCAATGTGGTTGGTGGGTTGTCCCATTCCGGTGAGGAGTCAATGTAATCGAGCGCGCACATCGCGTCGAGGAAGGCTCCGTGGACCTCCCCGTCGGTTGCCCTCAACGACGCCCGGGCGCGCTCGACCAGCGGCTCGTTCGCGCGCATCGTGTCCTCGTCGAACCAGCGTTGCAGGGTGGGCTCGAGCAGTTGCGCCATCCCGCCTTCGCTTCGCGCGAGCGCCGCCCGTTGGCCGGTGTGGTGTCTGCCCTGTTCGTCGAATCTCGCCGTGGTGCCCATCAGGACCAGGGAATCGACGCTCTCGCGATGTCGCGTCGCGAGCGCCTGCGCCACCATGCCGCCAAGGGATACGCCGAACACAGTGCTGGTTTGAACTCCCAGCTGGTGCCACAGTGCCGCAACATCTTCGGCAAGCAGATCGAGAGTCACCTGGGATGTGCCGTTCTCGGTGTCACCGTGTCCGCGGAAGTCGGGACACAGGTACCGCCTGCCTTGGCCCAGCGCGTCGGCCAGCTCCTCGTACCACGATCCGTCGAGGGCAAGGGGATGCAGGCATGTCACCACCGGGGTTCCCTGCCCGAAGATCCTGTAGTTGAGCAGTGTGCCGTCGACCGAATGCACTCGTCCTCGAATCACCACTGATTCTCCTGTCCAAATATCCCGTGCAGAAACATGAATTGCATCAATTCGACCGCTCGTCTTCGGCGGCCCGCACCGCGTCCTTCAGAAGATCAGCGAGCTGGTGGTAGTAACCGTGAAACAGCTCGGAGCTGATGCGCATCTCCTGGCGTCGCGGGCGCTCCAGGTCGATACGGATGTCTGCCACCACTCGGCCGGGCCGGCTCGCCATCAGCAGAACCCGGTCACTCAAGAGGATCGCTTCTTCGAGATCGTGGGTCACGAAGATGACGGTGGGACGTTCGGCTTCCCACAGCCGGAGAAACTCTTCCTGCTGGATCGCTCGCGTCTGTGCATCCAGGGCCGCGAAGGGCTCGTCCATCAGCACGACGCGGGGGCTCTGTGCCAGGGTGCGCGCGATCGCCACACGCTGCCGCATCCCCTGCGACAGGTGCGTGATGTCGGAGTCGGCGAATTCCTCCAGCCGGACTCGGCGCAGCCACTCGTCGCTGCGCTGGCGACGTTCGGCACGACTCATTCCGCGAACCTCGAGTCCGAGCTCCACGTTGGCGCGTACGCTCCGCCAGGGTAGCAGCGCGTCGCGCGCAAACAGGAAGGTCACGTCCTCCGGTGAGGAGGTGACCTCCTGACCGTCCAGCCGCACCGACCCGGTCCGCGGCCGGACCAGACCCCCTGTCATCGAGAGGGCAGTGGTCTTCCCGCACCCGGAGGGGCCGACGATGCTCACGAATTCCGAGGGGCCGATGGACAGGTTGAAGTTCTCGAGGGCCCGCACCGGTCGATCGCCGTGAATGAAACTGTGGTGGATGTCCTCGAACTCCACGGACAACCCTCGGGCGGTCGTGGCTTCCGAGTCTTGGGTGAGGATGGTCATGAAAGCACCTCGTTCGTGTCAGGGCCGACGGATGGATGAGGATGGGTCGCTGGGCTCGTGCGTAGTTCGGAACCAGGGCCTCGTAGTTCACGGCTCCCCGGGGGATGAGACACTGCTTCTCCGCGATGCTCACCATCAGCTCGATCGAGTCACGCGGCATCTGGAACATCTGCGCCGCGGCGAAGTCCTCACGGACGACGATCGCGCCGACGACCTGCCTGCTGAACGACTCCGGCGTTCCAGGATCGGCAAAGTTTACCAGCAGGCAACCGTCGGCCTGATCGGCGACGGCAAGGCTCGCACCACGGCTGTAGCCCACGTACGCATCCAGTCGGCGGGCCTCGAGCTGGGCGATGGCCGGTGAGATCTGGCCAACGCCGACTCGGGTCACCTCCCGCTCAGGGATTCCGGCCGCATCGAGAGTCATGAGAAGTTGCTGGTCTGCGCCCGCTCCAAGCGCAGTGACACCGATTCGCTTGCCGCGCAGGGCTTTCATCTTCTCGTCGAAAGTTGCGCTTTCCTCCGGCCAGGAGCCTGGCCCGACGACGACCGAGTAGGTGTTCACCGGTACGCGAAGCCCGACCACTACCGGACGTTGACTCGGAGTGGAGGTTGCGCGCGCATTGATTGCGAGCGTGATGTCGGTCATCGCCCCGGAGGTGAGCAACTGGTTCGCCTGCACTGACCCCAAGGGAACGAGTAGATCCAATACCGAGAGGCTGTAGCTGGCGAACTGATTCTGGTCCTTGTTCACGACGTCGCTCAGGAAGTTGTCACCAGCCGCCGATCCCACGACGAAGTTCGTGGGATCCGCCAGCGCGTTCGGGGCCAAGCCGCTCGCGGGCGGCGCCTTGCGTCGGGCTGGCGCTCTCGTTGTCACCGCAACCCGCGAGCAGCGCGCCCACCCCGACGGCGGCAACGCCCATGCCGGCCATCGCCAGGAACTCGCGACGGCTCGACCCGGCGCCTGCCGCCGGACGAGGGAGACCGAGACGCGGATCGTTGCAGTTCGAAGGGGAACTTCATGTATGTGGCTCCTGATTCGGAATTCGGGTCGAGCGGCGCAGCAAGATGATGTCCGGCGCAGATCGGCTGAGAGAGTTTCCTGGAGTACAAGTGTGGGCGGGGCACTATCAGTACGCCGTCTGTGACGGCTCCTCGACGCGCGGGCCGCGAGCGACTCGCACACGGTGTGACCTCGGTTACATGAAGTCTTACGGCGCGGAGACGGTGCGTCAAGAATTATCGGGGTCACGCCCGTTATCACCCCGATAGGCGACGCGCCCTTGTGCTCCAGTGGAGCGAAAGCCCAGCCTCTTGAGAGCAGCCGACGCGGTACGTGAACCCCACCCTCAACCTGGCGGTGGCTCGCGAATCCGAACGCCGAGTGCGGTTCGACTCGAGTTTCCACGAGCACCTGGTGTCGGCGGCTGCCCACCAGTCGGATCAGTGAAGGAACGATCGCCAATGCTCCAGTCCCCAGGTTCTCCCGCCGGCACCATCGGCTTCGACTTCTCCTCCCGCGTCGCCGTCGTCACCGGCGCCTCGCGCGGCATCGGCGCTCAAATTGCGCTCTCGCTCGCCGAAGCGGGCGCGAAGGTCGTTCTGCACGGCCGCGATGCCGCCAGCCTCCAGTCGGTCGTAGACCAGGTTCGTGCGCTCGGCAGCGAGGCGGTGGCCGTCGAGGGGAACATCCGATCCGAGGAAACAGCAAAAGAACTAGTCAGCACAGCAATCGATGCTTTCGGTCGCATCGACATCCTCGTCAACAACGCCGGCGGGAACTTTGCCAAGCGTCTGGAAGAGCTCTCCACGAACGCGTGGAACGCGACGATCGAAACCAACCTCGGGGGCGCGTTTCAGTGCGCGAAGGCGTGCTGGCCGGTCTTTGCCGAGCAGGGGGGCGGTGTCATCGTCAACGTCGGCTCCGTCTCGAGCTCCTACGCGCATCCGCAGCGCGGCGCCTATGCCGCGGCGAAGGCCGGCGTGGTGTCGTTGACTCAGACGATGGCATGGGAGTGGGCGGGGCAGAACATTCGGGTCAACTGTGTCGCTCCCGGAGCGATCCTGACCGATGCTTCTCGCTTCGCGACCTCGGATACCGCCGACAAGATCGCGGCATACATCCCGCTCGGCCGTCTCGGAACTCCGGCCGATATCGCCAACGCCTGCATGTTCCTCTGCTCTGACGCCGCGTCGTACATCACCGGCGAGGTCCTCACCGTGGCCGGTGGACCGCTGGCATCGTCGCCGGTGGAACTGCCTCCGCGGCAATCGCTCGAGCACGTCTGATGACCGGGCTCGCATCTGGACCAGCAGGTTGTGCGCCCACCGAAGGCCTCGTCCGATCGCACCCGATGAATGGGATGCGAGCATGCACTCTCAACTCAGGGAAGTGAAGATGACTACTGTGCACGCGTCGAATACTGCAGCACTCGACATGGAACGCGAGATATTCGCCGAGCAGCGCCGAAATCGACGCAACGCCCTCCAGGCGACGTGGGCGCTGCGTGTGTTGTGGCTCAGCCTGTTCCTCGGTGCTTGGTACCTCGCTTCGCACCGCGGCATCGTCGATCCGCTGTTCATCTCCACCCCGGAGGACGTCGGGCGAGCGTTCGTCGACCAACTCACGGACAGCACCTTCTGGATCGACGTGAGAAGCACGTTCGGCGGCGCCATGGCCGGCCTCCTGATCGGAGCCACGCTCGGCGTGCTCAGTGGTGTGATCCTCTCCCGCAGCGAGATTCTCAACCGCGCGGCCGCGCCATTTCTGACGCTTCTGAACAGCCTTCCCCGGCCCGCACTCGCGCCCATCTTCATCCTGTGGTTCGGGCTCGGCATGGTGCCGAAGGCATTGGTCGCGGCCAGCATCGTGTACTTCGTGCTGCTCACCAGCACGGCGAGTGCGCTGCGCGGCATCGATCACGACGTCGACATGCTCGCGCGTTCGATGTCGATGTCCGCATGGCAGCGGTTCGTCAAGATCGAGTTCCCGAGCGCGCTGCCGGCGATCGTCGGCGGTCTGCGGCTTGCCGCGGTCTACTCGGTGCTCGGTGCCGTGCTTTCCGAGATGGTCGGCGCCTACACCGGACTGGGTCAGCGACTCGTCACGATGACGAACAACTTCCAGGTTGCGGACTCGTTCGCCGTGCTGCTTGCGATGGGATTGATGTCGATGCTTCTCGACGCCGGCATCTCGCTGTTCCAGAAGATCGTCCGGAAACGTGCATGAGACCAGGCGGTGAATCATGAATCCTCCCGTTGTTGTGACCGGCGGCGCAAGTGGCATCGGAGCAGCCCTATGCGAAGCCGTGGCGACCACCAACCCGGTTGTCGTGATCGACCTGCAGGCCGCGAGTGAACCTGTCCCGGGTGTGACGTACCTGATCGGCGATGTGTCCACTCCCGAAGGTATCGACGACATCGTCGGGCAACTACGCGCACAAGGAGTCGACCGCATCCACGGTCTGGTCCACTGTGCCGCGATAGGTCACTTCGAGCCGTTCGCACAGACTCCGCGGGCATCGTGGGAACGGGTCCTCCAGGTCAACTTGCACGGCACCCTGGCAGTGACGCAGGCGCTGCTGCCGCTCGTCGGCGATGGCGGACGAATCATCCTGTTCTCGTCTGGAACTGTGTTCAAGGGGCCGGGCGCAGCGGCGGTCTACGCGGCGTCGAAGGCGGGTGTCATCGGGTTCGCGCGGTGCCTGGCCGAGGAAGTCGGCTGCCGGGAAATCACGGTGAACGTGATCGCGCCGGGCCTCGTCATCACGCCGCTGGTAACGTCGATCGCCGCTACCGAGAATGGCAACATCGCGACACGCGCAATCAAACGGGCCGCCACCCCGTCGGACTTCGTGGAACCTGTCCGCTTCCTCCTGTCTCCTGGGGCGTCATTCGTGACGGGCCAAACCCTGGTGGTGGACGGCGGCTCGATTCGGCATTGAGTGTCTCGGACGTGTTCCCGGCGTCGACGCAGCGACACCGGGGACACGGCCATGCTCGGACCCTGCGCTGGGCCAAGATCTAGACAAGCGACCGATTGTCTACCAATGAGACCCGGGTTTCAGCAATGATGTCGCGGCCCCTACGCTGACGACGGGCCCCGTTGATGTGTGCCACGACACGCAGTAGCCCGCCGACGCGGTTTCAGCGGGTACGGGCCCGAGCCCGACGACACGAGGTGCTTCACCATGAGATTCGAACAGTTGCGGTATCTGGAGGCTGCGGTGCGAACCGGGTCGTTTCGGCAGGCCGCGAAGGAAGTCGGTGTCACGCAGCCGACGATCACAACCCAGGTCCAGCGTCTGGAAGAGGACCTGGGCGTCGTTCTCGTGCTTCGTGGCGCCAACGGTGTGCGTGCCACCTACGCAGCCGAACGCATTCTTCCCCATGCGCTTGCGGTGATGCGGGCGGAGAACGCGCTGCGTCAGGAGGCGAGTGCGATCGATAACCTGAAGATCGGGAGCATCAGGTTGGCTGCCGTCTCCACGGCCAGCCTGACCGTGCTTCCGGACGTGGTGAAGCTACTGCACCATGAGTATCCCAACATTCGCTTCGAGGTGACCGAGGGTGGCTCGGAGATGGTCCGCCGAGGCGTCTCGACTGGACACTTCGACATGGGACTGCTCAGCACGCTCAAGGGCGACGACCGCGACGCCGACAGCTTGCAGTACATCGATCTGCTCACGGGAAGACTCGTCCTTGCGATCCCGCAGGAGCACCCGCTGGCCGGCAAGCAGTCTGTCCAGGCGTCCGACCTCGCGGGCCAACCGCTGATCTTCTTCTCGAAGGGAAGCATCCTGCGCGATGCGCTGGAGCGACTCGTCGAGGGCGTGGAGATTCGTCCCGTCTATTTCACGGACAGTGCCGAGACCTCCATCCGCATGGTCAAAGCAGGGGTGGGCATCGCGATCGCGAACACTGTCGCTCCATCGACCGTCAGTGGTGATGGCGTCGTGCTGGCGCCGGTGTCTGCAGACTGGGCGGCAACACGGCTTGCAGCGGTGGTACGCAAGAACGAGATGCGAAGCCCTGTCGTCCAGACCCTGTTGAAGCTCATACGCCAGCAAGTGGCCGACACCAAGCCTCTTAGCTCTTAGCCACGATCCATCGATGAAGGTGGCTGGTAGCGAGGTGTAGAACTGAAGAAAGTGCCCCTTCGACCTGTGATGATTTGAGTCCTAAACAACAATCGTTCCAGTTCGAGAGGGACACTTCGGGTGCACTCATCCCACAGGTTCGTCGGCGGATCCGCTGTGTTCGATGAGAACAACATCATCTCGTGCGCAGGACTGGTGCCGGTGATGGCGTTGGCCGAGCAGATCGGGCTGGCTGCGCTGCTGACGGAGAAGGTCGCGATCACCGCTCCGCGGATCAAGTCCGGGTCGGCAAACCCGGTCCCAAAACGGGCCACCCTGATCGCCGGAATGTGCGTCGGAGCGGACAGCATCGACGACGTCGACCTCCTCCGCGCCGGCGGCAGGAAAGCTCTCTTCGGGGGATCTTGCGTTCCAGGCCCCGCAACCAAACCCGCGACGTATTCACGCACCCGGGTACGCGGTTCCGAACACGCGAACCTCCCGGACACTCTCTCGTGCAACGTTTCCAGCTCGGAAGAACCCAGATCGACGACCACGCAACCAGTATCGACTACACGAGAAGTGCCGTTGCAGTATTCGTGGCCGATGGGTGACCCGGAGAGACGGAGTGGGGTAAGGCCAGGTGCAGAAGCCGGGTTGCCCGCCGGTCTGCCTGTTGTTGCATCGCCGTGCTGCGAGGACCGTAACCGCAGACAATCGGTCGGGCGGGTGAGCCTCCGGCCGCCCCGGCCGACATGCCGGCCTCGCACAAACGGCGAGGCCGGTACGAGTTTGGGTTCCGCAATTGCAAACACGTGGGTGCGTAGTGATCTCGCGACACCACGCGGGTGCCGTCACGGAGGAATTGCGGTGCCGTGTAAGGCAGTCGGCGGGGTGGTCTTCTTGGAGTACGGGTTTACAGTGCTCGGCGGGCCAGGCTGAAGACCTGGCCGGTGGGGCCGCCAATGCGTTGCTGTGCCAGCCAACCGACTAGTTCCGCAACTTCGGTGGGCGACTTCACGCGCTCACTCGGCAGACCTTCAGGGGCTTCACCCACCTTGACGAGTGTCTCCGTGAGCCTTGTGGCGACAGGTCCGGGAATCACTTCGTTCACATCGATTCCATGCTCCCAAACTTCTTCAGAAAGGGCCTTCATGAAATGGCTCATTCCGGCTTTGGACGAGCCGTAGGCGGAAAGTCCTGCCATGGGGGAATGGCCCCGACCCGACCCGATCATGACGATCCGACCAGCGTCCGCATCAACCATGTAGGGGAGGACGGCACGCGACATGTTGAATGGGCCGATCAGGTTGAGAGTGACTACTCTGGCCCATTCGGCTGGTTCGGATTCCAACACAGTGCCCGGGGCTCCCGCGCCAGCATTGTTGATGAGCACATCAATGCGACCGAATGCGTCAAAGGCTGCGCGGGCCACGACATTGCACGCGTCATATTCGGCGATGTCGCACGGTGCGACAAGTGCCTTTGAACCGAGCGCTTCCACCTCAGCAGCCACGGCTTCCAGCTCTGATGTGGTTCGGGAGGTCAAGACAATGTTGGCACCCGAGCCGGCGAGCTGGAGCGCGCAAGCGCGGCCAATTCCCCGCCCTGCCCCGGTGACGACGGCGACCTTGTTCGAAAGGTCGAGCGCGTCGTTCTTGCTTGCTGTTTGACTGATCACGCGGCAATCCCCTTGCTGTCTATTGGCTGGCCCGGTCGGCTCATGCTCGGGCGAATGACGGCACTATGTCTTCGTAAGACACCGTGCCCTTCTCGAGCATGCCCAGTTGGTCCATGACCTCTGCCACGTGCTCGATCCCGCTGCGAGTGACCTTCCAGTTCGGATTGAGTTTCGGGAAGGCACGATCGACCATGAAATCGATTGTCTTGACTGCCTCCACAGGTGCCTCGTTGTTGAAGGTTCCCTTGTTGAGGAGTTCCGCAGCAGCCACCCGATCCTTTTCGATCCAAGTCTTGGCATCCCACTGCGCAGCGAGCCAGGCATTGGCCACATCTTCACGCGCTTCGGCGTTGTCCTCTCGCATGACCAAAGGGCAGACCTGCAGGGCGCTCAAGAGTTCGGGCGTATCCCCGGCACTGAAGTCGATCAGCATTTGCCCCTCGACCTGGGTGGCCACCGACAGGCCCGAGCCAAAGGTGAATCCCACGTAAGCATCGAGCCTGCCGTTCTTTATCTGTGCAATTGCAGCGGGTATCTGTCCAACCCCGACGGCTGTAATGTCGCTACGCTCCATCCCTGCTGCCTTGAGGGCCAGATCCAATTGGTGATCGGTGCCTGCGCCGATTGCGGTGACGCCAATCTTCTTGCCCTTCAGGGAAGCCATCTTTTCGCCGAAGCCGGCACTCTGGTCGGGCCAGTTTCCCGGGCCCACAATTATGTTGTATGTGTTGACCGGCATGCGCATGCCTACGATGACCGGTCGATTGCCCTTTTGGCCGTTGGCGAAGCTGAGCATTGTCACCATGGTGTCCATGGCTGCGCCGCCAATTGCGCCGGCGCTTACCATTTGCAGGCCTTGCACAACGCTCTGCGGATACACAAGCTTCGGAACCTCGAGGTTGTAGGGGGCGAACTGGCTCTGGGCAACATTGACCGCATCGATCAGGAAGTTGTCGCCTGAGGACGATCCCACCGTGAACGGGGTCGGCGCGGTAAGCGCACCTGCTTCCTTCGTGCCCGTCACGCCACCTGCTGCTTCGCTGCCGCCACAGGCGGCGAGCAAGGAACCGGCGCCAACAGCCAGCGCTCCGGCGCCGGCAAACTTGAACAGGTTTCGCCGACTGGTCACCGGCGCGGTTACCGCGCCGCGAATCCGTCCAACGGACTCAGTGCAGTCAAATTCCTTGGTCATCGTTCTCCCTAGGCTCTGTACATCAGGGGCGGACAGAATCAAACATCCCGTCCGATTGGGTCAGTCGAACCCGGGCTTATCGGGCCGTATCCAGGCCTGGCGGATCGCATCTCCTGGTTGAGCCAGTCCGACCTCGATTGCACTCTCAGTCGGCCGGCAGTCGCCGACCGCGCCGCCAGACGCGACGGCGATCAAATCTGCGACCGCCGCGCCTTGACACGACCCGTAGTCAGTTAGAGGTCGAGCACGATCCGGGAACCGACGGCACGCGAGACGCAGATCATCATCGTCTTGTTGGCTTCCCGTTCACGTTCGGTGAGCACGGAATCCCGATGATCTGCAACACCTTCCAGGACCGCGACCTCGCAGGTTGCGCACGTACCCTCCATGCACGAGGCCAGGACCGGCGCGCCCACCTCCTCGAGAGCGGTCAGTATGCTCTGACCGGGGTTCACGGTCACGGTCACGCCGCTTTGCATCAGTTCGACTTCGAACGAATCATTGTTGGCGCTGTCGTCAATGTTCTTCGGTGAGAAGCGTTCGACACAGAGGGCATCGGACGGCCAAGACGATCGGCACTGATCTTCGACTGCCCGGAGCAGCGGTTCGGGTCCGCAACAGTAGATCAACGTCACGGAATCAGGTTCGCCCAGTGCGGAATCCAAATCGATGACCCCGACCTCGTCTTGCGGGTAGAGCCATACGTCGGCGCCGTTCATTCCCGACAGCTGTTCCGCGAACGCCATCGACCGAAGGGAGCGGCCCCCGTAATGGATGGACCACCGCGCGCCGGCCTTCGCGGCGGCCGAGATCATCGGCAACATCGGCGTGATACCGATGCCGCCGGCAATGAAGACGTAGTTACGCGACGGCCGGAGTGGAAACAGGTTCCGCGGTCCCCGCACCGCCACCGTTGACCCCTCGTGCAGCTCCTCGTGGATCCGTCGCGACCCGCCCCGGCCATCGACCTCGAGAAGAACAGCTATCCTCCAACAGCTTCGGTCGTCGGGGTCACCGCACAGTGAATATTGACGAACCATGGATTCGGACAGAACTAACTCAATGTGCGATCCCGGATCCCAAGCCGGAAGATCTTGTCCGTCTACACTTCGAAGCTCGAGTTCGACGATCTCGTCGGTGAGCACTTTCCTCCGAGTCACGATGGCAGTCAATTCTGCCACGTCGAATGAGTTGCGCATTGAACCCTGCTTTCCCGAGAGTGATCGGTCTTCGCGCGTCAGTCCTTGTGCACCGAAATGGCGCCCGACGGGCAGATTCGCTCCGATTCGACCACTCCCTCGTACTCCTCAGGGAAGACATTCTCCCGAAGCGTGAATACCAGGCCGTCATCTTCGCCCTGGTCAAATATACCCGGCTCACGCCCGACACACAGTCCCGCCGCAATGCACTTCGTGTTGTCTGCAATAACCCGAATCAAAACCGCTCCTCGTGATCGCATCAATTTTTAGGCTCACCCGAATGGGGAGGGCCGCACAATGGTTTTGGTCGCTCGCTACCACGTGACCGGGAATTCGTGGAGTCCGTAGAAGGCCGAGTCATCCTTGAATCGGAGCTCATCGATCGGCTTGGCCGGCCGGAGACTTGGAATGACATCGAACACGGTCTCGAGGACAACTTCCAACTCCATGCGGGCGAGAGCCTGTCCGAGACACTGATGAACTCCGTACCCGAAAGTCATGTGCTGGCGGGCTTCCGGCCGTCCGACATCTAGCCTTTCTGGATCAGGGAAGACGGACTCGTCCCGGTTCGCGGCGGAGACCGCCGCGATGAGACCGTCTCCCGTCGGAATCGTGTGGCCGGCGATTTCGATGTTCTCGACCGCCAAGCGCATCGCGTTGCTGTGCGTGACCGACGTGAAGCGGAGCAGCTCTTCGATCGCGTTGGTGACGGAAACCTCTCCGGAAGTGATTCGGGCCAGCTGCTCTGGATTCTCCAGGAGGGCCAACGTTCCCAGTGTGATGACGTTGGCGGTGGTTTCATGGCCGCCGAGGAGGAGGAGATTCGCATCCATCACCGCCTCGTCGCGGGTCAGCGCACCACTGGCGACATGTTCGGCCAAGGAAGTCATCACATCGTCACGCGGGTCGTCGGTTCGCGCATCGATCAGCTCACCGAGGTATTCGAGCAGTTTGTCGGTGGCTGCCATGACTTCCGCGGGGGATGCCGTGCGCGAGATCCGCACGGCGCTCTGCTCCTGGAAGAACTCGTGGTCCTGATACGGCACGCCGAGTAGTTCGCAGGCCACTGTCGAGGGCACGACCAGGGAGAACTCGTGGAAGAAATCGACCGGTGGAGTCTTGGCGACGAGGTTCTCGAGCAGCCCCCTCACCAACGTCGTCACGGTGGGGCGCAGAGCCTCGACACGGTGAACAGTGAAGAAGGGAATGAGTAACCGGCGACGCCGGCTGTGATCGGGCCCGTCCATCCGCTGGAGGGATTCGTCTTGCATCTTGGCGGCTTGATCCGACTCGGAGAGGAAGGGGAAGTTCGGTCGTTTCGTCTGGGCGCTGAGCGATGACGATCGCAAGACGGTGCGGATGTCTTCGTATCGCGTGAGCAACCATGCGGAACGGCCGTCCCAGAGGCGCACCGGCGCGACCGGTTGCGTACTGCGTAGTTCCCCGTACTCCGCCGGTGCCGAGAACGGGCAACTCCGCTGCATCGGGAATTCGGGAGCCGGAACGGGTGACGCCATGGCTTACCTCCGCATTTCAAGGGATTGATGTGACGACGGTCTCCCTGATACTTGTGCCCGTCGGCGGAGGCGTCAATGAGCTCCCGGCTGCCGAGTCTCTATCACTGCGATAGTCGTCTCCTGCTTGCGTGATGCCGGAAGCGGCCGCAGCGGAGGTGCTCTCGACCATGTCGGAGGTTGCTTGGCTCAGAGGACTGCGCAGGTGGTTGGGGTTCCGCCGGGTCGGGTTCGGCCAACGTCGTATGCGGCGCACCGATAGGGATTGGGTATCGCACCGTTGGAGCGTGTCTCCCAAATGGAGGCTCCTGGGTCAGGGGTACTGGGCGGCGCGTCTCGTACCGAGTGCCTCACTGATGCCCGGTGGTCGCCTGTCGAACCGATGCTGCCCTCCTCTTGCGGCGTGTGGGTCGCCCGTTACGCAGCGATCGTCGGGCCGTCGTGTGCCGGCATCGCCGGGTGCGCTGTAGTTGCCGAATTCTTTTCTCCAACATGGTCTCGCAGCACGTTCAGTGAGAGTCAGGGGCTATCACCGTTGAAAGGTTGCGCACCCTTCCGTTGGCAATGCCCGGCGAGGAGACTGCACAGGTCACCGTTCGCGTTGTGACCGCGGTCACGATGCCTGAAGGAAGGCTCCAGATGATTCGCCTGAAGCTATTGGCGAGCCTCGTTCTCCTGTCGACTGCCATCACTGCTTGTAGTGGCGCGTCCGACCAGAACGCCGACGGCTCACCGGCCGAGATCCACATCACCATCGGGTCCGGTCTTCCCTACGCGCCCCTGACGCTTATCAAGCAGAAGCGCATCCTGGAGACGGCCTTCCCCGAGACCCGGCTCGTTTGGGACGACGGCGTGAGCGGAGGAGCCGCGACCCGCGACGGGATCCTTTCGGGCAAGGTGCAAGTCGGTGTTACGGGCATCGCGCCGTTCGTCATCGGCGTCGACAAGGGAGTGCCTTGGAAGGTGCTCGGGTCCATGGGCCAGATCGGCATCAGCTTGGTGTCCCGCGATCCGGCGATCCGCACCCTCGAAGAGCTTGATGATTCCGGACGGGCGATCTCTGTACCCTCACCGGACTCAGGTCAGGCGATGGCGCTCAAATCGCTCGCCCAGACGACGCTCGGGGATGTCAAGGCGTTCGACGACCAGCTCTCGCCGATGCCACACCCGGACGCCTACCAGGCGTTCCTGACGGGAACGACGGGTGCGGCGTTCATCGCGCCGCCGTTCCAGTACCAGCTCCTCGCAGACCACGACACGCACGAGGTCGCTTCGGCCGCGGACGCATTCGGAGCGATCACATATTCGGCGATTGTGATGTCGGAGAAGTTCCACGACGAGAATCCGGTATTCGCCGAGACCCTCTTCACGGCCTTGACCGACGCCCTGCAAATGCTCAGAGAAGACCCCGAGGAAGCAGCCGAGGTGCTCGCGAACGCCGATGCAGGCCGCGAGTCAGCCGCTTCCTACGCCGAGTGGCTCCAACTGCCCCAAAATCATTGGGATGTCACTCCCCGAGGATTCGGGGCTACGGCCGAGTTCATGAAGTCCGTGGGGCTGATCAAATCGACCCCCTCGACCGAGCAGATGATGTTCCCCTCCGTCAGTGAGATCGGCCAGTGAACGCACCAGTAATTTCCGCCGATGCGGTCAGCATTCGCTACCAGCCGCGAGATCGGAACTCCCACCTCGCTGTCGACGACGTCACGTTCGAGGTCCGACAGGGCGAGCGGTTCGTTCTGCTCGGCCCCTCCGGCTGCGGAAAGACGTCGCTTCTCATGTCGATCGCGGGATTCATCAAACCGGCATCGGGCAGTCTTCAGGTCCGCGGCAAGCACATAGTCGGTCCTGGACCCGACCGGGCCGTGGTGTTCCAGGACTTCGACCAGCTCTTCCCGTGGCGGACCGTAGTCGGCAACCTGAGTTTCGCGGCGAAGCTGGCACTGGGGCTGCGTGGGAACGAAGCCCGACAGCGGAGTCATCGCTACCTGGAGTTGGTTGGCATCCGCGCCGCCGCCGATCGCTATCCCCACCAGCTGTCGGGTGGGATGAAGCAGCGCGCAGCCATCGCCCGGGCACTGTCCGTGGAGCCGGCGCTGTTGTTGCTCGACGAGCCATTCGGCGCGGTCGACGAGATCACCCGTACCAGCCTGCAACGTGAGCTGGTGAGGATCTGTGACAGCGAATCGATGACCGTCATCATGGTCACGCATTCCATCCCGGAGGCCGTCTACCTGGCCGACCGGGTCATGGTCATGTCCAGCGGCCCGGGGCGTATCCAGGAAATCGTCGACACATCGGCGATCGACGGCTTCGGCCACCCCAACTTCGGATCGACGGTCGAGGAGTTGAGGCTCCTGCTCGAGAAGGGCTCTCAGCCGATCGATCAGGGAAACGCACAAGGAGCTCAACGATGACCGCCACAGCACTTACACCGCCCCTCCGTCGGACCGGATCGCTCCGCCTCGGCGCGACCATGCGTCGCGTGGTCCTGGCTGTGGGACTTGTCGCGGTATGGCAGGCCGCAATCCTCGTCGCCACACCCTCGCCTCTTCTGTTCCCCTCGCCCTCCGACGTGGCACAGGCGATCGGGGAGGCGTTCCAGACCGGAGCGATTCTGGATGCGACCGCCTCCACGCTGCGAATCCTCGGAGTCGGCACCGGCTTGGGCCTGGTCATCGGTCTGACGTTGGCTACCCTTGCCGTGCTTTCACAATGGATGAACGATCTCTTGTCTCTCGTCGTGTCGATCATGAATCCACTGCCCTCGATCGCAATCCTCCCCCTTGCGATGATCTGGTTCGGACTGACCCCCACCGCGATCGTGGTGGTGATTCTGAACTCGACCGTCTGGCCGATCGCGCTGAACGCAAGCATGGGGTTTCGGATGGTCAGCACCACGCTGCAGCGGTCCGCCCGAACGATGGGCATCAAGGGCATCCGGATGGTCGTCCAGGTCCTCTTTCCGGCATCACTCCCTCATCTGTTGACGGGTGTCCGCATCGCCTGGGCCTTCGGGTGGCGGACGGTCGTCGGCGCCGAGCTGGTGTTTGGTGCGGCAGGAGGTACCGGAGGCCTGGGCTACTTCATCAACCAGGCACGGTTCTTCCTCGACACCGATGTGGTTTTCGCCGGTCTGGTCGTGATCTCTGCCCTGGGTCTGGCGATCGAATTCGGGTTCGCACGCGTCGAACGCCTCACGATCGAGCGCTGGGGCATGGCGAAGGTGAGCTGACGCTCACCGGGTGAGGCTCGATGCTGCTCATTGACGGTGGTTCACCCGCGTCGCTTCACCGATGAGTACGAGTCTCCTTCAACGCTGGTGGTATCCGACCACACCGGACACATAAGTGCCCGACAGAGATCCTCTCCACCCATGCTGGCATCACGACGGCCCGGGGCGTGCCGGTGTCGGCGTCGTGCTCTTCGATCAGGTGTATGTGCGGAGCTAATGGGGTGCAGCCAGAGATGGGGAGGCACTGCATCCCGTCCGCCGGTCGAGTACGGATTGAACGCATGCGTGTCGGCACCGGGCGGACGGCCTCGTCGACTCCCTTGGGGTCCTGCGTCATCGTGACGCCGATAGCTATTCCGTATCACCGGGCAAGGGTCTTCGGTCTTCCCTGAGATGTGATCTCGATCAACACTTGACCCACGCAATTCCACTTCCGCATCCGTGGTGCTCGTAGTCCACGTCTTTCGAACAGGGGAGCCCTCCTTGTCAGTCGATTCGATGCCATCCACCTCAGTCGCCGCACAGATCCTGACGGCGATCGGTGAGACTCGTGCAGAGGGAGGAGTGGTACTTCCCGAAGCAACGGCAAAGCACCTCCTCGGCCAGTTCGGCGTACGTGTCCCGCGAGGCCTGACAGTCCAGGACCTCACATCCGTCCCGCCGACCCTGATGCCACCACTGGTGCTCAAAGCGGTCTCGCCGACACTCGTTCACAAGTCGGACGCCGGCGGCGTTCGCCTCGGGCTGCATCACGACGAACTCGTCGAGGTCGCCGATGACATGCGGCGGCGACTGGCGGACCTCGGCCACACGACCACCGGCTATCTGGTCGAGGAAATGGCGCCGAAAGGCCTCGAGGTCGTGCTGGGCGCCGTCCGCACCGACGGACTCGGTTGGGCAGTGATGGTCGGACTCGGCGGCATCTTCGTCGAGTTTCTCGAGGACGTCGCGTTCGGGCTCGCACCACTGACGCGCAGCCAGATCCGTGCGATGCTCGACGAACTACGTGGAAAGGCACTGCTGGACGGGGCCCGTGGTGGTACACCCGTCGATATCGAGAGCCTGGTAGACGTGGTATACGCATTGGCCGGACCCGGCGGACTCCTGGACTCGATGCATGACGATGTGGTGGAGATCGACCTGAATCCGATCATCGTGTCGGCGGACGGTGCGATCGCCGTGGACGCACGGTTCGTCCTGCGCGATGCGGGTTCGGCCGACGCGGCGGAAGAGGCTGCAGGGACGGATTCTGCCACCAGAATCAAGCTGTACTGCAAGGGATTCGAACGGCTGATGGAACCTCAGGCCGTTGCTGTGCTCGGCGCGAGCGGACGGGGAACGAATGCGGGCAATCTCTTCATCCGCAACCTGAAACAGTTCGGGTTTGCGGGTGAGATCATCCCGGTGCACCCGACCGCCGACCTCATCGAGGGTTTGCCGACGGTCGCGTCACTCGGGGACCTGCACCGCGTCGTCGACTACGCATACGTTGCCCTGCCAGCCGGTTCTGTGGCTCCGGCACTGGCGGAGGGGCCCGGCAGGGTCGCATTCGCCCAGGTCATCTCCAGCGGATTCGGCGAAACGCTCGAGGGCATGGAACTCGAACGTGAACTCATCGCGACTGCCCGTGCGGCAGGGATTCGGTTGATTGGGCCCAACTGTCTTGGTGCCCACTCGACTTCGGGAAAGCTCTCGTTCATCCCGGAAGCGCCGGCAGTCCCGGGCTCCATCTCAGTCGTGTCACAGAGTGGCGGATTGAGCGTGGACATCCTGCGACTAGGGGAGGCGAGAGGCCTCGCCTTCCGTGGCGTCATCAGTATCGGAAACGGCGCAGACGTCTCCGCCGGGGAGCTCGCCGAATTCTTTCTGAGCGACCCGGAGACGTCCGTGGTCGGCTTGTACCTCGAATCTCTCTCCTCCGGACGCGAAGTGCTGGAGGTCCTGAGCCGGTGCAAGACGAGCAAGCCGGTCGTGCTGTTGGCCGGCGGACGCACCGCTGACGGCGCGCGCGCGGCGACCAGCCATACCGGCGCGCTCAGCGGTAACCACCGGCTGTGGCCCGCGCTCGCCAGGCAGGCAGGCCTCGTCCTCGTCGACACCCTCGATGAGTTCGTCGACGCACTGCACGTTTTCGACGTGCGCGACGAGAATGTGCAGACAACGGGCAGCGACGTGGTCCTGTTCGGAAATGGCGGTGGCGCCAGCGTGCTGGCCGCAGACACCCTCGATCGCGTCGGCCTGACGACGCCGAAGCTGCCACAGTCCGCGATCGACGAGCTGAACAGCCTCGGCCTGCCGCCCGGTAACGGGCTCGAGAATCCGATCGACGCCCCGGCTCCCACGCTGGCAGTCGACGGCGGCGCGGTGGCGGAGAAGATCCTGGGCACCGTGCTCGCGCACAGCTCGCCCGCCGCGGTCATCTCCCACTTCAACGTCGGCATCATCGTCAGGAACCTCGCGGCAACGCATGGCGACGTGCCGGCCGCGATCATCGACGCGATCGTGCGCGCACGGGACGCGGCCGTGCACAAGTGCCATCACATCCTGGTCCTCAAGACCGACGGCAAGGCTGACACGGACGCTCAGATCAAGGTCTACGAGACGCGCGCGAGGGCGGCGGGGATCCCGACGTTCCGCGATCTGGAGAATGCCGCGCGCGCGACTCAGGCACTACTGCGGCACCGGCGACTCGAGGATGTCGGCCAGGAGAACGACAACGCTCGGGTGTCACGCACCTCGGCCGGAAAGGGCTACACCAATGACAATTGAGAACCTGCAAGAACAGACGCTCGGACCCGAGGCCCGACACATCGAGCGGCGCAACGCCGCTTTGGCCATGGGCGGACCGAAGAAGCTGAAGCAGCGTGCGGAGGCCGGCACCCTGAATGCCCGCGAACGAGTCGCTCTCCTCTTCGACGAGGGCACGTACCGCGAGTCGGGACTGTTCGCGACGTCAGCGGTTCCAGCCGACCACAACCGCACTCCCGCGGATGGCAAAGTCACCGGAACCGGCGAGGTCTCGGGGCGCACGGCTGCGGTCATCGCATACGACTTCACCGTCAAGGGCGCCTCCAGCAGCTCGGTGAGCAACAAGAAGATGCAGCACATGAAGGACCTATCGCTGCGCACCGGAGTACCGATGGTGTACCTGGCGGAGTCGACCGGCGTCCGGATGCCGGACGTGATGGGCGGCATGGGCATGGGTAGCGGAAATGACCGCACCCGATTCCTTCGCAGGCGTGAAACCCCCTGGGCATCCGCAGTATTCGGATACGCATTCGGATCGGCAACCTGGCACTCGGTGTCCTCGGACTTCGTGGTGTTCCGTAAGGGCGCGGTCATGGCGGTCTCGAGTCCCGGTCTCGTCAGCAGAGCGACAGGCCAGGAAGTCGATGCACAGGAACTCGGCGGATGGAAACTGCACGCCCAGGTCACCGGGATCGCCGACGCGGTGGCTGACACCGACGAAGACGCCATCGAGTTGGTTCGGAAGTTCCTGTCCTACCTTCCTTCCCACAACCAGGAGGCTCCGCCGATTGCTCCGGTCCCCGAAGGTTCGGGCTCGCGAGCAGCAGAGCTGCGGAACCTCGTTCCGGAGTCTCGGTCGAAGGTCTACGACATGCGGAAGGTGATTGCGTGCGTTGCTGACGACGACAGCCTTTTCGAGTTGAAGGCGCAGTACGGCAAGAGCCTGATCACCGGTCTGGCCCGCTTCGGCGGTCGCACGGTCGGTGTGATCGCCAACAATCCGATGTTCAAGGGCGGCGCAATCGACGGCGATGCCTGCGACAAGGCCACAAGCTTTCTCGTGCTGTGCGATTCGTACAACATCCCCATTGTGTTCATGGTCGACCAGCCCGGGTTCCTCATCGGGCTGGAGGCGGAGCGGAACAAGATCGCCGGCAAGGTCATCAACTGGATGAACGCGCTGTCGCTCGTCACCGTCCCGAAGATCACGGTGATGCTGCGGAAGAACTACGGACAGGCCTTCGTAAACATGGGTGGGTCCGAAACGGCGGACGCCGTCGCCGCCTGGTGGTCCGCCGAGGTCAGCTTCATGGATCCGCGTTCGGCGGTCGGCGTGGTGTACGGCGTGGATCCCGACGCGAACCCCGAGGAATACCAAGCCCGATACGAAGAGATGGCCCGCGATACGACCGCGTACGACATCGCACGCGTGTACGGCGTACACGAAGTGATCGATCCAGTCGATACACGAGATTTTGTCCTCCACGCACTCAGCGCGAACTACCGACACCGCACGAACGGTATCGGTGAGCACTTGCTGAGCAACTGGCCGACCAGCTACTGAGAGAGGAGACGAGATGACGCAGTGTCCAGTGAGCGTGCTGATCGCCAACCGCGGTGAGATCGCTCGCAGAATCATCAAGACCACCCGCAGGCTCGGCGTGGAGTCCGTCGCCATCTACCATCCCGTCGACGGGGACCTCCCGTTCGTCCGGGAGGCAGATCGGGCAATCTGCATCGAGGACGCGAAGCCCCTCGGGACCTATCTCGACGGCGGACGAATCATCGAGATTGCAGTGGCAGCAGGGGTAACCGCGATTCACCCCGGCTACGGATTTCTTGCCGAGAATGCGCGGTTCGCCAGGGCAGTAATCGATGCCGGCCTGCTCTGGATCGGGCCCAGCCCCGAGGTGATCGAGGTGATGGGGGACAAGGTCACCGCCCGACACGCTGTTGCTGCAGCTGGAGTACCAGTCAGTGGCGGCACCGCCGACGGACTGTCCTCGGTGGAAGAAGCCCTCGTTCAGGCCGAGTCTATCGGCTTCCCGGTCATGCTCAAGGCGGCGGCAGGCGGTGGTGGGATCGGAATGGTCATAGCACACGATGGCGAGGAGCTACGCAAGATGTTCGCCGGCACCCAGTCGATGGCCGAGCGGAGCTTCGGTTCCGGGAAGGTGTTCCTGGAAAAGTACATTTCGTCCGCCCGACACGTAGAGGTCCAGGTACTGGGTCTGGCCGACGGAACGGTGCTCACGCTCGGTGAGCGAGACTGCTCTGTGCAGCGACGCCATCAGAAGGTCGCCGAGGAATGCCCCGCACCACGTCTCGAACGCGCTGTGCGGGATCAGCTGAGTGCGGCCGCGATACGCGCGGCAGGGGCCGTCGGCTACGAGAACGCCGGCACGGTCGAGTTCTTGCTGGATACCAACACCGGGGAGTTCGTCTTCCTGGAGATGAACACCCGCATTCAGGTGGAGCATCCGGTCACCGAACTGACCTACGAGGTCGACCTCATCGAACAGCAGCTGAGCATTGCGGCTACCGGCGGCACCACGACCGAACTGAACACCGAACCGCAGGGTCACTCGATCGAGTTCCGCGTCTGCGCCGAGGACCCGGTCAAGTTCTTCCCGGCACCGGGAACAATCGAGCAGTGGCAACCCCCGTCGGGGCCCGGGATCCGGGTTGACAGCGGGTACGAAGCCGGCGACGTCGTCACCTCCAATTTCGACCCGCTTCTCGCCAAGCTGTGTGTGACAGCACCGAACCGGTCTGCGGTCATCGACTTGGCACAGGCCGCGCTCGACGCCTTCGACGTCACCGGAATCGTCACGAACCTTCCCTTCCTCCGCAAACTGGTCCGCTCCGAGGAATTCGTCGCCGGGCAGTACGACACCACGATCGTTTCCACCATCACCAGCCGAGAACTCGCGAGAGCCAAGTCAGGAGCATGACGAAGATGACCGAAACCATTCAGGCCGATCTCAGCGCCAATGTGTGGAAGATCCTGGTCGCGGTAGGCGACCCCGTCGTCCCGGACGAACCACTGATGATCCTCGAGTCCATGAAGATGGAGATCCCGGTCATATACTCCGACGCCGGAACGGTCGTGGCAATGCATGTGAAAGAAGGCGCGAACGTGGGCGTCGGCCAACCGCTGATCGAGATCTCAGCGCAGTAGATCGAGCGCGCACAGTGGCTCCGGATCGTGACCGATTCACCCTGCTGCCCAGCAGGTCTGGATCGAATCGCACCGGCGCCTGACATCTGAGGAGTATCAGTGTCTCTACACGCAAGTATCGACCCGCGGCCCGTGTCGCCCAGGTCTTCGAAGTCGTGGATGTACCCGTGGCTCGTCTTCGCCATGGTCTTCGCTCTGATGTTGTCGGACTACATGTCTCGGCAGGTTCTCAGTGCGGTCTTTCCGCTACTGAAGGTGGAGTGGGGGCTGTCCGATACCGGTCTGGCCTCGCTGAACAGCGCTGTTGCGTTGATGGTGGGCGTGTTCACGTTGCCGTTGTCGCTGCTGGCGGACCGGTGGGGCCGGGTCAAGAGCGTGGTGCTGATGGCCGTCGTCTGGAGCGCCGCGACAATGCTGTCCGCCGTCGCGGCGAACTACGATCAGATGCTCGGAGCGCGATTCCTCGTAGGAGTCGGCGAGGCCGCATACGGCAGTGTCGGCCTCGCCATTCTTCTCAGTGTGTTCGCTCCGCACATGCGGGCCACAATGAGTGGTGCGTTCCAGGCGGCGGGCTCCTTCGGGTCGGTCATCGGCGTTGCACTCGGTGGCTACATCGCGCTTCACCTGGGTTGGCGATGGTCCTTGGCGGCCATGGCCATCTTCGGGCTGGTGTTGGCCGCGATGTTCTCGGTCACGATCACCGAGAAGAGGCTTGCGCGTCACAACAAAGACGACACGGCCGCACCTGCAGAATCCGAGATGGCTTCCGATGGATACCGGGCGCCGTTCAGGAGTCTTTTCGGCAATCCCTCAGTGGTCTGCGCCTACCTCGTCGGCGGCCTGCAGTTATTCGTCGCCGCCGTGCTGTTGGCATGGCTCCCGAGCTTCTTCAACAGGTACCACGACATGGACTTGGGCAAGGCCGGGGTGACGGCATCGATCTACTCGCTGCTGATTGCCCTCGGAATGATCGGCTGCGGAATGATCGCGGACCGCGTGAGCCGTCACCATCCGGCACGGAAGTGGGCAACTGCCGTCGCCTACTGCGCACTGGCAGCCACAACGCTGTTCGTGGCGTTCCGGTTGGCGCCCGGCGCACCCCAGATGGTCCTGCTCGGTATCGGTGCCTTCTTCGCCGCTGGCTCGTCCGGACCGGTGACGGCGCTGGTCGCGAGCCTGATTCACCCGTCGCTTCGTGCATCCGGATTCGGAATGCTGACCCTTGCATACAGTCTGTTGGGAATGGCGCTGGGACCTTTCGCCATCGGAGTTGTGGCCGACCAGGTGGGACTTCTGCGGGCGTTGCAGCTTGCGCCACTGGTAGGCCTGGTGGTGATCGCAATCCTGTCGCTCGGACGTCGCTGGTACCCGGCGAGTCTCCGAACGCTCGCTGCGCTGACCGGATCGGGGTCGAATCAAGGCGACCGCAGAGAGAGCAACACGTAGTCCGTGGGTGGTGAGTCTTCACGCGGACCCACCCTCGGGCTCTCACCACTTGCCGGGACCAACAGATGCGTCCTCAGGTGCCGACCGAACTTCCGTACTCACAATCCAAGGAGACTGTCCAATGTCCCTTTTCGACGTATCAGACCGCGCCGAGAACCTCCGGACGGATCTACTCGAGTTCATGGATTCACACATCTACCCGGCCGAGGCCGTCTACGAGCGGCAGATGCGCGAGTCCGGTGACCCGCACTTCCAGCCGCCGATCCTCGAGGAGCTCAAGGCGGAGGCCCGCAGGAGGGGTCTGTGGAACCTCTTCCACCCGCACCCGGGTTACGGTCCCGGTCTGACCAATCTCGAGTACGCGCCGCTCGCGGAGATCATGGGTCGCAGTCTCATCGCGTCGGAGGTGTGCAACTGCAATGCCCCCGACACCGGCAACATGGAGGTGCTCCAACTCTTCGGCACTCCCGAGCACCACGAGAAGTACCTCAAGCCGCTGCTCGACGGCACGATAGCGTCGGCGTTCGCGATGACCGAGCCGCAGGTGGCCAGCTCGGATGCGACGAATGTCGAGTTGCGGATGGTCCGCGACGGTGACCATTACGTCCTCAACGGCCGTAAGTGGTTTGCCTCCAACGCCTTGCACAAGAACTGCAAGGTGATGATCGTGATGGGCAAGACCGATCCGAGCGCTGCGCCGCACCGTCAGCAGTCGATGATGGTGGTACCGATCGACGCGCCCGGGATCACGGTGCTGCGCGGTCTGCCGGTCTTCGGCTACCAGGACCGTGAGGGACACGCCGAGATCGACTTCACCGACGTGCGGGTGCCGGCGAAGGACGTCCTCAAGGGTGAGGGGGAGGGCTTCGCGATCAGCCAGGCCCGGCTCGGGCCGGGACGCATCCACCACTGCATGCGGGCAATCGGGACAGCCGAGCGTGCACTGGAACTGATGTGCGTCCGGGCCCAGTCCCGGGTCACCTTCGGCAGGCCGGTCTCCGAGAACTCCAACATCCAGGACTGGATTGCCGAGGCGCGTATCGAGATCGAGATGATCCGGCTGCTCACGCTCAAGGCCGCCCACCTGATGGACACCGTCGGGAACAAGCATGCTCGTACCGAGATCGCGGCGATCAAGGTGGCGGCACCGAACATCGCGCTCGAGATCGTCGACCGGGCGATCCAGGTGCATGGTGGCGGCGGGGTCACCGATGACTTCCCCCTGGCGATGGCATGGGCGCACCTGCGTGCGCTTCGGCTCGCAGACGGCCCGGACGAGGTGCACAAACGCACCATCGCCCGTCAGGAGCTGCGCAAGTACCGCGACCAGGCACCGGCCGCCGCGCACAACGGAAACCCGGTCAGTGTCTAACCCGATGTCGGCCCCGACGCCGGGGGTGGACCGCGACGCCGTGACGGCATGGATCAGCTCGCTCGGACTCGACTTCGCCGGGCTGCTGAGTTTCGAGCGGATCGGGCTCGGGCAGTCAAACCTGACCTACCTAGTCGCCGACGAGGCCGGCCGCAGGTGGGTGCTGCGCCGCCCGCCGATCGGACAGCTGCTGGCGACAGCGCACGACGTGGCCAGAGAGGCGCGCATCCTCGCCGCGCTCGGCGACACCGCAGTGCCGACACCGCAGGTGTACGGGCTCACTCAGGACCCGCGGTTCACCGACGCCCCGTTGCTGCTGATGAAGTTCGTCGATGGGCTGGTGGTGGACCGGATGTCCGTGGCCGAGTCACTGACCCCGCAACGCCGCCGTGAGATCGGACTGGCCTTGCCGAGGACCCTGGCGAAGATCCACGCGGTCGACCTGCGCCAGAGCGGGCTCGACGATCTGGCCAGCCACAAGCCGTACGCGCAGCGCCAGCTCAAACGGTGGAGCAGGCAGTGGGCGGAATCGAAGACCCGAGAGCTCCCAGACCTGGACTCATTGACGGCACGACTGGTCGCGGCGACACCCGAGCAGCATGAGCTGTCGCTGGTGCATGGTGACTTCCACCTCCGCAACGTCATTGCGTCACACGAAACCGGCGACGTGGTTGCGGTCCTCGACTGGGAGCTGTCCACGCTCGGCGATCCGTTGGCGGACATGGGCAGCATGCTCGCATACTGGCCCGAGGCCGGCGAGGACACCGCCGGCGACTCGGCCCCGACCGCCCTCGACGGGTTCCCGACCCGCGACGAGTTGGCGGCGGCCTACCTCGAGAAGACCGGCAGGGATGCTGCCGCACTGAAGTACTGGCACACCTTGGGGCTGTGGAAGATCGCGGTCATCGCCGAGGGCGTCCTGCGCCGGGCCATGGACGAGCCACAGAACAAGGCCGCGGACGGAACTCCGACGGTGGAGCAGATCGACGCGCTGATTCGGACAGCCCTGCAGGTGGCCGATGCGGCAGGAATCTGAGCGCACCGACAAACCCGGTGCACACCAACTTCCAGAGAAGGGCAGGAAACTATGAAGGCATGGCGCGTCAACGAACTCGGTGAGCCGAAGGAGGTCCTCCGGCTCGAGGAGGTCGCGGATCCGACAGCCGGACCCGGCCAGCTGTTAGTGAAGGTGCTCGCGGCGCCGGCGAACTTCCCCGACGTACTGCTCTGCCGAGGGGAGTACCAGATCAAGCCCCCGCTCCCGTTCACACCCGGAGTTGAGCTGTGCGGCGAGGTTGTCGAGATCGGCGACGGCGTAACGCGGTTCGCGGTCGGCGATCGGGTGGTCGGCAACCCCGAGCTTCCCACTGGCGCGTTTGCCGAGCTGACCGTGATGGCCGAAGAGAATGCCTATCCCGCTCCCGACTCGCTGGACCACACCGAGGCGTCCGCCCTCAGCATCGGCTATCAGACGAGCTGGTTCGCCTTGCACCGGCGGACGCAGTTGCAGCCCGGGGAGACGCTACTGGTGCATGCCGCGGCCGGCGGTGTGGGCAGCACCGCGGTCCAACTCGGCAAAGCGGCAGGTGCCACGGTGATCGGTGTCGTCGGCGGTCAGGAGAAGGCTGAGTATTGCCGACAGTTGGGAGCAGACCTGGTCATCGACCGTCGAAGCGAGGACTTCGTCACGATCGTCAAAGAATACACGAACGGGCGTGGCGCCGATGTCGTATACGACCCGGTCGGCGGCGATACTTACATGAAGTCGACCAAGTGCATCGCGTTCGAGGGCCGAATCATCACCATCGGGTTTGCCAGCGGAACCATACCGACCCCGGGTCTCAACCACGCGTTGATCAAGAACTACTCCATCATCGGTCTGCACTGGGGATTGTACAAGCGATACAACCAGCAGGCGATCTACGACTGCCACGACGAGCTGACCAGGATGGCCGACGCGGGGGCGATCAAGCCGCTGATCACCGAGCGACTGTCTCTCGCCGACGTCGCCGACGGTCTTGCCAAACTCGGTGAGGGAAAGAGCATCGGGCGGATGGTGTTCCACCCCTGATCTCAGTGACCCGCCCGTTCCCGTGATCTGAGTTCGCCCGGCCACCTCGATTCTCGAGGTTGCGGGCGAACTCGTTTCGACCGGCCACCTGTGTCGATCGGCGGCAGGTAACCCAGGAGTCGAGTGCAACCAATCCGGGTTGTATTTGCGAATCCAAGTGATGATGGCGCGCCTCGCGTCGGCTCAGGTGGCCCACCGGTACCGGTGTAGCAGTGCGTGCTTGAGGCTGGACCACAGCGATTCGGCGACCGAGTTGTATACAACCACCCACATGGGCGATGATCTCCCGCGGAATCCGGTATCCCTTGTACATCGACGACATCACCGGATCATTCCAGACGACGCGATCTCACCAAGTTGACAGTGACCAGGGAAGGGTCGGCGATGATCACCGCATCACAGCAAGAACCGGCTTTGGTTCCAACGGCCACCGACCCCGTGTACTCACACAACGAACTCGATGAAATAGTTCGTCTAGTGTCCTGAGTTATTGATCCGTTGAATATGTCTGGTAGCATCGGGTAATGGCACTTTCTGGTCGCCCGAAGGCGGAATTGGTTCTGTCCGATGTCGAGCGTGACACGCTGCTGGGTTGGGCTCGACGCGCGAAGACGTCGCAGGCGTTGGCGCTGCGGGCGAAGATCGTGCTGGCGTGTGCGGAGGGCGTGACGAACAAGGATGTCGCTGCGAGACTGGGGATCTGGCCGCAGACGGTGTCCAAGTGGCGGGCCCGGT
>RRBB01000819.1:0-626 GCA_006543605.1 Rhodococcus sp. WS4
TGATCGTGATGGGGAAGACGGATCCGTCGGCGGCGCCGCATCGGCAGCAGTCGATGATGGTGGTGCCGATCGATGCGCCGGGGGTGACGGTGATGCGGGGGTTGCCGGTGTTCGGGTATCAGGATCGGGAGGGGCATGCGGAGATCGATTTCGCGGATGTGCGGGTGCCGGTGAAGGACGTGCTCGCGGGTGAGGGGGAGGGGTTCGCGATTTCGCAGGCGCGGTTGGGTCCGGGTCGGATTCACCATTGCATGCGGGCGATCGGGATGGCGGAGCGGGCGTTGGAGTTGATGTGTCGTCGGGCGTCGTCGCGGGTGACGTTCGGGAAGCCGGTCAGTGAGAATGCGAATGTTCAGGATTGGATCGCGGAGGCGCGGATCGAGATCGAGATGATTCGGTTGTTGACGCTGAAGGCGGCGTATCTGATGGATACGGTGGGGAACAAGGAGGCGCGGACGGAGATCGCGGCGATCAAGGTGGCGGCTCCGAATATTGCGTTGAAGATTGTGGATCGGGCGATTCAGGTGCACGGTGGTGCGGGGGTGACCGACGACTTCCCCCTCGCGATGGCCTGGGCGCACCTGCGCACGTTGCGCCTCGCGGACGGCCCGGACGAGGTCCACAAG
>RRBB01000820.1:0-621 GCA_006543605.1 Rhodococcus sp. WS4
TTCCAGCAGCTTGTGGGTCTTGGCGCGGAACGCCGGGCTTGCCGCGTAGCACTGCTGGTAGGCCTGCTTCAGCAGGCGCTGCTGGGCCGGACGCAGGCGTCCGGCGGCAAGGGGGTTGTCCGGCTCGGCGGCGGGGTCGCGGTCGTCCAGTTGTTCGAACCAGCGCGGATTGCCGAGCACCTCGCGGGCCAGGCTGCCGAGCGCCGAATGGAAAGTGCGCACGCACTGCCGCGCCTGGGCCGCGTCGAACGGGTACTGCCAATGGGCGAGCACGCGCAGCAATTGTTCGCGCAACTGCGCGCAGGAGGCGTTGGTGAAGGAAATCACCGTCAGCCGCTGCGGCTCGACGCCCAGGTGGCAGAGCATGAACACCACCCGCAGGACCAGGGTGGTCGACTTGCCCGAGCCGGCACCAGCAAAGATCCGCGCCAGCGGCTGGCGGCAGAGGATCATCGCCCACTGTTCCTCGGACGGCGGGCTGACCACACCGAGCGTCACGGCCTGCGCCACCTGCTCGCGCATGGCGCGCTCCTGGGATTCGTCGACCTTCAGTGCGGCAGCCGGATAGATTCCCTGCGGCGCGCGCCGCGAGGCGGCAGCGGGCTTGCGCGGGGTCCCCCG
>RRBB01000821.1:0-619 GCA_006543605.1 Rhodococcus sp. WS4
GCGGCTCGCGCTTCTCGAGGAATGAGCGGACACCCTCACGGTGATCTTCGGTGGTGAACAACGACGTCTGTGTGGCGGTCACCCAGCGTCCGAATTCATTCCAGTCAGGATCCAGTGCGAGTCGAAGGCCGCGCTTGGTCGCAGTGACCGCCAACGGCGGGTTCGCCGCGATCTTCTCCGCCAGCTCGAGTGCGACCGGCATCACCTGCTCGTCGTCGATGACTCGGCTGACAAGTCCGATCTGCCGGGCCCTCTCCGCGTCGATCATCTCGCCAGTGAAAAGCAACTCTGCTGCCAGCTCGCGCCCGACGGTCTGCGCGAGGCGGCCGAGCCCCGCTACGTCACTGCACAACCCCCGTTTGACGAACAGCTCGCCGAAACGCGCCCTCCGTGCCGCGATGCGGATGTCGGCCAGCAGCGCAAGCTCCATCCCCCATCCCACGGCGGTGCCATTCACAGCCGCGATGACCGGAATATCTGTGGCCACCAGGGCCCCCGCGGCCGGAGTGATTTCTTCGTCAAACACCGGACCTGCGCCACCGCCCACCGCTCGGACATCGTCGCCCGAGCAAAAGGATCGTCCGGCACCGGTGATGACCAATACGCGAGCCGTCGCGTT
>RRBB01000822.1:0-619 GCA_006543605.1 Rhodococcus sp. WS4
GCGGCTCGCGCTTCTCGAGGAATGAGCGGACACCCTCACGGTGATCTTCGGTGGTGAACAACGACGTCTGTGTGGCGGTCACCCAGCGTCCGAATTCATTCCAGTCAGGATCCAGTGCGAGTCGAAGACCGCGCTTGGTCGCAGTGACCGCCAACGGCGGGTTCGCCGCGATCTTCTCCGCCAGCTCGCGTGCGACCGGCATCACCTGCTCGTCGTCGACGACTCGGCTGACAAGTCCGATCTGCCGGGCCCTCTCCGCGTCGATCATCTCGCCAGTGAAAAGCAACTCTGCTGCCAGCTCGCGCCCGACGATCTGCGCGAGGCGGCCGAGCCCCGCTACGTCACTGCACAACCCCCGTTTGACGAACAGCTCGCCGAAACGCGCACTCCGTGCCGCGATGCGGATGTCGGCCAGCAGCGCAAGCTCCATCCCCCATCCCACGGCGGTGCCATTCACAGCCGCGATGACCGGAATATCTGTGGCCAACAGGACCCCCGCGGCCGGAGTGATTTCTTCGTCAAACACCGGACCTGCGCCACCGCCCACCGCTCGGACATCGTCGCCCGAGCAAAAGGATCGTCCGGCACCGGTGATGACCAATACGCGAGCCGTCGCGTT
>RRBB01000823.1:0-619 GCA_006543605.1 Rhodococcus sp. WS4
GGTCCAGATCGCCCCGAAGGTGGCGATGGAGGTCACCCAGACGAACACCTTCTCCGGCACCAGGTAGTTCAGCAACACGCTCAGCAGCAGCGCCAGGATCGACAGGATCAGCGCCCGGCGCGGTACGCCGCTGCGCGAGGCCTTGCCGAAGAAGGCCGGGGCCTGGCGCTGCTGGGCCAGGCTGTAGAGCATGCGCCCGGTGCTGAAGATGCCGCCGTTGCAGGACGACAGCGCGGCGGTGATCACCACGAAGTTGATGATCCCGGCGGCGGTCTTGATGCCCATGCGCTCGAAGGTCATCACGAAGGGGCTGCCCTGGGTGCCGATCTCGTTCCACGGATAGAGCGACATGATCACGAACAGCGAGCCGACATAGAACAGCAGGATGCGCCAGAACACCGAGTTGATCGCGCTGGGAATGGTCTTGGTCGGGTTACGCGCTTCGCCGGCGGTGAGGCCGATCATTTCCACCCCAAGGTAGGCGAACATCACCATCTGCAGCGACATCAGCACGCCCTGGATGCCATTGGGCATGAAGCCGCCGTGGGCCCAGAGGTTGGAGATGCCGGTGGCGATGCCGTCGTTGCCGAAGCCGAAGGCGATCATGCCGATGCCGACC
>RRBB01000824.1:0-619 GCA_006543605.1 Rhodococcus sp. WS4
GGAATCCGGCGCTCACCTGACGCGACAGCCGGGCATCGGCCATGCACACACCCCGACGGGTCATGATGAAACAAGATCGAAACCACTCGGCACTCGCCAGATCAAGACCGTGAGCCATCAAGGTATAGTGCTAAATTCTCGGAAATCGATGACTCGGACCAGTGAGAAACCGCCCGGCCGAAACACAGTCGCCGGTCCAGGTGTAGCGCAATTGCTGCCATCAGGGTCGAGGCTGTGGCCGGAGATTGCCCTGGGAACGATGGGGCACATCTGGCTTTTCGTGGCATCGACGACCGGGCCACCCGACGCAATGGAGGAGGATCATGACCGCCGTGACGCCGCTCGAATCCGCTCAACTGTCACCGGCCCTGGTGCTGCGGCGTGTCGACCGACGGTCTGACAGATGAGATTGAGCGTCTCGCTGCGCTGCGTGCGCAGGGACTGCTAGACGCCGCCGAGTTCACCGCGGCAGAGCAGGCACCAATCGCACGTCATATATACCTTGATGGCTCACGGTCTTGATCTGGCGAGTGCCGAGTGGTTTCGATCTTGTTTCATCATGACCCGTCGGGGTGTGGGCATGGCCGATGCCCGGCTGTCGCGTCAGGTGAGCGCCGGA
>RRBB01000825.1:0-617 GCA_006543605.1 Rhodococcus sp. WS4
GGTGATGACATCCAAGACCACCGTGTTGGTCACCGGAGTGCTCGAGCAGGCGTTGTTCACCCGCAGGAGAGCCGACATCCGTTTCACCTCAACGGGTTTGGTGCATCACAGCGATGCGGGGAGCCAGTATACGTCGCTGGCGTTCACCGAGGCATTGATCGCTTCGGGGATCGCCGGGTCGATCGGCAGCGTCGGGGACGCCCTCGACAACGGGTTGATGGAATCGACGATCGGTCTCTACAAAACCGAGTTGATCGACCGTGCCGCGTCGTGGAGCGGTCGGGCCGAGGTGGAGAGGGAAACCGCCGAGTGGGTGCGGTGGTTGTGATATGCGGGTAATCCCCGGCGTGTCGACCGGCTGTCGGTGATGTCGGGGCGGATCCTGAAGTTCAGGAGGTGGCTCATGTTCATCCCGTGCATGGTTGGCTCGTCGAAAATCGATGGTGGTGTTCCTCGACTCGGGCACGGATTGCTCGATGATTACCTGGACATGGTCGCGGCGCGGGCCCGACCGAACACGGTGCTGGCCACCGCGTACGACCTGAAGGTGTTCTTCACCGAGGTCGCGAAGGAGCCGCAGGAGGTCGCCGGGGCGGACGTGCTGGCATTCATCGCCG
>RRBB01000826.1:0-616 GCA_006543605.1 Rhodococcus sp. WS4
GAGGTGGTGGATATCCAGGGCGAACCCCATTGCCGGACCTTCTTCGTCGATTGCGAAGTGGCCCTGCTGAGCGACAAGACCCACGGGCACGGCGGCAGCCGCCGCATCGCCGAGCAGGTGGCCGCGGCCGCCGCGCTGGTGGCCCTGGGCGTGGAGAATGGCCATGACTGACATGCACGACGACATCCCCGCCGGCAGCCGTTGCGGCTACGTGGCGATCGTGGGGCGCCCCAATGTGGGCAAGTCCACCCTGCTCAACCACATCCTCGGGCAGAAGCTGGCGATCACCTCGCGCAAGCCGCAGACCACCCGTCACAACATGCTCGGGATCAAGACCGAGGGCGAGGTGCAGGCCGTCTACGTCGATACGCCCGGCCTGCACAAGAGCGGCGAGAAGGCCCTCAACCGCTACATGAACCGTACCGCCAGCGCGGCATTGAAGGATGTCGACGTGGTGATCTTCGTGGTCGACCGCACCCGCTGGACCGAAGAGGACCAGATGGTCCTGGAGCGCGTGCAGTACGTCAGTTGCCCGGTGCTGATCGCGGTGAACAAGACCGACCGCATAGAGGAGAAGGCCGACCTGCTGCCGCACCTCGAATGGCTCACCCAGCAG
>RRBB01000827.1:0-615 GCA_006543605.1 Rhodococcus sp. WS4
ATGATGCTGCCACTGCGATCGTTCCAGCTCCAGCGCTTTCTGGTGCTGCACCGCCCGCTCCTGCTGCCGGTGAGTTTCTATCGCGTTCAGCCTTTCGACAACCGGCGCAGCTGCTCGCTCAAACTCTGCACCTGCCTGCTCAAGACCGTGACGCGCTCGTTCAGCGCCGCGTTCTCCCGTTGAATAAGACCAGACATCGTCCGCCATTCCGCGAAGGCGTTCTCCCACTCGTCCAGCCTTTTCGAGTAGTCCTGCTGTAGCTGCTCTAATGCGCTCAGCAACTGTTTTTCCAGCTCCGTCATGTGCTATTTCCCCGCCAGTATCATCCAGCTCGAGTCCTCTCCGAACTGTCCCGCTTCCGGGTTCACCCTCACGCAGCGGCGTCTCTGCTCGCCGCAGGTCGAGAGCTGTACGCCGCTGTTCCTCTCTGACAGCATGGCCTGCGTGCTCTTCTGCTCCCGGATGGTCGTATAGTTCTCGAGTATCTGCTGCCCCTGCCACCACAGAATGCCCGCGCTCGACGCTATCAGCAGCGCGGAGACCAGAACGATGGTCAGCCACGTCTGGCTGACCATGCGCAGCATCCCTTTCGTGCGCTGGCTCATGGCTGAGGAC
>RRBB01000828.1:0-614 GCA_006543605.1 Rhodococcus sp. WS4
TTGCATTCGTCGATCGACTACCTCTCGCCGATCGAGTACGAGACGCGCTACCGTGAACAGCGCACCACCGCCGCCTCGGTCCTCGAGGTGGCCTGAACGAAGTCTCCACTCGATCCAGGGCAGTTCATGTCGGGCGGGTGGTGAGGTGTTGGGCGATCAGTGCTGCGCCGCCGGCCGGCCAGGAGGAAACCCTTGCTTGCCGGCAGGGTGAAGAATAGCTGGGCAATCTCGATCTGGAAATCAGTCAGCACGGCGATGTCTTTTGGTGCCGGGATCGGTCCGTCGTGCTCATGGGGTGGGGAGCATCTGTTCGATCACCGGTGTCCAGGCGGTGCGCAGGTCGCGTGGCAGGACGAGCTCGGACCAGAGATCGATCAACAATGCCCCGTCGATGTAGGTCAGCACGTCGTCGGAGGTGCCTTCGCGCAGCACGATCTCGTATACCTCGGGTTGGCGGTCCGTGCCCCTGGCTGGTGGGGCACGGACTGTTTTCTGTGGGGGTTCGCCGGTGGCGGCAGTGCGGGAGCTGGGGTGTGATCGCCCTGTGACCCTGGTGCGATGGCATGTGCCGTGGTCGTTATGTGCAGGGTGGGGGTGCCGGCGATCTGGTGGGG
>RRBB01000082.1:0-42565 GCA_006543605.1 Rhodococcus sp. WS4
CTCGGCACCGCCGCCGTGATCGACGCCTACAAGAACCTCTCCCGGGTCGAACGCGACTTCCGGTCCCTCAAGGCCATCGACCTGGACCTGCGCCCGATCCACCACCGCCTCACCGACCGGGTGAAGGGTCACGTGCTGATCTGCATGCTCGCCGCCTACCTCACCTGGCACCTGCGCCAGGCGTGGGCGCCGCTGACCTACACCGACGAACAACCGCCGCACCGCGAGGATCCCGTCGCACCGGCGGCCCGCTCGGCCGCCGCCAACAGCAAGGCGGCCCGCAAGACCACCACCGACGGTGACCTACCGGCCCGCTCCTACCAAGCCCTGCTGGCCCACCTGGCCACCCTGACCCGCAACGACCTCCAATACGGCGAGGTCGGACCGATCGTGGCGACCCTCGCCGTCCCCACGCCCACCCAACGACGCGCGTTCGAACTCCTCGACACCACCATCCCCCACACGGTCAGGTAGCCAGAACAACCACAACCGAAAACAACGAACCCCCAGCTCAACCGGGGGTTCGCTCGTTCTCATAGCAGTAACTTAGGCCTAGTCCGCGACCGAGATTCGGCCGGATGGCTGCACCTCCGGCGACCGCGGCCAGCCCGTCACACGCGCCACCGTTACCTGTGCCGGGAGACGGTCCAAGGGCCGAGGCACCCCTTTAGCTTCTTTTAGCTTTTTAATCCCGTCGCCACCCGGGCCGTGCGGGCCGATTACCGTCGGTCGGTATGGGGACCACCTTCCACGGGCCGAGTCCATGGCCGCACATCACCCGCGCCATCCGCACCCGCGGCGCCCGGTACGCCGCGATCGGCTACCTCGGACAGGACGCACCCGAGCTGCTCCCGCTGCGCACCGGGGACGTCCTGGTCGTCAACGCCTCCAAGGCTGCGGTCCGGGCGCACGCCACCTCCCCCGCCGCCCTCGCGTACTACGTGAACAAGGGGGTGCGGGTGCTGTCGTCGCCGACCCTGCATGCCAAGGTGATCGCGACCACCACCCGGGCGGTGATCGGGTCGGCGAACGCGTCCGAAAACTCCACCCTCGCCGACGACGCCGTGGTCATCACCGACGACCCCGAGATCGTCGCCGGTGTCCGTAAGTTCATCGACAGCCTGGACGAGATCACCGAGGTCGATCAGGTGTTCCTGGACGACGCGGTCCGGGAGTGGGAGATCGGCCGTGCGGTCCCCCTGCCCGGGGTCACCGGCCGGGTTCGCACCGAGACGGATTTCCTGCCGACGCCGGTGACCCGGATGTTCGTCAAACACGCCGTCGACTACGAACCCACCCGCACCGAACGACAGGTCCTCGACGAGCAGCGGGGCCGGCGCCACAGCCGCGGCGGCCCGGCGGCGAAGTATCAGCTCGAATCGCTTCGCCTCGACAGGCCCAGTGGTGTGAGGCGGGGCGATGTGATCGTCTTCGCCGATGACGAGTGGATTTATGCGCCGGCGGTCGTGGTGTCCGACCCGATGAAGATCCCGCGGTCCGGTGGAGCGGTTCTGTACTTCCTGCGCCTGCGCACCGGGCTGTCTCCACTCCCCCTCCCCGGCGCAGAGAAGGCGCTGACCGATCTCGGGCACCCTGGCTCACGGCTGCGGACCGACCACTTCGTCCGCTCCCCTGGCCTTAGGTCCGCGTTGCTGGGGTTGTGGGACCTGTGATCGTCAGCGAGCCTGTATCAGGGTGGGAGTCGGCGCCGCAGAACCGACGAACCCGACCGGTGAAACGCTAGACGGCGCTAGAAACCGTGACACTGCTGCGCGCCGCTCGGACGGTGCCGATGCGGTGCTGCCGGTCTGCCGGCATCACCCCGGGTAGTACCACCCTCCACATCTCGTCGACCCGTTGTTCGAGGTCGGCCCGGTGAGCCAACACCCCAGAGACGGTCTGTACGCCGGTGAACGCCCCGATCATGAACCGCGCGAACATCGGCGGATCGAGATCCGACCGCAGATCCCCCTCGGACACCGCACGGACCGCCAACTCCTGGCAGGCGGTGATCCAATCCAGATAGGGGCCGGCAGGGCCCCGATCCTCGGCGCTGAGCTCGAGGGTGATCCTGATCCCGGCCCGCACGATCGGGTCTTCCACGATCTGCCGGGCCATCTCATGACACAACATCACGATCTGTTCGAGCGCCGGCGCCGACTCACAGCCGATCGCCTCCACCGCGGAAATCGAGGTCCGATGCTGCTCGGCGATCACGAACCGGGCCAACTCCTCCTTGGAGGAGAAATGAAAGTACAACGCCCCCTTCGTCAACCCGGCCGCCGCGATGATTTCCCCGACGCTTGCCCCGTCGTATCCGGATCTGTCGAAGACCTCCGCTGCCCCGCGCACGATATGCGCTCGGGTTACCTGTGCGCGTATCTGTTGAGTCATGGGATGTCCTTCCTTGTCCCGATCGGGTGGACGCCGATGAGCCGAACCGGACCAGGAATCTCGAAGACAATACCCAATCCACGGCTGTGTGCTGTTCACGCCGGTCCGCTTCGTCCCCCATCGACAACCGTATCTGCACCGTCCCAAGGGGTCGGGCGGCATTCAGGGGCAGGATTTGATCGAGGCGGTGGCGGGCGGTCTCGGCGAGATGCAGCGTCCACGCTGGTGTCTCGTACAACCCGAATTTCGTGAGTGCACCGGCGCCGACGTGCCCGACGTATCCGCAGCCGCTGACGCCTCCGGCGTCATTCCTCGGCGCCGTCAACCCTGCACCAGCCCCCGTGACGGGCAACTCGTCTCTCGCGTCTACCTCGACACGAACCGGCGGCCGATCACGGTGCCCCGGTACCTGGTCGGGTGCCGCACCACCGACTACCCACGGTCGACGCCGACACCGACGCTTGTCCCGAGATCCGGGTCGCCATCACCAGCCGACCCGCCCGACCCCGCGTCCGGGTCGGTAGTCGGCCGGGGGTTCGCCGCAGCATGCCGACCGGACAAATCATTAGCACTCCACCATCGAGAGTGCTAAATTCTGCGTAACCGAGGACACGGACCGGCGAGAAACCGCTGGGCCCCAACACAGTCGCGGTCCAGGTGCAGCCCAATTACTACAGCCCTGGCCGGGGCAGTGGCTGGAAGGTTGCCTTGGACCGATTGGGCACATCCGGCTTTCGTAGCACCTACAACCGGGCCACCCGACACAACGGAGGAGGATCATGACCGCCGCTACCCCACGCCAATCAGGTGCCACCAGCGACGCGAGTCCCTCCGCGCGTGCACGACCGCGACCGCCGCGCGGTGGATCACGGTTGCCCTCCGTGTCGTTCGCCCTGGGGGCGTTGTCCATCGCGTCGTTCTGGGTGTTCGGACTCGGGTTCGTGCTGGGCGTGAGCGCCGTGGTGTGCGGCGTGATCGCCGCATCCCGGTCCGGCGTGGCGGACGATGAGCCCGCCTCGCTGCGGGCGTTGCTCGGCGTCGTCGCCGGAGTCGCGGGGATCACCGTGTCCGCGATCGCCCTTTTCCCCGTGCTGGAGTACCTGTGACCCGTACACCTCACGTCCTCGACCTTCGAAAAGGATCCGCACCAACCGTGACCGCCGTCCCCGGCCCGCATCTGCCCACCACACCGACCACCCTGGACACCGACCGCGATCACCCCGCGCCGCCCGGCACGGCGCTCCTCGAGTCGTGGGAAGCGGGTATCGCCGTGACCATCGGCCTGGCGGTACTGACCACCCTCGTGTGCACCGTCCTCGGATCCGTCGCGCTGGCCTTCCTCGCGCTCGTCGCGGTCGCCGGCATTGCCGGCCTGATCACCGCCGCCCTCTGACACTGCCCGCATGCCCTTCTCCGCGGGCGTGTTCGTTCCGGTGGTGGCGGAGCGTCACCGAGCGTCGTGCGTTCGTCGTGTCGCGGTGGACCCGGAGCAGACCCTACATTCTTCGGCGACATCACACTCCCCGAGGGGTCGGCACCCCGATCTCAGCTGCCTGGATGTAGGGCTTCGTATCCGAATCGTTTTCGCGGGGAGGGACTCTCAGCTTCATCTTCTGGATCCCCGCCCGGAGCTTCGACCCGGTCACCCGCAAATACAGTGTGCGCCGCATCTTTTCGGATCACGAAGACCGGATCATCCCCTGAGCTCGATGACACGGATCGAAACGCTTGATTGCCGCTGGTTGACCGCGCCATGCCCGGAACTGATGCGCCGTTGACCTCGGCCCGCAGCCGCAGGGCCGATCCGGGGGTCACCGCGACAGGTCTTCTCCCGTGTCGTGAGCACGGCCGGTATCCGGGGGCAGTGGCGGCCGTCCGAGGCGGTGCGGCGCCCCGGATCCCCGGTTCCTTCCCCGCTCGACCGTCCGCAGCACTCATGCCGGTCGCGACCGCGCACGCGGCAATGACGGCAACGAAAGGTAGGAGCGTATGTCGGCACTGCAGAGTCACGACGCACATCACACGTCCGGTTTTGCCTGCAATCAACCTCCTACTCGACATGGCCTACGAGGTGGATGATCCGGCGAGCATCGTCAACACACTCCCGACGTGGAAGAGTGACATCGCCGCCGCCGCACACGCGGCCCGGGTGGCGATCGTAACCATCGACAGCGCCGATCAAACCTCGCGAGCGCTCGCGCGTGGGTCGAGAGTGCCCAACTCGACGCCCTCACAGTGGGCGCGGAACCGTGCCGGTCACGGACGTCGACGCCGCGGCCCTGCTCGACCCGAACCGCACCCGGCACAGCATCGACGCCGAGCGAGATGCCGTCACGTGGGGTCACCGTAGAATGTCGCATATCTCGACGGCATGGGTGGTGACCAGCCCGATACTGGCCACGGCCTCGGAGATCTGCGCTCGACCAGCTGGGGTGTCACCTTGGTGGGCTTGATTGAACGCCAACCACTCTTGGCGGCCACTGATCCAGCTGGCGATCAGCTCCATCCGGGGCCTGCACAACGCCGGCCCGCCCGCGTCGCGGTAGCCGGTCACCACCGCGGCAACCGCGGGGGTGTCGACACGACGGGGCCGAAGGCCCCACTCGAGGGCCACCTGTACGAGCTCTTCCTGCGGACAGATCCGGCCGGCGGCATCCCAATCCACCGCCACCAGCCGGCCGCCCCGATCTTTCAGGACGTTCTTCGGGTCGAGATCGGTGTGGCTGCGCACGGTACCGCCCACCACGCCGGTTCCGGCCCGGTGGATCCGGGCCAGCAACGCCCCGACGTGCACGGCGTCGATGAGGGTCGGGGTGGTGATCGGGTGAGCGTTCACCCACCGGTGCACGCGCCACAGGCTGTGGTCGACCCGGGCGAGGACCCGACCGGTGTCCGGGTCCGGAACCGGTGCGGCCATCGGTATCCCGGATACCAGTGCATGGTGTTCGATCCGGTACGCGGCCTCGATGTTGGTCACGAACCGTGGGGACTCGGCATTGGTCACCATCCGCTTGACCGCGAACACCCCGCGCTCGGTGTCCACCCGGTACAGCTCGTTCGACACCCCACCCGCGACACTATGGCAACCGGACACCGCGCCCAGCCCGAATCGATCACACACGTCCTGCATCATCACGACCGGAGTATGACTCCAGGTCCCGACAGGGATACACATCGTTCCAGCGCAGCTCCCCTATACCTTTCCACCGAACCGATTCGTCAGGGCATCTGTTCACGGTGTCACGGCCGTCGTAAGGTGCACCCAGCGCTCGGCCGGGTAGCGGAAGAAACTCGAGCAGCACGTCCCGGGGTGATGTCGACGGGCCGTTCGAGCAGCTTGCCCTGGCGGAAGACGGCCCCGGCGCACACGGGAAGCCGAACCGGATTGACCGGGCTCCCCCGTGCACCGCGATCACCCCACGGCAATGATCTTCGCTCGGATACGCTAGATCACACCGCGCCGCGCCGAAAAGCCCCGGCACCTGCAGGCATCCGCCGCCCCGGCAGTGGTGCGGCCGCGAACACGGCGACGATCCCCCGAAAGGGGTGGTGTGCGTGGATCGGCGATCGGTCAGACACGGGCGGCACCGCCCGCACGTCGCGCACCACCCGGTGCGGGTCGTGGATCTGGGAGGCGACCCTCGCGTCCGTGCGACGCCGCCCGCGCACGCCGCCGCGGGCCGACCGGTCGATCGGCGACGGTTCGTCGAGCTGGTTCAGACCGCCCTGGAGCGGGCCGCGACCAGCCGTCACCGTGTCGGGGTGATCCACGTGAGCCTGCAGACCCCGACTCACGGTCCGGGCCCCCGCAGGGCCACCAGGAGGCTGTCGGGGCAGGTGACTCGGCTGCGCCGGTCCCTGGGACCGGGGGACGTACTCGGGTGTCTGGGCCCGGCCGACTACGCCCTGCTGCACACCGGGCCGGTCGGTGAGCTCGTCTCGGCGGCGAACCGCACAGTAGCGCACCTCGCCCCGGCACCCGACGGCCTCGAGGTCACCGTAAGCGCCGCGATCGCCGTCGACACCAGCGAGGACGCCGCCGCCCTGATCCGCCGCGCCGGAGCGCCCGGGCCACCGTGACGGGCCGATGGTGGCCCGGCCGGCGTGGCTGGTGGCGTCAAATCCCCTGACCTGGCCCTTCTCTCATACAACGGCGCTAACACCTTTTAGCAGCTATCACCCAACACTTGGGGGAAGTGACTCGGCGCGGCGACCAACCGGATCCCCACATCCCAGGTCGTCGCAGGTTCCGCGGAGCGGTGTGCTCCCGAATCGGTATGCCTCCTGAGACAGGGAATTCTGGCGTCGAGGCTGGTCAGCGAGGGGATCATGCCGGGCGGACGGATGGCTGCACCGACTGACTCGTGCGATGTCGCCTACCGGCTGAAGGACTCGCGATTACGTGGCCGGCGGTGATCGCCGACGGCGACGAGTCGACCGCGGTGGTCGAGACGTAGTCGAGTACCTTCTGCAGGGTGCTCGTCACCGATCTGCGTCATTTCCTCGATCTGCCGGACGAGGTCCCCTGCCCTGCCCGCCGTCTCGCCGAGCAGCTGTACGACCTGGTTCGCGCCGCCACCGCCGGTGACACCGGTGCCGCCTGGGTCAGCGCGCTGCCGTGCCGGCGACGCCCCCGCAACCGCCGCTGCACCGGCCGGATGCTCGTTCTCCGCGCCGCTACCGAGGGCCCCATCGCCTGGGAATGCAACACCTGCGGCAACGGAGGACGCATCAGCGACTGGGAGGGCTCACCGTTCGACCTCCGACGCGCTCGACCGACGGAGATCAGCCCGGTGCACCACCTCCGCATCCCCGACGAGGTGGCTACGACCCTGCGCGGCATCCTGCTGCTGGACACCGACTGCGAACGCGTCGTCTTCCGCGCATATGTCGACGGCGACGACATCATCCTGCCGGTCCCCGACAACGACCTCGAGGAACTGATCGGGTACGTGGCCGCCGACGCCAACCACGAACCGAACCGGCGCCGCCGCCAGCGCCTCGACGCCTCGTTCACCGTACTCAGCGAGGCCGCCGAGAACCCGCACCGCTCACCTCCGGCCCCGGTGGCTGCCGGCGACAGCACCGGCGAGGTGCCGCCGCGGCCGGGACCGGCGGTTCCCGGTCTGCCGCGACCTCGCATTCGAGGCGGACCTCGTGCCGGGCGTGCCCGCGTTCCCGAGCACGCCCGGCACGAGGTCCGCCTCGAATGCGAGGTCGCGGCGCGACATCTGACCATCGTCGAGCGCCGCGCCCCCTGGTGCGATGACGTCGGGCCGGAGTGGACCAGCCTGCCGATCGCCCGGCTGCGCTACACCAAGGCCACGAAGACCTGGAGTCTGTACTGGCGGGACCGCAATCTCCGCTTCCACACCTACGACCGGCTGGCGCCGTCGCCGCCTGTCGAGATGCTGCTGACCGAACTCGACCGGGACCCGACCTGCATCTTCTGGGGCTGACGATCCCACTGTGCGTCCGATGAGGGGTTGCCACATCCCCTCACGAAGCGACACTTCGGGGACCTGAACCGACAAGATCGCCGGAATCCGTCACCGACACATCTCCGGAAAACGACAGGTCACGGATGACATAACTGACATCGCCCGGTGGAACCTCCGGTCGTTGTAGGTGTCCTCTGCCGCTTGATCTGAGGTATTGCCAATGAGCCTGAGGTAACCGCGGCTTTCTCCCGTCAAGTTGAGGCAGACCGGCTGTCTACCTGCGCGTTTCGAAACAGGCTTCTCACCGCTCGACGTCGCCTTGCCTCAACAATGTGGCAGGAAGGCGACCAGGTTGCGCTGCCATCTTGCTGAGGCACCCCTGGTCAATACCCGTTCGTGCCTCAGATCGAATGGCAATGGACCTCTGCCATCTGATCTGCGGTATTGCCAATGAACCTGGGGTAACCGCGGCCCTCGGACGGTTCGGTTCACTGTTACCGGGTATTCCCGTGCGGTGAGCTTTGCGCACGCGCTGCGGTCCGCCATCACGGGTCCGAGCTCTCGGCGGGCCATCACGGCGAGTGGTACCGCCCGCCACCCGATCAGTATCACCACGGCATCGGTGTCACTCGAGGGGCAGCATCGGGTACGTGTGCGCCGGTACGTGATCGGGATGTCGTTGAGGACCCTCGCGTTCGTGCTGTCGGCGGTGGTCTACGGCCTCGTGGGTAACTCGTGGGTGGCCGTGGCGATCCTCGTTCTCGCGGTTCCGCTGCCGTGGATCGTCGCCGTCTTGATCGTCGACGACCTGCCGCCGTGGGAGCAGGACGAGTCCTAGTGAGCGAGGCTGGATGTGGTTGTCGTGGGCGAGGGTCGCCACCGCCTTCCGATGACCCTCGCCGAGCTTGCGGAACAACGCCGGCGACGGGATCGGATACCCCAGGTGGCCGGACCGGAACGTCACCACGTCGAACAGCAGAGGCAGTACATCGCGGTGCACCGCGTTGTTGCCGCCGAGGTAGCACCGGCTGAACGGCCTGCCAACGCGACACCGTCAGTACCGAATTGGTGACGACCACGGCGGCACAGCAAGCTCGCGCTTTCCGTTTCCCACAGCCGGTGCCGGGGCCAGTGCAGCGACCGATGAACGATCGGTCCGACGGCATGGATGCACGTTAGGCTCGTTTCGTGGCCGTCGAATCAACCATGATCGCGCTGGGCACCCCGGCACCCGCCTTCGAACTGCCCGACCGGAGCGGCGGGCTCGTCCGGCTCGCCGACTTGGACGCCGCCCCTGCACTGGTCGTGGTGTTCATGTGCAACCACTGCCCGTACGTGCAGCGGGTGGCGTCCGGGCTCGCCCAACTGGGCACCGACCTCGCCGAGCGCGGGGTGGCGATGGTGGGCATCTCCAGCAACGACGTGGTGCGCTACCCGCAGGACGGGCCGGAGGAGATGGCCCGACAGGCTGCTCGGCAGGGCTGGACGTTCCCGTACCTCTATGACGAGAGCCAACATGTGGCACTCGCCTACAGCGCGGCGTGCACGCCGGACACGTTCGTCTTCGACGGCCACCGCCGGCTGGTGTACCGCGGTCAGCTGGACGGAGCGCGGCCGGGCAACAACCTGCCGGTGACCGCGGCCGACGTTCGCGGCGCCGTCGACGCGGCGCTGGCCGGCACGCCGGTCCCGGCCGATCAATTTCCCGCGATGGGCTGCGGCATCAAGTGGAAGCCGGGTAACGAGCCCGGCTACTGAGCTGTCCGACGGGATCGCCGCAACCCGTCAGCTGAGCTCGTACCGGATCAACCGGGAACTGTCGCGATGTCGAGCCGGTCGGCAACGGCAGGGTCGGCTACCGACTCGATGAACAACTCCATGTCGCGATAGCCCGCGCGTGATCCGACGCACCGACGTACAACCACCGGTCGGATCGTCGTCGGCCTCGTCGTCGGCATCGTCCGCGATCATGGTCGGCCACGTTTCCCCCGTGCGATGGCGCGGGAAGCCGACGATCCCCATATGGGATAACGACCGGGCTCGAGGATTCCGACAAGTTCGTGGGAATTATGCGCTGACACGAACGGGCACCCGCAGATCGGAACACCGAGAAGTGACACGTGCACCGAGAACCCGCGTGCAGTCGCAGTGGTCGACGGTTCGGATTCCGAAAGTTGGCTTTAGCAGACCCACCGCACATAGAACGGCCGTCGCGCTGTGAGCCCGACGTCGTCCACCGAAGACAGGCGGGCGGTCTGCCCGCTGGGAAGGGCCACGCTGTGTCGATGTCCGGTAGGCGCAGCGGTCAGATCGACCGCATGGTCTAGCAACGCGGCCTGATCTTGGGCATCCAAGGCCCGGCGCAGTCGCCGGTTCACCAGGACGACATCGTCGCCGAGGGCCAGCACCCCGGTCTGCGGTGCGCGGCGATAGGCCTTCAGGTAGGCGTCGAGCAACGCGAGCTGCTCCGCGCTCGCCTGCGCGAGCAGGCGCCCTTCTATCTGGGCGGTGGCCGACCGCGCCAGTGTGGCCAGCAACGGTCCGCCGTCCTCGACCCAACCGGTGAGATCGAGCGCACCGACGAGGGCGCCGGACACCGGGTCGTGGATCGGGACACCGGCGCACGCCAGTTCCCCGAAGCAGTCGGCATAGTGTTCGGCGCCCGCGACGAGGGTGGGCTGGCCCGTCTCGAGAGCGGTGCCAATCCCGTTGGTGCCGGCGAACTTTTCCGAGTAGCTGAAGCCAGGCGCGAGGTTGACGTCGTCGAGCGCCTGATTGAGTCGTCGGCTGGCGGTGATCCTGGTCAGTATCACGCCGTCGGCTGAGGTCAGGATCACGCTGACCGGCTCGTCGACCAGCCCGTCTGCCAGTTGTTGCAGCACGGGGGCGGCCGCCGCGACGAGGGGGCTGTCCAGATCCGGTTCGCGGACGAAGGGGAGCTCGATATGCTCGGGTAATACTTTGAGCGACTTCGATCGCTGCCACGAATACGAGATGGTCTCCCGAACCGAGCCGTCGAGATCGTGCTCGACGAGGAAACGCTCCCGTGCCCTCTGCAGGTCCTTGGTGGTCATCGCCCTGTCTTCCACCGGTTACATAGACGAGCCTACGTCGTCTCCATGTAGGGCGGATCTCAGTTTGTGGCGCGCGGGGGAATCGACTTTGACGCATGGCCGGGATCTCGTCGCCGCGTGTGTATCTCCCGCCGCAGATGATCATCCATCACCGCGCTGCTGAAGCGGAACAGGACCGGGTCGGGGGACGGCGGAGGCAAGGCGAGGTGTTCGGTCCGCCGCATGACGGAGGCGGCGTGGTGTTGATCGTCTACGGATGACGACCATGGGGTGGTGAATCGTCAGTGGGTTTGCCGATGAGGTGGTCGGTGTCGGGGTGTGAGTTGCTCGTGATCGTCTGCACGCCAACCAACCCGTCGGCAACCTCCCTGACAGCACCCGTCGAACGTCCGGGAACGGTGTCGCACCGGCACGCCGGGCGCCAGAGCTCACGGGTCGCGTCGCCGTAAGCGGATCCGCCACTGGTCGCTCGATATCGCTCACTCGGTGGTTGCCCTCGGAAGTGCACAGCTATCGAAGTGTATGACACTGTCATACACTTGGTGGGTGGGTGAGGTCGATTGGACGTATCGCGCGGGCTACATGCGTGAGCGTCACGGCATCGAGGCCGATTGGGCGCGGGAGGCCTTGGAGGACCCCGATGCGGTGCGGATCGATCCGGATCCGGCCAGTCGGTCCGGCCGTAGTGTCCGCACGATCGGCTACTCACCGTCGGCCGGCGGGTTACTGACGGTCATCACCCTCGATGACGAGGGCACCACCTACGGCGTCAATGGGTGGCGGTCGAACGACACCGACCACAAGCGCTATCGAGAGGAGCCGGAATGAGTGACGTCGAACGTCTGCTCGCAGCGGAGGCGGCGGCGGCCGAGGCGAACATCGACGCTCCGGTGCCGGAGGGGGCGAAGGTGACCCGGCCGAACCGGGCGCGGTCGGTTCCGTACTCGATCCGCCTGAATCCGGAGGAGCTCGCTGCGGTGCAGGAGTTGGCCACGCAGGCGCAGATTCCACCGTCGACGTTGATCCGATCGTGGGTGCTCGATCGTCTGCGCGTCGAACGTGGTGAGATCGGTGACGCCGAGGCGGAGCTGCGTGCCGCGCAGCGTCACCTGGCGGTGCTCGAGCGGCACCTGTCGCATCGCGCCTCATGAGGATCTGAAGCGGGACGGGTGAGATGGCGCCGTTGTGACGCGACTCCACAGGACGGGAGCGGCGAGCGCTGACCGGCGGGCACCCCGGAATCGGGGACCGGCCCCGAGGGACAGCATGACCAACGGCGCGCCACGGCGGATTCGCGCAGCCAGGAACCCTGTTTCCACTGTGCAGCGAGCGCTTTCACATGGTCCTACCTACACCTTCGTGCGGCGCATACGTGGATCAAAATCCGAGACATCCAGGGCACGGCTCGTCAAACTCACCGGTACGGTAGTTGCACCCACTATCGGCACAGCCCAGCGTGCTCAGGATCCTGTGCGGATCCTCGTCACGGGCCGAAATCAGCGACCGCGGCAGTCTTGTCCCGTATCCCGGTCGGGGTGACAGGGCGGCTGGACGTGTCCTCGGGGGCGGGGTCCGGCCGGGTCCAGCCCAGGATCATCGTCGGCGTGCAGCCGCCGATCAGCAGCGTCGTCAGCGTCATCAGACCGCCGGCATGCGCCAGCGCACCGTTGCCGGCGCCGGTGATCACGTCGCCGAAGGTCAGGTAGAAGACCGGGATCATCACCAGCGATTGGGTGACGGTCAGCCCGATCGAGCGCGCGCTGTGGCGCTGTTCCACCTCCCGTTCGTCGAGGGTATCCGCGGGTGCGTCGCCCTGGCGGCCCGAGACGATCTGCAGCACGGTCCACAGCGGGAAGAACGCCGCACACGCCGGAAGCCACAGCAGCGGCGCCCACCGAACACCGAACGCGCACACGACGCTCACGGCGAACATGAAGACGAACGTCACGGCAAGACCCACCACCAGGGCCCTTCGGCGGTGCCGGGTGCGCCAGCGGGGCAGCATCGTCGACCATCGGCGTTCGTTCGCGAGGAATCTGCGGGTGCGATAGGACTGGTAGCGGCCGATGAGGTCCGGGTCGGTCATCTCGGGTCTCCCCTGTGTTGTGTCGAGGTCCCTGGGTCGGGTGGGCGTGTGCACCCGTGTAGCTCGGTGGACAGCGGCGCGAACTCGGACCGGGAGCGCACCGCCTCGACCGGAAGGCCGACGATCTCGCAGATCCGCAGCGCCAGGTCGAGGCCGATCGCCGAGCGCAACTCCACCGCCCGCGCGCACGCTTACCAGCCCCGCTCGCGCCATTCGGTGAGGTGGGGTCGCTCTGCGCCGAGGGTGGTGTCGTCGCCATGACCGGGGTAGACGACGGTGTCGTCCGGGTACCGATCGAAGATCTTTGTTTCCACGTCGGCGATGAGAGTGGCGAAGGTCTCGGCGTCCGCTGTTTTTCCTACGCCCCCGGGAAATAGGGAATCTCCCGTGAACAGGTGGGTGCGGGCGCCAACACGTGGGGTGAATGCGAGCGCCAGAGACCCGGGGGTGTGTCCGCTGAGGTGGATGACCTCGAAGGTCAAAGCTCCGACCGAGATTACGTCGCCGTCGGTGAGAAGACGGCTGGGAGTGACGGGGAGAGCGTCGGCATCGAGCGGGTGCGCTGCGGTCGGGGCACCGGTGGCCGCGACGACATCCTCGAGCGCCCACCAATGGTCGATGTGTCGGTGAGTGGTGACGACCAGGCGAAGCTCGGGGGCTTCCTGCTGTACGAGCGCTAGGACGCGGTCGGGTTCGTTCGCGGCGTCGATGAGTAACGCTCGCCCCGTGGTGGTGCACTCGATGAGGTAGACGTTGTTGTCGCCGGCGGCGACGGACATCTTGATGATGCGGGCGCCGTCGACCTTGCGTAGCTGCGGGTTCGATCCGGGTGTGACGTGACCGGTGTAAGGCTGATCGAGGGTGAGATCCACGTCCGGTAGAGCCTTTCCTGAGTATCGCGGTGATGGCGTACCGGCGAGGGTAGCGGGCCGGCTGTTGGACGCGACGGTCGAGTACGTGCAGGCTGTTTCACGAATGTGTCCTGCTTCCGGTCGACGGGGGGCGCGGAGGGCATGCGCGGTAACCCTCATCCGCCAACCATCCCCGGGCACGACCGCGTCTCCGCTCATCCGAGAACAGCCAGTATCGATGAAACTCGTCGGGCCACCGCGACAACACGTCCTTGAAGCGGCGGAACGCACCGCGCCCGGAAATCGCAATGTCGAGCCGGTCGGCAACGGCAGGGTCGGCTACCGACTCGATGAACAACTCCATGTCGCGATAGCCCGCGCGTGATCCGACGCAACCGACGTACAACCACCGGTCGGGATCGTCGTCGGCCTCGTCGGACGCGTCGTCCTCGATCATGGTCGGCCACGTTTCCCCCGTCCGCAGGTCGATCCGACCGCCGCCGTAGGCCGGGTCGCCTTCGAGCAGCGACGAGAGTTCCTCGAGGTCGACCGCGAGAGGTCGGAGCATCGGTGTCGCGGACATCCCCAACGCGGCCTGGAGTTGGTCGGCGAGGTCGTCGTCGCCGGTCCAGTCGCGCACGCGCAGCGCCGCCGCGCACTCCGCGGCCACCTCGTATGCCCCGTCGATGTGGTCGTCGACCGCGGCGATGAGCGCATCGCCGACCAGCTGCAGCACCTCGTCGGTCAATCGTCCGCGCACCAGATCGACGACCGCGCCGGTGCGGGTGCTCAGAGCGACACGCAGCGCAGTCAGGGATTCCTCGTCCCAGCCGGTCACCATCGAGTGCCGACGATAACGCGGCGATCGGTTCGAGTACAGCTCTCCCCTTCGACGACGGCCACGGCGGCCGGGCCGCCTCGGGTGTCGACGATGGCCCTTCAGTTCTCCGGGCCGACACGCAGCGCTCTCCCCTGGCGAAACACGAGATGACGACCGAAACACTCGATCTGTCACGTTGGGGAAGAGCCGGAGATGCCGTGTGCCCCGTGAGCCGAAGCGCACGGGGCACACTTTCAGCGGGTGCTACTGCAGCGGGTGGGATGCGCTTCCGGCGGAGCTGTCGTCGGCGGCCTCGGTCGTTGCGTGGGTCTGCGACAGTGGTTTGAGCTCGCTGACGGACTTGCCCGCGGTGTAGCCACCGCCACGTTCTTCACGGCTGGTGTCGCGCGAGGTCGTGGTGCTGACCGTCATCGTGCCTCCTCATCCCTCGATGAACTCAAGGACTCGTGTTCGAATCGTTCTCGTGGGGAGGGGTTCTCAGGTAATTCACAGACCCCGTCGGGTCGAGTGGTGCGACGATGAAGCATGCGCCGCCATCGTTGGCCGGCCCTCGCGCCGCCTACCACCGGAGGGGTCGCCGTGCACGCGGCGATGCCGATCGTGGCGGAGAAAGACCTCACTCTCGAACTGTCCGCGGCGACCGCGTTCATGTCCGGGCTGCTGCTGCGGTTCGCGCTGCGGGTCGCCGGTGTCCGCGCCGACTTCGCGCGCTATGAAACCCGACCCCTGACCGATGCCCTCGACTGGTCGGCGCAGTGGTCCTATCTGGCCGTGCGCATCCTTGTCGACGACCGGGGCGGCCCTGCTGACCCGTTCCAGCCGACACCCGATTCCGGGCTGGAGGGATCCGGGCCGTATCGAACGACGCCGCAGTACTGGATCGGCACCTACCCGACCACCGGATCACTGATCGTCACCACCAGCTGGCCTCAGGTCGGACTCCACCCCACCTCGTTCACCCTCACGCTCGGGCCCAGCCCTTTCCCTACCACCTTCGGGTCCGATGCCCATCGGTGACGGTGCGCGACTCTGCTCGACGAGCTGAATGGTGAGCGGCTGTGGACGATTCCTGGTTGCCCGGAAGCTACCGGTGAACCGACCCGCACACGGACGTCTGACGCTCAGGCGATTCGGGTGGTCGCGCACATCGGGCACCAGGTGGTCTCGCCGACGACCCACCCGTTGATCCGGGCGAAGGCCACCGCCGCGGTTTGTCCGGCCACGGCGGTATCGAATCGGTGCTCACACAGATCGCATCGCACCGCCCACCCGTTGTGTCCACTGGATTGGATCACCTGCACAGTCATGCCACCCTCACGCTCGCGACGTCACCGAATCCGAACCGTGCACCAGGATGGCACAGCCGACCGACGAAGTAGAGGCACGGAATCCGGTCCTGACAACATTCATGCACCCGAACAGTGGCCCGGCACCGACCACGACAGACCTTGAGTCGGCGCCGCTCGGTCCGTCACCGATCCCCCAGACGTGCAATGCCGGATCAATAGGCGTCACGGAAGGCTTGCACGATCCCGGCGGACGCTGCCCGAAATGAGCAGCACTCACCGCCACCCAGCCACCTCGAATGCGTGATGCAGCAGTCGAGGGCTGCGTGGAACTCACTGGCGTTATCGTCCTCGAAATCGATCTCGTACTCGTACTCGACACCGCCGGCCGCGTCGCCGATGCTCTCACCCTCAGCGCCGGACATGGTCTCCGTCGATGTCATCGACCCGATCCGCCACAGCCCTACTCGCCACGAGAACGACTCCCGGGCGGTCGATACAGACGAGACAACACGACGGGCGCATTGCGTTGCGCAACCCGCAACCCGCAACCCGCAGTTGCGATGCTAGCTAGCGTAGCGGAGTTAGCTATCCTCGCCTTGCGCTCATGGTCGCGGCGTGTTCCCGCGCACAATTCGTGATGTTGCCATTTTCGCGGCAAGCCATCCGGCCGTCGGCGAAGAAAATAGACAACCGTCCAGGCTCGGGCATTTACGTCACAGTGATGAAATTGCGCCCGCTCTCCCCCTGCCACCAAGGCCGCGTGAGATATGTTCGCCAACCGTTCCGCAACTGATCGACGCCCACCCATCCAAGGCGTCGATCCGCGCACTGACACGCCCGCGGCACCGTCAAACGACTCGAGCGGCCGCGATGGCTTTTGCCGAGACCGGGCTCAACCAGCTCGTGACCTTAGTGTGCCGCGCCGACGGCGCTGACGTCCGAAACGACATTGGCCCGAGGGGCGATGTGGAACCGGATCTACTCGTCCACTTCGAGATCGAGTGGCTGGATGGGTGTGCCTGCGGCGGGCGTCAGCGTCACCAGGTACCCCCCAAGGAGTCCGCGACTAGAGCTCGACAGATTTACGTTGCTGCATCGTGCGGGCGTGTTGTTGCTTCGCGGTGATGGCGGCCTCGACACGGCAGCGTAGGTTTTCGTCGCTCAGGTGTGGATTGTCGAACCCGGCCACCACCGCCAGCTCTGTTCCGATACGGATGTGGGCAGTCTTATTGACCACCGACCCGTCGTCGCGGCGCGCCAGCTCGCGCCCAGTGGCGATGACCTGAGCCATGGCGTCAACGCGATTGGACGCTTCCCCCGCGCGCACCGATGTCCGCTGAGTCTCCAGATCCCAAAACGACACGAACCATTCCACAACCGCTCCCTCATCCACTCTTCTCAGGTGAACTGTGTAAATCACCAGCGTTCAACTTGCAACGCGGCCGCCCACCTGCAATGCGCAAATGATCGCCGACGTTGTTGCGTCCGCTTAGCGCCACATGTCCGGTTGTCCGTTGCATCCGAATCGGACGTTGCGTTGCCAATCTCGCACTGTCGGCGTTGCGTTGCAACTCCACCTGGTTGGTCTGCAACGTCGGGCTGTGTTGCGGTCAGAGGCGCTGGGTGTTGCGGCGGTTCGGGATTCCCTGGGTGTGGGGTGTGTGCTTCGTTCTGTTGGTCGGTCGTCTCCCCAGTCGAGCCGCGGAGAGTACCGAGTGGCCTTCGCCGCCTTGCCGGGGCGTGTGATCAGGGTGTTCCGACCAATGTGTACTGCGGATCGAGCGTTGCCGCATTGCGTCCGTCCGCAATCTCCTCGAGTTCCGGCAACGGGGGCGTTCGGAACCCGGCGTCGACCGCGCGTTGCGCAACCTTGTCGAACCGGCGCATTGCGGTGCTTGCGGCCTTGGCCCGCGTGAGTGTGGCGATCTCCGCGTAGCTGTGCTGTTCGATGATCCGCAGTCGGGCCGTCTCCTTCACTACAGGCTCGAAGTCGGCGCACGTTTCGATGAAGTCGAGGAGGTTCTCGATGGTCTGGGCCTCGTCCGGCAACACGAATGGCTCCTGCGAGTCCTCGAGCGCATTGCCGACCTTCAGTGCATCGGCATTGCGTCCGTCCAGTGCACTGCGCGCAACGTGCTCCTCGGTGAGGGTCGCAACATCGGTGAGGTCATCTGGGTTCGTTGCGGTTGGTTGCGCGGCATCCGCAACGCCAGTGGAACTCTCAGGTCCGGTCACGGCGGCCTCACGGCTGTCGTCAAGTTTCGAGGAGTCGTCTGCCGTTGCAACGTCGGCGAACTGCGCAACGGTTTGAGCAATGCGCGGCGCAACGTCGGGGTCCTGCGCAACGTCGGGGTTCGGCGCAACGTCGGGGTCCTGCGCAACGTCGGGGTTCGGCGCAACGTCGGGGTCCTGCGCAACGTCGGGGTCCTGCGCAATGCGCGGAGTAACGATGTCCGCAATATGGCCAACGTTCCGTTCGGATGCCGGCACCGTCTCGGCCGCCGTCGTCGGGTAATGGGCCGCGATGTCCTCACCGTCCCGATGTTCGCGGTCGCGGGTGTCTCGGACGACCGTCGTGTACTCGGTGTGGGCGGTGCCGATGGCCTTGATGAGGATTCCGACACCGTGGGTGAAAGCTAAGACCAAAAGTGGCGGGATGACTGCGATGAGCGATGCGCCGGTTGGAGTCAGTGGGGTGTATCCCAGGTCGATGCCAGCTGCAGCACTCCGTGCGGCGGCTTCCCCGGCGCGGTAGGCGTGGTAGGCGTTGCCGAAGACGCTGATGAAGACGACGACGACTGCGAGCCAGAGGAAGAAATGCTTCCCCGTTGCGCTGCCGTTGATTTTGCTTAGCGCAACGATGGCGATCGTTGCGCCGAGGATTGCGCCGTCGACAATGGCGGGGAAGATCCAGGTGAGGTAGTGCGGGATTCCGGCCTGCAATGCGAGGTCGCGTTGCACGGCGAACGAGAGCACAAATGCTCCGGTGGTGATACCGACCGCAATGGCGATCGCAACGATTAGGGCCGCAATCAGGGCACGGAGCTGGATTCGTGCTGCTCGGATACTAAGGTCGTTCATGATCGGGGTGTCCTTCCACGGGGTCCCGGTCCACGAGGCCCCCGCCGGCGCAATCGGCGGGGGCCTCCTATGTCGGCTCGGTCAGTGCGTTGCGGTGGGCATAATTCGCACTCCAAACACCCACCTAACAACGCTAGCTATCGTCGCTGTCGGTGCTAGCAGCCGTTTTTCGTCAGGTATTCGATGAGAGCGGCGTCGGTGACGGACGAGATGGTGATGCTCCGATCTCCGGTCTCGTAGCGCAGCTTGTCCACACCGCGTGTCAGGCGGGCCTTGGTCGAAGGCCGCAACCGTACGTTGTGTTGTTCGCTGAGCTTCTCGACATGCGATGTCGCCTCGGGTGCAGGAGACACGACCGATGTGACGGGCACGTCGGCGACAGGTCTGATGGTCGATTCGGTCGGAAGTTGCGTCGGCTGCTCGTCGACGGCGGCCGGGGTGGGGTCTTTGACGACCCGGGGGCGCTCAGGAAGATCTGCGGCAGGGTGCGCCGGCCTGCGGATAGCGGGTTCACGTTGGACGCTCATACGGTCGCTCCTGCGGTCTTGATGGGTAGTTCGTTGAGAAGGTCGGTGTAGGCGAGCTGCAATGACAGCGATTTTCCGCCTGTGAATTTGTGGATCGGGGTGCGCGCGCTGTGTGCGTCCTGCCGCGTGGCGTATTCAGGGATGGTGGTGCGCGCGACGAGGTCGCCGTAGACCTCGCGTAGTTCGCTCTCCCGGAATCGGTGTTCGCCTGTCCCCCGCTGTCGGCTGAGGACGATCTTGTCGATAGCCAGGTTCGGGTTGGGGCGTCGCTGGACGTTCTCGACGGTTTCGAAGAGCTTGGTGACGCCTTGAACGCTGTCGATGGTGGGCTCGGTTACTGCGATGACCCCGTCTACTGCACAGAAGACGGCGAAGAGGAGTTTGCCGAGCGACGGTGGGCAGTCGAAGAGGACTGCGTCGTAGGCGGAGAGGTCGAGGCCCTCGAAGGCGATGTCGAGGCGGAAGATGAGGTCGTTGGCCCCATCCGATTCGATGTTCGCGAGCGTCTGGTCGGCCGGTATCAGATCGACGCCGTCCCATGGGGTGGCAATGACGGCGTCGATCGCCGTGCCCGACTCGGTTCGGCTCATCAGGTCGTAGGTTGTCAGCATCTCGTCGGTGATGGTGACGCCTACGCCGTTGGTGGCGTTGCCCTGGGGGTCGACGTCGACAATGAGGACGTGTCCGCCGGCGTTGCTTATTGCGCTCGCGAGACCGAGGGTCGTGGCGGTCTTGCCCACTCCCCCTTTCTGATTGCAGATCGCGCATTTGCGTGTCATGACTTGGTTTCCGTTCCGTCGAGGCCAGGAGACTTCCAGATGCGCGCGATGAGCGTTAGTGCAACTCCGCACGCTCGCGTAGGGAGCATAGCCAGGCTTGGCTGCTGAGCTAGCTCGACACGCCGAGCAACGCTAGCGTTCTTTGCTAGGTGAGATAGCGTGCATAGCGTAACTAGCGTCTCTAGTTTGGCTTTCGTAGCGATCGACGCTGCGGACGCAGACATAGCTATGGCCTCTACAATTGCGACCCTATCTATGGTGTCTGTAATCGCTTTGCTCGCAACACTTACTGCACTAGTTTTCATAGCGAAGTTAGATATGACTGAGCCTATAGCGATGACAGCAACGATTGATAATCGAACTTCTCTAGCGAGCATCGCGCTCGTAGTTTTGTTCGCACTCATAGCTCTGCAAGCAACCCTACGACCCCTAGGCTGCGTAGCCAGCCTAGTAAGGCTAGAAAGGCGAGTCAGCCTAGACATGCGAGCGTCCATAGAAAACGGCGCTACTGTAGCGCTCATACGGCGTCTAGCTTACGTAGATATCGTTGGTGGCATATCTCTGATAGAGACGATTGCGAGAATTGCTGCGCTACAACGAGTAGCTGTGATCGTCTCCATAGCAGAACTGTCCGCGATATGAAGACTAGGAGACGATAGCCCAGATAGCTCGGATAGGTGCGCTTCCCCCTCCTGCTACCAAAGTAGATCCCGTCAATGCTATAGGAGCTAGCGTTGATATTTCAGCAGGTCAGGGGGTCGCCGCCACAACTATGCACGAGGCACCGTCACGCGAAACGCATCCCTCCACCAGATCGCATCCGCCTAGGCACTGCGAAACCCGGCGAAACAGAGCAGGCCGGCTTCGAGTCTTCACAGCTCGACATGCTGCCCGAGCAGATCTCGCCCCGGATCAACCGAGCACGATTTTCGGGCTAGCCGCGCTCCGCTAGCTAGGCTAGCGTCCTTATCTCGGTGCGCGAGAAGTGCTATTTCCGCCAGCGGCCTTAGTGCAACGGTCGCTTCACCGCTAGCTAGTACTTCACTCCTAGCAGCAGTAGGCGGGCGCGCAATCAACGCTCGCATAGCTAGTCAAGATAGCCGGAATAGCGTTACTACGCTATTTAGCGTCTCCAGCAACGCTAGGTAGCCTTACTAGCATCGCACAGTGCGGTTACGTCGCTTCCCCAACGAGCGCACATTCGCTGGGCAGCGCGTCGCAGGGAATCGGCAGGACGTGTGAATCGGGTGTGCACAGAGCCGACGGTTCAGGGCATTAATCGGTGGGCGAGTTGTTCGGCGTTGAGTTGCCTAATGGCGTCGTCGACGGCGTGGCGGTCGGTGAGGTCGACGCCTCGCTCGGCAAGCGCCGCTGCCACCTGTTTGGCGGGGCCCCAGGCAGTTTCATCGTCAAACGCGTCATGGAACTCAGGTAGGAAGGTGTCGACAGCATCAACGACGACGCTGATCCACTGGCGGTCGATCCCCTGTTGGGTCAACGCGAAGGTCAGCCATCGGCGCAACACGAAGGGCAGTGCGTTGCGTTGGTCGGCGTCGAGGACTGCTTTGCGGGGAAGCCAATCTGTAAGCAGCAACATCACCTCGCCCGGGCTCCAGCACAGCGATCCGGCGCCGATGTAGCCGTCGCCGTAGTCCAGGAACAGCTCGGCCAGCGACCGGCTCACGTCGTCGTCGCTTCCGATATCGGTGAGGAAGTCCTCGACCAGTTGGCGGCGCCCTTGCTCGGGTAGTCCGGCGTGTTCGGGCCATTCTGGCAGGTAGTCCCCGCAGCGGGACCATGCCAGCGCCCGGTGATCCAAAACGTCCTCGTCGTCGGTGCGGGGCCAGGTCATGTCGGTGGTGCGCAACGCGTGCGCGAGATCAGCGAGTACCTCGGCGACCGGGGCCGACTGGAGCGGCATCGGTGCCTCGTCGGGCTCGCGCAGCTGGTCCCACGTGGTGGCTGCGCCGGGATTCAGGACAGCGAGCTTGTCAATCATCAGCCCGCCAACGTGGTAGATATGTGCCATCAATGTGTGTGGGCGGGGTCCGTCGTATTCGATGAACAGGACCCGTTCGCTGTCGTACACGTCGACCGCGCGCCACGCCACGATCGGAGTCCACGGCTCGACGGTGTGCCAGGCCGGCAGTGGTTGGGTTTCGGCCAAGATGTGGAGGGTGTCGGTCAGCATGGAAAGGTCGGCCGCAGGTGCGACCCGCGCGAGCGCGTCGATCGCGGCCAGTGAGTGCGGAGACGGTGTGGTGCATGCTCTTCCAGTGACCTGCATACACAGTTGATGCTCGGGCTCGCGTTCGGTCACTGCCGCCGTCGACCACGCCTCGCCGAGCCAGCCGCTGGCCCAGGTCTCAGCGGTGAGCACATCGTCGATTTCGAGGAGTTGCCGGGCGTCGCGCAGCAGAAGATCGGCGGGGTGGAGTTGCCGGGGAGCACGGCGAACGGGTCGGCTTTTGCCGCCCTTGCGGCGGCCTCGGCTCTTGGGCATATTCGCAGTCCACCACAGACACCGACCAAGGCGCCATCACGACGCGCCGTCCGGTGAGATTCCGGCGACGTCCGTATCTGCCGTCACGTGACAGAAACTGTAGATAGCCGGGACATCAATGTTCGCCTAACTATTCGCAATAGCTAGAGTTACCTAGCGCTGCTAGCTTGCATTGCTAGCAACTCTAGGTCAGCGTTACTTGGCTGCAGAACATCCTGGAAGGACGCCGTGCCCGGTGAGCGCGACCGCTGGGGTCGTGCGCCGTTGAAAAGTCTTCATCAACGAATACGGGGTGAACCGCCTGCCGTGCGAGAGGGTCGACCTCGATGGCCAGGTATACGAGGCCATCTCGGAACTGCTGGTGGGCAGGTGGTGCGGTGTTAGAGCTGCGTCTGCCCACGATCAGGCATCAGGTGTCCCTCATGGTGACGTTCTTGCGAGCTGGACCGCGAACCACGACTGCGGTTTCCACGACTGCGCGTGCCTCATCGGAAAGGGCGAGAATCGCGTGATCTCTAGCCTGGACCGTGGCCTCGTCGTAGGCGTGGACAACGACATTGTCGTCGGCCCACACAGCCGAGTGGTCACACGCTCTGATGAATGCGTGATTGTGAGCTACAACCCGGCACTGATCGAAGGCAGTAACCGTTGCGTGGGTATAGGCCCAAAGATGAACGTGCCCTGTGACTTCCACGGTCGCTGCGTCAGTGGCGACGATGTGCGCGGTCGCGGGTAGTGGTGAGTCGAGATGAATCCGTGCTTGCGATCCAGCGGTAAAACGCAAGGTCCACTCGTCGCCGGCCGATGCGAAGGTTTTGTTGTCGAGTTCGATTAGCTGACCTGCAGTGTCAACCACGACTGTGCGGGCGCCGTTGCGGAGACGCTCGCGGATCGAGTCTGCGTTGCGGCTGATGCGGGGATGCGCCTGGACTCGACTGACATCGACCCGCGGGTGGCGTCGGGTCGATCGGGACACGGTGTTCTTACCCACGAGTGCACTCCGTTCTGTGCAAGTCGGCCACGGTGATTCTCGCAGGATATGGCCCATACACGGTAGCGAGTGGGATGTCGCTCGGCGCGGTGTTATTGTCCGCGGCCGGTCCGACCAGCGTTCCGTGTGGATGGTGTGCCGAGGTTCGATGAGCATCGTTAGGCTGCCCGCTTTTGGGCGCCAGGGTGGCGCGGATCTGTTCCATGAATGCCTTTTGGCGCTCAGGCGAGGCCGTTGCGCGACGAGCTCGCTCGCGTTCGGCGTCACGTGCTACCCGCAGCTGTGCGCTGCGCGCGGCCTCTGTGGCGCGTTGCTCACTGGGGGAGGGGCCTGACCAGTCGATTCTGGACAAACGCCAGGTCAGATATCCGATTGGCGAGCGCACCGCGTTTGGCCAGAGCTCACCTCGCGACACTGTGTCAGCGGTCAAAGCTTGGGCGATATCCCGTCCTGTCCAGCGGGTGGTGTCGATTCCTGAACGCTCGATGACGTCGCACACGGCTCCGATGTGGCCGCCGGGGGCGATGACTGGAGCTGCAGCGACCAGCGCGGAGGCGGCTCGTTGGAGATTCATCGGGCGCGGGTCTGTCTGATTCGAGGATGAGGTTTGGTTCTCGCGCGCGCACGCGCGTTTGGTGATTACTTCTCTACAAGAGATCCCCTTCGGGGAAAAACCACTCAAAGATAGGGGGTCACGGTCGCGGGCTTGGGGATTGGGATTCGAACCCCTTGTGGCGGTGTGGCGAGCGTGCTCCGCCGGGCGGTATGTCCTGCCGTGGGAGCGGCCGCGCTTCTTTGGTTGTGGGGGAGCGGGGGTGGCTGCGACGAGGTCAGGTGGGGAGGACAGAGCCCATACGCTGGCAGCGCGGTGCTGACGCCCACCATGGTGGACTTCTGCGGCTTGGAATTCCCGCGTAGTCAGGGTGCGGCCCCGTACCAGCTCGTAGCCCAGGTGTAGTGCTTTCAGCACGCGGCGACCTCGTTTGACCACCGCCTCGGACACACCTGCTCGGGCGGCGAGGTTCTGGACTGTGGCAGTAACGCGGCGCCCAGTTTTCGAGTCGGCTGACGACGCGTGCGCGGCAGCGACGGCGACCATACTTTCGACGCCGATCCTGTGTCGGGCGGCTGCGGCGCGGCCGTCGGCGGTCTTGGTGATTGCGTACCGGACCTGTCGCGTCCATCCGTCGCGGCTTGTCCAGATCGGGATGCTTGCTTCTTGGCCGGGCTTGACGGGCAGCGTCCAGGATTTTCCGCGCTGATCGGTGTCCGTGTTGAGTCGTCGCAGCTCGTCAATCCACGGGGTCTGAAGTGGATGCGTGTCCGGTTGCGTGGTTTGGGAAATCGGCGAATTGTGTGATTTATCCCACGACACGCCGAGATCGGAGTGTTGAACCGTGGAAAAGGCGTCAAGGCATGGTTTATCCTCAGACGTACCTAGCACAGGTAGTCCCTTCGGGGAATGCAGTACCGAGTTGAAGAGGCTGCTAACTTCTTCTACTCACCTCAGGGAATGACCGTCCTGCCAGACGATCGCCCTAGACGGGGAGGACCTGCCAGTCCTCCCATCGGGATTCATTGGATAAACCCACCCCCGCCGGGGGTCCCTTTGGCTTGTACCGCCGCTCTTGAATTAGCTATCGAGGAAGTTCCGATCCGCTATTCGCCAGGACCACCGCCTTCCTCAGTTGGAAGGGCCGGTGCGCTCCCAAGCAGCACCGGAAGGCGCAGATCAGAACCCGCAGATTCCGTCGCGTAATGGGCGCCCTGGTAAGCCAACACAGAGGTAGCGCCGTCGAAAGGGTCTCGATTGTGCGGGAGTGCAGCAGTCAGTGTGTGGTCTTGCTGAGACAGACACGTGACCGAATAGAAGTTCGCAGACAAAGCAGACTTGCGGACGTGCGTTATCATTGAGAAAGCACCGCCTCTTCCTTTCGAGGTAGTGGTGGTCAGGGAGCTGGCAAGGTCCCGAAATTTCATAAACGGACAACCCCCGATGCCGCCAAGCCCTGGGGGTTGTTTCGTGTTTAGGTGTCGTTCATGCGCCCATCGCCAACTGCTCGATCTGGTGCAACGACCCTGAAGCCTCGACTTCGAGTAGCCGGAGCTGTTCCGGTCGAAGTTTCTCGCTGATGTAATCCGGGATGTCGAGCCCGTGCGTGATGGCGAGGATAAGCACGGAGTAGTCGCCAGCAGGGATGCCGAGTTCGGCTGCCCGACTCTCGTAAACCTTGTGGTGTCTGAGGGGTGCGCGAGTAGCGATCTGACCGCGGGGCCCCTTGTTGTGCTGTGCCATGAGGAAACCCTAGATCGAACCTGTAACCGATACGGGTAACCGGCGCTGTTCGGTGTGTCGCATGTGACTGAAGTGGTCATCGAAGGTGACTGCCTTTCGTCGATTCGGCGTATCAGGACTGAACGGACTTGGCCGCGGGTTTCAGCGACCCCGCTTGCAGTGAGGGCGCGACAAGATTGGGTGATCGGGACCGATCTGCCCTGTTCTGAAGCGCGCTGAATCTGTACTGCTACGCGGGATGTCGGCGGAGAAGTAGACGGGCGAGCGAAGCGACCTCACGGATCTGTTCAACGGAAGCCGTCTCAGGGTTCGTCACGACCAAGTCGATGACATCGGTGAGCTTCTCTCGGGCGCCCACACTCAGGGTCGGCGCCTCAGCCGAGATCACCAGAGGACATTCTGCGAGAAGTTGTTCGGAAAGCACGGTAGGTATCGCCACGCTGTCCGCAACGATCATGGCGCAGATGACATCCTGAATCGGGACGAGGTCCCACTGGCGCCCGTGGAACTCGACAGCGCTGACAGTGGTCACGCTGCGACTCAGGCCGAAACCCGAGCGGACCGTCATGCCACCCCGTTCTCGAAGAGCGCGAGCTGCCGCGCCGGAGCCGGAGTAGCAGCAGGGGCCGGGATTGGGGCCCGGGGCTGCTGCTGCTGCTTCTTCTTCGTCCGCCCCCGGGCAACTGCGAACGCATCGACCCCAGCGGCTTCGACCTCGCGGCCGGTGACGGTGAACAGCCTTCCGGCAATGATCTGCTCGCGGACCTTCACACCGGTAGCGAGCCTGTCCTCCAGTTGCGTCTCGCACTGCGCAAGCAGCGGGCACACCGAGCAGGCCGCCATCGCACGCTTCCACGCCGCGGCCTTTGTGCTGGTAACGGTCCAACCGGAGCCCTTACCTGCGCACAGCCCCTGACCTGTGTGGGGCTGGGTCGCGGGCGCCTTGCCGCGGGTCTCGAGTTCGGCGGCGATCCGCCGCGACGTCGGGCATAGACGCACCTGACCGGAGTAAACGAACCCGCACCGCCGGCACCGGCCCTCGCCGGTGTGCTCGCGCGCCATCGCGCGGAGTCGACCGGTCGTGTAGTGGCCTAGAGACAGGCCCTGGGGCCGGAGGGCGCCCGTGGACAGTTCGCGCAGAGCGCCAGCGACGGGCGGGCACAACGGGAGATCGGGGGTGTAGACGAACCCGCAGGCCGTGCACGATGTGTGGTCATGGTTTGAACGGTGCTTGGCCAGGATCTCGCGGAGAGGGCCGTTGGTCACGCGATCGTGCCCATCGACCTTCTCCCGACCAGCATGAGAACTTGCAGCCGCTAGGCGTAGAGCACCAGCGCCATCTAACGTGTTCATTTGCAGGCTCCGATCTGCATTCGAGGCCACGGGCCGCTAACCCGCTGGTCTCATGGCTTGTCCGACTGCGCTAACAGTCGACTTGCTGTTCTGACGGTCCCCTTGCTGCGCTAACAGCCGGGGGACCGTTCACGTTTGGTGAGAACTCCCTTTGCTCCGAATCTATACCTACTGATTCATAGGTACCGTTATGTGCGCATCGTAACGAGGGGATTGCACAGTGTCTAGTGATGACGACTTTTCTGGTAGGGCTCAGTCTGTGAGCCGTCGAGTTATGCGTGGATTCCAGCCTGATCAACTGGAGAAAGCCCGCCGATCTGCTGGTGTATCGCAGCGCGAACTCGCGCGCCTGGCGCGACTCAATGCCGACACGATTCGGCGATGGGAACTTGGCGACTCGTCGCCGCAGGTTGATTTGCTTGCCCGTGTCACCGCCGCGATTGGGGTGTCCATTTCCGACCTCGTCAAGGTTCCGGAGGGTGACCGCTACCCTGGCGATTGGCGGATTCTCCGAGGGCTTACCCAGCCACAGCTTGGCGCCGCTGCCGGCGTCACCACCCAAATCGTTGGAAGTGTCGAACGAGGCGAGATTTCGCTGTCTGACAACGTGGCAAGGAAGCTGTCTGCAGCGCTTCAAATCCCTGAAAGCGAACTGCGGGCGAGCTACGAGCGGGTACGAACCCGCCCCGCCGGTACTCCCGCGTAGCCCTCGGGCGTCGCGGATGCGAAGAGAACGGTTCCAGTAGTACTGGACGTGGGTGTTGGCGACCGTGGTGGTGCAGTAAGCAAAGTGAGTGTTCATTCGACCTTCTCGCGAGCATGACGAAAAGCCCCTTCGAGGAGGGGCTTTCTGCGTGCTGCGCGGGCAACGCGAAAAGGTCGCGCCGCAACCTCGGGTGAGGTGCGCTGACGTCGGCCGACCGGGCACGTGCCGGAGGGGGCATCGCGCAGTCAGTCCGCTTGGCGAACTCTATGTCGAACCAACGTCGGAGGGGATATTACATAGCTTCCTCGGATTGGTGGGCGCGCCATGCCGTGAGGATGTAGTTGCGATGCCAGGTGGCTTGGGCGACAGCGAGAGCCAAGAGACTTCCGGGTGCGACGAAGACACGCCAGTTGACCCAGGTGTCCGTGGACATCGTGTAGGCGACCACGATATTGACGGCGCCGACCGCGACCAGTGCCACGAACCAACTCCAGCTCAGGAAGCGCCAGACGGCGTCCGGTGCGCTCACCCATCGTCCGATGACGAGACGCACCGGGTCACGCTTCGCGACCATCAACGACGTCAGGAAAGCGCCGGCAATTAGCCAGTACACCCCTGTGGGACGCCACTTGATGAAGGTCTCGTTGTGGAACAACAGAGTCGAACCACCGAGGACGAGCACAAGGCATAGACCGATCCACTGCAGTTTGTCGACCCGTTGGCGTCGGGCCACCGTCACGATGATCTCGCCGACGACGCCGGCCATGACCACGACCGTCGCCGCGAAGATTCCGGCGGTCTTGTAGGTCGCCATGAACGCAACAACCAACGCGGCGTTGTAGAACACTCTCCACACGAGCTTTGTCCTCCGAAAGATGTTCTCCGTCAGTAGGTTTCGTCAGGGATGGTTTCGATCTCGGGGGAGATCACCGCGACACCGATCGAGTCGCTGACGAGGGGATCGAGAAGGAAGCCCCGGAATTCGGCCTTCAGCCAGCCGCCACCGCCGCGTCGTGCCCGCACCGTGCCGGAGACCGGCCCCTTACGCACCTGCTGAACCCACTCGATGATCTTCGGCCAGTCTTCCTCATGGAGCGCGAAGGTCTGTCCGGTGCTCACGCCGTGTCCGAGGCCGGGAACGTGCTCGGTCACCCACTTCAGCCAGTACGGGTACTGGTACGACAGATCCCCAACCGCGATGTACATCCCCGAGGTCGATGCCAACATCGTCGACAACCACGCGTCGAGCATCGCTTCGTGGACACGGGCTTCGTCGGTGCCCGCGTCCCAGCAGATCCCGCGCACACGCCTACCCGCCGGGCCCTCCACACACCGCTCGGCGTAGCGCAGCTCCCGGGTGACGTCGGTCTCAGCCCGGATGGTGAACGTGCCGTCGAACCTGTCCTTTACCTGGCAGTCTCGGATTTGGCGCACATGCCGCAACGTGTCGGACAGGCGGGCCGAACGGGTGTAGAGATCCGCAGGACCGAAAACCGATCGATCCTGATGACGGGCGGACATCCCGATGAGCTCGATAGCTCCGGGGTCCAACTGCAGTTGCGGCGGGGGCGGGGTGTCCTCCGAGCTCAGAACCCACTCCCAGGCCCCGACATTGGGGCGGTCCGGCGGGTTCTTCTTCGGGTCACCGGTCCAGATCTGAACTGCTACGACCACGCTCTTGTCGGGAGTCAGGATGGGGTGGGCTGCCCCGACCGGTCCCAGGGCGTCGGCGACCTTGCCATCGAACGGCTCGATCCTGAGGTCACGATCGGCGATGCACTGACGGATCAACCCCAGGACAGCCGTGCGGGCAGGTCCGCGAACGACGTTGTTGATATTGCGCCATTCGCGGATCTTGGCGCCTTCGGCGACGACATGGTGGTCGTCGCCGGTGCCGACGAAGACGGTCGTCCATTCGCGGATCGGGTGGGTGGGTTCGGCGTGTGTGAGCTCGAGGGCATCAGCTGTCATCGGTTTATCCGTTTCTCCCGTACTGGCTTGCGGGTCAGGTCAGGTGGACAGGCATCTCAGTGGGGCCGTGAGTGCGCCAGGTATGTCGCCGGTCGAGTGTTTCCCATGGCTTCACCAGGGACAGGCCCGGGTGGCGTTGGAACAGGCGGCGAGTAGCGATGTCGAGCTGCATCACGGCGAGATCGGCGCCGAGACAGTAATGAGGTCCGCGGCCGAAGGCCAGGTCCGGGCGCTCGCCGCGGGCAGGGTCGTTGGTCGCCGCGCGCAGGGAGAGATACAGAGGACTGCCGGCGGGGATGCGAATGCCGCCGACGGTGATGTTCTCAACCGGGAATCGCCGTATCGCATAGGACCCGGGCGCGGCGTCGAGGACAAGCTGCGTCACCCGGGCGCGCCAGAGCTGGTCGTCGGCGATTTCGACGAGTAGCTGGTCCCGATCAAGTCCGGCGAGAATGCCGATGGCATTGGCAATCTGGTAGACGGAGTTCTCGAATCCGGCGAGAAACGTCAGGAACGCCAGGGAGATGAGTTCCTCTTCGGTCAGCCGGTCTTCGGCGTCGCGGGCGGTGATCCAATCGGTGATGACGTCGTCACCGGGCGATTTCCGTTTGGCCGCGATCACACGCATGAGTACGAGAACGATCGTGGTCATGGCCGGGATGCGAGGGTCGTCCGCGGTGGGTTCGCCAGGATTCATTGCCATCACGGTCGCCGCGGCGGTACGGAACTCGTCGGCGTCCGTATCGGTCAGGCCGAGGATCTCGGCGATGATGTCAGCAGGCAGGGGAGAGGCGTAGGCAGGGAAGAGGTCGACAACACCGGTTTCGTTCGGGTCGAGCTCGTCCAGGAGTCCGTCGACACGGGCGGTCACCATCTGCCTCACCGCTCCGATTCGTCGCCGTGAGAACGCGGGCGCTGCCAGAGCGCGGACGCGCCGGTGATCATCGGGGACCATATTGAGCAGGTTGCGGGCCAGTGCCGGTGGCAGGGGAAGACCCGGGCTGCCTGAAGGGCCGCCGGGCCGGACGTTGACGATTCCGGGGTCAGCGAGCAGTCGAGAGACGTCGTCGTATCGGGTGATGATCCAGACGCGCAGTCCGTCGGCGTCGGTGGCCTCGACAACTGGGCCGGCGGCGCGAAGGCGCTCATGCAAGCGATCGGCCTCCGCGACACTCAGGCCGGGCGCAAACGGATCGAGCACCAGGTTCCCTTCTGCGATGTGGCAAATACCTCAGGACGAAGATACCGGCTGACCGGGATTCTGCATTGCTCCGGCGGCTAGGGTCGCTACGTGAGTGCTCAGGTCGACACCGTACTGGATGAAAACGTGCACAAGGCGGATGCCGCCGACCGTCGGGGTTGGAGGAGATCCGCAGCGGTCTGCACTCTCGTCGCGCTCGGCTCGTGCCTGCTCGCCGTCGCTGTCTTGGTCCCCACCTACGGTGCCGCCCGGTTGAAGGTCATCCCGCTCGATGTGCAATCGGCGACAGTGTCGGTTGCGGAGGACGCGGCGGTGCTCAAGGCCACCTCGGTGGCTATGAAGGGTCCGCTGAAGACCGACCGGGGTGTCCCGCTGCGGATTCAGGTGTACGTGACGACAGAGAATCCAGTTTCAGCCGATTCCACAACTCTGCAAGCGGCACAGAAGACGGTCCGGACCGACTGGGGCGACGGGTTGGGCCTGGTCTCGGCAATGGTCGATCGCGTCACGATCGACCGACGATCAGGCATGCCGCTCGCCGAGCCCGTCCCGACGACTCAAGCCGAACTGGGCAAGCCCCCGACGGAGACGCCTCGCGAGGGCATTCAGTACAAGTTTCCGTTCGACGTCGAGAAAGTCAGCTACCCGTACTACGACGGAACGGCACGTGAGACCCATCCGATCGAGTACGTAGACGACGATCGCGTGGTCGACGGCATGCGGCTGTATCACTTTCAGCAGACGATCGGCCCTCTGAACCTTGGGAAATCGATCGGCAGTGTCGCGACGACGACCTTGCCCGCTGAAAAGTGGGGGCTACCTGGCGCGGAGCCGACAACGATGGATCTGCACTACTCCACGACGCGCGATGTGTGGGTCGAGCCTGCATCTGGTGCGATCGTTGCTGTGGAGGAGCAGCCGAGGCGATGGCTGGCGCGGTCGGTTGACGACCCGAATGCTGTGACCACGCTAGAAGCGCACACCCACTTCGACAACGAATCGATCAACGGCCTTGCCCAACAAGCGAAGGACGCCCGTACCGCGATCCTGTGGGGAACCCGATATGGGCCCGCCCTCGGTGCCGTGGTCGGCATCGTGTTGGTGGGGACCGCGATCATCCTCGCGCGCCGCTGGTCACGAATGAATCCCAAAAGTTTTCTCGACGGCCAGGGTCTTCGCGACACCCGGTCTAGCAGGTGAAACGACAATCACCGGATTCCGAGAATAGGTGAAACAGGAACCTCGGGAACGCGAGTCCCGAGAGGAATCTCGGTCGGTCACAACCGAGAGGACGTCAACCGGATCGGTTCTTGCCTGAGAACCTGCGACCAATACAGAGCTCAGTGGTCTACAAGCCATTCGGGACCGGTCTCCGTGCGTGCATTGGCCGCCAGTTCGCCTATCATGAGACGATCCTCGCGCTGGCGTTCCTTCTGCACCGCTTCGACTTCGAGGCAGACCCCGCATACCAACTCCAGGTCCAGGAGCAGATCACCCTCAAACCAGAAGGATTGAGGCTTCGCCCCCGTCGCCAAAACTAGCGCTTGGGCTTACTGGCGACGAACAACGCCACAATGCCGACCTGAGAGACCTCGACGCGACCGAACGAGACCCGCAGGGCTTCGACGAGACCGTCGTAATCGTCGTCGCGGTTATGGAAAGCCCCGAGACGGTTGTATGCCTCACTGAGCGCCAAAGGATGTTCCGCTTCACCCCCGGCCCGAGAACTGTGGAACCGAGAGGACGCCATCCGCTGCAAGCACACCGGCCAGGTTCTGAAAGACCGCACCCTTCTCACGCCAGCCACCCGGTAAACAGTGCACGACGTAGTTGACACGGACGGAGTCGAATGATCCAGATTCGAAGGCACGGGATCCAAGACGTTGGCTTCCACTGTCCGCACGTCATACGCGGGGACAACCGACGGTAGGAGTGCTTGAGGCTGTTGGCGTTCAAGTCCAGACGGGTGAGCTCGGTCCTCGCTGGCCATGTACCAGCCGCTCCCCGGACCTACCTCGAGATGACCGCGTCCGACGTGCCGGGCATACATCTCCACGAATCGCTCTCGGCCGCAGCGCCAGGCCAGATCGTTGGAGAGGTGAACCACCCATAGGTCGTAAATGTGCAGGAAGGGAGCGGTATACGGCGCAGCTCCAGCCTGGACCGCCTTGTCGTCAGTCTTGGACACGCAAGTCCGATCATTTGGTGGTACACCGTGTCACACCATATGGGCCAGGAGCTGCACGGTACAACGGTGGGGAACGCACAGCGCACCGTGGCTTCGCCGTCCCTGAAGGTGTACACGGCATCGAGACCGAAGACAGACCCGTCAAAGAAGTCGTGCGAATACCGGCATCACCAACGACGCCCAAGCTCTCATTACTGCGAACCGCGCAGCTCGGCGTACGCGGCCTGGGCCTTGGGTAGGGCGACGGCGTACTCGGTGGCTGCGGTCTCGCCCTTCCTGTAGAAGTGTTCCTTCTCGTTGTAGCCGCGGGGGTCTGCGTACTGGGCGGCCAGGGCGTAGGCAGCCGGGTCGTCGGCGCTGGCGGTGACGGTGGCGGCGTTGTCCATGAATGTGTTGGTGGCGGCAACGACTACTTCAGCGGAGTCGGCCGGAAGGTTGTACGCGAGCCGCCAGCCGAAGATGTCCCGGATGTCCGTTGCCGGCGGGGCCATCCGAAGTCCGGATTGCCAGCCCGTCTCGGCTTCACTGGACACGAGAGCAGCGATCGCCTGTTCTGGTGTGCCGCCGCGTTCCTCCACTGTCTCGACGATTGTTGTAGATGAGCTGCGCAGCCGGTTGGCGATGAACTCATCGGTGCCGAACGCAGACGTCGTCGTGGTCGCTATCGGTGCGCTGGTGGGGGTGGTCGACTCATCGCTGCTGCATGCGGTCAGGCCGACGGCGAGAACAGTGGGGATCAGTACTGCGGCAACGTTCTTGCGGTTCACGGGCCCTCCGGATCAGTAGCGTATGTCGTCGATGAGCCAGCGGTCGCCCTCGCGGACGACGGAGACCCACACCGTGGTGTCAGGTTCGACCGTATCGGTGCTGCTGCCGGCGATCGTGGTCTGCTTGATGGTGGCCACCCGCGAGACGACGATGTCGGTGTCCTCGGGGCAGCCGGAGCATTCGACGCTGACATCGGCGATGACCTTGGCCTGCTCCTGCGCCCACTCGTCCCACTGCACGCCAGGCCCGCGCTCGGTGCGGGCGTCGACGAGCATGCGGTCAGCGAGTTTGCCGGTCAGCCAGTTTCGGGCCCGCCCATATGCGTCGTTCTGGTTGGTGTCGGTAGCCGGGTACCAGGTGAACGCCACGGTCAGCCCCTGTCGCGCGGCCTCTTCAGCGTCGCGGGAGGAAGTCGGCAGCTCGGCGGTCTCGACGTCGACTGGCGACGCCGCGGCCGCAGTGGCCGTGGGCGCGCTGGTGGTCATCGACGCTGCCACGCTCGCCGAGTCCTCGCCGTCGTTGGTTCGGGAGAGGTACGAGTAGGCCAGGAATCCGACGACAGCGACCACCAACACCGCAATGGCGAGCTTCCGTGGCCTCACGTCACCCTCCTCCCCGTGGCAGAATTTGGCCATTTACCACGATAAATGACACGTCCCCCGTGCTCCGAATGGGTGGTCCGGCGCGGGGCGGTGATACGACATCGACCACGCAAGCTGGAGGTCTTCGTCGTATTTTTCGCCGAGTTGTCTCGTAACCTGCAGTTTCGCGTAGCTTTCTCACCGTTCTGTCGGTGGCTCTTCTCATCGAAATGTCGCTTTCCTCGGCTGGCGGCCAGCTTCCAGCACTCGGCGGCACCTCCCGCCCCATCCGCATGAGTCCCGCTGACCTGGAGGTTCGTTGGCAATCCGGTTCGCCGTCGACGAATTGGCGACAGAATCTTGAGAAGGGCGAAAAGTAGTGTGAGAACCTACACCTGCGGAGATGGCACGCCCCCTACATCACGCGGCGGGCCTTCAGCCCTGCCTGGAGTGGAGCTTCTTTGACGACATCGCCCGGCGTGGGGGCGTGGATCATCTGGCCGGTGCCGGAGTAGACGCCCACATGTCCTGGCCCGTTCGGCCCCCAGCTGCCGAAGACGAGGTCGCCGGGCCTCGCCTGGTCGATCGGGATCTCGATGCCGATACCCCACTGTTGCTCGGAGGTGCGGGGGAGGGAGACCTTGCCTGCGCTGGCCGCGTGCACCGCGTATGAGGTCAGACCTGAGCAGTCGAACCCACCGCCGGAGGGTCCGCCGGTTCCGCCGCCACCCCACACATACGGGGTACCAAGGTATTCGCGAGCGGCCGTGACGACTTGGCTGCTGTCGCCGGACGCGTTGGGGATGAATCGGCCGCGGGCATTGGGATTGGTGAACCCTGCACGGGCCTGCAGGATCTTGGGCACGTAATTCTCGGTCTGGGCGAAGGGTGGGATACCGCCGAACTTCTGCACGGCGCCGGGACCGGCGTTGTAGGCCGCAAGAGTCAGCTCGATGGGGTCGCCCGTGGCCTGGCCGCTGGCGATGTAGCCGGAAACGTCCTGGTACAGGGCGCACATGAAATGCGCCTGCGACATCACCGCGTCACCGATGGAGTTCGGGTCGGCCTTCCCGTCGCCGTCGTAGTCCTTACCCAATGTTGCCCAAGTGCCGGGCATGAACTGTGCCGGTCCCAGCGCTCCGGTGTCCGATACCGGGGCATGGGGGCCGTGCCGGAATCCGTTCTCCTGCTGGAGCTGTGCGGCGAGCAACGGGGGGTCGATCTCCGGGCAGACACTGCCGGCGCGGCGTAGCCACGGCTCGAACTCGGTCGGCACGATCCCGAATGCCAGCTCGCCGCCGCCGGCCATGCCGAAGCCAGAGCAGTCAGCCGTCGACCGGGATGCGGCCACGAGTTGGATTGGGGTGTTGCTGGCGGTGCTGGGGTCGCCTCCACTGGTGCCGTTCTGTTCGGCGATGTCGGGTAGGACGGTGAGGGGGTCGAGGGCCGTTCCGCCCTGCAGGCGGCCGCCCTGCCAGTACTCGAAGTGCAGGTGCGGGCCCGTCGATCCGCCGGCGTTGCCGATGTCGGCGATGTGGTCGCCGGCCTTGACCTGCTGGCCTGGTTTGATGTGGATTCCGTCGGCGAACATGTGGCCGTAGACCGTGCTCACGGGCTTGCCGTCGACGTTCGAGTCGATGACTACCCAGTTCTCGAACCCGACGCCGGGCCCTTCGCCGGAGTCCCCGGCTTTGACGACGTTGCCGTCGAGCGCGGCGAGGATCTTCGTGCCGACCGGCCCGGCAAGGTCCACTCCTTGGTGCTGGGCTCCCCAGCGCTCACCGAATCCGGAGGTGAACGTGGTGGTCCCAGGTTCGACCGGCAGGCGGATCGGTCCGGACGCGGTCAGCGTCAGATCCTCGGCGATCGACCCCGCGCTGTTGGCGCTGTCGGAGGTGACGGTCCGGCACGGGTCTCTCGGGATGACTGGTGCGCCCAGTGAACACGCCGATGTCCCGATGATGATGCCGATGGCGCCGGTGAGCAGCAGCGCCCGCTGGGCGCCGCCGATGTTCACCTTCCTCCGGGGATTGGGGTGTCGAGTTCCGGGATCGGGATCGGACCGGGAATCGGTGTCGGGTCGTTGCCTCGGCTCGGGGCGGTTGCCGGTTCGTCGAGATCGAACGTCGGCTGCGGCGTCGTTGACAGGCTCGACGTCGATGTCGGCTGCGGCGGTGTCGTTTCGGCCGCGGTGGGGGTCGGTGTCGTCGATGTGAGTGGTGTCGCAGTGGTGGTCGCCCGGGCCATCGTCTCGACCTCGGAGAGGTCGAGGGTCGGTAGGGGAGTGCCTACCACCCACCGCTTCCCACCGTTGACCTCGTCGACGGTGAGCGTGATCCGCAGGTCCCCGGCCTGCGTCGGAACGGTCACCCGCGCGGTCCGCTCGCCGTCGGGCCCGTCGGTGAGCGTGCTGACCGTGGGGCCGGTGATGACCACCGGGGTCCGCGGCCGGACCGCTACGACGTGCTCTCCCGGCTTGTCGGCGGTGTGGCGGCCGATGGTGCTGGCCCACATCGCATCCGACGGTGTGGTGTCGACGAAGGCGTGCGCGTAGGCCATTGCGGTGGCAGGCGCGCTGGATGCGGCCCAGGTTGCGGTCTTGGCGGCGACCAGGGACTCGCTCACTTCGTCGAGGTCGTAGCTGATCGTCTCCGCGAGCGTGACTGATTCGATGGTGGTGTCGGCCTGGTGGGTGACTGCCCGCGGCGGAGGGTTCTCTCCGAAGGCCGCGCCGGCGGCGAACAGCAACGCCACTGTGCCGGCCACCGTGATCGCCAGGTGGGTGCGGGAGTAGAGCACCCATCGGCGAATCGGTGCGAGGACAGGGTTGGGTCCAGATGACGACATCAGATGTACCGGTCCTCAGGTGTCGTGGGGGCCGGGGCGGCGGCGTTCCACACCTTCGCGTTCGGCGGCGCCTTCGCCGGTGAGCGGTGCGGCGTGGACGCGGTGGCGTGATGTGCCCCTCGCTGGCCGCTGGTGGGGGTGTAGACCTTCATCGGCGCGATGGCCGAGCGGTCACCGCCGTCCCACCGCTGCCCGACGCTGGCGGTCAGCAGTTCCCTGCGGGCCCGGCGTTCCTGGACGAGGTTGTCGGCCTCGTTCTGGTCGAACCTTTTCCACGCCGCGGCGCCGGACCTGACTGCGCGATCGGCGTCCTTGTCATCGACCCCACCCTTGCCGCGGGCGATGTCGCGGCTGGCCACGGCAGCGATCCCCGCGATATGTGCATCGCGCTCGACCGCGGCATCGGACGCCTGGCCCAGGCGTGCGGACCGGCCCAGCCCCTGCGCCTTCCGGGCATCTGCCCGTGACTGCGTGAGCGCCTGCTGGCGGCGGTTGCCCAGTGCGCGACCCTCGGGCCGAGTGACCGTGGTCGCCGCGTCGTGGTCCTCCTGTCCGTCGCGTCCGCGACGGGCGAAGCGCTCGGTGGCCTTTTCCGTGATCGCCTGCGCGGGCCCGCCGACCGCGAAGCTCGCAGCGTCGAATGCCTTGCGTTTGATGGACTTCTTGGCGCTTCGGGCCTTGCGGTTGACCATGCTCGCGCTGTTCTGTGTGAAGGTCTGGCTCATCCGTTTGAACGGCCGCATGATCGCCCAGCAAACGACGGTCAGCAGCACCATGAACCACAGTCGCCAGGACCCGTCGACGGCCCCGTTCGAGTTGACGTAGAGCTGGACCAGCGCCATCAGGTAGAGCGCGACGATTACCGAGCCGGCGACGCCCCACATGTAGGCCGAGGCGAGCATGCGCATCACCCGGGCCAGCCACCCGCCGTAGGCGATCGCGACCGGAATCCAGATCGGGGCGAACAGGATCGCGAACCGGATCGCCAGCAGTGCGGTCAGCTTCAGCAGGGATGCGCCGATCCACAGCAGCGATGGCATGGCCAGCTTGGTCATGCCCATGAAGCCGGTGGAGGTGCGGCCGGAGTCCTTGCCCTGGAACTGGTAGTAGGAGAGCTGGTAGTCGGTCTCCAGCTTGGAGACGATGTCGCGGAACTGGTCGGCCTTCTCCTCGGCGAGCTGTGCCTGGGCCTTCGGATCGTCCTTGACCGCGTTCTGCTGGTCATAGCTGAACGCCAGCGCATCCCGCAGCTTCGGACCGAGTTGGTCCTTGTCCTCTGGGTCGTAGTTTTGGCCGAACCAGCCCTTGCGCCAGTCGTCGAGGAAGACCTTGTCGATCAGCACGTTTCGGGGGTCGGTGCTGCCGCCGGCGAGCGTGCCTCCGTCGTCGCCGAACTGCACCGCGAAAATCTGGTCCTGCGTCTCGGTGATCAGCGACCCGAACGTCTCGTCGGCCACCTGGAGCGCCTTCTGCGGAGCCCCGACCATCAACGCCCCGAGCGCGAGCCCAGCGGCGGCGATCGCCGAGGTCTTCGTGACTCCGGCTGTGTCGGCTTTCAGGGCTTTCCACAGGATCATCGAGGCCACGACGACCAGGCCGATGCCGACCCATTGCCCGTAGAGGCCCCGCATGCCCTCGGTGATCGAGAAGACGATCTGGTCGAACCGCTCCAGCGCCGGAGTCACCCCGGCCTCCGTGGCGTCCTGGCCGGTCTTGGTCTGGTCGTCGAGCCAGAACGCAGCGGCTGCCATCGACTTGCCGATGGTCAAGAACGTGTTGCCCAGGGTGGTGTCGCCAACCGCACCCGGTGCCTTGACCAGGTCCGCGCCGCAGCCGAGGTCATAGGTGTGCCACTTGAGCCCGGCCCACCCGTAGGTCTGATAGCCGGTGCCGCCAGTGGTCGGCCGGTCGGCGCTGGTCGAGTCGAAGGTGGTCTCGATGACTTCGTTCGGGAACTCTGGCGGCGGGACGTCCTGGCAGTCGAACCCGCCGGCCGACGCGACAGTGCCCCCGAGTCCGATCAGCGACACCGCGGCCAGCATCAGCACCACCAGAACACGCCCTACGAGCCCTGTACGCCACCCGAAACGGCGCGGGGAAGGGGAATGGCCGATCCGTGCGGCTCCGGGCCGCAGCGGGCTCATGTCGCACCCCCGATCGCCGCGCGGGTTGCTCGCGAGTCCAGGGCGTCGAACACGTGGGCCAGGTGCACGTAGTGCGTCCAGTCCGAACGGATCAGCTCGATGTCGTCGGCCATCTTCACGATGAACCGGCGGGCCTGGTCCAGGTGCTCGGTGTCGGTGTCCTCGTCGAGGGTGTCCTCGCCGCCGCCGCCGAGGCCGGCCAGTAGTGACTCGTAGCCCTCGCCGAGCGGAAGGTTCAGCAGCTTGAGCGCGCCCTCGATTGCGTGGGCGTTGCCGCCGAGGTCACCGATGATCACCTCGTAGGTCAGCGCGGACTTGTCGTCGGTGCCGTCGACGCCGAGGTAGTCGTCGGGCAGTTGCGAGCAGACCAGCGCGCGAACCTTGTACTTGCGGCTGTCGCGGGCGATCCGCAGGTTCAGGGTGCGTCCGGCGCCGGTCTGCTCGAGGTACTTGTTCTCGTCGAGAAAGAGCACCTTGCGTTCGTAACGCGGCAGCTCGTAGACGAGTCGGTTCGCCATCCACGCCGCCATATGCATCAGCGGGCCGGCCATCCGCTGCTGCGGGGTCCGCTGCGCCGGGTCGGTGCCCTCGGGGGGCAGTTGCAGGCCCGGCATCGTCAGGACCGTCAGGCGCACGTTGCGGTCGACGTCCTCGCCGTCGCCGATGGTTCCCTCCTCCGGGAAGAGCACGCGAGCCTCGGAGAGCTGGGACATCATCGCCAGGTCCTGGTGGATGGACCGTGCGCAGGAAATCAGGTCGGCGTTGGTCTCGTCCTTGCCTTCGCCGATCGTGGCGATGGCGGCGAGGACTTCGCTCAGGTTGTGGCGGCGGTCGCCGCCGACCATGTTCGCCGCGGTCTGTAGAACCGTCTCGGTCCATTGATATTCGAGGCGCGACGGCGTGAGCATCATCTTCAACACCGACACCGCCACCGAGATCCGCTCCGCCTCCGCGGCTCGCAGATCCGCCTCGTACTGCGACTGCGCCGCGGCGACCGGATCGGCGTCGTCGGTGTAGTCGGGATTGGACGGGTCGTACTCCGGGTCGTCGGGGCGGGGGTCGACGATCACTCGGTAGGGGTTGAGTGAACCCGGACGAGAGGTGCGACCGGTCAGCGCCTGCACTTCGGCGATACCCCGGAACTCGGGTAGCTGCGCAAGCTTCTTCAGCGGCCCCGACGGGTCGAGCACCACACCGTAGGCGCCCGCACGCACCGCCTGGTAGACGAGCATCCCGGCGAGGAATGTCTTACCCGAGCCGGGCACCGCGACGATCGGCGTCAGACCGGACTTGTGCTTCTTCTCGTGCGCGGCGAACAGATCCCATACCGCGGGCCGCGGAGCGATCGACGCGGTCTGCCCGACCACCACACCGGTGCGGTCACCGATCCGGTCACCGACCGCGGCCATGCCAGCGGACAGCGCCTCGACGTTCATCCGCCGGCAGTGCGCGATGTTCGCCAGCGGCTCACCCGGGATGAACTCGCGCAGCAACTGGTACTGGCCGTGCTCGGGTTCCAGGCGAATCCGCGGCGCGTACATCTCCTGCAGCAGCGCGACTTTCTCCTTGGCCTCTTCCGGCGACGAACCGACGACGACGACGCGGTACCAGCCCTCGGTGCGTACCGACAGGCCCGAGTGGTCCTCCTCGATGTCGGAGATCACCCGTTGGGCTAGTGCGTGCTGTTCGGCCAGTTCCTGCGGCGGGACCTGGTCGTGTTCGACGGTGTAATGGTCGAACTGGGCCTCGATCTTCGAGGTCAACCGGCGCAGGCTGCGCAGCGTCTGCCCCTTGGTATCGAGCGAGATCCGCTCGGACCATTCGAGGGGTTCACCTGACGGATCGCCGATCACCTGCCACGGCAGCATCTTCTCCGGGATCGGCAGCGGCGCCATGCGCCCGAGGGTCAGGACGATCGCGTAGCCGGTGTAGTCCCGGCCGCCGACCTGCCCGCGCACCGTGGTGTAGCCGTCGCCGGGGGTCAGCTCGAGGGTGGTGAGGTCTTCGAGCGCGGCGACGTCGGATTCCTCCCAGTCGCCGCCGCCGCAGATCACACCGTCCGCGTCGAGCGGCAGCCCGAGTGTCGCCGAGCGCAGCATCAGGTAGTCCATCTGCGCCGGCGTCGCGGGTTTGGCGTTCACACCCTGCCCGGACAGGTGCCGCTCGATCGTGGCGAGATGGTCGGCGATCGCCTTTTGCTCATTGAGGAACGCATCGCGTGCCCACGTGCGCCACAGCTGAGCGAACGTGCCCAGCAGTGGCCAGTCGACGACAGGAACCAGCCACTGCCCGACCGTGTCGAGGCCCTGCGCGAGCACCGAGCGCGGCGGCAGCTCCACGCCCCAATAGCGGCCCTTCTGGGTCGGGTTGCCCCACAACATCGCGTGCTGTTGCCCGCGTAGGTAATCCGCCCACGACAACGCACCCGGCACGTCCGGGATCGGATCGGCCCACGCGTCATGCGCCTGCGCCCACTGCCGCACCGGCCACGGCGTGCGCACCAACCGCCGGTGCAGCCCCGTCACACCGGCCTCGGCGAGGTTCGCCACGACCAGGCCCTCGTTCTGGATGTAGCGGCGCTGCTTGCCGACCGGACGCATGTTCCACGGCCCCGGCGGCTGCACGAACCACGCCGTCGACTGCCGGCGCGTGC
>RRBB01000829.1:0-614 GCA_006543605.1 Rhodococcus sp. WS4
TCTTCACCGGAAAAGTGCCTCTCGAACTGGCCGAATCTGGACCTTCAGTAGCCCACATTCTCCCAGGTCAAAGGCACTTTTCCGCTATCCGACACGCGCTAAGCTCATGAGCCATCAAGGTATAGGGGCCATTCTCTCCGGCGGTCCGAACGCGGAGGAGACCCTGCGGTGCCTTCTGTTGTTGCGCTACATGCCTTCCGTGCTTCCCAGTTCAGCCGTTACGGTCCCCCGTCGACAGAGGTCAGGACCCGGGCATCCGTCGTCGTATTTCATTTCAAAAGGACCGCGCCAGTCGTCTGCCGGCGGATCACCGCGGTGCGGTGGACCAATTCGGGCCTCGAGTCACACCGGAAACAGGAGCCCACTGCGCGTCGTAGATTCCGCTCGAAATCCCATGACCCGACCCGCATCTTTTGATCCGTGAGTTCTTTCGGCGCTAACCCGGTCCTTCGGGTCGGGGACAGCCGATCTGGTTTTGTCGGACCGGGTGGCTAGTGTCTGGGTTATGGCGGGGAGGGTGGTGAAGCGGGCGTTCAAGTACCGTTTCTATCCGACTGCGGTGCAGGCGGAGCAGCTTGCTCGGACGTTCGGGTGCACCCGGTATGTCTATAACC
>RRBB01000830.1:0-611 GCA_006543605.1 Rhodococcus sp. WS4
TGATGGCCGGGCCGGCCATCTGGATGGCCTTCGCCGAGCCCAGGAACAGGCCGACGCCGATACAGGCGCCGAGCGCCATCAGGCGGATGTGTCGCTCACCGAGCTCGCGCTTCAGGGAGCCGTCTTGAACCTTCTGTTCGCCGACAGACGACATGGGAACAACCTCATTTTGTTATTGAGATAGATCAGTTGCGGACTCGCTCGTGCGGTCGGGGTAGGGAAGCGGATTTCACCAACGGCGCGGCCCCTGCGCGATACCGCACAGCGGGCGACGACGGGGCGTCATAGGTTCCAGGACTGCACACCGGAAGAGGCTGTCCACTCTCGTGGAGCGAACGTGGGCATTGCGGGAGTCGACTACAACTGAGGTCGGGCCGGAGTTTTACACAAGATTTCGAGGCCGTCATGCCCCGCGATGGGGCAACTGGACCAAAGGCGTAAGCGCTCTGCAACGCCCATTGCGGGGCTGAAAGGTTTCACTCGGCGAGTCCCGCCCGCAGCAACAGGGACAGCGGCCTGCCGAGCCGGGGATGGACGGTTTCGCTCAGGCCCCGCAGGCGCCAGCCGCTGCCGTCGAGCAGCGCCAGCCAGGACTCCAGGGTGCGGAAATA
>RRBB01000831.1:0-558 GCA_006543605.1 Rhodococcus sp. WS4
GCGAAAAGAACAGCGGGCGCTTCCACAGCAACGCCAAGGACATCGCCTACAACCTCACCGGGATCGACTGCGGGCTGAATACCTTCGCCCACGAGGCCGGCCACAACATGGGCCTGCGCCACTCCTACGAGCAGGACCTGGAGTCCAGCTACTACGATCCGCGCTACGCCCACAGCGGCACCTACGAATGGAGCCGCGGCTACGGCGTGCAGGGGCGCTTCGCCACCGTGATGGCCTACCCGCATGCCTTCGGCACCAACAAGCAGGCACCGTTCTTCGCCAACCCGCGCCTGGTCAACGCCGAATGCGCCAACCAGCCCTGCGGTCGCGAAGAACACGCCGACGCCGTACGCGCGCTGAACAGCATGGCCACGCAGATCGCCGACTTTCGCCCGACCAAGGTACCCGGCACGGTCAACCCGGGCTCCGGCGGCGACACGCCGACCCCGCCGGACCTGCCATGGTGCACGAAAGCCAAGCTCGGCGGCCTGCTCGGCGATGGCGAGTTCGCCAGCATGGAAGGCTGGCGCGCATGGTCCGGCAACGCCCAGCTGAGCC
>RRBB01000832.1:0-607 GCA_006543605.1 Rhodococcus sp. WS4
GCGTCGATCCGCTCCCGGTTGCGGGTCACCGTCAGCGAGGTGTCGGCGATGTCGAGGTGGAAGTGTTTGCCCACCTTGTATTTTCCCAGCACCCGACCGACCCGTAGGCCGATCTTCCCGGCCCCGGTCAGCCGGCCCGCGGCGACCGCGGCGACGATCTTGCCCAGTTCCGCCTCGGTGGCATCGAGCAGCTCGCCGCGTTTGCGGGCCCGCTCGTCGGCCAGCGCCGGGTTGCGGCACACGATCAACCGTTCCCCGGGATACTCGGGGTGAGTGATCTCGGCGAAGTTCTGGGTGTCGAACAGCGACATCTGCAACGGCCCGTCATCGGCGGCCAGCGCCGCGATCTGCGGGGCCCGCAGCGCGGTCAACCACCCGAGTCCGCCGAGTTCTTTGAGGGCGGTGATGCGGGCGGCGGTGATCATGCCGCGGTCGCCGACCATCAGCATGTTCTCCAGCCCGAAAGTGTCTTTGACCGCCGTCACGGCGTGGGTGAAGGCGGCCGGGTCGGCGGTGTTGCCGGGAAACACCCGGACCGCGACCGGACGACCCTCGGGGTCGGTGAGCAGCCCGTATTCGATCTGCTCGCAGCCCTTCTTCCCGTCGC
>RRBB01000833.1:0-605 GCA_006543605.1 Rhodococcus sp. WS4
GCAGCGCGCTATCGGCCGGAGACGGTCATCGGTTTTGAAGGAACTATTCCGACAACCGCTCCGAAAACACGTCGTCAACGCAGGCCCTACGCGCAGATCGGCATAACCCAAGAATCGGAATAATCGACGAAATTCCGAGGTCGGAATTTCATCGATCTGCTGTTCTTCAACTGGATCCAGGCCCGTTTCGTCGTGGTCGAGCTGAAGGTCGGCCGGTTCGAGCCCGAGTATGTCGGCAAGCTCGGCTTCTATGTGTCCTGGATCGACGCAAACCTCCGCGACCACAACCAGCACGCGCCGACAATCGGGCTCCTGCTGTGCGCTGGACGGAATGACAATGTCGTCCGCTACTCCCTGGCCGGGACCACCGCACCCTTGGCGGTCGCCGACTACACCTATGCCTTGATGGCTCACGGTCTTGATCTGGCGAGTGCCGAGTGGTTTCGATCTTGTTTCATCATGACCCGTCGGGGTGTGGGCATGGCCGATGCCCGGCTGTCGCGTCAGGTGAGCGCCGGATTCCACGGTCCGGGAAGGCGTTTCGATTCGGTGGAGCAGGTCCTGGGCGGATCGTTAGCCGGGTCGGGGCAGCGCCTGGATGCAGG
>RRBB01000834.1:0-605 GCA_006543605.1 Rhodococcus sp. WS4
TGGGTTTTCGCCAACCCACGGTAGCGGGCGCGCCGCGCGCCGCAGGCTGTGACGGCTTGGTGCATGGTGGATTCGGCGCCGGCGCGGATGGCGTATTTCGCTTGCCAGTCGGCGGTGTTCTGCTCGGCGCGGGCGCTCTGCTGGGCGGCGTGCAGCTCGCGGGGCAGCACCGTCAGCTGGCGTCCGCCGCGGCGGGCGGTGGTGCACTGGGCGCGCACCGGGCAGGGCGCGCAGGTCGTGGTGTCGAACTTGATGACGATCGCCTCGGTGCCGCGCTGGCGACACGGGCTCCACGAGGAGCTGGTGTGGCCCTGCGGGCAGCGGGCGGTGCGGGTGTCGAAGTCGATGCAGAAGGCGGCCCGGTCGAACCCGGTGCCGGCCCGGGCCTGGGCGGAGACATCGGCCAGCAGCGGGCTGATAAGCGTGACCCCGTAGTCGCGGCGGGATGCGGCCACCAGCGGCACCGACGGGTAACCCGAATCCACGTAGTGCTCGCCGGGCAGCAGATCGCGGGCCTCGAGCGCCTGGTGGATCGGTGCGGTCATCGCCACGTCCGGCACGGCGGCGTGGGTGACCGCCACGTTCGTGATGATGTTGGGCACCTC
>RRBB01000835.1:0-604 GCA_006543605.1 Rhodococcus sp. WS4
CCGGCGACATCGTCGCCGACTACGTCTCGACCAACGAACACATGCCGGCCGTCCTGGCGCGGATCACCCGCTTCGCTCCCGAACTCGGCCGGACGCATCCCCACGACCGTGACCTCCGCGGCGCCGTCCCCGCCGCCATCGAAGGGGTTCTGTCGCACTGGGACGCGCACCCCGGCGGAGTGCGCGGGTGGGTGCAGTCGCACGGTGCCACCGACGAGGCACTCCAACTCTGGACCGCGCGTTTCACCGCGAGCCCGTGACGAAGCACGACGCGGACTCATCCGACGACGCGGACAGAGACGTCCAGTCCCGATCAATCATGACTTGCTCGCGCTTCGGTCATCACAGCCACACAGTGCGCACGCGACTCCCCCGCGGGGCTCGTACCCGTTTTCAGAGATCAGATGGGGACGACCACTCCGTAGCGGCCGGTCTCGGTTGTGGTCATGGTAGGGATGCCAGGGCGTTCGGGAGGGTGTGGGTGGTGGTGCGTTCGCGTGCCGGCCGGCCGATGCCCTCGGCGATGGCCCGCAGTTCCTCGACGGTCTTCTCGGATCCGTGTTCCGAACCCGCCATCCGGGAGATGGTCTCCTCCATCAACGTG
>RRBB01000836.1:0-603 GCA_006543605.1 Rhodococcus sp. WS4
CCTGGACGCCGTTGTCCAGGCTCGACGGCTGCTCCGCCCCGGCTTCCGGCGGTACTCCGCCGTCGTCCGGCGCCGGCGGTTCCGCCAGCGGCTCGCCCTTGGCCAGGGCATGCGCGGTGGCCGCCAGCAGGTCGACATCGTCGCGCTGGCGCTGGGCATTGGCGGCGACCTCCTCGCCCAGCTCAGGCAACAGGGCCACGACCTCGTCCACCACTCGCTGAACCGGCTCGCTGGCGGCGATGCTGCGATCGAGCACGCGGTTGAACAGGTTCTCTATCGACCAGGCCAGTTTGCCGATCACCAGGGCACGGACCATCCGTCCGCTGCCCTTGAGGGTATGGAAGGCACGGCGTACCTCGGTCAGCGCGTCGCGGTCGTCGTGGTCGGCTTTCCAGGCCGGCAGGTAGCGGCCGATGGTCTCCAGGACCTCGCCGGCCTCCTCGATGAAGACCTCGCGCAGTTCCTCGTCCACCGGTTCCTCGTCGGCCGGAGGCGGCAGCAGGCTGACCGGAACGTTCTGCGCCGGCGGGTTGATCGGCTGCACCGGCGCAGCCATCACCTCGCCCAGAGACAGGGCCGGCGCTGCGCTGGCGAGCGCCTCGG
>RRBB01000837.1:0-601 GCA_006543605.1 Rhodococcus sp. WS4
GGCGCGGGCGCTTCGCCGGGTTTCCAACGGCGAAGGGAACGCCTGTTTTTTCAGTGTTCTGGACAAAGGCGGCGAAATGCCTCCAACCTCTCTACGACGGCAAAAACCTGACCCCAAGGACAGTTTCTGCCTTGCGCTGGTGCATGGTCGGGAGGGGCGTGCTCGACTTTGGGATGGCAGCGCGAAGAAAACTGGATACACAAAAGCGTTTTGTGACAAAAAGAATCAGTAGGATTTTGTACACAAAACACTGCGTGGTATTTCTACACATCACCGCCCCGGCGTTCGGGCGAGAAGCGGCGCGGATGATGCCAGAGACGGCGGGCGGAATTCATCCCCGAATGGGGTTTTTCGTCGGGTTTCAGGACGCCCGGACGTAAATTCGCCAGGGCCTGGGAGACTCCGGTGGCATGACATCCAGAAAGCGCTCTCGATGTCGCGTAGCGGAGCGCGCTCGAGTACGGGTCGCCTGGCAGCCTATGCCTGCCGGGACTTCTTGCTTCGCCATCCGCAGGGCGGATACGCCTTGGGCATTATCCGCCGGACAGGTCTCCCCGCCTCACCCACATGGGTCCCCTCACCACACCGCGATCTGCGAATC
>RRBB01000838.1:0-600 GCA_006543605.1 Rhodococcus sp. WS4
GGGCTACCCCGGTGAAGCTCCGCGAGACTTCCTCCAGGCCCAGCCGGCGCTGGCCGTGGGCGGGGTCGTGGAGCACCGCGCCGCGCCCGTCGACCGCCTTGAGCACGACGAAGTGGTTGAAGTTCCAGTGCAGCACGCAGGGCAGCTTGAGCTTGCCGAGGTCGCCGAGGTCGAGCTTCACCGCGCGGGTGCCCAGGCCGAGGCGGTGGGCGGTCTGGATCAGTTGCTTGAGGGAGATGCCCTTGAGCGATACGGAGAAGCGCCGGCGCAGTTCCATCAGGCCGGTATGGTGGCCGTGGTAGCCGGCGATCATCGCCAGGCAGGCCAGGCCGCATTCGGTGGCTTCGGTCTGCAGCACCAGCGGCAGGCGGCGGCCCAGGCGCAGGGCGAGAGCGTCGAGAAAGGCCATGGGTCGTTCCTAGAGTTTGCCGGTCAGGCTGTAGAGCGGTTCCAGCACCCATTCGTAGAGGCGCCGGGTGTCCTGGAGGATGTCGGCGTCCAGCAGCATGCCGCTCTGCAGCGGACGCGGCTGGCCGTAGGCGGTCACCGCCTGGTCGTCGAGGGTTACCCGCAGCCGGTACAGCTGCTCGCCATCCTGGC
>RRBB01000083.1:0-42503 GCA_006543605.1 Rhodococcus sp. WS4
CCGGACATCGAAATCCCTCCGGCCAACGCAAATCCGCTAGATATTCCGCGCACGACGCGTCGTCGGGAAACCATTCCCGAAACTCCTGATACGTACGCGGGTAGTCCACGCCACCCACCGGGCCCTCGGCTGCGAAATCCACTTGACCAGCATAGGTCCACTTAAGCAGATAAGCAGTACACACGTGCGAATAGGCTTGGGGGAGGTTGGGGATCGCGTCGCAGATTGCGTTGGCGCGCAGGGATCCCCGAACCGTGGCGGACGGCATCTGGGATTCGCCTCGGGCGGTGGTGCACGCAATGCCGCACACCCTGGACCTGTTGCGGTCGGGGCGGTTGAACGAATGGCGTGCCACGTTGCTGGTGCGGGAAACGGCATGTTTGTCGGTTGAGGATCGGGGGATCGTGGACCGCCGGGTGTGCTCGGACCCGGCCGCACTCGATGGCGTCGGCGACCAGGGTCTCATCGCTCGCGCCAAGGCGTTGGCGGTAGAACTCGATGGCGTGCCTCAGCGTGTTGATGCCCGTCGAGCGAGCGGTGTGCCTGCAGGCGACTTGGGTCGGGACGCGGGCGGTCTCATCGCCACCGGGAACAGCGGCGGAGATCGCCCGGCAACTCGTCGCGGACTCTCTCGATGCGCACACCGGGGTGTCGCTATGTGTATTCGTGCCCGCAAAGGAAGCGCCTCATCGCACACCTCCGGCGTCATGGGGAGGGAGGCGGACGAGGAACGCGTGTAACGCCGCCGGCGCAACGCGCGACTTGTCTGTTAACGCGTTGACACCTACTCGGGTGCTCGACACGCGCCACGAACGGATGGGGTAGACCATGGAACGTCGTGTTTCCGCACGCAAGGTCGCGCATCGACGAAGGATCGCAGGCACTCTGGTCGCGCCTGGCGCTTTGGGATTGGCGGCGCTGCTCGTGACACCGTGGTCGAACCCGGGTTCACCAGCCACGACGGCGACGGCGCTGACAGCAGCGGCCTCGAACGCGTGTTACGACATGGTCAGCATCGCCGTCGCCGGCCGCGGTGACACCCCGCGTGAGGGAACGCATCAGATGCTCGTGGCGTCCGACGGAACTCCGCTTCCCGCGTCGTATTCCAGCAACTACAGCAGCCCCTGGATCGACGAGGTGGTGAATGCGCCGCAGCAAGCCGTCGGGGGTGGGTCCTATGCCGCGGTGTACGTCGAGTATCCGGCGAACATGAACTCCTACGAGGACGCCGTGAATGCCGGCGTCGACAACACCGAAACCGTCATGCGCTCGATCCATGCGTCGTGCCCCGACACGAAGTTTTCGATCGTGGGCTACAGCGAGGGCGCCGATGTCGCACGACGGGTTGCGATGGAGGTCGGCAATCAGGACGGCAAGGACGGATCGTACGAGATCCTCGATCCCGCGTCCGTGGTCGGTGTCGTCATCCTGGCGGACGCGGGCCGCGACGTGGGTGCGGGACCATTTCCGGGCGCCGAGAACGAATTCCGCAGTCCTGACGGCTTCGATCTCGCCTACCAGTCGGCTCAGTCGGGAACGTCGGGGCGGGGTGCGCTTCCCGGCACGTCCGGCAGCTTCGGCGCGCTGGACGGGAAGGTGGCGTCCTTCTGTTCGGAGGGGGACCTGACCTGCTCCGCGCCCGAGAACATCGCCCTGCTGCAACTTGCGATCAACGTGGGGCGGCAGCTGAATGTCGACTCCCTGCAGAAAGACGGACTGACCCCGGCGACGGGCCAGGATCTCGCCGTGGTGCTCGGGCAGGTCGCCCTCGCCGCATTCGCAGACATTCAGGCACAAGGTGACTGGATGCAGTCCGACGAGACGTTCCTCGACGTCCTGGTCAAGGTGTCTGACCCGGCCTACAAGCCTGGCACCGTTACGACGCAAACGGATACGCCGACCGGTCCGATCTCCTCGAACAAGGCGGTCGACTTGGTGTACCTGCCCACGAAGGTGCGGAACGAGATCATCGGATTCATCGAGGACAACGAGAACACGATCCAGGTGGCGATGAGCGATCCGTACCAGCAGACGCTGGGGGAGGGGACGGGGCACCACTTCGACTACTGGCGTGATGCGAACGCGGGCGACGGGAAACCCCTGACGTCAGCCCAGTACGCTGCGGCCTGGCTGACACATCTTGCGCAGGAGGCGGAGAAGGGTGAGCAGCGTGCCGCTGTCGCAGAACCGTCGACGGCGAAGCTGGCTGCGGCACCAACGAAACCGGCGGAGGTCACTGCCGTGGCTCCGACCACCACCGACAGCGCGAAGAAGCCTCAGCTGGCGAGCAGCGCGGTCACCACGTCTCACACGACCAGCAGTACGACGACACCCACGACCACGATCGCGACGACCAGTTCACCGGAACCCACGACGGCTGCCGAGGTGGTTGCGGAAACCGCAGTCCCGTCGTCGGAGCCGCAGGTCGCGGCGGAAACATCCGTGACGACCACGACGGCGGCGAAGCCGACCGACACCGAGGTGTCGCAGTCGGTGACAACCACCACCCCGGTCGTTACCACGACTCTTCAGCCGACGGCGGGCTGAGTGGGACTCAGCTCGGATCGGCCTCCCGCGCCGCACGTTCGAGCTTGTTCCGGTAGTTGTCCCACCACGTTCGGTCCTCTGCCGGCATGTTGTCGTTGTCCGCCCGCAGTCCGACGGTTCCGTCGACGAGTTCCCGGACGATGTCGGCGTGCCCCGGATGCCGGTGCGTCTCGGCGATCACGTGCACGAGAATGCGGTGCAGCGTGACGTCGCGGCGTTCCTCCGGCCATCGCGGTATCCGGCCGGGCGCTTCCAGCGGCAGGGCCTGGATGGTTGCGTCCGAATGCGACCACGCCTGGCGGTACTGCCCGACGATGAACTCGCGGGATTCGTCGGCGGTCGCCCACATGTCCACATTGGCGTCGGCATCGTCGGTGAACCACAGGGGCAGGTTTTCGACGGGACGGTCGAAGGTGTCCCCGAAGTAGCCGATCTCGACGCCCGTCAGGTGTTTGACGAGGCCCAGCAGGTTCGTGCCCGTCGGGGTGACCGGTCTGCGGATGTCGTACTCGGACAGCCCGTCGAGTTTCCACAGCAGAGCGTCGCGGGCGGACTGCAGGTAGTCGCGGGCGGACTGCAGGTAAGAGAGGAGGTCCGCCTTCGGGTCTGTCAATGCCCTTCCTGATCGGTCAGTGTCTCGCCCTCGAGCGCTTTGACGCGTCGCCGTTCGAGAAGTACCAGCGCCGTGCCCACCACGAGGCACAGAACGCACGCGATACCCCCGATGAGCGCCCACCCTTCGAATCCGTACCCTGCCGCGACGAGAGTCAACCCGAGCACGGCGATTCCGGTGGCGATCAGGATGTATCCCGGCCAGTTGCGGCCGTCGGTGATCGCCTCACCGGCATGATTGCGCATGGTGTGCGCGTCGTCCCGAGGGTGGCGCTCGGCATCCAGCTTTCGGCTCGGTCCGTCGTCCGGCTGATAGGTCACTGCAGTCCTCCTGTGCTCGACCGATGCTCCGTCAGTCGGTGTCGACGGTGTCGGATTCCTCCGCCAGCTCGGGTGCGTTCTCTCGGGTGGCCATGCCGCCGTCCTTGCCGTGGTCCACAGGACCAGGGCGGCCGCCCTTCGGTTCGTCCTTGTCGGTGTGCTTGTCCTCGGGCACGGTGCGTCACTCCTTCCTCGTCTCCGCTCCGCCTACCCGGGAGCCCGTGGGGCGAAACGCGATGCCGGCCCGCCGTGCTCACCGAGCGGAGGATGCGGCGTCGGTTGTCGGGGTGTCTCCGTTCTCGGGCGGACGGTGCCGCGACTGCAGGACCGCCGCGAAGATCGCGAGTCCGCTGAACATTGCGAGCGCGGCCGCGGCAGCGACGGCCCCGGCGAGGGGCGAGAGCACGAAGCTGAAGATCAAGGCCACCACGCCGATCAGGGCCAGCCCGAGGGTGGCGATTCCGCACATCGCGAGCCGGTGCGATGCGGCGACGAGTTCCTGGAGCGCGTGGCGACGGAAGAGCATGCGGTGCAGACCCGCCGGCGCCACCAGCAGCATGGTCGATGTCACCGACAGCGCGACGGTGGCGAGGTAGATGGCAACCTCGCCGTCCGTGAGGTCCTCGAAACGCTGCTGGAACGGCAACGTCAACAGGAAACCGGTGAGGAGTTGCACTCCGGTCTGCACGACACGCAGTTCTTGAAGCAGACCGTTCCAGTTGCGGTCGAGCCGCTGAGTCTCGGTCTCGTGCCGGGCGCGGAAGTTCCAGTTCGCGTCGTCCCGATCGAATCCTCGACTGTCCATCCGCAACGAGTACCCCATCTGACGGTCCTCGGCGACGATTTCGAGTGAATTCTCTCGATCGCGTGACGGTGTGACCAGGTGGGTATCACGAGGATGTAGACCTGCCCGGAGGGACGTGGAGACGGAGGCGCGCTTGTGGTTGCGGCACAGTGACCCGTCCGCACGGTCACATCCAGGCAGTCGGTGTGGATGGTGTGGGTCGCCGCCGGTACCTCTACCACCGGCGGTGGCGGCAAGGACCGCGTCGAGGCGGTGGCGCTGCGGATGCTCGATCGGGTGTTCTGCGGATCGGCGCCGAGGAGAACGGTTCCCGAGGGGTGGCGACGCTGCGACGGGAGCATGTAAAGGTCCGGGGCGACGAGGTTCGACTCGGTCTTCCGGCCAAGACCGTGATTGGGCGAACCCTCGAGATCGAGGACTGGGCGCTCGCCGCAGCCCTGCGTTCCTTGCTGCGTGCCGATGCGCCGGCCAGTGGTCGGCTTCTCGTATAGCGCAGGGACGGTGCATGGTTCGAGGTGCGACCCTCGCGTGATCACCGCATACGAGTCGCGGCGAACAATCGAGTCGGCGCTGCGCCGGGCCTGCGCGGTGACGAGAATCCGGGCCCGCCCATCGTTGTGATGGACGGGCCCGGATTCGGGGAAATCGAGGACTAGCGTCTGCCGGTGACGAGCTTGACCAGGAACAGGAGTATCACGGCGCCGAGGAGGCACGTGAAGAAACTGAACCAGAGACCGCCGCCTTCGACGTCGGTACCGAAGAGGCTGAGGATGAAGCCGCCGAGGAGTCCGCCGATGACGCCGACGACGATGTTGAGGAGGATCCCCATCTGGGCGTCGGTCTTCATGATCTTGCTGCCGATCCATCCGGCCAGACCGCCGATGATGATCCAACCCAGAATTCCCAGTCCTAGCACGTATCAGTCCTTTCGAGAGGTGAGTGGTGGCCTGGTGCGGCCGGTGCGGGCCGGACGTGATCCGGCCCGCACGCGTCTCACTGTTCGGCGCGTTGACGTGCTTCCTGCGCTTCGGCCTTGCCGCGAGCCTTTTCCGCTTCTGCTTCCTTCTCGGCGACCTCGCGTTGGGCGGCGGCCTTGTCCTGCTGTGCCTTGCCCTCGCGGGTGAGATCGTCTTGGCCGGTCACCGCGCCCGCGGCTTCCTTCGCCTTACCTTTGACGTCTTCGACGACGCCCTTGACGGCCTCTGCCGGACCGCTGGTGTTCTCAGCCATGTTCATTACCTTTCGGTTGTGGAGGGGGGAACTGACGGTTCTCAGCGCGCCTTTGTGGCGGCCTGCTTCTCGGTGTGGGCGCCGTTGGTGGACAGGCTGCCGCCGGAGTTCTCGAGGTGGGCGCGGACGAACCACTGGAACTTCTCGAGTTCACCGGTCTGTCCGATGAGCAGGTCCTCGGTGATCGGGTCGAGGTCGCCGGTCTCGGAGATTGCCTTGCGGTTGTCTCCGACGACACCGCTGTACACGAGGTCGAGTGCGCCCAGGTGCGCTTGCGCGGTGTCGCGCTTCACCGAGTAGTCGTCCCAGGTGCGATCACGGGCGATCGCGGCGGGGGTGCCGTCGGGTGATTGCCCCAGGGCTGCGATGCGTTCGGCGACCGCGTCCGCGTAGCCGCGCACCAACTCGACCTGCGGGTCGATCATCTCGTGCACGCCGATGAAATTCGGACCCACCACATTCCAGTGAATGTGCTTGAGCGTCAGATGCAGATCGTTGTAGGCGCTGAGTCGTTTTTGAAGTATGTCGGCAACTCGCGCTCCCTGCTCGTCGGAAAGACCTGGCACGGTGAACTTCGACATTCTCGTCCTCTCTTTCGCTACTGCCTGCCGTCGGAACCTCTACGTCACTCGAGGAATTCCGTGCCACACGGTGTGAGGCGACGGATCAACTCTCCGCGTACCCCCGGTCGGGGTTCTCGAATCAACCGGGTCCGCGTTCGGTGACGCATCCTTCTTTACTCGTCCGCTGAAGTTCCGACGACTCGACGGTACTATAAAATCTATGTCATGCAAATCAGATCTTCTGCATTTCGGACGCTCGATGCGAACGGGGTGGCACATCTCGATTCGGCAAACGCTCGGCCCGAACGGTCGCGCACCCGACAGGAAGGCACTACCTTTTGTGCAATTCGACCAGGGTGTCGACCGTTTACGTCGAGGAGAAGCGATGATCAACGTGGCTCTGCTTGTGGTTCTACTCGTCGCGAGCCTGGGGAGCGGCGCCGCGCTCCACGGCCTGGCCGCGCGGAGGGCTGCCCGATGAGCGCGGGGGACACGTTGTCGGCCCGGCAGTCGGCGACGCTGCGCACGGGCACGGTGCGATGGTTCAACGCGGAACAGGGCTTCGGATTCATCGCACCGGCCGACGGATCCGACGACATCTTCGTGCACGTCTCCGAAATTGCCGGCGACGGCCACCGCATCCTCGTCGAAGGTCAGCACGTGCGTTTCGCCGTCGGCCGAACCGACACGGGCGATCAGGCCCGGGACGTGCGGATCGCCTGACTGACCGGCTGGCGAGGGTCGATCGCATGGAGCATCCGCACTTTGTTTCGTCGACGGGTTGAGGGGCCCGGCAGCTGGGTACGCTGCCGGAAGTCGCAGAAACCGACGACACAGACGTGGAGTGCAGATGGCCGAGGTCGGCGAGGTAAGACGAATGAAAACGAGATCCGGTGTGCCCGTGGAACTTCGTGTGGCAGCGGAGTTCGAACAATTGCCCGTCGTGCGCGCCGTCGCGGAAACTCTCGCCGTCCTGGGAGACTTCACGCTCGACGACGTGGCCGATATCAAACTCGCCGTGGACGAAGTGTGTTCGGAACTGATCGCGGCTGCGCCCGGAAGTGCCGAACTCACGTGCTCGTTCGCTGTCACGGAGACGGGGTTGCATGTGACGATCAGCGCGCCCCTCACCCGAGGCGGGGTGCCCAACCGGGAGAGTTTCGGTTGGCACGTGCTCGAAACACTGATGAACGCTGTCGAGGTATCGGAGAGATCCGTCGCCGGCGACGGATCCGCCGCGCGGGCCGTGTCGGTCGAACTCGTCAAATACCGGGGCACCATCTAGTGTCACCGGTTTCGGAGCGCGGCGAACGGCACCACCCCGGCAGAGACGACTACAAGGACGTGGCGCCCGCGATCGCGCGCCTCCGAACGTCGAACGAGTCCGCCGGGGAAGCGTCCGCGCTGCGCGAGGACATCATCACCCGCTGCCTGCCGCTCGCCGATCACATCGCGCGCCGATTCGGCGGTCGCGGCGAGGCACACGAAGATCTGCTCCAGGTCGCCCGGCTCGGACTGGTCAAGGCCGTCGACCGCTTCGACCCGGACCGCGGATTCGACTTCGTGTCCTACGCGGTGCCGACGATCATGGGGGAGGTGCGCCGCTACTTCCGCGACACGGGCTGGTCGATGCGGGTGCCCCGGCGCATGCAGGAACTCCACGCGTTGATCACCAAGGCTGTCGACGAACTCTCGCAGGAATTGGGGCGCTCACCCTCGGCCAGCGAGATCGCGGCCGAACTCGAACTCGACGTCCGGGAAGTGTCCGAGGGCCTGCTCGCGAAGAATGCCTACCAAACCTTGTCGATGGATGCCGCCATGGGTGATGATCCCGACGACCTTCCGCTCGCCGAGACACTCGGCGAAGAGGATCCCGAACTCGCCAACGTCGAGAGCCACGCCTCCGTGCGGCCCGCGCTCGAGAAACTGCCGCCACTCGAACGTCGCGTGCTGATGTTGCGGTTCTTCGGATCGATGACGCAGACCGAAATCGCCCAGCGCGTGGGTGTGTCGCAGATGCAGGTGTCCAGAATCCTGTCGCGCACCCTGTCAGGGCTGCGGGAGCAGCTCGGCGGCGGCTGACCGGCACTCCGCGTCAGCCGCCCAGCCCCGCGACGGTCGATTCGAGTGAGGCGGCGTGGAACTCCAGATCGCTCTGCGAGCAGTCGCGGTCCTGGGGAAGCTGCTCGCATAGCTCCGCTCGGGTCACGATGACCAAGGCCTGACCCTCGTCGGCCTGCTCACTCGAACCGACGATGGTCGGCGCGCCGTTCTGCATGATCAGGGCGGGATCGGGCAGTGGCGAATCGAGCAGGGCCTGCAGGTGGGTCGCGGTTACGTGCGTGTTCATGGCGCCGTCCTCGGGGTCGATGTCCGGTTCATGCCCGGCATACCCGGGCACGACTCGGACGAATCTTCAGGTTTCCGTGATCCCGCCGTCGGGCATACGACCTGTGCCGAGTCGATGAAGTGAAAGGAAACTGTTGCACCTACGTACCTGGGCGAGACAGGGCCGGCACACCGTGGTGGTGCAGTCGGTGAAGGCTGCCGCCGCCGCTGTGCTCGCGTGAATTCTGGCCGACCGCATTCTCGGGTTGCCGCAGCCGTTCCTCGCGCCCTACGCGGCGGTGTTCATGGTCGAGGTCACCGTGTCGCGATCACTGCGGGTGGCCGGTGAACAACTCGCGGCGGTCTCCCTCGGCGTAGTGCTGGCCGCCGTGGTCGGGGCATTCGTCGACTCGGTCACCGCCGGAGTGGGGGCAACGGTACTGGTGGGTCTGCTGCTCGGCCGCTGGCGCCGATTCGGTGCGAGCGGTGTGTGGGTGGCGGTCACCGCGCTGCTGATGGTGACGTACGGCGATTCGGACCAGCTGGGGATGCTCGGAGATCGCATCCTGGAGATCGCGCTCGGCGCTGTCACCGGCGTTGCCGTGAATGCGGTGCTGCTGCCCCCGCTCTATCTGACGCGATCGGAGCGAGCACTGACCGGGCTGGGTTCGACGGCCACCGCGCTGCTTTGCGACGTCGCACGGGAGCTGAGAGAACCGGGCACCGCTGGACCGCCCAGCCGCTGGGGCGAGCGGGCGATGCAGGTCCGGTGGCAGCTGGACGATGCACTCGACGCTGTCGCCTGGACCGAAGAGAGCGCGCGCGGCAACTTGCGGCGGTCGGCCACTTCCGTTGCCGCAGGAAGGCAGTGGGGACGTGTGGTCGTGGCCCTCTCGGAGGGCTGGCCCCAGTGCGCGGAGATCGTGCGCGCCACACAGCTGGCGTTGGAACCGCAGCCCCCGTTCGGCCCCCTCGAATCAGAGATCCGGGAGGGGGCGGCCGCGTTCGTCGAGGCGCTGGCCGACATGATTCGAGCCGAATTCGCCTTCCACGAAGACCGCCAAGGTTGCCTCGCCGCCGCCCGGACCGCCGACGCGCGGCTCAGCGACTTCGAAGAAGCCGTCGCATGTCATAACGGTCTGACCCGCGGTTCGACGATGAGCGCCGGCGGCATTCTGCGGCCGTGCTCGGCGGCGCTGAGCCTGCTCACCGGCGAATCTGCGGCCGCGGGCAGACAACGCCGGAGTTAGCGCGGACGGGGCCCGCGGGCGTGCGGGGATCGGTGGGCGGCGAAGGCTTCCGGGTCGAGTAAAGTCTTCTCGACGGTAGAGACAACTGCTGCGTTCGTTCAGTGGGTGTCCTGTCGGTTACACCCGGAATTTGAGGTGTACCCGAGAATGACCGAGACTGCAGGTGAGCGCCCTGGGGCGCTGTCCCCCGACCTGGACAGCGCGACGATCGCCGCTCAGTTGGGTTCCCTGGCAACCGCACTTGACGAGTTCAATCGGAACTCCGGTTCGCAGGTGGAGATGAGTCTGCTGCTTCAGCGGGTCTGCGAGCAGGTGGTGGATGCGATTGCCGGTGCCGACATGGCGGGTATCTCGCTGTTGCAGGACGGGCGAGTGGTGACCGTCGCGGACACCGACGAGGCGGTCCGTGCGATCGACATCGTCAACTTTCAGGCGATCGACGGTGACTACTTCGGAGTCGCGGGGGCCAGGAAGGTGGTCAAGGCGCGGTTGGGGGAGGCCGCGGAACGCTGGCCGTCGGTCGCCGACAATCTCGACCAGGCCGGCATGCGCAGTTTCCTGTCCGCGCCGCTTGCCGTCGACGAAGCCCTCGCCGGCACGCTGAACATCTACGGGAAGGGCGACCACGGTTTCAGTGAGCTCGACGCCGTCGTGCTGCTTGTCTACACCACGGCGATCGAAGGTCTGCTGAGGAGCGCCCGCAGCGTGGAGTTGGCCCGGAACGAAGTCTCGGGCCTCACGAGGGCGATGAAGACTCGCGCGGTCATCGAGCAGGCCAAGGGAATCGTGATGGCGCTCCGAGGAGTGTCCGCCGACCAGGCGTTCGAGATCCTCGTCGCCCAGTCTCAGCAGGAGCACGTCAAGCTGGCGGAGGTGGCGCGGCGGATCGTGGTATCGGTGACCAAGAATCTGGAGTGACCCGCAGTGGCGCCGCGCCTTCGGTCAGTCGGTGGCAACCGGCGAGAGCGTGCCGAGGAAGGACTGCGCCCATCGGTGCACGTCGTGATCGAGGACCTGGCGGTGCAGCCGCGACATGCGGCGTCGACCCTGCTCCCGCTCCTGGTCGAGCGCCGCCACGATCGTGTTCTTCACTCCGTCGAGATCGTGCGGGTTCACGAGATAGGCACCCCGCAGTTCGGCGGCGGCTCCGGCGAACTCGCTGAGCACGAGGGCGCCGCCCAGGTCCGCTCGGCACGCAACATACTCCTTCGCGACGAGATTCATTCCGTCACGCATCGGGGTGACGAGCATGACGTCCGCAGCCAGGAACAGTGCGATCAACTCGCTCCGATCGACCGGCTGATACAGGTAGTGCACCACCGGCCGGCCGATCTGACCGTGATCGCCGTTGATGTGGCTGACCTGCTCCTCGATGGAACTGCGCATCTTCATGTAGTGCTCGACGCGTTCACGACTGGGCGTGGCGAGCTGCACCATCACCGTGTCGGTCGGGTCGAGTCGACCTTCGTCGAGCAGTTCACCGAGCGCCGCGAGCCGGAGGTCGATGCCCTTGGTGTAGTCGAGTCGGTCGACGCCGAGAAGGATCTTCCGGGGGTTTCCGAGTTCGCGGCGGATCTCCGCGGCCCGTTCGACGATGCCGGGGTCGGTGGCCTGCTCGACGAGCTGCCGTGCGTCGACCGAAATGGGGAACGCGCCGACCTGCACGACCCGGTCGTCGAGCTGGACCCGGCCGAGTGCACTCCGCACACCGACGCCTGCCGTCGTGGTGTCGAGCCCGAGGAGCCTGCGCGCCAGGAACAGGAAATTGTTTGCCCCACCGGGCAGGTGGAAACCGATGACGTCGGCGCCGAGGAGTCCCTCCACGATCTCCTTACGCCACGGCAACTGCATGAACAGTTCCACCGGCGGGAAGGGGATGTGGAGGAAGAATCCGATCGTCAGGTCGGGACGCAGCTCGCGGAGTAGACGGGGAACAAGCTGCAATTGGTAGTCCTGCACCCACACCGTGGCGCCCTCGGCGGCGGTGCGCGCGGTCTCTTCGGCGAAGTGGCGGTTCACATCCAGGTAGGTGTGCCACCAGCCCCTGTCGAAGACCGGTGCCACCAGCACGTCGTGGTACAGCGGCCACAGCGTCGCGTTGGAGAAGCCCTCGTAGTATCGCGTCAGCTCATCGGAACTCAACTCCACCGGGAACAGGTCGAGTCCTCCGGAGGAAATGGGTTCGACCTTGGTGTCGGGTACCCCCGGCCAGCCCACCCACGAGCCGCGCTCCCGGCCGAGAAGGATGGGTTCGAGGGCGGTGACCAGCCCTCCCGGGCTCCGCTTCCACCGCGTCGAGCCGTCGTCGAGTGTCTCCATATCTACCGGGAGGCGGTTGGCAACCACCACGAAGTCGGATGAGCCGTGCGGAGCAGTCTCGTTCACGCCGAGCGCCCACCCTGGTGAATCTTCTCGGCGACCAGGCGGAACGCGTCCTCGAGATCGGTGCAGAGGGGGATCGTCGCGGCCATGCCCATTGCCGTCAGTGGTCTGCGGACGGAGTTGTTCCCGGTCACCGCCCACGGCACAGCGAGCCTGCGGGCCCGGGCGGCCATGACGTCGAGGACTGACAGCGCCGCCGCACAGCAGAACTGCACGCCCGTCAGATCGAGCACGAACGGTAACCGCTCGTCGATCGCCTCGTCGAGATGACTTCCGAATGACGGGAGCGTGGTGACGTCGATATCGCCGGATATCCGGACGACGAGGATTCCACCCGCGCCCGGTGAGCAGGCGACGGTGAGCCGCCCGTTATCGGGCTCGAGGGCCCAGCTGAAAAGCGTCTCGGCGTGGTCATCTTGTCGTGGCAGTGCACTGAGAACAGATTTCATCACGTACTCCTCACGGTCGAGCGACGAAGGAGACGGGCACGAAAGAGAGCGCGGCGACCGTGCCCGTCCATTGCGGCTGGGGGCTCAACCGTGCAGGACTCCGACGTTACCCCATGAAGTCGACGGCAGTCGGGCACATTGGCCTCCATGGAAGGCCCGGGTCACCCGGATGTGGCGGGTTATGTTGTTCGCCAAGATGTCTCGCCATGATCGGCCGCACGGGAATCGGTGCCCTGGGTAGCTTTCCGGCGGATGGGTAACCGGCACGAATGGAAATCATCGCCATCGTGATACTCGTCGCTGTCGTGGCGTTCGTCGTCGCACGTCGGCGTTCATAGCTACAGCAGGAGCGACCATGGGTACCGAACCAGGAAAGCAGTTGCACGAGGAGCGTCAGTCCGAGCGAGGCCCGCAAGGCTCGCGAGACGCGGGCCCGGACGAACCCGGAACCGGTCAGACGGACCGCGAGCCGGGTTCGCTGGACCAGGAGGAGGTCGAGTCCACCGCGGAACCGGGCAAGAATCCCGTGCCCGCCGGCGGGTCACTCCCGCCCGGAGACGCAGAACCGGCGACACCGCCGTACGAAGGTCGGACCGCGAGCACGAAGGACGGTCGTCCGGAGCACGCTCGTCATGGAGACGTCGGCAACGCCGCAGACAAGAGATGACGGCCGCTACGGGCGGCGCCGCTTCTTCTTGTGCGAACTGTCGCAGAAAGGGGCGATGCTCGTCCGCCCGCAGCGGCACAACGCCACGGTGGCCCGGTCGTTGCCGATCGGGTTACCTTCGGTGTCCAGGATCCTCGCAGCACCACGCACCAGGAGTGGACCATCAGGGCAGACTGTGATCGTCACGTCGGAGTCGTCGGTCCCGGCAGTGGGAATGGAGCTCATATGACTACCTTGCACTCTCGGTCGATGTCGGACGCGGTGGCGCAATCGGGAACGTCGATGCCCCTTCCGGCGGCGCGCGGTCCCGTGAGCGAACTGCTGTTCTCCATTCTGCGCGGAGAAACGGCCGACGCCGAACCGTTCGTGTCGGCGGCGCGGTCGCTCGCGTCCGCCGCGCACGAGGATCCTCGCGCGATCCTCCTCGACGACGACGCTCAGATCTGTCTCACCGCCCTGTACGAGCTGCACTTGCAGGGGATCACCGGGGTCGGAGACGACTGGGAATGGAACAGTGATCTGATCGCCGCCCGGTCGGCGCTCGAGGTTCCGTTCGACGCCGCGATCCGCGACCTCGCCGACGCTCCGACCGGTGCGGGCGACGTGGTTGCGGCACTGTGGGACATGACGGCCCCCAGCACGGCGCCGGGACTGTCGGGCTACATGGCACACGACGCGGATCTCACGCAGTTCCGCGAACTGCTGATCCATCGCTCCCTCAACCAGTTGCGGGAGGCCGACGTGCACACTCTCGGCATCCCGCGGCTCGCGGGCGCACCGAAGGCGGCGCTGGTGGAGGTGCAGTCCGACGAGTACGGCGGCGGCAGGGCTGAGCGCATGCACTCGACCCTCTTCGCGACGACGATGCGCGAACTGGGCCTGTCGGACGGCTACGCGCACTACATCGATGCGGTGCCCGCGGTGACATTGGCGTCACTGAACGCGCTGTCGCTGTTCGGTCTGCACCGCAGCCGGCTCGGCGCCCTGGTCGGGCACCTGTGCGCCGTGGAGACCACGTCCGCGCTGCCGAGCAAGAAGTACAGCGCCGGGCTGCGCCGCCTCGGATTCGGAAAGGCGGCCACCCTGTTCTTCGACGAGCACGTGGAGGCCGATTCCGTGCACGAACAGATCGTCTGCCGGGACCTCGCCGGCGGTCTGGCGGCCGCCCGGCCGGAGTTGGGTGACGACATCCTGCTGGGGGTCGCGGCCTGCCTCGCGTTCGACGACCTCGTCGGCCACCACGTCGCACAGTGCTGGGAACAGAAACGCACTTCGCTACGGCATCCACTCGGATAGAGATCAGGTGCCGGAGGCGGCCACCGCGTTCTCGAGATCGCTCAGCGACGTCTCCAGATGCGTGATGATCCGCTGCAGGTGGGGGACGGCCTGCCGATCGCCCACGACCCCGACGTCGAGCTGACCGGACCGGCTCGTGAGGGTGATGCTCAGCGCCTGACCTCCCAGGACCGTCGGCGCCGGATACACCGCGTCCAGGCGGGCGCCGTTCCAGTACCGGGGCCGCGACGGGCCCGGCATGTAGGAGATCATCACGTTGAACGGTGGGGGAGTGTCGTCGACGAACCGGCGGACCGGCTCCAGCAGGATCGGGCTGATCGCCAGCGCACTCATCAGCTGGAACTGGGTGTGACTGAGCGCGCCGAACACCCGGTTGGTGTGCTCGACCGATTCGCTGATCCGCGCGAGGCGCGCGGCCGGATCCGATTCGTCGGTGGCCAGTCCGACGACCATCGCGCCGACACCGTGGTCGCGGCCGCGCGGGCCGATCATGGTGCCCCCGAGGTCCAGCGGCACCGGCAGCATCGCCGTCAGCGGTGCGTCCGGGAGGGCGTACTGCTCGAGGAGGTACCGGCGCAGCGCCCCAGAACACATCGCCAGCACCACCGCGTTGATCGTCGTGCGGGCCGCGGCGGCCACCGACACCAACCGGCGGATCGGCCACGACCGCGCCGCCAGTTTCCGGGCCCGGCCCACCGGAACGTTGAGCATCGTCGGCGGTGATTGCAGCGGCAGCGTCAGATGCTGCTCGCGGACGCCGTCATAGGCGACTTTCGCGAGAGCAGGCAGCACACCGACGATGCTGGTGGCGGCCCGCACCCCCGCGCGGACCACGGCGACCGGCAGCGCCGATTCCCGCGGCGACGTCCCCGCCACCCCCGGCGTCCACGGTGCGGGACAGTCGAGCACGTCGGGGTCGGTCGACAGCGCGTGGTGGAGGAGGCGTAGTCCGGCCGGTCCGTCCATCAACGACAGGTGGATCTTCGAGAACACCGCCGTCCGCCCGTCGGCGAGACCTTCGATGACGTGCATCTCCCACATCGGGTGCTGCGGATCGAGGGGCATGCCGTGCATCTGCGACACCAGCGACAGCAGGTCCTCCATTCGGCCCCGGCCCGGGACCGCCGTGTGCCGCACGTGATAGCCGAGATCGACCCGCTCGTCGAACGACCACCACGGGTAACTCGCCCCGCGAAGCGGACGCACGGCGCGTCGGCGGAACACGTCCGACGCCGCCTCGTGCGACATCAACGCCTCGAACATGGCCCGCGCGTGGCCGGGGCCCGCCTCACGCGGCGGTTCGAACAGTTCGAGTGCCCCCACGTGCATGGGATGGGAGGGTGTCTCGAACAGCACGAACATCGCCTCGGTGGGGCTCATCACCGACATCCAGCGCCTCTTTCTCCGCTCGGGACACGGCCCGAGCATGCCCCGGCGCATCCCACGTCTCCAGGGTAAGGAGAACACGGAAACTTATTCCACAGGGCCGTTTTCGTGCTACGACTCCTCAACCGCGGTCGAGCTGCGGAAACACCGTCTCGCGGGCCAGGAGCAGAACGGCGGCGGCCACCGGAATCGCCAGCAGTGCCCCGACGATCCCGAGCAACGCCCCACCGATGAGGACGGCGACGACCGTGACCATCGGGGGCACCTTGACGGTCCGGCCGATGATGCGGGGGACGAGCAGGTAGTCCTCGAACAGGCGGAGCGCGATGAAGAAGACGATGGTCGCTAGCGACACCGGGAGGGAGACGGTCAGGGCGACCAGCGCCACCACGACGCCGGCGAGGGTGGAACCGACCACCGGAATCAGGTCCAGTACGGCGACCAGGACGGCCAGCAACAACGGGTAGGGGACGTCGAAGGCCACCAGCCACGCAAAGGTGAGGACGGCGGTGATCAGCGAGATCAGGAGATTTCCCAACACGTAGCCGCCGACCTTGGCGAAGATCTCGTCGCCGATCAGAATCGTGCGCGGCCGGCGCGAATTCGGTGCCAGGCGGTAGATCGACGACCGGATGTGCGCGAAGTCGGCCAGGAAGTACGCGGTGAGCACGACGACGATCACGGTGCCGCTGACCGCGCTGAACACGAACTTGCCTGCACCCACGAGCCCGCCGACCACCACCGGGACGTTGCCGGCATCGAGCGCCTGCCGCAGTTCGTCCTGCAGATGGAACCGGGTGCTGAGCTCCCCGAGGGCGGGGTAGCGCTGCTCGAGGTGGCCCAGGTAGTCGGGGGCGTTGTGCACGAGAGCGCCGCCCTGCGTGACCATCGGCGGGATCGCCGCGGCCAGGAACCCGGCCAGCATTGCGAATGCGATGACGAAAACCGTTGTGACGGCGGCCCATCGGGGGAATCCGCGCCGCACCAGCCAGGACACGGCGGGTTCGAGACCGATCGCGAGGAATGCGGCGACGGCGATGAGGACGAGTACCCCGCGGGCCGCCAGCACCACTTCGATCAGGGCGTAGGTGACGGCGACCCCGGCGGCGCCGGCCATGCCGATGAAGAACGGGGAACGGCGATCGAACCGCGGCCCGGGCCTGCCGAGCGGATGCGACTCCGTGCTGATGCGGGCCGCGCTCTCCTCCGCGGCGACGATCGGCTCCTCCGCCGCGGGGGAATGCGGTTGGGCCACTGTGTCGTCGTGACCCTGGGCGCCACCGGTCACGGTCGGCGGACGACCCTGTCCCGCCGTCCGCGGCCGGAATTCTCCCCGCCGATGCGTCGGAACCGATCCGCGGCGGTCGGGCTGTCGGTGTCGGCGACCGGGGCACCCGGCAACACCGGTGTCGAACGGCGGTAGTCGTCGATCAATTCCACCGCGCGCTCCGCGCACACGGCAGGCGACGGCATCCGTCCGAGACCGAGGCCGTCGATCACGATGACACTGCGGCGGCCCAGCCCCTCGACGCCGAGAGACCACCCGAAGTTCCGGTTCCACGCCAGCACCGCACTGCGCCCCGGCAGATAGTGCAACCGGAACGGCAAGACGAGGACGGCCTCGAGTGCGTCACTGTCCCACCAGTCGACGGAGTCGGCATGAACACCGCGGGCCACCGCGTGGATGTAGTCCCGAACGGTGCGGGTGTCGGCAATGCCTGTTCCGCTCTTCATCGTCCACCGCCTCAGCTGTTTGACGATCTCGACATACCCCTCCCGGCGACAGTTGAAACTTCACTCACCGGGGGTGTGCGCTCGAGGGGCGTGCCGTCGTCGTCTGCGGGTAGCCTCGCCGCATGCCTTACTTGGAGCGCTCGGGAGATGTGTTCGTCCTGTACTTCGGTGAGGAGGGGGAACGCGACAGCGAGAACGCCTTCCATCCGGACTGGATCGAGAAGGTGGACGAACTCCTCGATCAGGTCGAGCGGCACGACGGCCCCGCCGCGCTGGTGACGACGGCAACCGGAAAGTTCTACTCCACCGGCCTCGACACCGCATGGGTACTCGCCAACACCGACAAGCTGAACTCCTACATCGACCGTGTGCAGGCCCTGTTCGCGCGGATCCTCACGTTCCCCCTGCCCACCGTGGCGGCGCTGACGGGGCACACCTTCGGCGGCGGCGCCATCCTCGCCGCGGCCCACGATCACCAGGTGATGCGGGAGGACCGCGGCTACTTCTGCCTGCCGGGGATCACCATCGGGGCGAGCTACGCGCCCGGCAGCATCGCGCTGCTCGCGGCCCGCCTGCCCGCGCGGGCGGTGCACACAGCCCTGGTCACCGGCCATCGGTACGGGGGGGTCGCGGCGAAGGAACTGGGGTTCGTCGACGAGGTCGTACCCGAGCAGCAGGTGCTCGTGACGGCGGTCGACCACGCCCAGAGGCTCGTCGCGACACGCGGACGCACACTCGGTGAGATCAAGTCCTCGCTCTACGCGGACGCCGTCGCCTTGCTTCGCACCCCGGTGGCGAATCTGGAGGCACAGGAGGCGTTGAACGGCGACTGACGCCACACGGGAGTTCTCGCCGAGGGGTGCCGCCCGCGAAAACGGGTACTACTCCGGCGAGGAACGGTGCGTCGGGCACCCGTTCCCACCGGCACCCCGGAGGCGAGAACCATGAAACGCGTTCTGACACTTGTACTGCCGATTCTGTTGGCGGCCCTCGCGCTGACCGCGTGTGGCAGCGACAGCGGAGACTCGTCGGGTTCGTCCGAATCGACTCACGGCGGCGACCACTCCATGTCGGGCATGCCGTCGATGTCCATGCCGATGTCCATGCCGGCGGGCGCCGCGCAGCCGGGTGACCGGGAGATCGTGATCACCGACTTCAAATACACCCTTCCCGGCACGTTCGCACCGGGAGAACAGGTCACCGTCCGCAACAACGACACCGCCGAACACACCGTGACCGCAGACACCGGCGACCTGTTCGACGTGGAGATCCAACCGGGCGAGACCGCCACGTTCACCGCCCCCGGCCAGCCGGGGACCTTCGCCTTCCATTGCACGTATCACCCGAACATGGTGGGCGTCCTCGAGGTTCGGTGACGCCGTCAGTCGAGCGGCTCGATACGGAACACCGCGCACCGGTCCGCGGCGGCAGCGAACGCCTCCGGCGAGGAGTTCGCGACCGTCCCGGCCTTGAGGAACATGGTGACGCCGTGTGGCACCCGCACCGGGAACTCACGGAGGATCCGGCCCCGCTCCTCGACCGGCAGCGCAACCAACCGGACGCGCTCGCGATGCCGGCCGCGGATCAACTCGCCGCGCCCCGCCGCCCGGGCGTTCTTCGCCCAATCCGATTCGGCGTAACCCGCGACGACGTACCGTCGGCCGTCCACCTCGTACGGTGTGACGGGAGTCGACCGCAGCACGCCCGACTTCCGGCCGGGGACGGTGAGCGCCGGCATCGGCATCGGAACGCCCAACCGGTGCAGGCCGACGATCACCTTGTTGACGGAGCCGAGGTACCACGGCGGCATCACTCTGTCGGTCCGGCGCTCCATGCCCTCGACTATAAGTCCGTGCGGCCACTGGCGGGCTCGCCGCTGTCGCGCCACCAGCAGAACACGAAGAGGGCCAATGACGCGACAAGGGTGGAGACCACCCACACGGTGAGGGCGATGTCGACCCACGACCCGATCGGTGGGCTGCCCGGGAGTATGCCGCGCAACGGCACGACGGCGAACAGCATTGCGGCCATCCACCCGAGCATGTCCGTGTTGACGGCCCGCTTGCGCCGGAATGTCTGCAGTGCGACAAACGCGGCCAGCACGGCGAGCGTCGTCATCATCAGGAGCAGGATCCCGGCGTAGATGAGGTTTCCGCCGGTGCGCGCGAACGTCACCTCGGCGCCGGTGCCGTTCCGGGAAACATCCGTGTCGACCTCCACCGGTTCGGCGCGCGCCTTCCATCCGTCGACCCGGCCGTCGAGCAGCAGGCCCGTCGGTACCAGTTCGCGGGCGGCGCCGAGACCCTCGTACGCCTCGACCACCATCGGGTTCACCTGGAACCGGTCGAACGGCCACACGGCCGCGTTCCCGTCCGTGATGAATTCAGTGTCGAACGTGGTGGGGGTGGCGCCCTCCCGGAACACGATCTCCTCGTGGCTGGTGGTGGGGAGGAGCAGGAGTGTGATGTTCCGGTTCAGCGTGTCGCCGTTGGCGTGAAGGTAATCCGCACCGAGGGCGATCGTCACCTCCGCCTGCAACCGGTCCGTCGCCGGCTGCAGGGACTTCGCCGTCACCAGCACCATCACCTCGTCGTGGCCGGCAGCGTACGGTCCGTCGTCCCCGGTCTCCCGGCTGCTCAGCCCGTAGACGGTGAGCGACGCCGCATAGATCAGCGCGAGCAGAAGCGCCGCGGCGACCCACACGAGCCGGCTGCGCGCGACGAGAGGCGTGTCGCGTGTACGAATCACAGTGAATCGGCCGCAGCCGCCGGGTCGATGAGGATCTTCGCGTGTCCCTCCGGATTGCCGAGCGCATCGAAAGCGGATGCGACGCCGGCCAAACCGACGGTTCCGGTGATCAACGGTGTCGGATCGACTTTTCCGTCGGCGAGCATGTGCAGCGTGTCGCGGAATTCGCGCGGGTCGTAGGCGATCGCGAAACGCAGGTCGATTTCCTTGTTGATCCCCAACGCCGGCCTGAAGGTGTCGGTTCCCATGCACACCCCGACCACGACGACGCGGGACAGCAACGGGGCACCGGCGAGTATCTGGTCGATCACCCCGGGCACACCGACGCATTCGAAGATGACCGGTCCGGACGGTGTCGCGCCGAGTGCGTCGGCGAGGGCGAAGGCGTGCCACCACGGCAGCTTGGGAACACGACGCAGCTTCTCCATGGCGCCGAGTCCGAGACCGAGCATGTCGGTGATCGACGTCATCTCCTTACGTCGAGGGTAGGAGGTCCACGGCGATGTCGTCGCCGGGTCGACCACGACGTCGGCACCGCACTGCCGGGCGAGTCCGCGCCGACGGGCGGAGAAGTCGCTGGCCACCACATTGCGCACGCCGGATGCCTTCAGCATGCTGATCACCGCGAGACCGATCGGGCCGCATCCGATGACAATCGCGGTCCGGCCCTTGCCGACGTCCCCTTTCCGCACCGCGTGCCACGCCACCGCCATCGGTTCGGTCAATGCCGCGTTCTCCGCAGTAAGACCGTTGGGCACCGGCATGGTCATGGACTCCTGAACCAGCACCTGTTCTGCGTAGCCGCCCGGCGCCGAGGCCGACAGTCCGGTCAAGTGAATGTCCGATCCAGTGCGCACGATCGGCAACGCGACTACCGCGGTCCCCACCGGCCACCGTTTCCGGCAGCCAGGGCCGTATTCGACAACGCTGCCGCTGAACTCGTGTCCCAGCACGACCCGTTGGTGGGTTCGCATGAAGTCGCTGTAGCCGGTCTCCGCCGCGAGGTCCGCCATGTCGTCGGCGTGCAGCCGGGCGTGCAGGTCCGAGCCGCAGATCCCGCACCGCGAAACGTCGATCAGCACCTGGCCCGCGGCGGGGACCGGCGTCGGGATTTCACCGACCTCCAGGCGAGTCTCCGAACAGATGACTGCCTTCATCGTGGGCTCCTCGGGTGCGGCGCGGTCGGCCTCCACTTCGAACGTAGAACACTCCCGTCGACGACATACCACGATTGCCGAACGGCCTCCAGGGTTGTCCCGATCCGGCCGCGGGTGTAAACCGACAACATGAGCGTCATCGGTCAGATGGACTCGTTACGTCGTGTGTTTCCCACCGCTCGCCGCAACCGGGCGGACTTGTTCCGCTGGTTGCGTCGTCGACCCCAGCTCCTTGCCGCCGTGGGGTTCCACGAGGTCGCGCTGGCGGCGAGCGCCCGGGTCGATCCCCGGCTCAAGGCTCTGGGTGAGATCAAAGCGGCCGCGTTGACCCACTGCGAGTACTGCCTCGACATCGGATCGGCGTTCTGCCGCGAGCTCGGAATGAGCGACGCTCAGCTGCGCGCCCTTCCGAAGTTCCGGGAGAGCAGCGAATTCGATGCCACCGAGAAGATGGTTCTGGAGTTGGCCGAGGCCATGACCCGGACGCCCGCCCACGTCGGCGAGGAACTGCGGCGTTCGCTTCTCGGCGTGTTCTCGGCGGCGCAGCTGACCGAACTTGCCGCGGCGATCGCCTGGGAGAACCACCGCGGCCGTCTCAATCAGGCACTCGGTGTCCGGCCGTCGGGCTTCTCCGACAGCGAGTTCTGCGTGGTGCCCGAAAGGTGAGAGCGCCCACGAGCGACGTCAGCAGCGGCGCGACCGCGACCACCCGCCGAGCACGAAGCCGAGCCCCATCCCTAGCATCCACACGTCCTTCGCGACGGCGATGCCGTTCTCGTTGGGCCAGATGCTGCCGGGATTGCGCAGAGCGGGTGTCCGGGCGTACATCGCCACGAGTCCTCCGGAGAACGCGGTGAGCGCCGCGCCCGCCAGTGGGGTCGGCACGATCGGCGTGAGCAGCGCTGCGCCGGTACCGATCTCGGCGGCCGACAGCAACTTGATGAATCGTTCCGGCGGAATCGCATTCAGGAACGGGAAGGCCCCCGCCGCCATGCCGTGAACGGCCCCGGCGGTCTGCTCGTCCGCCGACCTCTTCTGCATCCCCGAGTGGAGGATGAACCCCCCGGTCGCAATCCGGCCGGGTAGGTCGCCGAGCGTGGGTAGTTGCATGGTGGTCTCCTGTCGTCCGAGTCGAGCCGGAGAGCGGTCTCCTCTTCTCAGCCTCCCACTCGCTCGACGGCCGGGAGTGGTTTCGACGGAGTGCGGGCGCCGATCCGAGACGAACCGTGTTCGTGCACAGCGATCCCGACCGTCACGAAAACGGCCGCAAGGACCGCACCGGCGATGACGTCGGTGAGCCAGTGGACACCGAGGTAGAGGCGGGTCACGGCCACGATCGCCACCCCGCACGCGACCAGGACCGCGCCGCATACCCGAACGGTCCGGCGTCGGCGACCGAGCAGGATCGCGGCCGTGATGCCGAGCAGGGCGGCTGTGCCCGTGACATGCCCGGACGGAAACGAATAGTCCGACTCCAGGATCTCCTGCAGGTCGAGCGCGGGCCGACTGCGTTCGACGACGAGCTTCAAGGCAGTGCTCGCCGTGGTGGCGGCCGCGACCGTTCCCACGACGAGAACACCAGGAAGGACGGATCTCCGGTGCCACGCGAGCGCGACCCCGCACAGGCCGGCGAGCAGCACGGTGACCGCGGGGCTGCCCAGATCGGTGACGAACAGCGCCGCACGGTCGAACGCCGCCGAACGGTGCGCGACGAACCACGTTGTCACGGGCACGTCGGCATTGGTCAGCGGGCCGCGGCCATGTGCCTGACCGCAGAGCAGGGCGAGCGTCAGCGTCAGAGCGGACACGCGAAGCCCGACGGGAACGGTGGAGGTGTTGCGCATGCGGCCAGTGTCGACACGGCGTGCTGTGGGAACGCTGAGAGCGCGTCGCCCACCGTGCGCCGGTCTGTTGTACTGAGGGTCGCGCTGCAGAGTGAGGAGACGCGAGTGCGAGTTCTTCTGGTCGAGGACGAAACACGTCTCGCCGAGACGGTGCGCCATGGACTGACGGCAGAAGGGTTCGTCGTCGATGTCGAACACGACGGGCTGTCCGGTTTCGACGCGGCGCTCGCCTGTGCCTTCGACGTGGTCGTCCTCGACATCATGTTGCCCGGCAAGCACGGGTACGACATCGTGCGGGACCTGCGGCGCCGTGCGGTGTGGACTCCGGTGCTGATGTTGTCGGCGAAGGACGGTGAATACGACCTGGCCGACGCATTCGACCTCGGTGCCGACGACTATCTGGTCAAACCGTTCTCGTTCGTGGTGCTGGTGGCGCGGCTGAGGGCACTCATCCGGCGCGGCGCACCACCGAGGCCTCCCGTCCTCACGACGGGCGGCCTCGAACTGGACCCCGCCCGGCACCGCGTCACCCGGGACGGCACCGCACTCGCGCTGACGCCCCGCGAATACAGCGTCCTGGAGTTCCTGATGCGGAACGCCGGGTCGGTGGTCACCAAACAGGAGATCCTGCAGTCGGTGTGGGACACCCACTACGAGGGCGACGACAACATCGTCGAGGTGTATATCGGCTATCTGCGTCGCAAGGTCGATGCCCCGTTCGGTGTGAACAGCATCGACACCGTCCGCGGCGTCGGCTATCGACTGAGGTCCGGTGACGACTGAACGGTGGCGTCGACAGGTAAGGTGATCACGAACCGCGCTCCGCCCGAATCGCTTTCGGTGACCTCTACCGTGCCTCCGTGGGTAGTCACGATCTCGGAGACGATGGCCAGGCCCAGTCCGGCGCCACCCGAATGCCGGGTGCGCGGTGTGTCGAGGCGAAGGAACCGCTCGAAGATCCGTTGCCGGTCCGACGGGACGATCCCCGGACCGTCGTCGGTGACCTCGAGAACTGCGAAGCCGCTCGCCGATCGACAGTTCAGCTGGACCTCGTACCGCGCGTGACGCCGTGCGTTGTCGATGAGGTTGCGGACCATCCGCGCCAGTTGCTGTGGATCGCCGATCACGCGGACCGGCGCGATCGCGGTCCGCACCACCAGCTCCGGCGACAGGTCCCGCAGTCGGGCACTCTCGGCGTACATCAGATCGTCCACGTCCACGTCCACCGTCGCGTGGGTGAGTCCGTCCTCGTCCGCCCGGGCGAGGAGCAGCAGGTCAGCGAGCAGATGATTCATCCGCCGGGCCTCGGGCAGCAGTGACTCGTCGACGAGTGCGGTGTCGAGCAGTTCGGGTCTGGTGTGCGCCAACTCCAGCGCGGCCGTGATGGTGGCGAGCGGGCTGCGTAGTTCGTGCGACGCGTCGGAGACGAATCGTTGCTGTGCGCGGTGACCGGACTCGAGACGCCCGAGCATGCTGTTCATCGTCTCGGCGAGCCGGGCGATCTCGTCCCGGGTGTCCGGCACCGGAACGCGGTCGTCGAGCCGTTCGGTGGAGATGGCGGCCACCCGCGCCCGGATCCGCTCGACCGGCAGAAGCGCCGCGCCGACGAGTCGATAGCTGGCCACCGCCACCAGCGCGACGACGGGTCCCCCTGCGGCGAGCAGGAGTGCCACCGTCGCGAGGATGCCCTCGATGGGTTCGCGGTCCGCGCCGACGACGACGGTCACGGGACCGGACGGCGATTGCACGCCCTGTTCGTCGATCCAGTAGTCGCGCTCCTCGCCCAGGTCGATGTTGCCCAGATACTGCGACCCGCCCGGCGGGACCGGCTCGAACGCGATCGGCAGATCTTCGGCACCGGGCGAGGCCGCGACGACGGTGCCCGCGGTGTCGATGACCTGGATGGCGCCGATCTGGCCGTCGGTGGCGAACAAGGAAGTGTCGAGGGCGCCGGGTGTCGCGGTGCGGAGTTGCTCGCCGATCTGCCGGGCCCGGGCCTCCGCGGTGTCCCGTGCCGAGTTCTCCAGTGTGCGGTACAGCACGAGGAGCAGCGCCCCACCCGCCAGGGCGAGGCAGATCGTGACCACCAGGGCCGCGGCCGCCGACGACCGGGCGCGCACGTTCCACGACCTCGGGTCGAGTAGATTCCGGTGCATACGTGTCAGTGTTGCTCACGCACCGTGATCGCCTCCGACGATCGCCAGTAGGGCCCCGGCGAACGACGCCGCGGTGGTCCCGTCGAAGAGATCGGTAGCGTACACCAGTTCGGCGTCGATGCCGGCCGGGCGCCCGCCGGCATCGTGACGTTCGGTGAAATGGAAGTGGAGATCGCATTTCGCGATGTCGAGCGGCCGCGGTGTGACGTCGAAGCGCAGCCCGCCGACTTCCAGCGAAGCGGGGGCAAAGTTGTTCAACGACAGCGCGACCTGGAAAAAAGGGTGCAACGACGAAGACCGCGGCGGGTCGATTACCGCAACCAACCGCTCGAACTGCACGTCCGCGTGTGCGAACGCACGCAACTCGACGTCGCGGGACCGTCCAACCACCCCCTCCAGGGTGTCCCCGGAGTCGACCCGGGTCCGCAGGACGACAGTGTTGACGAACATCCCCACGACATCATCCAGTTCCGGGTCGCTCCGGCCGGCGACCGGTGTTCCGACGGCGATGTCGGAGTGCCCGCTCAGGTGAGCAATCAGCATCGAGACCGCAGACCTCAGTGCGGTGAACACCGTGGCCCGGTTTCGGTGTGCGAGCGCCGACAGTGCGCGATGTGCGGATGCGTCGATCAGGAAGGCTTCCCGTCCGGCCCCGTACGTCCAGGCCCCCGGCCGGGTGCGGTCGAGGGGCAGCCCGACCGCATCGGGGAGTCCCGACAGTTCCGCCGCCCAGAACGCGAGTTGCCGCGACGCGAGGCTTCCCGGATCGTCCTCGGCGCCGAGGAGTTCGCGGCGCCACATGCTGTACTGCGGGTACGTCACCCGGTTCGGCTCCCAGTCCGGGGCGGCGCCCACGGACCGGCTGACATAGGCGGAGGCCAGATCGCGCGCCACCAGCGCCAGCGACCACCCGTCCGCGGCGATGTGGTGGAGGACGCACGCCAGGAGGTGTTCGCGTGCGCCCAGAGCGAAAAGCTCGGCGCGCAGTGGCGCTTCCGACCGCACGTCGAAGGGCGCCGCCAGCATCCGGTCCACCTGTGCGCGGACCTCTTCGGGTCCGGCGGCGGTCGGAACCAGATCGGGCAGGGCATCGTCGACGGACAGCAGGTGCTGATGCGGTCCCGCGGCCGAATCCGGGAAGGTGGTGCGCAACGAACCGTGCCGCGCGAGGACGTCCGCGACCGCGGCGCGCAGCGCGCCGACATCCATCGTCCCGGACACCCTCACAGTGAACGGAATGTTGTAGAGCGCCGGCGTGGTGGCGGTGCGGTCGATGAACTGCTGCGCCGGCGACAACGGTATCCGCGCGGGCACCGCGGTATCGGCGAGACCCGGCGGGCGGGCGTCGCCGCTGCCGGATTCGTCGCCGTCGATCACCTCCGCCAGCCCCGACACCGTCGGGGTCTCGAAGAGTTCACGCACGCCGAGCCTCGTCCCGAGTTCCGCGTTCAGCCGCGCGACCACCCTCGTGGCCGACAACGAGTCACCGCCGAGGTCGAAGAACGAATCACCGGCGGCGACGGTGGGAACACCGAGCAGTCGGCCGAACACGTCGGCCACCACGCGCTCGGTCTCGGTCTCCGGTTCGCGCCGAGGAGCGGACGTGGTCCCGAAGTCTGGGCGTGGGAGCGCGTCCCGGTCCAGCTTCTTCGTCGGTGTGAGGGGAACCGCGTCCAGGAGCACGATCGACTTCGGGACCAGGTAATCGGGCAGGAAGCGGGCGAGGTCGCGTCTCGCCGAGTCGGGTGTCGTCTGCGACGCGCCCCGCACCATCACGTAGGAAACCAGCGCCGGGTCGCCCACCGCATTCCGGTGCACGATCGTGGTGGCGAAGACGATGTCCGGGTTCCTCCGCAGTCCGGCGTCGATCTCGCCGAGCTCGATGCGGAATCCGCGGATCTTCACCTGATCGTCGGTGCGGTCGAGGAATTCGAGGGTGCCGGAGTTGGTCCAGCGGACCAGGTCGCCGGTGCGGAACATGCGCGAGCCCGGCTTACCGAGCGGGTCCGCGACGAAGCGGGTGCCGGTCAGCGCCGGTCGCCGATGGTATCCGCGGGCGAGAGCCGCCGTCGCGAGGTACAACTCACCGGCGGCGCCCGGTGGGAGGGGACGCAGCCGGCGATCGAGGACCGCCGCCCGCACACCGCGCATCGGGGAACCGATCGTCACCCGCCGATCCGGGTCGAGGGGGTCGGTGAGGGTGACACTGCACGTGGTTTCGGTGGGCCCGTAAGCATTTCGCATCACCCGGCCTGCCGCCCACCGATGCACCAGGTCCTGCGGGCACACCTCGCCCCCGACGAGGACCAGTTCCAGCGCGTCGAGGCCGTCCGGTTTCACCGTCGCCAACGCGGACGGCGTCGACAGCAGGTGTGTGATCCGCTCGGTGCGCACCAGCTCCCGCAGCTCCTCCCCGCCGTACACGTCGGGTGGGGCGATCTCCAGGGTCGCGCCGCCGATGCAGGCGGCCAGAACCTCGACCAACGCGGTGTCGAAACTGGGCGACGCAAAATGCAGGACGCGCGCGTCCGGAGTGACCGCGTACTTGTCCCGGATCTCTCGAACGAGGTTGGCGAGACCGTCGTGCGTGACGACGACCCCTTTCGGGACCCCGGTGGAACCGGAGGTGTAGATCACGTAGGCGGGGTGTTCGACGCGCGGGGAGCCGGGGAGTTCCGCGGTCGCGGACGGCGGGCTCTCGTCGACCGTCAGCCACCGGAGGGTGCCCGGGAGGCGATCGCGTTCCGAGCGCACTGTGAGCCCCACCGTCGCACCGGAGTCGCCGAGGGTATAGGCGATCCGCTCGGCGGGGTGGGTCGGATCGATCGGAACGTAGGCGGCGCCGGCCCTGGCTACCGCCCACAACGCGAGAACCGACTCGTACGACCGCGGAATCGACACCGCCACCGGACTCTCGGGTCCGAGCCCGTGACCGGCGAGCGCACGCGCCCACCGGTCGGCGGCGGCGCCGAGCTCTCGGTAGGACACCATCCGGCCGCGGTCCCGGACCGCGACGGCATCGGGGTGGGCGGCGACGCTGTCCGCCAGAATCCGATCCAGCGTCACGGGTTCGGAATCGGGTGATCCGCACGCCGGGGCGAACGATTCCCGTTCGGAGTCGTGGAACATGTCGAGTTCGGCGACCGGCCGGTCGGTGTCCGTCGCAGCGTGGAACCGGTCGAGGAACGTCAGGAAGCGACGATGATGCCCTGCCACCTCGTCCTCGTCGAACCGGGCCCGATTCGCCTCCATGTCGATCCGCGGAGCCGAGCCGGGTTCCCCCGGATAGATGTTGAGCGACAGATCCGCCGTGGGTCCCGTCGTCAGCACCTGCACCCGTCCGGACACCGGACCGAGCGTGATCTCCTGCCTGAACAGCATCAGGTTGAGGACCGGGCCGAAGTGGGTGAGTCCCGTTCCGGCGGAGGCGATGTCCTTGCCGATGTCCTCGCGGCGGTACCGCTGATGGCGCAGCGCCTCCGTCAAGGACTTTCGGGTCGTCCGCACGACCCCACGCACGGTGCCGGTGCCGACACCGTGCAGGAGCAGGGGGAGCACGTTCGACACGGAACCGCCGGAGGCGCGCAGCCGCGCGGTCGTCCTCGCGGACACCGGAAGTGACAGGACCACGTCGTCGGCGCCGGTCATGCGGGCGAGGTATGCGGCGAACGCCGCAACCACCACCACGGTCGGGTTGTCACCGCTCCCGCGCCTGCTCGGACGCAGGACGTCGCCGGTGCCGTCGGCGCGCCCACGGGCCACCAGCGCCGGGCCGTTCACCTCGTGGGATGGGAGCCGGTCCGCCGGCGGCAGATCGCGTACCTGGCGTCGCCAGTACGCTCGGTCGCATTCGAAGCGTGGCGAGGATCGATAATCTGCCTCCTCCCGCACGATTCGCTCCGGATCGACGGCGGTACGCTGCGGGGGCAGTTCGTCGCCGATCCCCGCCACGTACAGTTCGGCCGTGCGGCGCATCAGCATCATCGCCGCGTACCCGTCCATCGCAATGTGATGGGCACGGGAGTACCAGAAGAGCCGGTCGTCGGCGACTCGGAGAATCGTCGACACGACCAGAGCCGGCCCGTACATGTCGATGGGGGAGTCGCAGTCCCGCTGCATCCACCGCTCCGCCGCGTCGACCGGGGCGCGTTCGTGCCGGAAATCGACCACCGGCACCCGCTGCGACGTGCCGCCACCGACGACCTGGTGAGGGCGCCCGTCCACATCGGTCAGAGTGAACGATCCCAGTTCACGGACAGCGCGTGCACAGGACTCCGTCACCAGGTTCAGGCGGACGGGTCCCTCCAGGTCCACGTACTGGGCGATCACGTAGGGAATCCGGGGTGTGAGCTGCTGCGCGAACCAGATGGCGTGCTGCGCGTCCGTCAACGGGAGCACCCGCCGGGAGCCCTGCGGTGCGCTCACGTGGCCGCTCGCACCTTCCGGGAATCGTGTTGCGCCGCGTACACATCGGGTAACCGCACCCGCATCGGTGCCTCCTCACGAATGATCGAGCCCAGGGACGGGTGGTCGTCGATCGTGGCACACGCGCGCTGTGTAAACGCTGAGGACACGTTGCCGCCGCGACCCTCGGGGGAGCCGCGGCGACGACGGTGTCGGGTGGCTAGTGGGCGAGGACGACCGCCGCGTCCTCGTCGGCCGTGGTCGCCGCGCCGGGTGCGCTCAGCCGGGAGATCCGCCGGGGCAGCGCGAAGGCCACGATCGCACCGAGCAGCGCCGAGATCGCGCCGATGACGAACGCGATCGTGATACCGGTATCGGTGTAGAACACCGCACCCTGCATGACGGTCGCGATGTGCGAGTTCAGCACGGAGAAGGCGATCACCGGCAGGATGGCGGGCAGGATGCTCTGGAACACCGCCACCATGCTCGCCGTCGTCGCCTGCAACTGCGGCGGCACCGCGGCGATGAGCAGGTTCGGGATCGAGGCGTAACCCATGCCCATTCCCACGCCGAGGAGGGCGGCGAACCCGATGAGGAGGGCCTTGTCGTCGTGGATCGTCGCCGTGAGCAGGCAGGCCGCGGCCATCACGAGCATGCCCACGATCATCAGGATCCGCGGGCGGACATTACGGGGCACCAAGGTTCCGACGATCAGTCCGCCGATCACCACCGCGCCGCCCAACGGCGCCTGGAAGATCGCGAATCCTTCTGCGCTGATCCCGAATCCGTAGCCGAGCCCCAGGATCGCCGGGGTCATGCACATCATCGGGAGCATGATCGTGAACACCGAGGACGTGCCGTAGCAGAATCCCGCGCCGAGCGCCGTCAGGAACACGGGCCGCTTGCCGAAGAACCGGATGTCGATCAACGGGTCCGCGAGCAGGCGGGCAGACACGACCCACGCCACCAGCAGAGCGACACCGCCGGCGATGAAACCGATCGTGGACCCGGACTTCCAGCCCCACGACGGTCCGAAGCTCACCCCGACGAGGATGCCCGCGAGACCGGCGCCCAGGAGCGCCGCGCCGATCAGGTCGATCCGCGACCGCAGACGCACCGACGATTCGGCGGTCGTCGCCCGGATCAGCACGCTGAGGATCACCAGGCCGGCCAGGAAGAACCAGAAGATGCTGCGGAACCCGAAGTTGTCGATCAACCAGCCGGTGAAGAACGGCGCAGGAATCGCGATGAGTCCCATGCCGCTCGTGGCGATACTGACCGCCAACGCCACCGTCCGGGTGGGGAAGACATCCCGGATGAGCGAATAGCTCAGGAACAGGCAGGGCACGAGCAGACCCGTCAGGGAGCGGCCCGCAATCAGCACCGCGTACGTCGGCGCGACCGCGGAGATCAGCGAACCCAGCGCCGACAGGCCGACGGCGATCAGCAGAAGCCTGCGTTTGCCGTGCGTGTCGGCGAGCTTGCCGATCAGCGGACAGGTGATCGCCCCCACCAGCAGGAACGACGTGAGCAGCCACGCACCCTGGGTCGTCTGGTAGTGGGTGACGATCTGCGGCAACGCGATCGAGATCATCATGTAGCTGACCGCGAGCATCTCCAGGAGCAACACGATCGAGGCGAGCGAGAAGATCAGGCGCGGCGTCCATCGCTCGGCAGTGCTGTCCTGCTGTCGCGAGTGAGCCGATCCGCCGCTGGGCGCATGGGTGACCATCATCGAGGTCCTTTCGAGTACCTGCACGGGAACTCCCGGCCTCGCCGCGGCACTGCGGCAGGCCCGAGCCGGGCGGTAGGGGTGGGTGGTCACATTCGGTGGTCGAGGTCTCGTGAATGTGTAATTGACATCACAGTTCTCGGGCATCCGGCACGCCATGCGGCGTTCCGCCCAGCGGGAGGCCGACGCATCCGACGCGCACGCGCCCCCGGGAAAAGGCCAGTTCGTGCGCTCGAATCGGGCGTAGCAGACGCCTCGGTCGGTTTCCTCGCCGGGCCGGACCAGTTGACGCGAACCACTGATTCCGGCTCCGGCCTCGAGCGAGGATTACCTCATGGCCGACATGCAGGGTGAGAAGCAGCTCCGCCGGCTGAGGACGCCGCGCTCGGCGGCCGTCGCGGGAATCGTCTTCGCCGCACTCTTCTCCACCAGCCTCGTCCTGATACACACCGCGCTGCCGGCCGACCCGTTCGACGAAACACCCTGGGTGGGAAGCGGGGAGACACGGATCAAGACGGCGCTCGTGCTCGCCCCCTTCGCGGGCATCGCCTTCCTCTGGTTCATCGGCGTGATCCGCGACCGTCTCGGCGACCTCGAGGACCGCTTCTTCGCGACGGTGTTCCTGGGCAGTGGACTGCTGTTCCTCGCGATGGGATTCGTCTCGATGGGGACGGCGGGCGGCGTCCTCGCGATCGCCCGTCACTCCGGCAGTTCCGCGGACGAGATCGTCTACTTCGGCCGCGAGATCATGCTGCAGATCAACCACGTGTACGCGCTGCGCATGGCCGCGGTGTTCATGATCTCGCTGGGTACGATCTGGCTCCGGACCGGACTGATGCCGCGCTGGCTCGTCGTGCTGACCTACCTGATCGCCCTGGCCCTGCTGGTGGTCGTCAGCTTCAGCATCTGGACGACGTTGGCGTTCCCGGCCTGGGTGGCGGTGATCAGCGTCTACATCCTCGTGACCGGACGCCGCGTGAGGGCCGAAGCCGCGCGATCCGCGTCGCACTAGCGTCCCGTGGCCCGCTCAGCTGCGCGCCGGCGTCGTCGAGACGAAGTCGTCGATGATGTCCACGACCGCGGCGGGATCCTCCAGGTGCGGGTAGTGTCCGACACCGCTCAGGACGGCGAGCCGGCTCCCGGGCATCGCCTCGTGCGCCGCATACCCGTGCGCCACCGGGATGATGCCGTCCGAGTCACCCCAGATCAGCTGCGTGGGAAGACCGGCGTTCAGGTACAGGCGGTTCAGTGCGCTCACAGCCTGCCCCCGGTGGTCGACCACGGCGCGCAATGTCCGCAGGAACGCCTGACGCGTCTCCGGATCGGACAGGGACGAATAGGCGTGCCACATCTCGTCGCCGCGCACCGATTGGATGCCCACCGCCGCCAACCAGCTGCGGACCTTGTTGCCGGCGTCGCGAATCGCGGGGGGCGCCATCAACGGCAGGAGAAACTCCGACCCCGGCGCGGCCAGCAGCCGCAGCGTCCAGTTCACATCCGGTCCCAGTCCGCCGCTGCCGATGAGGACCAGGCGGTCGCACAGTTCGGGATGCTGATAGCTGAACTGCATCGCCACCCCGCCGCCGAGGGATTGCCCGACCACGGTCACCTGTTCGATGTCCAGTTCGTGCAGGAGGTCGCGAAGCCACGCGGCGAACGCGCCCAGCGAGTAGTCGCCCCGCGGTTTGGCCGAGGCTCCGTGTCCGGGCAGATCCGGCGCCAGAACCCGATACCGCTGTTCCAACTGGGGGAGAACAGCACGCCAGGTCGCGGAACTCCCCGCCATCCCGTGGACCAGCAGCAGCGTCTCGCCCTCACCGCTCATCCGGTATGCGACTTCGTCCCCGTGCAGTGTGACGTACTGGAGCTGGGACATACAGCGACCTCCCGATCGGGTGATGCAGCGGTCTCCACGGTAACGATAGGGGAGTTCCGGTCGATATCGTCATCAACTGCGGCGTGGGAACTTGATCTTCGCCGCCTGTTGATCTACCCGGCACACCCATCGCGAGGCTCGAAAACAGGAGGAACCCGCATGAACTCTGTGTCGAGCCCGGCCGTCGCCCGTCCCCGTGTGCTGCTCATCGACGCCGACGTGGACATATCCGTCGTCGATCGCCTGCGGAATGCGGGTTTCTTCGTCACGAGAACCTACGCGGAACCGGTGCGGTCCCGCATCGAACCACCCGACGTCGTCATCGTCGACGCGCGATCACCACACCTCGACGCCCTCAGCACCGTGCGAGCGTTGAAGGCAATGCGGTTCGCGCTCGCCGTCGTCGTGATCGGCACCTTCCGGTCCGGGAACCGTCGCAGCGACCTCCTCGAGGCCGGCGCCGACGACGTGATGGAGATGCCGGTCGGTGCCGACGAACTCGTCGCACGACTCCGCGCGATCCTCCGGCGCGTGAAGCCCGACGTCCCTGCGAGCGCACCTTCCGACGCGCAGGACCTCTGCCTCTGCGAGGAGCCTCACGAACCCGACCACGACGGGCTGCGCACCACGCTGACCAGGACAGAGTTCGTCCTCTTCACCGTGCTCGCCCAGAACGTCGACAGAGTCGTCACTCGTCGCGACCTGATGCTCATGGTGTGGGGTGTGACCGTGGAGTCGAAGACGAACGTCCTCAACGCGTACATCTGCTCCCTCCGGCGGAAGCTGGTGGCCGTCGGTTCGCCGTATGTCGTCCACACGGTGCGCGGCGTGGGATTCTCCCTAGGGGAAGTCGACCGCTCTGGGAGCGTCGTGCCGACGCGTCAGGTGCCCGTCGCCGCCTCGTAGAGCCCGCGGGGACACGACAGTCAGGACGAGGCGAAGAAGTCGAGCACGTGTTCGAGCACCGCGTCCGGCCTTTCGTCGACGACGAAGTGCGAGGCGCCGTCCACGAACTCGATACCGAAATCGTCGGTGTGCTCCTCGAATCCGCCGAGGAACTCCGGGCGCACGATGGGGTCTTCCGCGCCGACGAGCACCCGAGTGGGCGTGCGAAGCCGACTGTGCCCGTACGCCCCGGTCATGATCCGCGCGGCCTCGGGCATGATGAAGCGGCGGTACAGGGCGGACGCGGCGTCGGCGCGGGCCGGTTCACGCAGCCGGCCGACGAAGAGTTCGACGTCCTCGTCCGACCACGTGTTCCGGTCGGTGGTAAAGCCCCGCAGCAGGTGGTGCGCCAACCGTTGACGTCCCCGGCCCAGCAGTCGTGGGCCGAGGACCGGTGCGGCGATCACCGGTTCGAACCACCCGTGCCGCGCGATCGCCAACAGGAACCGTGGGTCGAACCGGACGTACGGGTGGGGGACGGCGACGCTCACATACTTCCGGACGCGGTCGGGTGCGCTCAGGCACAACTCGTATCCGAGCAACGCGCCCCAGTCGTGCGCGACCAGGCAGACCCGATCCAGTTCGAGGGCGTCCAGCAGCGCCACCACGTCGGCGAGCAGCTGGTCGCGGGTGTACCCGGTGGGCGGGACATCGGTCCAGCCGGCACCCCGCAGGTCCGGGCAGATCACCCGATACCGAGCGGCCAACCCCGGGACGACCCCACGCCACTCCCACCAGTGCTGAGGGAAGCCGTGGAGCAACACCACCGGTTCGCCGTGACCGGCCTCGGCCACGTGCATACGCAGACCGGGGAGGTCGACAAAGCGGTGCCGAACTCCGTCCGGTGCGGGAAAGGTGTTGTCCGGCTCGCCGTTCGGGCCGGAAACCGTGTCGTTGTCGCGGGCCTCGTGTCTCATGACCTGACGGTACTACGATCATAGTGCCATGTCACTATGTTTATAGTGTCCCTGTGACGTCTACGAGAACGAGCGCGCTCGACGCAGCGATCGACCTGGTCGGAACCGAGGGTCTGCGATCGCTCACCCACGCCAGGGTCGACGAACGCGCCGGCCTCCCGAAAGGGTCGACGTCCAACTACTTCCGCACCCGGGCGGCGCTGCTCGCCGGTGTCGTCGACGCGATCGTGGAACGCGAGATGTCCGAAGTCGGTGCGCTGTCACCGATGTCGGCGGGAGACCTCGTCGACGCGCTGTGCGGTCTGGTCGACTACACGACAGTCGCCAATCGCACCGTCACCGCCGCACGGCTGGTCCTGTTCATGGAAGCGAGCCACGACGCCGTGCTCCGGGAAGCACTAGCCCGCGGGCGTGCGGCCATGGAGGCGTCGGCCGTCTCGGCGTTCGCCCGGCTGGGCGCACGGGACCCGCAGACGGCCGCCACCGCCGCGATGGCGTGCGCGGAGGGGTTGATCCTGCATCGCATCGCCCGCCGCGACACCACGGATCCGCGGCCGTCGTTCGAACTGGTGGTGCGCGGCGCGCTGAGCTGATGTGCACCCGGACTCAGGGAAGGGGAGCAGACCACCGGAGAGTGGTTCCGCCGCCGAGGGTCGAGTCGACGGCGAACTGCCCGCACATCTCCCGCGCCCGGGCAGCCAGATTGTCCAATCCGCTGGTGGCGACGTTCTCCCCAAACCCTTTGCCGTCGTCCACGACCTCGATGGCGAGATCGTCGTAGACGGAGATGCTGACCGTCACCGTCTCGGCTCCAGCGTGCCGGACCGCATTGCTCAACGCCTCACGCAGCACCGCCTCGGCATGCTCGGCGAGCCCGGCGTCGATGACCGACAGTGGCCCGGACATGTGCACCGTGGTCCGTAGCCCGGAATCCGCGGTGGTCTCGGCGACGATCTCGTGCAGCCGTCGCCGGAACTGGGTCATATTGCCCGAGCCGCCGTGAAGGTCGAAGATCGCGGTACGGATATCACGCACGATGTCGTGAAGATCGTCGATCGACTGCTCGAGCCGTTGCTTGACGATGGGAGCCTTCGCCCGCTGCAGGGTGCTCTGCAGTGACAGGCCGACCGCGAACAGCCGCTGGATGACGTGGTCGTGGAGGTCGCGCGCGATCCGATCGCGATCGGACAGGACATCGAGCTCCCGCATTCGGCGCTGACTGTTCGCGAGCTGCAGCGCGACGGCCGCCTGATCTGCGAATCCCGACATCAACGCCAGCTGGTCATCGGTGAACGGCGCCGCGTCGACGTGACGGAGCGTCACCAGCACCCCTGACACCGATTGCGCCGCCCGCAGGGGCAGCGCCAGCGCCGGGCCGAACCGCGTTCCCGTCTCGAACCCGGGATCGAAGGCCAGCGCCGTGACGCGCAGCGGGGTCCGCTCACGGAATGCCTCACCGGACGTGGACCGATCGACCGGGATCGACCGGCCGATGATGCGATCCGACACCGTCCCGGCCGAAGCCGTGACCACGAGTTCGGTGACCTCGTCCGACGGGATGTCCGGATCTTCCGGCACCGCGAGGAAAGCGCTGTCGGCGGCGGTGAGGGCGAGCGCGTCATCGGCGATCACCTGTAGCACCTCCGCGGTGTCACTGCCCGCGAGCAGTTCGGTCGCTATCTCACGAGTCGCCTCGAGCCAGGCCTGCCTCGTCCGGGACTCCTCGTACAGCCGGGCGTTCTCGATCGCGATCCCGGCGGCGGCCGCGAGCGCACGGAGAAGGACCTCGTCGTCCTCGGTGAACTGTGAACCGTTGGCCTTCTCGGTGAGATACAGATTCCCGAACACCTCCTCCCGGATCTGAATGGGAACTCCCAGAAAGGTTTTCATCGGCGGATGGTCGGGTGGGAATCCCACCGAGGCGGAGTGCCGGGACAGGTCGACCAGCCGCACCGGCTTCGGATTCGTGATGAGGAAACCGAGCACCCCGCGCCCCCGGGGCAGGTCGCCGATCCGCTCGCGCGTCTCCGCGTCGATGCCCTCGAAGACGAACCCGCTCAAGCCTTCACCCGGGCTGAGCACCCCCAGCGCGCCGTAACGGGCATCCACCAGATTGATCGCGGCGTGGACGATGGTGCGCAGCGTGTTGTCGAGGTCGAGTCCCGACGTGACGGCGAGCATCGCCTCGAGCAATCCGTCGACGTGATCTCGGGCATCGACGATCTGCTCGATGCGTTCCTGCACCTCGGTCAGGAGCTCACGGAGCCGGAGTTCGGACAGGCTGCCGAGTAGTGGACCTCGGTCGGGCTCATCCGGTAGACGGGTCACACGACGAATTGTCCCACGTAGCGACCTCGCCAGGAGTCGGAACCGTCGCCCCGTCAGGTGCCGGGCGGTCGCGACGGCATCTTGGTGGCGAGCACCGCCGCCTGGGTCCTGCGCTCCACACCCAGTTTGGTCAGCAGCCGAGACACATAGTTCTTGACGGTCTTCTCCGCGAGGAACATCCGTGCAGCGATCTGACGGTTGGTCAGCCCCTCACCGAGCAGGGCGAGCAACGTCCGCTCCTGATTGGTCAGGTGCCCGAAGATCCCCTCCTTGTCGGTGGCGTCCGCACGAACCTTGGTCATCAGCACCTCGGCGGCACGACTGTCGAGCAGCGACTTGCCGGCCCCAACGTCGTGGACCGCCTCGGCCAGCTCCATGCCCCGGATGTCCTTCACCACGTACCCACTGGCCCCGGCGAGAATCGCATCGAGCATCGCCTGCTCGTCCGTGAACGACGTCAGGATGAGGCAATGCAACTCCGGCATCAGCGAGTGCAGTTCTCGGCACAGCTCGATTCCGTTGCCGTCGGGTAGACGCACGTCGAGAACCGCGACATCCGGTTTCAGGGCCGGAATCCGCGCCATCGCCTGCGCATAGGAGGCAGCTTCACCGACCACCGTCAGTTCGGGATCGGAGGTGAGAAGATCCGCTATCCCGCGCCGGACGACCTCGTGATCGTCCACCAGAAAGACGCTGATCATAGGGCAATCTCCAGTCCTGGCCGCGTCACCTTCCCGGAAACCAGAATACGCCGATGGGTATCAGAACCGTGGTGTCACCGGGCGGCCGGACGAAACGAGCCGGATCCACGACGGCGTGGCCGATGCGGCATCAACATCGCCGCCGCCAGACCGACGGTGGCGACGAGCGTCGCCGCGGCGCCGACTCCCACGAGGGGAGTCGCGAGCCACGCGCCCAGCAGGACGACCAGGCCTGCGGTCACCGCTCCCGTCACCACCGCGAGCATGAGCCCGGCAGGATGCGCGTACAGGAACTCCCCGGGCTCGTCGTCGCGCGCCGGCGATGCGGTGGGGTGACCTTCGAACATGATGTCCTCGTTCCTTTGCCGACGGGTGGCTCCGGTTCGTGCGTCGGCCTCTTCAACAACGGTGCGGTAACAGCGAGCTCATTTCCAGGGCCGAAGGTCACTCGTTGTCGTGGCTCCGGACCCGACGCCCGAGCCGGGGGATAGTAGGACACTGGAAGGGCGAGGCCACTCGACCTCGATCCCGCACCCACACCGAACGGAGGCCACCAGACATGAACGAGCAGACCTGGTTGGTGGAGATCGTCATCGACGAACACGACTCGGACGAAGGCGGCTCCAGGACCCGCGCGCAAGCTCGGCTTCGCACACGCGACACCCGCACGTTCGCCGGGATCGGACTCGCCCGCCGAAATCCGGAAGACACAGAAATCCCCGAGATCGGCGAGGAACTGGCCACCGCACGCGCGTTGTCCGACCTCGCCCACCAATTGATCGAGGCCACAGCGGCCGACGTGGAAGCTGCCACACACAGCCGCGTTCATCTCACCGAATAGCCGCCACCACCGCGAGAGCCCGTCACCGGGAGAAACCCGGGCGGCCCACCGACAACACCGATTCGACGGGCCGTCTCGGAGTCTGTCGTGGTGGAGACTTCTTCTCGGTGGCGCCCACCCGGATCAGTGCCTGCGGGAACCCGCGGTCCGGGAGCAGTCCGCTGATGATCTCCCTGCCCTGACGGAGTTCTGTCGTATGGGTCAGCGGACACGTCGACAGACCGCCGACCGTGGCCTCCAGGAGCACCGCGGAGAGCGCCTCACCGGCCCGGAGCCACTCGTGACGGCCGTCGGTGTCGGTGCTCAACACCAGCACCGTCGAACGGTCGATCTCCGTGGTCGCGCCGGCGTCTCGGCCGGCGGGGAAACGGCGCCCGATGTCGACACGGTCCCGGTTGTCCGCGGTCGCCAGCGCCTCCGGCGGAATTCCACCCTGCGGGGTCGAATGACCGGCCCACCAATGCAGCTCGGTCTGATATGCGGAGTCGTATTTCCTTGCAGCCGCGGTCATTTCGGTCGCCTTCGCCAGTGTCGGGCGTGCCTCCTGTCCCAGGACAGTCAGGTGAACATCCTGGCGTCGCACCACGTCGGTCAACGCGGCCGGCAGGGGGGTCTTCATGCTGACCGGACCGAACGGCCTGCGGTCGGAGTACCGGTGCCGGATCGCGGCGAGCAGATCGAAGTCGTGCGACTGCGGCCGGGCATCGTGACGGAATCGGATCGTCGCCAGATGACCCGAATGAGGCCCCTCTGGAACGCGCTGGATGTCCGCGGACCACTTCAGAGCCTTCAGCGCCGTCTGGAGATGATTCAGCGCCGCACCACAGCTGACCACCAGTTGCCGGCCCGACGGGTCCGTCGACGCCAGCGCCCGGCCGCGTTCGGTGTAGAGGTCGAGTTGCCCGTCCGCGTACGTCCACCGCCACGGCTGACTGTTATGCACCGACGGCGCCCGGCACGCGAGATCCACGGCGATACGGACTACGTTCTCGTCGGGAATGGTGCTGTCCACGATCGCCTCCTCGGTGACACGCGATCCGCCCTGCACCCTCAGTGTCCGCCGTCCGCCGTGCCGAGGTTAGGGCCGATGGTCACTGCCGCACCCCGGCGACGATTCAGTCGACCAGGCCGAGGCGGGACACCCGACCAGGCCGAGGCGGGACACCCCATTACCCCACAGTGACGAAATGGGCCGGCTGTGCAGGAGAGGAGGGGACACCCGAACCCGAACATTCATTCGGAAAGGCGGGCCACTCGTTGACGGTTCCGACTCGGACAGCTCGTTCCAGTTGTCCGGAAGGTCCGCGTGAATCCCGCCGGCGATTGTCGGTCCCTCCTTCGAGACCATGTAGCTGATCACCAGTTCCCGCGGGCGCAGTTCATCACGGTTCTCGGGTTCGACTCCGAGGACCAGGCGCTAACGACTCGGGGCGCACGTGATGCACGGTGCGTCACGCTGGGCTTGTTTCAGACGATGGTTGTGAGGGGTCGGGCGCCGGCGTGGTGGACTCCCACCTGTGGGTGCACGTCCTGTTGCGATAACGCATCGAAGATCGTGTCGCTTTTGCCGGACTTGGCGCAGGACTGGCGGATCTGTGCGAGTGCAGCTTGTCGCTGTCCGGGACTGCAGTGACTGTCTGTTCCGGTCGGAGTATGGGTGCGCCAGCGTGCCTCTCGGCATGGCGGCTTCCACTACGGGTGACTTGCGGTCAGGATGCGGGATTTGATGTCGGGGGTGGTGGTGCAGACCGTGCTGAGGGCGGCTTCGCGGATCATTTTTTCGGTGGGTTCGCCGCGAACGTGCCGCACATCTCTGCGCAGCGCCCGACGAATGGTGGATGGGCGTCCTGCGGCGGTGGCGCTGTAGGTGACGGCGAAGTGGTTGGCGTGGGCGTCGTAGAGGTCTTCGTCGAGGGTGGCTGGGTTGTTGAGGGTGTTGCGGATGGTGGTGTGTTTCCCACAAGTGTGGGGTGGGGTGTCCGATGTGGTCGGCTTCGGTTAGGCATCGCGTGCTACGCCGAGGGCGTGGGAGCCGTTGATCCGGAGTGCAAGGCGGTCCGCCAGGCTGAGTCCGCCCCGACGGGCCTGTCGGAGGTGGATGACTGAGGTGTGGGGGATGCGGTGCTTGTCGAGGGTCAGTTCGACGGTGTTGGAGGCGTCGGCCGCGGACGGCGGGATTCGGTTCGCGTGGACGGTCGGGGCTGTCGGTTGCTTTCATGAGGAAGGTGACGGTTTTGTGTGCTTGGGGGTCGTATGCGGTGACGCCGAGGATGTCGACGAGGCCCCGGCCGGTGACGAACGGTGCCTGCCCGGTAGTGGTGTAGCCGTCGTCTGTTTTCGGTGGCGACGATGAGGGGATCCTCGGGGTTCGCGTAGCCGTTGCCGGTGACCCCGGCTGTGACGGCGCCGCTGCGCAGGTCGGCGAGATAGCGGGCTTTGAGGGGGTCGTTTCTCGACATCATCATTCGGAGGAGGGTGCCGTGGTGTTGCCCAGACGAATGCGGTTGCCAGGCATCCGCTGACGAGGATTTCGCCGACGTCGGCGAGGGTGTTGACGGGGTCTGTGATGGCGAAGGTGAGGCCGTAGAAGCCCCGGTTGCGTAAGGCGTGGATGTGCTGTGGTGGGATTTTTTCCCGACCTGTCCATCTTCGTCGCGGCGGGTCGCAGCATTTCGTCGGTGAGGTTCTGCGTTTGCTGTACCCGGTCCGTCGTGACTGTCACCGTATCCTCACTGTTCCGCACCCCGCCGGCCCACTTCAGCGGGTGGGCGGACGCCGTGGGACTCGCGCGGCGTCCGAGGTCGATCTCGCCCGACTGCAGTAGGGGTGCGTGGCCGCAAACGTCGATCGGGGTGTTTCCCATGTCGCCTGCGGTGTTGTCCCGCAGCAGTAGCACTTGGTGGGGCATCCGGGGGTGCGGTGGCTCGGTGGCAGTGGAGGGCTACCCGGGATTTTGGTGGTCGTCCCTCTGGGTGGCTCGTCGGCGATCGACTTGGCGGTGTGTGGTGTGACGCAGGGCTTGGCGGATCTGTGCGTGGGCGGCTTCCCGCTGCTCCGGGGTTGCTCGCATGGCGTTGCGGTGGTGGATGGCGGTGCGGCGGGTTTGTTGTTCGCGGCGGCGGCGGGCGTCGGCTGCGGTGCGGTGCTGGCTGGGGGAGGGGCCGTATCCAGTCGATGTGGGTCAGTCGCCAGCGGAGGAGGGCGACCGGTGAGCTGATCCGGTCTGTGGTGGGCCAGGTCCAGCCGCGGTCTCGTGGTGTCATGGTCGAGGGTCTGTGCGGTGT
>RRBB01000839.1:0-600 GCA_006543605.1 Rhodococcus sp. WS4
GTTCGTCAACCTGGTCGGCCTGGCCGGGCTGATCGCCAGCTTCTTCTCGATCATCTATGCCTACTCGCGGCAGATCTTCGCCCTCTCCCGCGCCGGCTACCTGCCGCGCAGCCTCTCGCTGACCAACCGCAAGAAGGCGCCGGTACTGGCCCTGGTGGTGCCGGGGGTGATCGGCTTCGGCCTGTCGCTGACCGGCCAGGGCGACCTGCTGATCCTGGTCGCGGTGTTCGGCGCGACCATCTCCTACGTGCTGATGATGGCCGCGCACATCACCCTGCGCATCCGCCGCCCGGACATGCAGCGCCCCTACCGCACCCCTGGCGGCATCCTCACCTCCGGCGTAGCCCTGGCGCTGGCCTGCGTCGCGGTGGTCGCCGGCTTCCTGGTCGACCCGCGGGTCGTGGTCGGCGCGGTGGCGATCTACGCTGTACTGATCGGCTACTTCGCCCTGTACAGTCGGCATCACCTGGTGTCCGGCACCCCGGAAGAGGAGTTCGCCGCGATCCAGGCGGCGGAACAGGACCTGCGCTGAGAGCGACAACGACAAAGCCCGGCCCGCCGCATGGCGAGGCCGGGCTTTGTCGTTGTCGCTCTCAGCGC
>RRBB01000840.1:0-596 GCA_006543605.1 Rhodococcus sp. WS4
GACATAACCAATGCGCGGGCGGGGCCACACCCGGCGGGCTCGGCGAACCGCCGCCCATGGACGGAGTCAGACCGACCACCGTCTCGACAGCCCGAATCCCGCCGTCGGGCTTGCCACGATGAGATCAATGTCAGCGCGATCTCGAACGCCGCGGGCGGTGTCAGGCCGTGTGCGGCGAAGACGAGGGGCAGGCCTTCGAGCGGCTGCATGATGTGTCGAACATCGTTTCCACAACGCGGCGCCCTGCTCGGGAGGAGTCCGTCGAAGAGGTGCACATCGGCCGGCAAGAGCACCACCCGAGTCGGATCGCCGTTCAGGTTCGCTATCGTGGTTGCCGGCGCGTCGAACACGGACTGATCCAACGGTTCAGTGGGCTGTTGTGGACCGTCAGTACCGCAATCGGCGCACCGGCTGGGTTGTGTGAGCGCTGCAGCGACACGGGTTGTTCAGCCGCCGGAGTGTGGATCGTTCAGGCACCTGCAGGTACGTCGGGAGAGCATGATTTCGTCACGGGACGAGGTCGGCTGCTGAGCTCTGCGCGTCGCGAAGCGCGATGACACTCATGGCGGAGAACTCGAGCGACCAAAGATTGCCGT
>RRBB01000841.1:0-595 GCA_006543605.1 Rhodococcus sp. WS4
GAGTTATTGATCCGTTGAATATATCTGGTAGCATCGGCTAATGACACGTGCTGGTCGCCCGAAGGCGGAATTGGTCCTGTCCGATGTCGAGCGTGACACGCTGCTGGGTTGGGCTCGACGCGCCAAGACGTCGCAGGCGTTGGCGCTGCGGGCGAAGATCGTGCTGGCGTGTGCGGAGGGCGTGACGAACAAGGATGTCGCTGCGAGACTGGGGATCTGGCCGCAGACGGTGTCCAAGTGGCGGGCCCGGTTCGTCAAGGATCGACTGGCGGGCCTGGCGGACGAGCCGCGACCGGGTGCGGCTCGCACGATCACCGACGAGCAGGTCGAGACGGTGATCGTCAAGACCCTGGAGGAGACGCCGGCGAACGGGGACACGCACTGGTCGACCCGGTCGATGGCCCGGACAACCGGCATGTCCCAGACCGCGATTTCCCGTATCTGGCGCGCGTTCGGCCTCAAACCGCATCTGGTGGACACCTGGAAGTTGTCCACCGATCCACAGTTCATCGAGAAGGTCCGCGACATCGTCGGCCTCTACCTCGCCCCGCCCGACAAGGCACTGGTGCTGTGCGTGGACGAGAAATCGCAGATG
>RRBB01000842.1:0-593 GCA_006543605.1 Rhodococcus sp. WS4
CGAGTTCGGCGATGTCGCCTTTGATCCTGTTGATCAGCCGCCGGATTCGCGTGATCTCCTCGTCGGTGGGGGTGGCGTCGGCGCGGGCCCAGTCGTCGACCCCGTCGAGGGTGGCGGCCAGCCGTTCGCGGGTGCGCAGCAGATCTTCCAGGTATGCCTGCAGATCGGGCAGGAACGCGACGCTGGTGCGGAAGTGGTCGCATCCGACGCACCGGAACCGGACCGGGCAGGCGCCGCCACCGGCCTTGACGTTGGTCGGTTCGGTGCAGGTGCCGTAGGGGACGGCGACCTCGCCGATGGCGTGGCGGGCGCGTTCGGAGTCGAGCAGCATCCCCGCGTCGCGCCAGATCCGGTTGCCGTGTCGGTCGAAGCTGAGGGCGGTGACGGTGTCGACGGCGGCGCGGCGGCGGTCTTCGCCGATGCGGTAGTAGCAGCGGGTCACGGAAAAGCTGCGGTGATCGAGCAACTCGGCCAGGACATCGATCGGGACACCCGCATCGGCATGCCGCTGGGCGTAGCAGTGCCGGTAGACATAGGGCACGACCTTGGTCTTGTCGATCTCGATCCCGTCGCGGGTGCGCAGGACAGGCAGG
>RRBB01000843.1:0-593 GCA_006543605.1 Rhodococcus sp. WS4
CACCACGTGCGCCGCGACGCACTCCCCCAGCCGGGCGGCATGACCGAACTGATGACGTTGGTGTCGAGGCTGCACGGCACCCTGCTCGACCGCAGCCGCCCGCTGTGGGAGATGCACCTGATCGAAGGCCTCGCCGACGGCCGCTACGCCGTCTACACCAAGGTCCACCACTCGCTCGCCGACGGTTCGTCGGCGATGCGACTGCTCCGCGACAGCATGAGCGAAGACCCGCACCGCCGGAACATGCCCGCTCCCTGGCAGCCGCGCACTCCACTCGCCGCCGTCCCGACTCCGGCCACCGGCGTCGTCGACACCGCGGTATTCGGCTCCGCGCTGCCCGCGATGGCGTGGGACGCCGCCCGGGCCGCCGCCGGCGAGGTGGCCGGACTGCTGCCCGCGGCACTCGGCACCGTGGACCGGGCCCGCCGCGGCAAGGGCGGTGCAGTATCGCTGACCGCGCCGCACACCGTGTTCAACGTCCCGATCAGCGGCGCCCGCCACGTCGCCGCCCGCTCCTTCCCCCTGGAACGAATCCGCTTGCTGGCCAAGCACGCCGACGCCACCATCAACGACATCGTGCTGACGATGTGCGC
>RRBB01000844.1:0-590 GCA_006543605.1 Rhodococcus sp. WS4
CCCCGCACGTCAGCGACGAAGAACTGCCCGTGCTGCTGCGGCAGATTCCGGATTGGAACATCGAAGTCCGCGACGGCATCATGCAACTGGAGAAGGTCTACCTGTTCAAGAACTTCAAGCACGCCCTGGCCTTTACCAATGCCGTCGGCGAGATATCCGAGGCCGAAGGCCACCATCCGGGCCTGCTGACCGAGTGGGGCAAAGTCACCGTGACCTGGTGGAGCCACTCGATCAAGGGCCTGCACCGCAACGACTTCATCATGGCGGCGCGCACCGATGAGGTAGCGAAAACCGCCGAGGGGCGCAAATGAGTCATTTCGCCAAGGTCGCCCGCGTACCGGGCGACCCGATCCTGGGCCTGCTCGACGCCTACCGCAACGATCCGCGCGCGGACAAGCTGGACCTCGGCGTCGGTGTCTACAAGGATGCCCAGGGCCTGACCCCGATCCTGCGCTCGGTGAAACTCGCCGAGCAGCGCCTGGTCGAGCAGGAAACCACCAAGAGCTACGTCGGCGGCCACGGCGATGCGCTGTTCGCCGCGCGCCTGGCGGAACTGGCGCTCGGCGCCGCCTCGCCGCTGTTGCTGGAGC
>RRBB01000845.1:0-587 GCA_006543605.1 Rhodococcus sp. WS4
ACCTGCTGCCGCACACGCTGATAGATGCACTCGGGATTCGCGAGCAGTCAGCCCCCGCCCCGTTGGTCCTCACCGACTACTTGCGCCCCCGGCACACCTTGATAGTCCTCGACAACTGCGAGCACATGCTCGAGGCAGCCGCGGATCTGGTGGACCGGCTGCTCCGGGCGGCGCCGAAACTGCGGATCCTCGCCACGAGCAGACAGGCACTGATGATCGCCGGTGAGCATGTGTACCCGGTTCCGACGCTCCCGGTGCCCGACGTCGATGTCCGTCTCGCTCCCGGCTCGGCGACGCAGTTCGCGGCGGTCAACCTGTTCGCCGCCCGGGGGGCTGCGGTCGTTCCCGGATTCGAGATCACCCCCGACAATGAACAGGCGGTCATCCGGCTCTGCCAGCGACTGGAGGGGATCCCGTTGGCGATCGAACTGGCAGCGGTACGGTTGCGCGTGCTCACGGTGGAGGACCTCGCGCATCGGCTGGATAGTCGGTTCGAGCTGCTTCGCGAGGGCAGTCGTAACTTGCCGGAGCGGCATCAGACTCTTCAGGCCCTCATCGACTGGAGCTACGAGCTGTGTACTCCGGCG
>RRBB01000846.1:0-587 GCA_006543605.1 Rhodococcus sp. WS4
ACCTGCTGCCGCACACGCTGATAGATGCACTCGGGATTCGCGAGCAGTCAGCCCCCGCCCCGTTGGTCCTCACCGACTACTTGCGCCCCCGGCACACCTTGTTGGTTCTCGACAACTGCGAGCACATACTCGAGGCAGCCGCGGATCTGGTGGACCGGCTGCTCCGGGCGGCGCCGAAACTGCGGATCCTCGCCACCAGCAGACAGGCGCTGATGATCGCCGGTGAGCATGTGTACCCGGTTCCGACGCTCCCGGTGCCCGACGTCGATGCCCGTCTCGCTCCCGGCTCGGCGACGCAGTTCGCGGCTGTCGACCTGTTCGCCGCCCGGGGGGCTGCGGTCGTTCCCGGCTTCGAGATCACCCCCGACAATGAACAGGCGGTCATCCAGCTCTGCCAGCGACTGGAGGGGATCCCCTTGGCGATCGAACTGGCAGCGGTACGGTTGCGCGTGCTCACGGCGGAGGACCTCGCGCATCGGCTGGATAGTCGGTTCGAGCTGCTTCGCGAGGGCAGTCGTAACTTGCCGGAGCGGCATCAGACCCTTCAGGCCCTCATCGACTGGAGCTACGAGCTGTGTACTCCGGCG
>RRBB01000847.1:0-585 GCA_006543605.1 Rhodococcus sp. WS4
CCGCTGCTTGGTGATGGGCATCGTCAACGTCACCCCGGATTCCTTCTCCGACGGGGGTCTGTGCGCCGCCGCCGATTCCGCGATCACACGGGGGCTGGCGTTGGCGGCAGACGGCGCGGACATCGTCGACGTCGGCGGCGAGTCCACCCGGCCCCAGGCGCATCGGGTTCCGGTCGCCGAGGAACTGCGGCGAGTGCTTCCGGTCGTCCGGGCGCTGAGCGAGGCCGGTGTCCTGGTCAGTGTCGATACCATGCGCGCCCAGGTCGCGGCCGCCGCGGTCGAGGCAGGAGCGGCCGTGGTCAACGACGTCAGCGGTGGACTGGCCGACCCGGACATGGCCGCGACCGTCGCGGAGGTGGACGTGCCGTACATCGCCATGCACTGGCGCGGTCACAGCACCACCATGGCCGACCTCGCCGTCTACGACGACGTCGTCACCGAGGTCGTCACCGAACTCGCCGACCGCCTCGACGCACTGATCAGCGCCGGGATACGCGAGGACCGCATCGTGCTCGACCCCGGACTCGGATTCGCCAAGACCGGCGCCCACAACTGGGCGCTGCTCGCCCACCTCGACCGGATCCT
>RRBB01000848.1:0-583 GCA_006543605.1 Rhodococcus sp. WS4
CCGGGGCGCAGAGCATCCTCGCCGAAATCGGCCTGGACATGACCCAGTTCCCCACCGCCGCGCACCTGGTCTCGTGGGCGAAACTCTGCCCACGCACCGTCCAGTCCGGGCCCGTCACCCGTGGCGGCAAGACCGGCAAGGGCAACCCGTACCTCAAGGGCGCACTCGGCGAGGCCGCCGCCGCGGCCGCCAAAACCGACACCTTCCTCGGCGAACGCTACCGACGCCTCGTCAAACACCGCGGCAAGCTCAAGGCCCTGGTCGCCGTCGCCCGTTCCCTCCTGGTGGTCATCTGGCACCTGCTCACCGACCCGTTCGCCCGCTTCTGCGACCTCGGCGCCGATTATCACACCAGCCGCATCGACACCGAACGCAGGATGCGTAGCCACATCGCCCAACTCACCGCCATGGGCTACCACGTCACCCTCGAACCCGCCGCATAACCAAATACACAGCCTTACAACATGACCCGGCTCCGCAAGCTCCGCCGGGTGCTGTCGCCTGCCCACTCACCACGTTATTTTCCGGTCAGCTCCGGGGTCCCCTGCCGGGGACGCCGCGCATGCGGGAAAATCGGTGCGGC
>RRBB01000084.1:0-42357 GCA_006543605.1 Rhodococcus sp. WS4
GTGGCGATGAGGACGTCGCAGACGCCGGCCAGGGCGGCGTTGCCCGCGAAGCAGCGGCCGGACACGATCGACACCAGCGGCACCCTGCCGTTCAGCGCCGCGAGCGACCGAAAGGTGTTCAGGTCCAGGCCTGCTGCCGGTCCGGCGTCGGTGTCGCCGGGACGTCCGCCGCCGCCCTCGGCGAACAGGACGACCGGAACCTGCTTGCGGCCGGCGAGTTCGATCACCCGGTCCGTCTTCGCGTGGTTGCGCATGCCCTGGGTTCCGGCGAGCACGGTGTAGTCGTACGACAGCACCACCGTCTGGGAATCGTGCGGACCGAAGACGTCGCCGTTGACGGTGGCGAGCCCGGCGACGAGACCGTCGGCGGGGGTGTTCTCGATCAGGTCCTGCTCGGATCGGCGGCTGCGCTGCGCGGCGAGAACCAGGGGGCCGTATTCGACGAAGCTGCCGGGGTCGACCAGATCGTCGATGTTCGCTCGCGCACTGCGGCGGCCGAGCTTCGTCCGCTTCGCGATCGCGGCGGGACGGGCGGCGTCGAGTGTGATCTCGTGCCGCTGTCGGATCTCCGCGAGGTCGGCGCGCTCACGATCCAGATCGGTTGCGCTGTCGGCGGCACCGTCGGCCTCGGATCCGGTGCGGCGGATCACGACCAGCGGATCGCCGGCGTTCACCGTCTGCCCGCGGGACACCAGATTCCGCTCGACCACCGCGCCCGCGGGAGCCGCGATCACGTGCTGCATCTTCATCGCCTCGAGCACCACCAGCTGGGCACCCGACTCCACGGCGGCACCCTCTGTGGCCGACTCGACGACGGTCCCGGCCATGTGCGCGCGCAGCACGTCCTCGCCGGCCCGCAACTCGAGCGCCTCCGACGCCACCTCCGCGGGGTGGGCCGTGTGCGCGGCGTCGACGAGGGCGCTCATCCGCTCGGCGAGATGGTCGGTGCCGACGACGCCGTCGGCGAAACCGGGATCGGTCAGAATTGCCCGGAGGAAGCCGATGTTGGTGGGAACGCCCTCGATGACGAACTCGGCGAGCGCCGCCTCCGCCTTGCGGGCGGCGGCCGGGAACGACGCGCCGCGCGAGTGGACGATCACCTTCGCCAGGAGAGAGTCGTACCGCGGGCTGGGCGAGAGTCCCGGCCGGCCGTAGGTGTCCACCCGCACACCGGGACCCGTCGGCGGGGAGAACACGGACAGGGTGCCCGCGGCGGGGACGGCCTGACCGTCGGGGCGCATCGTTTCCATGTTCACCCGGGCCTGGATTGCGATTCCGCGTGCGGCAGCGGGGGTGCCCGTCGTGTCGAGTCCGATGGCGCTGATCCCGTCCGGCAGCGACAGGTCGTCGAAGTCCGCTCCCCGGGCGATGTCGATCTGCACGGCGACGAGGTCGATCCCCGTCACCTCCTCGGTGACGGTGTGTTCCACCTGGATCCGGGGATTCACTTCCAGGAAGACGAAACCGGTTGGGGACACCAGGAATTCGACGGTGGCGAGTCCCCGATATCCGACGCTCGCGCACAGCCGGGTGGCGGCCTCGTGCAGTTCGCTGCGCAGGCCCGGGTCGAGCCCCTGCGCGGGTGCGATCTCGACGAGCTTCTGGTGCCGGCGCTGCACGCTGCAGTCGCGGTCACCGACGGCCAGGGCCCGAGTCCTACCCGCCTGCGGTGCCGCCACCACCTGCACCTCGATGTGCCGGGCGCCGTCGAGTAGTGCCTCGGCGAACAGCGCGGGGTTGCCGAACCCGAGTTGGGCTTCGGACGCGCACAACCGGTACGCCTCGTCCACCTGATCCGCGCTGCGGACGGCCCGGATTCCGCGCCCGCCGCCGCCCGCGAGGGCCTTGATCATGATGCCGCGCGGGTGGTCCGCGAAGAACACGCGGACGCCGTCCACGTCGGTGGGACCGTTCGTGGCCGCGAGCACGGGCACCTTCGCGGCCACCGCGGCGTCGCGTGCCGACGACTTGTCGCCGAAGATGTCGAGCACCTCGGGACTCGGACCCACGAAGGTCAGTCCGGCCTCCGCGCAGGCACGGGCGAAATCGGCGTTCTCGCTGAGGAACCCGTAGCCGGGATGCACTGCGGTGGCACCGAACTCGGCGGCCGCGTCGAGCATGGCGTGGGGGTCCAGGTACGCGGACGGCCCCGAACCGGTGAGCGCGACCGCTTCCGTCGCCGCGCGCACTGTCCGCGTCGTCCTCCGCGTAGACGGCGACGGTGTCGACCGACATCTCCTCGGCGGTGCGGATGATGCGCAGCGCAATCTCGCCGCGATTGGCGACCAGCAGGGTCACTTGTACTCCTCGGCCAGGGCGAACAGGTCGGCCTTGCGGACCTTCCCCGTCGCCGTCATGGGTAGGGCGTCGAGCACCTCGACGGTGGGCACCTTGTAGGTGGCCATGTTCTGGGCGGCCCACTCCCGCAGTTCCGCACCCGACACCTGACGGTCGGGGAGCAGCTGGACGAAAGCGAACGGCACCTGCCCCTTACCGGGATCGGGCTTCGGGACCACCGCGGCCGACTGAATGTCGGGATGCAGCATGAGCAGCGCCTCCACCTCCGAGGGGAACACGCTGATCCCGTTGGTCTTGATCATCTCCTTGTTGCGGGCCAGATAATGCAGTGCGCCTTTGCCGCTCAGTTTGCCGACGTCGCCGGTCTGGAGCCATCCGTCGCGGAGCGCGGCAGCGGTGGCGTCGGGTTTGCCGTAGTAGCCGGTGAGCAGCGACGGACTGCGGACGATGATCTGCCCGGATTGCCCCACCGGCACCGGCACACCGTCGTCGTCGACGACGAGGACGTCCGTGCCGGGAACCGGCAGCCCGCAGAACACCGGTTCGCTGAGCAGGTCCTCGTCGCCGGTCTGGAAGCCGAGCGTGATGGTGTCGGCGGTGTGCGTCTCCGTCATGCCGTAGCTGGCCTCCCGCAGCACGTGTCCGGTGGCCTCGCGCCAGCGGCCGCGAATGGCGGGATCGCGTTTGAGCACGAACGACACGGCCATGGCGTTGTCCAGGGTGGAGAAGTCGCGGCGGGTGAAACCCGGGAGATCCATCAGTTCCACGTAATTGTCCACCGTGCCCACCATCGACGTCACACCACGATTTTCGACGGGGGTCGCCGCGGCTTCCGGATCCCACCGGGTGAGGAGTACGACGGTGCCGCCGTTGATCAGCGGATACAGGATGCCGAAGTCCTCGCCGGCGATCCAGAAGATGGGCAGGAACCCGAGGACGACCGGGGGAGCCTCGCCCACCTGCCTCCCGCCGGCCAGTGTCGCGGTGGCGGCGGTGTAGACCATGTGGGCCTGAGTGTGTTCGCAGCCCTTCGGCATCCCGGTGGTGCCGCCGGTGTAGTTCAGCGCCGCCAGCGCGTCGGGATCCATCGGAATCGGCTCGGCGCGAGGAGATTCCATGATCTCGGCCCAGTCGGTGGGCGCGGACGCGCGAGGGAACGGCGGCATAACACCGGGTTCGGCCGGCAGCAGGTCCGAGAGGGCGGTGACCGCGACGTGCCGCAGCGCCGTCTCGCCGCGCACGGATTCGACCATGGCGGCGAAGGAATCCTGGGTCAGCAGGATCTCGACGCCGGCGTCGCCGACTTCGTACGTGAGTTCGTGCTCCCGGAACAACGGGTTGATCGGGACGTGCACGGCGCCGATCTTCAGGATCCCCAGCATGGCGATGTGGAACTGGGGGCAGTTGGCCAGGTGGACGCCGACGCGGTCGCCGGCGGAAGCGCCCCGCTGCAGGAGCCAGCCGGCGAAGCGATCCGACAGTTCGTCGAGTTCGGCGTAGGTGATGTCGCGGCCGTAGAAGTCGATCGCGACGGTGCGCGGTCGTTCCGTCGCCCAGTGCCGCAGATAGTCGACGATGGTGCGTCCCTCGATCGGGTACTCGACGGTCCGCGGTACCTGCGGCGGCCACGCGGCGTCCTGGAGTCGTCGTATCTCGGCGAGGGCCGATTCCAGAGCCGTGGGGTCGCTCGAAGGCGAAGTGGGCATACCGAACTCCCGATTCTGTGCGGATGTGTCCTTGCTAGGCGAAGCCGATGAGTCTTTCGGAGATGGCGGTCAGGTCGGCGGTGTACCGGCGCTGTTCCCGGGCCGTCGCGTCGACCAGTCGGGCGGCGCCCGCGAGTTGGGCGTCGGCGAGGGTCTGCGCGATCCGGGCGGGCGGCGCGCACGGTGTGACGTCGCAGGTGTCGTTGATGCGCTCGATGAACCGGGTGTAGCGGCGGATGAGCCGCGTCTGCACGGTGCTCCAGCTTCGGCCGACCTCGGGGTCGAGTCGAGCGCGGTGCCTGATCAGTTCGAGAACCCGCCCGTTGGCGTACACCGCCTCGACGAACGCTTTCGTGGTGGTGCGCAGCACCTCTCGCAGGTCTTCGCTCGCCGGTCCCTCCACGTGCTGCGACGCGAGGAATTCCTCGCAGACGTCGGCGGCGACTGCATGGAACACCTCCTCCTTCGACGAGAAGTAGGCGTAGAACGTCGCCCGCGACACCTCGGCCTCGGTGGTGATCACCTCGACCGTCGTCCGGTCGTACCCGAGTTCGGCGAAGCAGGTACTCGCGGCGCGGAGCAGTTCGCGGCGGCGGGGACCGTCGTTGTCCTTACGCGCCGACCGCGCCCGCTCCTGAGCGTCGCTTGTGGTCACGGTCACAGTATGTGTTGATATTGACGTCAATGTCAATCAAGGCTCGTCTCCCGGATGTGGAGCGGGAGTGAGCGGCGCCGGTGGCTACCCCGCGGGGGCGGGCCGACGAAGTTCAACGAGCATGACGAGGGACAGAATCGGCCAAGGCCACATCTGGGGAGGGGCGATCATCCGATCTCACATCGTCGGCGACGGCGCGGCCGAGACGGGGTCGAGGACTCGGAGGAGGAAGGCGAGCTGGTCGGCCAGTGCCTGCTGCTGCCAGGGGCCTTGGTAGACGTCGAAGTGATCGACGGGGTACTCGCGCAGTTGCGCGAGTTCGCCGGCCTTCGCGGCGGTCCGGCGGGCGGCGTCGGCCGGCGCGATCCGGTCGTGTGTGCCGACCTGCACGAGAATCGGGCAGCGGAGGTGACGGGCGAAGGTTGTGGGCCGGTTCAACCCGACCTCCAGTGCGGTGCGGGCGCACACTTCGTTGCGCCAGGTCTCCCCAGCCATGGCGGTGTAGGCCTCCTCGGCGCCGGGCGTGCTGATGATCGCTGCCGACCCGGGCTGACCGACCACCGGCACGTGGTGCGGCGCGCGCTTGGTGAGCGCGCGGGCGACGTCCCGCAGCCCGTGCCCGGTGGCGCGTACGAGCTGACCGAGGCCGGCGTAGCGGGCGATCTGCATCAGGGCGGCCGGCCCGTCGGTGGCCGGTGTCAGGGAAACGACCGCCGCGATGCGCGCATCCTGCGCAGCGACCGCGATGACGTGACCACCGGAGTACGACGTCCCCCACAGTGCGATCCGGTCGGGGTCGACGCCCGGCAGACGCCGGGCCGCGTCGATCGCTGCGTGGTAGTCCTGTCGCTGACGCCGGAACGACACATTCTGGCGGGGTGTGCCGTCCGAGTCACCGAAACCGCGGTAGTCGAAAACGAACGCATCGATGCCTGCTCGAGCGAATGCCTCGGCGTAGCCGAGCAGGCCGGTGTCCCGGGTGCCGCCGAAGCCGTGTGCCATGACCACGCACGGCCGGCCCCCCGCCTCCGGGGTCTGTGTGCCGGTGGTGGCCGGAACGTGCCAGGCAGCACAGGTGACGCCGTGGCTGGTGAAGGTGATCTCGTTGTTCATCGCGTTCGTTCGGTCACGAGGCCAGCAGGGCCGGCTGGTTGGCGGTGAATCTCAGGTCAGGGTCCTCGATCGGCCCCTCACGCAGCCGCTCGACGTCCTTCTCGTAGGCCATCGCGGCCGTCCACGGGCCGCGGGTGCCGGCCCGGGGAAACGCGGCGACCGCACGCTGGACGTATCCGGAGGTGAGGTCGAGCAACGGGACCCGTTCCATGTCGGGGTCGGTGAGGACCGGTTCGACGGTGGTGTAGCCGTGGGAGTCCATGTGGTCGAGCAGCCGGCAGAAGTGCTCGCCGATGAGGTCGACCTTGAGCGTCCACGAGATGTTCGTGTACCCGAGCGCGAATACGAAGTTCGGCATGCCGCTGAGCATCATCGCCTTGTAGACGGTCGTATCGGGCGGATTCACCGGCTCTCCGTCTACGCTGATCCGGATCGCACCGAACGCCAACATGTTCAAACCCGTTGCCGTGACGACGATGTCGGCCTCGAGCTCCTGCCCGGACTCGAGCCGGATCCCGGTCTCGGTGAAACGCTCGATCCGGTCCGTCACCACCGAGGCCTGGCCTGCCGAGATCGCCTTGAACAGGTCGCCGTCGGGCACCATGCACAGCCGCTGATCCCAGGGGTTGTAGCGGGGGGTGAAGTGGGTGTCGACGTCGAAGTTCTCGGGCAGCCGGCGGCGGACGTCGGCGATCAACAGCGAGCGCATCAGCTTCGGAGAGCGGCGGCAGGCCTTGAAGATCCCGCGCTGCAGCATGATGTTCTTGCGCCGGATGATCGGGTGGGCCCGCTTCGGACCGATCAGCTTGTTGAGCATGTTCGCGATCGCGTCCTCGGCCGGCAGCGAGAGTACGTAACTCGGCGAGCGCTGCAACATGGTGATGTGCTCGGCGGTGCCGGCCATCGCGGGGATCAGCGTGGCCGCGGTCGCCCCGCTGCCGATGACAACCACCTTTTTGCCGGAGTAGTCGAGGTCCTCGGGCCAGTGCTGGGGATGGATCACCTGGCCGGTGAAGTCCTCGATGCCGTCGAACTCGGGCGTGAAGCCGGCCTCGTGGTTGTAGTAGCCGGTCCCGGAGAACAGGAATCGTGCGGTGATCTGCACGGTCTCGGCGCTGCCGGAGTGTTGCGCGGTCACCGTCCAGCGCCCCGTCGACGAGGAGAACTCCGCCGACGACACCCGGTGTCCGAATCGGATGTGCTCGTCGATGTGGTTCTCGGTGACGGTCTCCTGTAGGTAGTTCAGGATGATGTGGCCGTCGGCGATCGCCTTCTTGTGCGTCCACGGCTTGAATCCGAAGCCGAAGGTCGGCATGTCCGAGTCCGAGCGGATCCCCGGGTAGCGGAACTGGTTCCAGGTCCCGCCGATCGCGTCCTTCCCTTCGAGGATCGCGTACGTGGTGTCCGGCCGGCGCGTCTCGAGGTGGTAGGCCGCGCCGATTCCGGAGATGCCGGCGCCGATGATCAACACATCGAATTCCATGGTCTCCACCTCGGGGGTGGTCGTGATCGTCACTGGTGTCTCCTGGTCACTGTCGGGCGGCGGTGTGATGTGTTTCACAGTAGGATCGCCCACCGCCCGGCGACATGTCCGCTCGCCTATTTCTTGCCACCAGCTATGTGCACGAGCACACTTTGTTCATGACCAGCGGAACAACCCCCGCGGTGATCGTCGGGCTCATGGGTGATGTCGCCGAGTCGATGCTCGCCGACCTCGATCGGTTCGTCGAAGACATGGACGCTGCGGAGGTCAAGCTGGCCCCAGCACTGGGCGGCGATGCCGCGATCGCGGCGGAGATGTCGGCAAGCAACCGCGCGAACGTCGCGCGCCTGCTCACGACCCTCGCACGTCGCGACGGCCGGGCCACACCGATCGACGTCCCACCCGAGGCACTGGATGTGGTCCGCACCGTCGTGCGGCGCGGCATCGACCTCGACGTGGTCTTCCACGCCTACCGCCGAGGGCAGAACCTCGTGTGGCAGAGCTTCATCGCCCATGCCGCTCGGGTCGTCGCACCGGGCCCGCAGCTCGTGGAGCTGTTGGAGGCATTCTCGCGGCACCTGTTCGAATACGTCGACCACGTGATCGGCCGTGTCATCGCCGACGCGCAGCGTGAGCGCGAGGAGGTGCTCGGTGGTGCGCTCGCGCGCCGCACCGAGACCGTGCGTCTGATCCTCGACGGTGCCCCGATCGACAGCCGCCGAGCCGGCGAACGCCTGGGATATAACCTGGCCCGACGTCACACCGCACTCGTGTTGTGGGCCCAACCGCCCGGCGAGGTGCAGGGCGCGCTGGAGTCCGCCGCCACCATTCTCGCCCGAGCCGTCGGTGCGCGCCCTGCACTGATCCTCCCCGCCGGCACCTCGACACTGTGGGCCTGGCTCGGCACCGACTCCGACCCCGCACCCGCCGCCATGCGCGACGCGGTCAGCCGAGCGCAACCCAATGTTCGCGTTGCTGTCGGCCCCACCCAATCCGGTATCACCGGCTTCCGTCGCTCACACGATGCGGCGCTGACCATCCAGCGGCTGCTCGGCGGGCACCGGAACGGCGCGCGCCTGACGCTCTACCGCGACCTCGAAGTCACGGCGCTGGCAGCGCAAAACCCAGACAGCGCCGCCGAATTCGTCGCCACGACGCTCGGCCCGCTCGCCGCTGACACACCCAGCGCAGCTCGGCTCCGGGAGACCTTGCGGGTGTTCCTCGACGAAGCCGAGAACGCACCCCGCGCCGCCGTCCGCCTGCACACCCACCGCAACACCGTCCTGCAACGCGTCGCGCGTGCAACCGAACTCCTCGGTCACCGCCCCGGCGAACGCCGACTGGCGCTCGAGCTCGCACTCGAACTCGCCCACCACATCGGGCCTCGGGTCCTCACCCGAACCTGACGAACACTTCAGGAACCGGATGATGGTCCTCGGCGGGCTGGGAGAGCTTCGTCCGGACCAGCCTCGATGACCTCATCTGCGTCCAGGTGCTGCTCGAGCGCGTGCGGAACCTGGCCCACCCGGACCGCCACGAGGTGCTCACTCAGGGGCTGGCCCGGGTGGGTGAACACGTCGCCAACTCCTTGCCTTGTCCTCGTAGTCGCGTTCGACGACCCGGCCGCGGAGCGCCGCGCCGTCGAACGCGTCGTGGAGCCGGTCTTCAGGATTCGTGAGTTGTCGTAGCCGATCGGGTGGGCTCCAGCACGAAGAGCCGGAATTCGCGTCCCCCGGACCGCCGGTGCTCCATGAGGTAGCCGGGCCAGTAGTCGACCACCAGCTTCCAGAGGTTCTCGCGTTCGTCGCCGGTGGCCATGTGGACGCGCATCCGGGACTCGTGTGCCCCGGCCTTGACGAGTGCCTCGTCGGCGGCGCGCAGGTTCGCCGACCAGGCCGGGTGCTCGGGACGTCCCCAGTTGGAACCGGTGACGATGTATCCGTCGCCGTAGGGAATGCAGAGCAGGGCCGTCGTCCGCGGGGTGCCGCTCTTGCGGCCCGGGACCGTCACCTGCAGAGATTGCAGTCCGCCGATGCCGACGAGGCTCACCCGGTTGCCGGTCCAGTCGCGCAGGTGCGACTCCAGCCAGATGATCACCGGTGCCATTCGCATCATCCACTCGCGGGTGCCGAGCCAGCGCGCGAGAATGCGGAGTGGGTTGCAGAGCCGCCGCGATCGGGGAGGCGTCGTGGGGGCTGCGTTCATAGCCGCCATCATCCCTCAGGTTGCCGATCGGGTCCGACCGCGATGAGTTTTCGGTACCTCTCGGGTCTACCTGTTCAGGTCTCACCGAAAAGACCTCGATTTCAAGCCTTGACCCAAACAATGGTTGAGGTTGCAGGATCGGTCAGTAGCAATTCGAAGTCCACTCGACAGGGGAGTAACGAACATGTCCAGCACTGGAACCACGATTTCTGCAACCACGACCTCACGCCTCAACCCGGCGACGCTCGAACTGAGCCGCCCCTGGGCGATCGCCGCGACTGCGATCGGCGCACTCGTCCCCAACCTGGTGATCTGGTTGCTGGGGCTGGCCGCCGGCGGTTCGTTCGAGATGACGGATGCCGGTAAGACCAGCAGTGTGGCGCCCGGCGGTGTCGTCATCCTGACGGTCGTTCCGATCCTGCTCGGGATGACACTGGCCGCGTTGATCTCGCTGAAATGGGTGGCCGTCATCCGGCCGGCCGAGGTGATCGGTGCTCTGCTGCCGCTCGCGACGATCGCCCTCACCATCCAGGCCGACTTCGACACCGCCAGCACCATCTCGCTCTCCATCATGCACGTGGTGGTGGCCGCGGCAGTCGTCGCCGGTCTGGAAGCGATGCGGCGACCGCTGGTGCGTGCCGCCCACGTCTAAGGCGTGCTGTTCACCGGCGCATGCGCCTCGATGGTGAGTGCGATGTGCTCGACGATCCGCTTCTGCGAGATCTTCGGGCTGCCGGTGAGCCAGCGCTCGTACAGAAAGGCGATGGCCCCGAACAAGGCAATCGCATTGAGCTGGGTGTTGACGGCGTCGCGGGGTGCGTCGTCGACACCCAGCATTTTCAGTGCCGCGGCCATCGGGGTGGTGAACTCGGACACCAGTTGTTCGCCGCGCTGAGCCAGTTCCGGCACGGACTGCGACTCGACGAACATGATGCGTCCACGCCGCCGGTCCTGGGCAATGTAGCCGGTGAATGCTTTCACGACGTGGCGGACGAGTTTCCCCGGATCGGCCGGAGCTGATTCCAGGGCGCCGAGCAGGGTGTCCCGGGCGCCCAGGACGACGTGGTCGAGGAGTGCGACGAGCAGGGCCTCCCGATTGTCGAAACTCTCGTAGAAGTAGCGCTCGGTGAGGCCCGCCTGACGACAGGTCGCCCGCATCGTCGTCGCCGCCGTTCCCTCGGTTCCCATGATCTGCAGGCCGGCCTCGATCAGTGCCGCACGCCTCGCCGCACGGCGGTCGTCCGGCTCCTGGCCACGCCATTTGCGGGGCGCACCACGAGTGTTCTCGCTGTCGGTCATCCGACCATCGTCGCACCGATCCCGGTAGCGATCGGGGGCCCTCGCATCCCCACTGTTGACATCATGTGATGTCAACAGTCATCCTGAATGCACCACATTTCCGATCGAATCGCATCAGGAGATCGCCATGACCACCACCGAGCTTCCGTCCCAACGCCATTCGGCTCTGCTGCCACTCGGGCCGGACTCGCTGACGTGGCACCGCTTCGGCGACTGGCGAACCGCGCTGCTCATCTCGTGGTCGGGCACGCTCCAAGTGATGCATCCCGTCATCGACACCGCCCTCGTGCAGCACTCCGCCGTCTTCGACAACGAGCTGGCCCGGTTGGCCCGTTCCGCGGGACCCATCATCCGCGCGCTCTACGACCCGACCGGCGCAGAGGCCCAGATGATCCGGGACATGCACACGGACATCAAGGGCACGACGGACGACGGCCGGCGATACCACGCGCTGAACCCCGGCCCGTACTTCTGGGCGCATGCCACGTTCCTGGCCACCCAGTACGTGGTCGCCGAGTACTTCGGTGAACCGCTGAGCCGGTCCGAGAAGGAGCAGCTGTATCAGGAGTCGAAGCAGTGGTACGCGCTCTACGGGGTGTCGGCCACCAACCTGCCCGAGACGTACTCCGATTTCGTGGACTACTGGAACGAGATGGTCGGCACCGTCCTCGTGAAGACCGAGACGGTGCGCCGGTCGCGGTTGCTCAACTGGCTGCCGACCCCGTCACCCGACGACCGCATTCCCGCGGTGGTGTGGCGCGTCATCGGTCCGGGGCTCGGACGGTTGCTCGTGTGGATCGCCCGGGGAACGCTGCCTCCCGTTGCCCGGGACACGCTCGGCTGGGACTGGTCCGCGAACGACGAACGCAGGCTTCGCCGATTTGGTGCGGCCGTGCGGATCGGTTTCCGGTTCCTTCCCGAGCGGTGGCGGCTGACTCCGATCGCGCGAAAGGCATGCGACGGTACGGTGGGCAGCTCGAAGTAGCATTAGTGCTACCGTTGGGTATGGAGAGCTTGGGGTTGAAGGAACTGCGCCAGCACGCCAGTGACTACGTCAAACGTGCCGAAGCAGGGGAGACGATGCTGATCACGGTCGCCGGCCGACCGAGCGCGATCCTGGGCCCGGCCGGGCGGAAGACGTGGTGTGCCTTCGATGAGGTCGCCGACGTCTTTCGGACGGACACCGATCCGACGTGGGAGGCCGACCGCGGCCTGATCGACGACCCGATCGCGGACCCGTGGGCCCCGCGGTGAGAACGGTCCTCGATACGAGCATCCTGATCGCGAGCGACGTCCCGCCCATTGACGGGGAGATCGCGATCAGTGCCGTGAGCCTGGCGGAACTGCACTTCGGCCTCCTGGTCGCGACCACCGCGGAACAGCGAGCTCAGCGGTTGCAGCGCCTGATCGCCGTGGAACGCAAGTTCGAACCCTTACCCGTCGACGCCGGTGTCGCTCGAAGTTACGGGCAGTTGGCCGCGGCTGTGCGAGCGTACGGCCGCGAACCTCAGCCCAGAGCCCTTGATCTGATGATCGCCGCCACCGCGCACGCGAACAACGCCCGACTCCTCACCCGCAACGCGGACGATCTTCGCGGCATCGAACACCTGCTGGATGTCGACACCCTCTGAGGACAACCTGCGAGCGATATCGGTTCCGGTTACTTCGACTCGCTCAGTTGGCCGGTACGGCAGGCTTCGTGCGGTGTTCGAATCGGGATGCCGTCGCCGCTCGCCGTGGGATTCGGACACGGGCACCGAAACGCGTTCCAATTGAAGACCGTTTCTGGCCTCATTAATTCCTACGCTGTTGACCATGACAAACAGTGGGCTCGATGAGGCGACGAAGAACTCGACCACGTGGGACGTGCTGGCCGCTGCGCACACAATGCTGCGGACGGTGGTGCGCGGAGTGGACGCCGTGGGGTGGGGACGGCCGACGCCGTGTGGCCAGTGGACCGTGACACAGGTGCTGCAGCACGCGGCCGGTGATCAGCTCGGCTTCGCGTCCGCGATCACGGGAGGACCCGGCCCCTTGGAGGATCCGTTCTCTCCGTCGGGAACCCTCGGCGAGGATCCTGTGGAGTACCTCGGCACTGCGCTGCGGGCCGCGGCAGATGCGTGGGCGGGCATCGATGCAGCCGCCGAGTCGGTCGCGACCCCGTTGCCGCAGGGCGGGCTCGCTCCGCGGATCGGTGTGGGAGCGTGCGCCCTCGACGCCGCCGTGCACGCCTGGGACATCGCCGTCGCGACCGGACAGCCGTCGCCGCTGTCTCCGCTCGTGGCGAGTGAGCTTCTCGTCGTGGCCCGGGAGATCGTCGAGCCGCTGCGGCAGTACGGGGTATACGCCCCCGTGGTCGAGGGATCGGACGGCGACGAGGTCACCGAGCTGCTGCGGTTCCTGGGGCGCAGGCCCGACTGGAAGGCCTGACAGGTCAGGTGCGGCGCAGCCCGTCGAACGTCAGCTCGACGACGGCGTCCGCGAGGTCGGCGACCGTTCCGCCGGTGCGGGGGCGGTACCACTCGATCAGCGAGTTGACCGTGCCGAACACGAGTCGGCTGGTGAGCGCGGGATCGATTCCGGGCCGCAGGTCGCCCTCCTCCGCCGCCGCGACCACCAGGTCGCTGACGAAGGCGTCGAACTCGCGGCGGCGGGCGAGTGCGCGGCGCTCCACCGCGGTATTGCCGCGCACGCGCAGCAGCAGGGTGACGTAGGGGAGTTCGGCGGCGAGGACCTCGACACTGCGACGGACGAGGTACTCGAGGCGGTCGATGTACCGGCCGCTCGTCGCCTTCTCCTCGGTGGTGACCGCGAACAGGGCGTTGAGTGCGCGCGACAGCGCCAGTTCGAGCAGCTCCGATTTCCCGGACACGTGGTGGTAGATCGACGACTTCGTGATTCCCAGGCGCTGGGCCAGCACCTCCATGCTGGTGCCGTCGTAGCCCTTGTCGTTGAATACCTTGACAGCGACTGCGAGCAGCGAGTCGAGGTCGTAGCCGGGACGTCCGGGCGATCCGGTCTTCCGTGCGGGGCGTGCCGTAGTCATGCGCGCAATCCTTCCAGGTGCAGAACTCCACCGCATCGGTGCGCCGCCGTTCGGGGGAGCCGACCGAAGGTTCGGTTGAGGTGAGGATACCGCGACGAGGCTACGTCAACGGAGGCGCCGTTCGGATCAGCGGCCCGGGGCCTGGGTCCGGCCCTCCTTGCGGGCCTTCGCCAGCCCGCGCCGGGCCAGGAAGCCGTTGGCCAGGAGCATGATCGTCTTGTTCGGCGGCGCGGCGAACCCCGCCTCGGTGTGCGGCGCGTACACCGCGTCGGTGCCCGTGACCTCGATCCAGCCGGTGTTCTGACGCGATTCGAGGCCGATGAGCTGGGCGCGATAGGAGTGTGCGAGCAGGCCGGCCCGGCGGCCGCCCTGGGGCACACCGACGGGAACGGTCAGGCGGACGCCGTCGCTGCCCGCCGAGTTCACGTCGACCGGCGCGATGGCCGGATAGCCGTCCGCCTGACGGTAGGCGAGCAGCCGGTGCGGGAGCTTCCCGGCGCGCTCACCGACCGTCGTCGCATCCACCCGTGGGCTGGTTCCCTTCTTCGGCGGCGCCTGGGGAGGCGCTTCGACGCTGGGTAGCGGTGCGCCGAAGACCTCGGGACGGCCCGTCATGCGCAGGTCGGGCCAGGCGACGACCCGTGTCACCGCGACCGTCACGGGCACGCGGTCGGTGTAATACGCGCTGAGCCAGCGGTCCCAGAAGATGCCTCGGCGCGGTTCGCCCGTGTACGGCACCGACTGCCGGCCGATGTCGTCGAGCAGTTCCCGGTCGGGGGTGGGGTCGAAGGTCGCCTCGCCCTGCACGAGCACGTACCGCCGGTTGCTGTGGTCGCCGATTCCGTACTCCCGCGCGTGGTAGGCGAGCGCTACCCGCGGTTCGTCCCGGACGCGGTCGAGTTTGCGGCCGAAGCCGAGCGAGGTGGTGAATCCGACCGTGCCCCTCTCGCGGTCGCACAGCCCGAGGGGCGCCACCGCCGTCACCACGGCCCCGCCTGCAGGAGTGACGTACGCGAACCCGCAGGTCAGATCGCCGCGGATGACCTCATCGACCTCGTCCGACCAGGTGACCGGCATGAGTCGAGCCTACTCACGGGCGTGGCGCCGGGCGAGTGTCCGGAGCGGATCGAGGGTTGACGCCCCCGCGTGGTGAATATAGCTTCATTTCTGGTGAGCAGTTGCTCACATCCAGTGATCGTGCATTCATCGCGGCATCGAGGAGCATCCATGGACCTGGCACTGACCGAGGAGCAGAAGGCGTTCCGGCAGCTGGCCCGCGACTTCTTGAACAAGGAGGTCGTCCCGCACCGCGCCGAGTGGGACCGCGCCGAATCGGTGGACACGTCGATCGTCCCGAAACTCGCCGATATCGGCTTCTTCGGCATGACCATCCCGGAGGAGTACGGCGGACTCGGCGGCGACTACATCACGTACTGCCTCGGGATGGAGGAACTCGGCCGGGCCGACTCCGCCGTCCGGGGCATCGTGTCGGTGTCGATGGGGCTCGTGGGCAAAGTGATCCTGTCGCAAGGCACCGAGGAGCAGAAACACGAATGGCTCCCCCGCATCGCGTCCGGGGAGGTGCTCGCCTGCTTCGGGCTCACCGAGCCCGACAACGGTTCCGACCCCGGCAACCTGAAGACCAGGGCGGTGCGCAGCGGCGACGACTACGTCATCAACGGATCCAAGATCTTCATCACCAACGGCACCTGGGCGAAGTTGTGTTTGGTGTTCGCCCGCACCGGAGGTGCTGGGCCCAAAGGGATTTCGGCCTTCCTGGTGGCGACGGACACGCCGGGCTTCGAATCGCGGGAGATCCACGGGAAGCTCGGGCTCCGCGGGCAGGCGACCGCCGAATTGTCCTTCACCGACGTGCGCGTGCCGGCGAGTTGCCTGCTCGGATCGGAGGGGCAGGGCTTTTCGATCGCGATGCACTCGCTGGACAAGGGGCGTGTCTCGGTGGGAGCCGGATGTGTGGGGATCATTCAGGGCTGCCTCGAGGCGGCCGTCGACTACGCCCGTGAGCGCACGCAGTTCGACCGTCCGCTCGCATCGTTCCAGCTCGTGCAGGACTTGATCGCCGACATGTCGGTCGACGCCGACGCCGGCCGACTGCTCACCTGGCGGGCGGCCGACCTGATCGAGCGCGGTGAGCCCTTCGGCACGGCCGCGTCGAAGGCGAAGTACTTCTGTAGTGAGGCCGCGGTTCGCGCCGCCAACAACGCAATACAGATCTTCGGTGGGTACGGCTACGTCGACGAATATCCCGTCGCCAAGTACATGCGTGACGCGCGTGTGATGACGCTGTACGAGGGCACGAGTCAGATCCAGAAGCTGCTGATCGGCCGCGCCGAGACCGGAATCAGCGCCTTCCTGTAGTCGTCGCGGGTGGGGTGACCCTTGACACACCCCATTGAGTGAATGTACGTTCATTTTTATCGAATATCAGTTCATCGAGTCTGAACTGACTCTCATTCCAGGCTTTCCAGGAAGGAATCACCGTGACCGATTACGAAGACATCACCTACGAGGTCGACGGCCCGGCTGCGGTCGTCACGATCAACCGCCCCGCCCGCTACAACGCTTTCCGCGGCAAGACCGTCGAGGAACTGATCAAAGCCTTCCGCTCGGCATGGGCCGACGACACGGTGCAGGCGATCATCCTCACCGGGGCGGGGGAGAAGGCCTTCTGCACCGGCGGCGACGTGAAGCAGCGCGCAGAGACCGGCGACTACGGGCCCACCGAGAGCGGAATGTTCGAGATCGGCAATCTGCACAAGCTCATCCGCGACGTCCCCAAGCCCGTCATCGCGGCCGTGAACGGCATCGCCGTCGGCGGCGGCCACGTGCTCCACGTCCTCTGCGACCTCACCATCGCGTCCGAGACGGCGAAGTTCGGCCAGGCGGGTCCCCGAGTGGGCTCCTTCGACGCCGGCTTCGGCTCCGCGTTCCTGGCGCGCGTCGTCGGCGAGAAGCGCGCTCGCGAGATCTGGTACCTCTGCCGCCAGTACGACGCGATCACCGCCGAACGCTGGGGCCTGGTCAACTGGGTGGTCCCCGCCGACCGCCTGCTCGACGAGGCCAAGGCCGTCGCCGCGGAGATCGCCGAGAAGAGCCCCACCACCCTGCGCTTCCTGAAGCAGTCGTTCAACGCCGACACCGACCACCAGGCCGGACTGAGCAACCTCGCGATGTCTGCGCTCGACCTGTTCAGGCACTCACCCGAGGGGCTCGAGGGCGCGGCGGCGTTCGCGGAGAAGCGCAAGCCCGAGTTCAACAAGTACGTGAACGCCTGAGTCCGAACGCACGGGAAGAGGAAACACCATGAGCAACAACATCGCAGTGGTCACCGGCGCAGGTTCCGGCATCGGCCGGGCCATCGCGCTCGCGCTGGCCGAGCAGGGCGACCGGGTGGTCGTCGCCGACCTCGACCTCCAGGCCGCGGAGAAGACCGCAGCCGAACGACCCGACCGGCTCTTTCCGATGACGGTCGACGTCGCCGACCGAGCGCAGGTCGACGCCCTCCGCGACCGGGTGACGGCCGAGGTGGGGGTCCCGAACGTTCTCGTCAACGCGGCGGGATGGGACCGCACCGACCAGTTCCTCAACGCCACCACCGAATTCGCCGAGAAGGTCGTCGCCATCAACTACCTCGGGCCGGTGCACATGTGCAGCGCGTTCCTCCCCGGCATGGTGGAGGCGGGGACCGGCGGCCGGGTCGTCAACCTCGCGAGCGACGCCGGCCGTGTCGGCAGCGCAGGCGAGAGCATCTACGCCGGTGCGAAGGGTGGCGTGATCGCGCTGTCGAAGTCGCTGGCGCGGGAGATGGCCCGGTACCAGATCAACGTCAACTGCGTCTGCCCCGGTCCGACAGACACCCCGCTGTTCCAGGCGCAGGCGGAGAAGCTCAAAGAGGCTCTGGTCAAGGCTATTCCGTTCCGCCGGCTCGCCCGGCCGGAGGAGGTTGCGGCGCCGGTCCTGTTCTTCGCGTCCGAATCCGCATCGTTCATCACGGGCCAGGTGATCAGCGTCAGCGGTGGCCTCACCATGGCCGGCTGACCGGCACCGGGACGGAGGACTCATCATGACGTACAGATACGATGCCCACGCCTATCGTCAGTACTTCGAGCACGACTTCACCTATCTGAACGGCTTCCGGCGCAACACGCACCGGTACGCCGATCGACTCGCGATGCAGTCCCCGTCGACCGGCGAGAGCTGGACGTACGCCGAACTCGGTGATCGCGTGGACCGGCTCGCCACCGGGCTCGCCCGCGCCGGCGTCACACCGGGCGCCGTCGTGGCGTACCAGTTGTTCAACGGCCCCGAATTCGCCCAGCTGTACCTGGCCGGGCAGGCCTGCGGCGCAGTCGGATCCCCGATGAACTTCCGGCTCGCATCCGGCGAGACGGCATTCATCCTCGACTCCAACCGTCCCACGGTATTCGTCTACGACACCGAGATCGGTGACATGGTGCGGGACGCGTTGGCGCGTTCCACGCACAAGCCCGCTCTCGTCGTCGCCGTCGGCCCGGGAGAACCCCTGCAGGGGCACGACTTCGAGGTGATCCGGTTCGACGAACTCGTGGCCGAGTCGGCGTCGCCGCCGGAAGTGACGCGCACGGTGTGGGACGAAACCACGCGGCTGTTCACGTCGGGAACCACCGGCATGCCCAAGGGGGTCCCGCTCAACAGCATGATCGAGATCTTCAGCGCTCACGACGTGATCATGCACTTTCCACTGTCCGCCGAGGACAAGACATTGAACATGACCCCGTGGTTCCATCGCGGCGGACTGTACTGCGCCGGACCGAATCCGACGTTCTACCTCGGAGCGTCGCTGGTGCCGTTGCGCAGCTTCGACGCTCAGACCACACTCGACTACGTCGAGAATCACGGGTTGACGTTCCTGATCGGCGCTCCGACCAACCTGGCGATGCTCGCGCGCGCTCAGGAAGAGAAACCCCGAGATCTGTCCAGTCTCAAAGGCATCGTGACCATGGGCGCGCCCCTCGAACGGGACGCCGCACTGCACTACCAGAAGGTCCTGAATCCCCGCATCTTCAACGGTTACGGAAGCACCGAAGGATTCTGGAACACTTTTCTCCGGCCCGCCGACCTGCCGGCGAAGGCGGGGACAGCGGGACGGGCCTGCATCGACGACGATGTCGCCGTGGTCAAGTTGTTCGACGACCGTCTCGCCGACGCTCACGAGACTGTCGCCAAGGACGGCTCCGAGATCGGTGAGGTCATCGTGCGCTCCCCGAAAGGCGCGGGCGCGTACTTCGATGCGCCGCAACAGGAGAAGCAGAAGTTCCGCGACGGCTGGCTGCACATCGGCGACCTCGCCACCTGGGACGACAAGGAGTTCGTGACCATCGTCGGGCGCAAGGACGACATGCTCCTGTCCGGCGGCGAGAACGTTCACCCGGTGCAGATCGAGGAGGCGCTGGGCGGGCACCCGTCGGTCACCGATTCGCTGGTGGTCGGCGTTCCGGACGACAAGTGGGGTCAGGTCGTCGTCGCCTACGTCGTCACCACCGCGCCGGCCCTGACCGCGGACGATCTGGACGACTTCTGCCGCAGCCACCCGATGCTGTCGCAGTTCAAGCGCCCCCGCGCCTACCGCTTCGTCGAATCACTTCCGGTGTCGGCGACGGGAAAGAAGCTGCACTACAAGGCCACCGACACCGCGCGCCGGGAGTTCGAGAGCGGGGCCTTCGTCGTCCCGAGTGCCCGCGGATCCCAGACCATCGGCGCGTAAAGGACAGGAGACGAACACCATGACCATCGACTACGAGTCCGAGCACCATCAGTTCCGGGACAGCGTCCGCAGCTTCGTGCGTGAGCGGATCGTTCCGCACCACGAGCAGTGGGAGAACGACGGCTGCCTCGACCCGGCGTTGTTCACCGAAGCGGGTAAGCAGGGGCTGCTCGGCTTCTCGGTTCCCGAAGCGTACGGCGGCCCCGGAGTCGAGGATTTCCGCTACAACGCGATCGTCGTCGACGAGGTCAACCGGGCGGGCGCCGCGGCCGCGGGCATCGCGTTCTCGCTCCAGAACGATGTCGTGCTGCCGTATTTGACGGACATGACGACCCCGGAGCAGAAGGGGCGGTGGCTTCCCGGGACCGTCACCGGGGAGACGATCCTCGGCATCGCGATGACGGAACCGGGCACCGGAAGCGACCTCACCGGCATCCGCACCACAGCGGTGCGTGACGGCGACCACTACGTGGTGAACGGCAGCAAGACGTTCATCTCCAACGGTCAGAACGGCACGCTCTTCGTCGTCGCCGTCCGCACGTCGGCCGACAAGCACAAGGGGTTGTCGCTGCTCGTCGTCGAGTCGGACACACCCGGATTCTCCCGTGGCCGCAACCTGGAGAAGATCGGACTGCACGCCCAGGACACGAGCGAACTGACGTTCACCGACATGCGCGTCCCGGTGGCCAACCTGCTCGGCGAGGAGGGTCAGGGCTTCTATCAGCTGGTCCACAATCTGCCGCAGGAACGCCTCTCGCTGTCCGTCGGCGCCGTCTCGGCTGCCGAGGGGGTGCTCGACCAGACCCTCGAGTACGTGAAGGAGCGCAGCGCTTTCGGACAGCCGATCGCCGGTTTCCAGAACACCCGGTTCGTTCTCGCCGAACTCGCCACGGAACTCGACCTGGCCAGGACGTACCTCGACGACTGCATCCGGCAGCACGTCCGCGGCGAGCTGACCCCGGCCCGGGCCGCGCGCCTCAAGTGGTGGACCACCGAACTGCAGGTCCGGGTCGCCGACCGCTGCCTGCAACTGCACGGCGGGTACGGATACATGCGGGAGTACGCGGTGGCACGCGCGTTCGTGGACGCACGGATCCAGACCATCTACGGCGGCACCACGGAGATCATGAAGACGATCGTCGCGAAGGATCTCGGAATCTGACCCGGGCCGCACTGCCGTCCCGGGGCAGCGCGAGATACTGTGAATACCCATTCACCGCAGATTCTGCCGGCAAGGAGAGGTCATCTGTCATGGCGAAGGACACGTCCGCCCTTCCACTCGACGAAGCGGTCCGCGCCGTCCGCGTCAGTTCCCGACGGCGGCAGGTGCTCGACGCCGCCGTCGCCGTGATGCAGCGGACGGGCTTCCATCAGATGTCCATGCAGGCGCTGGCCGACGAGGCCGAGGTGAGTGTGGGGCTGATCTACAAGTATTTCGGTGGCAAGGAGGAGATCCTCCTCGCCACGATCGTCGACATCCTCGACGCCTTCCGTGATCAGCTCGAACCCGCGATGGATGCGGCGGGCACCGACCCCATCGAGCGGCTGGTGGCGGGGTTCCGCCGGTTCGTCGAGATCGTCGACGAGAACCTCGACGCCGTTGCGCTGACGTACCGGGAGAGCCGGACACTCGACCCGGAGGGGCGCGAGCGGATCAAGGAACTCGAGGTGGCGACGTCCAAGCCGCTCCACGACGCCCTCGAGGCGGCGATCGCGTCGGGCGTCGCGAGTGACCTCGACGTCGACCTCACCACCTTCGACATGATGATGCTCGCGCACGGGTGGGCCCTCAAACACTGGCACTTCGCGGCCCGCTACACCGTGGACCAATACGTCACGGCGCAAACACGATTCATTCTCCGGACCGTGCTGGCAGACCCGAGTGGCGCGGCATACCGACACCTGACCGGATGACCCGATGGCGTTTCGACGGTGAGATCACGGGCCTCGGCACGGGGTCGGGCGTCCGCATCGTCGTCGGCCGCTGGGCGCGATCGCCGCTCGGTGAGTTCACCGACGTGATGGTCGAACTCGCCGACGGTCACCGCGTGCTCCTTGCACCGTCGGACGCCGTCCGAGATTTCCTCACCGCGACGTATACCTTCGATCGGACGGTGATCACGCCCGTCCACTACGCGCGGGCCGGCGACAGTCGGACGGTCCGGGCCGGCGACCTGCACGTCCGGTTCGATGTCGGCGCCCGCACGACGCTCGGGCGTCTGCTGAATCTGCTGCCGGTGGCTGTCGCGAGCGCACCGTGGTTCTGCGCGGTCAGCGACCCGATCGCCCGCGTCGCGCTCCGGGGTGTGCGCACCCGCGGCACCGCCGGCAACGGCCGACGTGAGTTCTACGGGGCCATCGATCAGCGGCGACTGACCGGTATGTCCGCATCCTTGTGCGGCGAAGACCTCGGCGCGCTCCGGCCGGTGGCCCCGCCCGTCCGCTTCGGGTTCGGTTCGACCCCGCGGACACCCGCCACCACGGCCGTCGTCACCACGATCGTCGACTAGTCGAAGAGGACTTAGTCGAAAAGGGTGGGCGCGTCGCCCGGCTGATCGCCGGCGGCCGGCTCGACCTCGCCCGCCGGGCTTGTCGCCTTGTGCACCACGGACAGGGTCGTCGTCCGGACAGAGAGTCGATGTCCGTCAGGATGCTGCAGCGAAGCCAGGCCCTTGCTGATCTCCACCACCAGCCAAGGACCGGCGTGACCGGATGCCTGCACCAGATCACCCACCTGTATCTGTACGGCTACCACCGCTTCCTCCCAAGGTTTACTGCATCGGCCTGTGCCCAGCGTAGCGACATCGGCGGGTGTCAGCCGGGTGACGGGAACTTCCTGTTCACAACTCGCCGAGGGTGACGATTCCGTCCTGGAGGGCTCGGATCAGCAGTTCCGTCTTGTCGGCCACCGGGCGGCCGAGCTGGGCGTATTTGGCCCGGATCCGGATCAGGTGGGTGTTGATCGTGCCGAGGCTGATCCCCAGGTCGGTTGCCGTTGCCTTCTTCGATTCGCCGAGCACCCACAGTCGGAGGATTTCGAGCTCTCTGGGGGTGAGCGACGGTCGTCCTCCCTGGTCCACAGCGGGGTCGTCGGCCGAGTCGGGGCCGGAGGTCACAGCGACCTCGCACCCTCGGCGGCGACGGGAGCCGGGTCGTCTGCCGTTGTCGGACACATCGAGAGCTCCTGTCGATCGGCACGTGACTGTGCTGCAGAGGCTGCTACCCCTGCCACCGAATATTCGGCGCTGTCGTCGGAACGGATGGGTTCGACTACGCCAGGAACGGTGCCAGCCGCTCCGCGTGCTCGCGGAGCGAAGGCACATGTCGCAGCATGAGGTGTTCGTGATCGACGTGCCCCGACAGCGCCAGGCTGCCGATGAGGGCCCCGGTCCCGGACCGGACGGGTACGGCGACGCAGGCCGAACCGTCCCGGAGTTCCGCGAGTTGGGTCGCGAAACCCTGGCTGCGGATCAGGTCCAGGTTCGCGAGTAATTCGCTCCGCGCGACGATCGTGCGGGCCGTCAGCGCCCGCGGCTCCCACCGTGGAATCACGGATTCGAGTTCCGACTTCTCCGCGAGCAGGAGTTTGCCGACGGCACACGCGTACAGGTGCTGATTGAGAAAGGCCTCGTCCTCCGGCGGGGGGTATTCGGGGTCGGCCTCGGCCGTGCGGACCGCGACGTTGGTGAAATAGAAGAGATGGACCCCGAACCGCACCGTCAGTCGTAATTCGGCGAGAACCTCACGCGCGGCGGCGCACACGGTGGGCACGACCGCGGCGTCGACGAGGATCCCGATCTTCTGGCCCAGCGCGAACCCGGACAGGTCGGGGAGCCGGACCACGTAGCCCTCGCCCACCAGAATGTTGAGCAGACGGTACGTGGTCGCCGACGGCATCGACAGGCGGGCCGCGATGTCCTTCGCGGTGACACCCGAGCCGGCGCGGGCCACCTCCTCGAGCACGCGCAGGGCACTGGTGACCGCCTTCGGCTGTCGCCCCGAGAGGGCTCTGTCGTCGGCGCTCACCGGCGCACCTCCCACGGCCGGTACCGGCCCAGCACGTCCTCGGCCACTGCCTCGTCGTACACACCCATCCGTTCTCCGATTCCGGGGGATCGCCGGGCGCGGATCGCGAAGACCGCGGCGCCGAGCAGCATCAGAAGCACATAGACCGCGGTCGCCGCGCCTGCGACGTACGTTCGCGAGAACGCCGCCCACCCGACCAGTGCGACCATCGCCGTCGCCGTCAGCGGGCCGATGATCAGCGGAAGCCGGGTCAGTTCGCCGATCCGCCGGAGAAATGCCGGCGTCGCGACGCACAGCAGGACGTACGCGAGAACGTAGCCGTGCGCGGAGACGGCGAGCAGCCCGATGAGGACGTCGCGGCTCGAACCGCTGACGAACAGGTAGAGGACGGGCACGGCGACGATCACCGGCATCGCGACCGCCAGCGCCACGTGCGGGGTGTGGAACCGGTGATGGGTCCGGCCGAACACGCTCGGCACCACACCTTCGCGGCCCATCGCGAACAGGGTGCGCGACAGCGCCGTCGTCGAACCCAGGACGCACGCGAACCAGGAGGCGGTGATGCCGAATTCCATCACGATCGACAGCGTCGACGACCCCGCGCCGGACGTGTCGGGCAGGGTGAGGACGATCGGCAGCGAGTCGACCCCCTGCCGCACGGGCTCCGGCAACTGCAGAGCGGCCGCGAACACGTACAGCACCCCCAGGGCGATGGGCGTCCACCGGATGGCGCGCGGGACCGCGACGAACGGGTTGCGGGCCTCGCGTGCCACCGTGCCCGCACTCTCGAAACCGACGAACGACGTGATCGCGAGCAACACCGCGAACCCGACCGCGGAACCCGATTTCGCGCCGCCCGCCGACGGCGTCGCGCCCTCGCGCACCGATTGGACGAACGCGACCACCAGCGCCGCGGAGGCGGCGACGATCGCGAACACCTCGATGGCGAGCATGATCCGCGCCGACAACTTGACGCCGCGCACCATCAGCAGCAGGGCAAGCAGCCCGACGATCGCCGCGAGGACCGCGATGAGGGCCGGACCGGTGGGGAGACCGACCCGGCCGAGCAGCGCGGCGAGGTAACTCGCGGCACCGAGCGTGCTCGCCATGGCCGCGGCGGCGTAGCCGATGAGCAGCGACCAGCCGCCGCCGAAACCGGGTATCGGCCCGAGTCCCTTCACGATGTAGCTGTAGAGGCCGCTGACCGCCACCATCCGGGTGGCGAATTGTCCGACGCAGTAGCCGACCGCCGTCATCAGAATCGCCGCGGCGACGAACACCGCGATGGTGGCCCGGCCCGCGTCGGGGATGACGAGCGCCGGCAGCGTCACCATCACGGCCGACGGTGCGACCGCCGAGACGGACTGCCCAAGCACCTGGACGAAACTCAGGCGCGCCCGCTCGAGACCGGCGACCGGTGATCTGCTTCTGATTCTCGGTGTACCGGACACCACGCACCTGCTCTCCACACTTTCTGGCCGGCCCGCGCGGGTGATCAACCCGGAGGCCGCATGAGTTGCACGCTAGCGCAGGAGGCGAGCGGGATGCGCCGATCGCAATTAATTTTCGATCACCTCGAATGAGAATGGCCGGAGAATGCCTTCCCCATTTCGCAGCCGGCGCCGGCGCGCACGGCGGATCAACTGGGCCGACCCGAAAAGTCGAATGAGAATCGCCGCCGCTGTGGCCGGGAAAGTCGAATGAGAATGCCGCAGCCGCTGATTCCCATCCGGATTTAGTAGTGACCGGCGACACATTCGGGGTTTATCGTGGGTTCAGGCCGCAGCACGACGAGGCGCACATCGACGCCAAACATGTTCTGCAGAAGCCGGATTCAATCACAGATTCATTCACGCCCATCGAAGAGGACATGATGACTGCAGTCGTTCACTCCCCAGCCGGACTCGACCCCAGGGTCGTCGACTTCGTTTCGTCGCCGAAGCGCATGTTCGTCGACGGCCGCTGGGTGGACTCGGCGTCGGGCCGGACGTTCGAGACGGTCGATCCCGCCACCGGACAGGTGATCACGACGGTCCCGCACGCCGGCATCGAGGACGTGGACCGCGCGGTGGCGGTGGCCCGGCGGGCCTTCGAGTCGGGGCCGTGGCGCTCGCTCACCCCGGCCGAACGCCAGCGGATCCTCTGGAAGATCGGTGAGGGGATCCTGGCCCGGGCCGATCAGTTCGCGCAACTCGAATCCATCGACAACGGCAAGTCCGTAGCGGTCGCGAAGGCCGTCGACGTGACGTGGGCCGCGGAGATCTTCTTCTACTACGCAGGCTGGGCCACCAAAATCGAAGGCCGCACCATCCCTGTGTCGGTGCCGTGGGCGCCCGGGGCCCGCTTCCATGCCTTCACCACCCGTGAACCGGTCGGCGTGTGCGCGCAGATCATCCCCTGGAACTTCCCGCTCGTGATGGCCGCGTTCAAGGTGGCCCCGGCGCTGACCTGCGCGAACACCATGATCCTCAAGCCCGCGGAGCAGACCCCGCTCACCGCGCTGCTCCTCGCCGAGGTGATCGCCGAGGCCGGCGTCCCCGACGGCGTGTTCAACGTGCTCACCGGTTTCGGCGACATCGGCGCGGCGCTGTCGAGTCACGACGACGTCGACAAGGTCGCGTTCACCGGATCCACCGAGGTCGGAAAGAAGATCGTCAATGCCGCGTCGGGGAACCTGAAGAAGGTGTCCCTCGAACTCGGTGGCAAGAGCCCGCAGGTGATCTTCTCCGACGCCGACCTCGAAGCCGCGATCCCCGGGGTCGCCAGTGGATTCCTGTTCAACCACGGCCAGGCCTGCACGGCGGGAACGCGTCTGCTCGTCGAGGACCGGATCTTCGACGAATTCACGTCCGGAGTAGCTGATTTCGCGAAGTCGCAGAAGATCGGACCGGGCCTCGACCCCACCAACGACATCGGACCGCTGATCTCCGCGGAGCAGCTGGGCAAGGTCACCGGATACATCGACGCCGGACTCGCCGACGGTGCCCGCGCGCTCTCCGGTGGCCGGCGGCACGGCGACACCGGTTACTACGTCGAGCCGACCTTGCTGGTCGATGTGAACCGGGACTTCAGCGTGTACCAGGAGGAAATCTTCGGACCGGTCGCCGTCGCGGTGCCGTTCAACCGTGAGGAAGGCGTCCGAGCCGCGGCCAACGACACCCCCTACGGTCTCGCCGCCAGCGTCTGGACCCGGGACGTCTCCCGCGCCCACGAGGTGGCGGCCGAGATCAAGGCGGGCACGGTATGGGTGAACTGCCACAACGCGTTCGACACCGCACTTCCGTTCGGCGGCTACAAGCAGTCCGGATGGGGCCGCGAACTCGGCGAAGGAGCCATCGGCGAGTACACCCAGAGCAAGTCCGTCAACATCGCACTCTAGGTTTCTGCGGCGGTGACCGTCGACCGGCGGTCACCGCGGCAGGCAGGCTCGACCGGTGTCGAACGAGAATCGTCCTGCGTGCGTTCTCATTTGCTGTCGACCAACTGTGACGCCTCGGCAACTGCACCGACAACCCGCAGTCGCAGTCTTGACCCGGAGCATCCACGCAGATCCTCTCCTCGTGAAAGTCGAAGGAAGCCATGACAACCAATGCCCCAACGCACAGCAGTGCAGTCGGTGACGGTTCACCCCGCAGACTGGCGGGCGCGCTCGGCCCGGGCGCCATCGTGTTCATGGTCGTCGCAGCGGCGGCCCCGTTGACGGTGATCGCCGGAACGGTTCCCCTGGGTATCTCGGCGGGCAACGGCGCCGCGTACCCCGCCTCCTACATCGTCTGCACGGTGGTGTTGCTGTTCTTCGCCGTCGGATTCACCGCGATGGCCAAGCACCTCCCGGGTGCGGGCGCCTTCTACACGTACATCACCCGGGGACTGGGCAGGCACGCAGGTTTGGGCTCCGCCTTCCTCGCGCTGCTGTCCTATACCGCCGTCCAGGGCGCGGTCTACGGGTACATCGGAGCGGCCGTCAACGATTTCGTCACCGCCCACGGTGGTCCCGAACTCCCCTGGTATGTGTGGGCCCTGGCCGTGACGGCCGTGGTCGCGATCCTCGGATACCGGCACATCGACCTGTCCGGCAAGGTGCTCGGCGTCCTCCTGGTCTGCGAGGTCGGGATCGTCCTCGTCATCGATGCGGCCGTCATCGCCCGGGGCGGCGGCGACGAGGGGTTCTCGACCGCGGCGTTCCACCCCGGCGAGTTCTTCTCGGGAGCGCCCGGCATCGCCCTGATCTTCGCCATCGCCGGATACATCGGATTCGAGGCCACCGCCGTCTTCCGTGACGAAGCCCGCGACCCGGCCCGCACCATCCCCCGGGCCACCTACCTGGCGTTGCTCGTCATCGGCGGCTTCTACGCTCTGTCGAGTTGGGCAATGGTCAGCGCGTGGGGCGACGAGGGCGCGGTGGCCATCGCGACGGAGAACCCGGAAGGCATGATCACCGAAACCGCCACCCGCTACGTCGGCGCAATCGCCGGCGACCTCGTCCAGATCTTCCTCATCACCAGCCTGTTCGCCGCCCTGCTGTCCTTCCACAACGTGCTCTCCCGGTACATCTTCTCCCTCGGGAACAGCGCGGCCCTGCCCGCCGGATGCGGCCGCTCCCACGCCAAGCATGCGTCGCCGTACATCGCGTCGGTCGTGCAGACGGTGTCCGCGCTCGTCCTGATCCTCGCGTCCGCCGTCGCCGGACTCGACCCGGTGACCGAGGTGTTCGCGTGGTTCGCGGGAGTGTCCTCCGTCGGTGTCGTCGCACTGATGACCCTGACGTCCGTGGCTGTCCTCGTCTACTTCCGCCGGACACGGGTGGACCGGCGCCTGTGGAACACGGTGATCGCACCTCTGCTCGGGCTCGCCGGGCTGGCCCTGCTGCTGGTCATGACCGTCGCCAACCTCCCGCTTCTCGTCGGCGGGTCCGGCACTCTCGCCGCCGTCATCGGGGTTCTGCTCGTAGGAACCTTCGCAGGGGGAGCGGCCGTCGCCGTCCTCCGACCGCACGCCGCACGACACGAAACCGCTGCGCCGCAGCACATCGACACCGCTGCGCCGCAGCACATCACGAACGACACCATCACCGACAAGGAGATCGCACGATGAGCACCGCCACCACCGAGACCCCGGCCACCGTGGGTTCCGCCGCCCCGGATCATCCGCTCAGTCCGCTGTCCGCCGACGAAATCCGTTCGGCGAAGTCCCTCCTCGTCGACGAGGGGCTGATCGGTGAGAGCGTGCGCTTCGTCTTCGTCGCACTCGCGGAGCCGCACAAGTCGACGGTCCTCGCGTTCACACCGGGAGATCCGATCGAGCGTCGCGCCCGGATCCTGCTGCTGGACCGCTCCACGGGCATCGGCACCGACCTCGTGGTGTCGGTGACGGAGAACCGCGTGATCAGCTCCACCTCGGTCGATTCCGCCACCGACGGTCACGTGCCGATCCTCGACGAGGAATTCGAGGACATCGAGGCGTTCCTGCTCGGAAGCTCGGACTGGCTCGCCGCGATGGCGAAGCGGGACATCGAACCGTCGAAGGTCCGCGCGGTCCCTCTGTCGGCCGGCGTGTTCGGTCACGAGGACGAGGTCGGGCACCGCATCGTGCGCGTGCTCGCGTTCCACCAGGAGGACAAGGCGGATCTCCCGTGGGCACACCCCATCGACGGGGTCGTGGCCTACGTGGACCTCACCGAGCGTCGCGTCGTGAAGGTCGTCGACGAGATCGAACTGCCGGTACCGGCCGAACGCGGCGAGTGGGACGCCGAACCCCACGCGACGCCCACCCGCACCGACCTCAAGCCGATCGAGATCACCCAGCCCGAGGGCGCCAGTTTCTCCGTCGACGGCAACGAGATCACGTGGGCCGACTGGAAGTTCCGCTTCGGGTTCGATGTGCGCGAGGGCCTGACGCTGCACCAGCTCTCGTTCGACGACGGTGGCGTCGAACGTCCCGTGATCTACCGGGCGTCGATCGCCGAGATGGTGGTCCCGTACGCCGACCCGTCGCCGGTTCGGTACTGGCAGAACTACTTCGATCAGGGCGAGTACCTCTTCGGCCGGTACACCAACTCCCTCGAACTGGGCTGCGACTGCCTCGGCGAGATCCAGTACTTCGACGTCACCATCGCCGACGAGGCCGGCGACCCGCGGGTGATGAAGAACGCGATCTGCCTCCACGAGGAGGATTACGGCGTCCTGTGGAAGCACACGGACATGTTCAACGGCATGACCGAGACCCGCCGCTCGCGTCGCCTCGTCATCTCCTTCTTCCTCACCATCGGCAACTACGACTACGGGTTCTACTGGTACCTCTACCTCGACGGCACCATCGAGCTCGAGGCGAAGGCCACCGGAATCGTCTTCACGTCCGCATACCGCGGGCCGGAGGGATTCTCCACCCAGATGGCGCCCGGGCTCGGTGCCCCCTTCCATCAGCACCTGCTCTCCGCCCGCCTCGACATGGCCGTCGACGGCAACGTGAACACCGTCGAGGAGGTCGATGCCGTGCCCGTCCCGATGGGTCCGGAGAACCCGTGGGGCAACGCCTTCCGATGCCAGAAGACCACACTGACCACCGAGTCGGAGGGGCAACGCACCGCCGACAACCTGAAGGCCCGCGTCTGGCACATCACCAATCCCACCAAGCAGAACCGGCTGGGGCAGGACGTCGGGTACGCCCTGCACCCCGAGGGACAGCCGGTGCTCCTCGCCGACCCGTCGAGTTCGATCGCCGCCCGCGCCGCGTTCGCGACCAAGCACCTGTGGGTCACGCAGTACGACGAGTCCGAGCGTTATCCCGCCGGCGACTTCGTCAACCAGCACCCGGGACAGGCCGGTCTCCCGACGTTCGTGGCGGGCAACCGCGACATCGAAGGCGAAGACCTGGTGCTGTGGCACACGTTCGGGCTGACGCACTTCCCCCGGCCGGAGGACTGGCCCGTCATGCCCGTCGACTACGCCGGGTTCAAGCTCAAGCCGGTCGGATTCTTCGACCGCAACCCCGCTCTCGATGTGCCGGCGAGCACCGCGAAGCACTGCTGCGAAGGCTAGACACCGTGTCCCTCGCCTTCGCCGTGACCGCCCGCCGCACCAGCCACTGGTGGCGGCGGGCGGCCGCGGCCCTCGCGGTCGCCGCGGCCGGGCTGCACGCCGCCTCGCTCGGTGAGTACGCGCCGTCGCCGATGGTCGGGGTGGTGACGGTCGCGATGATCCTCGGGTGCCTGTACTGCGCGCGGCACCTGTGGATGCGCGGTTCCCGGCGGGACTGGGGTCTCGTCGCGATGATGAACGTCGGCATGATCGCCCTGCACCTCACCGTGATGACCCCCGGCTCCGGTGGCGGCCACCACGGGCACGCGATGCACGCGGCGGCGTCGGCTCCGATGGCTCATGCGATGTCACCCGCCATGTCGGCGGCACTCGCCACCGCGGCGATCGAAGCGGTGATCGCCGTGACGGTGCTGTTCTACACCACTCGGCTCGATCAACCCCCCACTCACATGGGGTTGCCGGACACACCGAGAGCTTGGGCTGGTCGTGCGTCCAGAGCGTTTACGCTCGTCGGAGGTGCTCGGGGTGGTGCGGCCGAACGGTGGGTGGACTGTGAAACGCAGGGCGGGCAGAGCGACACTGGCGACGATGACGGCCGCGGCCGCGGTACTGACACCGATCGCGGTGTCCGCTCCGGCGACGGCCGATCCGGTCGGCTTCTCGAAGACCACGCTCCACTTCCAGGTTCTCGTGGGACCGAACCGCGACGAACCGTGCGACGTGATTGGCGATGTGTACAAACCCGACTCGGCGTCTCCGTCGAATCGGGTGCCCGCGGTCCTCACGACCAACGGCTTCGGCGGGTCCAAGAACGATCAGGCCGGGATCGCCTCGTTCCTCGCGTCCCGCGGCTACGCGGTGCTTGCGTACTCCGGGCTGGGCTTCGGCGGTTCGGGCTGCAAGATCCACATGGACGACCCCGAGTACGACGGGCGAGCGGCGAGTGAACTGGTGAGCTTCCTCGGTGGACGGGACGGGATGGCGTTCGTCGATCCCGCGCACACCGTGCCTGTTCCGGGTCTCGACTACGTGGTGCAGGACGCGACGGCCCACCACGGCCAGGCCGAGGCGGACGATCCGCGGGTCGGGATGGTCGGCGGTTCCTACGGCGGTTCCGTGCAGTTCGCCGCGGCGTCGGTGGACCCCCGGATCGACACGATCATTCCGATGATCACGTGGAACGACCTCAGCTACTCGCTCGCGCCCAACGGCACCGCGCAGACGACCGGGGTCAGCACGTCGGTTCCGGGTGCGTCGAAGGTGCTGTGGACACTCACGTTCGGTGCCGTCGGCGTCACCAACCCGCGGGCCGAAGGCTATGTCTCGCACCCGGCGCGGGCGCTGGGTTGTCCCAACTTCGCGAACACCGCGTGTCCCGCGCTGGCGCAGTCCGCGGTGCAGGGCTACCCGGACCCGGGGTCCGTCGACTTCCTGCGCCGGTCCTCCGTGGTGTCGTATGCGGACCGCGTGCGGATACCTGTGTTGCTGATGCAGGGGCAGCAGGACACGCTGTTCGACCTCAACGAATCGACGGCGACGTTCGAGACGCTGCAGGCGCAGGGCAACGACGTGAAGATGATCTGGCACAGCTGGGGGCATTCCGATCTCACTCCAGCCGAGGGCGAGATCGACATGACGGATCCGAATCCCGACACCCAGTACGAGACGGGGCGGATGGTCGACTGGTTCGATCACTACCTGAAGGACAGCGGGGTCGACACCGGGCCGGTGTTCAGCTACTTCCGCAACTGGGTCGACTACACCGGCAACGCCGCACCCGCGTACGCCGAGTCCTCGGATGTCATGGTGGGGCGGGACTATTCGCTCTACCTCTCCGGTGACGGCGCGCTGACCGACCGCCTCGACGGCATCGTTCCCGGCGCTCGGACGCTGAACACCCTGCCGGGCGGACTCCCCACCGACCGGGAAGCGCCGGACACCCGGCCGGAAAACCCAGTCCCGCAGGGTGTCCTCCCGGACACCCAGGTCGAGTGGTCGTCCGGTTCCCTCGATGCGCCGTCGGACGTGGTGGGTGCGCCGACGCTCGACGTCCGCGTCACCGCCGCACCCGCGGTCGCCGGCGTCGACGATGCGGTCGTGGTCTTCGTCAAGCTGTACGACGTGGCACCCGACGGCACCGACACACTGATCAACGGGCAGGTCGCACCGGTGCGCATCGTGGCGCCCGGTGAGCCCGTGCAGGTCACGATGCCGGCCATCGTCCATCGCTTCGACGAGGGGCACCGCGTCCGTCTCGTGGTGTCGGGCGGTGATCCGAGCTTCCGGGGCTCGCTGGTGCCGCACCGGGTCACGATCGCCGCGGGCGACCCGGGTCAGGTGCTGGTGCTGCCGGTGACCGGCAGCTGAGACCCGGGTTCGCCCTGCGTGCAGTGCGGCGTCGGAATCACTCGCGCATGAGCATCAGGGCGGCTTCCCGTTCGAGATCGAGATACGGTTCGCCGCTGACGTCGATCGCGACTCGGTCGATCGTGCCACCGGTGAAGCGGTGGGGTGATTCGCCGGGGTAGTCGTCGGTGATCGGCTCGCCCGGGTGGCGGCCGACATACGCTCCGGCACCGGCGATCGCGAACGCACCGAGCTGCGTCTTGATGCGTCCCTCTCCGACCTTTCGGTCGGCGTGGAACAGCGACAGGATCCCGGTGGTGAACGTGGGCTCCTGCCCGTCCTTGTCGAACGAGGCGGACAGGATCAGGTCCGTTCCGGTGGGGATGTCCTCGGAGCCGACGATCATCTGTTCGTCGCTGCCGACGAAGTTGTTGACGTAATGCAGCCGGTTGTTCTTCACATACAGTGCGTGGCCTCCGAAACGGGAGCCGATCGCGAAGAGGACGCCTTCGGCTCCCGGTGCCGGCATGTCGACGAGCGCGCCGATCACGAACGATCGGCCGCGGGTGTTGACTGCCTGCCACTCGGACACGGCGGCGACGTCCGGGTAATAGACGTATCGGTTTCGGGCCGCTGTCAGTTGGGGCCGGGGCGTGCCCATGATCTCGACGGCTGATCGATCGTCGAGTGGGAATGCCCCGTTCGCACCGGCTTCTGCGAACCAGATGTTGACCATCTCCCGCAGCTTGTCGGGATGCTCCGCTGCCAGGTTGTGCACTTCGGCGCGGTCGACGTCGGTGTGGTAGAGCTCCCATTCGTCGTCGTTGAAGTGTCCCCAGCCTGCGATGGTCGGGTGTGTCGTGACGGCCTTCCAGCCTTCGTGCCAGATCGACCGCGAGCCGAGCATCGAGTAGAACTGCGACTTCCGCTCCGACGGCGAGGACTTGTCGTCGATGCTGTTCCGCATGCTGACGCCGTCGAACGGGCTCTGGACGTGGCCCTTGATGGTTTCGGGGGCATCGAGCCCGAGGAAGTCCAGGATCGTCGGCACCAGGTCGATCGCGTGATGGTATTGGTCCCGGATCTCGTCCCGCGCCGTGGTTCCGGCCGGCCACGAGATGATGCAGGGGTCGGCGGTTCCGCCGTTGAACTCGTAGCGTTTCCACATCTTGAACGGGGTGTTGAACGCCATCGCCCAGCCGTTGGGGTAGTGGTTGTATGTCTTGGGTCCGCCGAGATCGTCGAGTTTCGAGAGGTTCTCGGCGAGGTCGTCCGGGATGCCGTTGGCGAACTTCATCTCGTTGACGGAGCCGTTCGGGCCGCCCTCCCCGCTCGCGCCGTTGTCGGAGACCACCATGATCACGGTACTGTCCAACTGATCGTTGTGCTCCAGATAGTCGAGGAGGCGTCCGATGTGATGGTCGGCGTGGGCGAGGAAGCCGGCGTAGACCTCGGCCATCCGCGCAAAGAGGCGTTTCTCGTCGTCGTTCAGCGTGTTCCAGGGGCGGGTGTAGTCGAGTTCCGGGAACGGTTCGCCCGTGGGTCCCGACCGGGTCTCGGGGGTGCCGATCGGGTTGATCGGCGGAAGTTCGGTGTCGGCCGCGACGATGCCCATTTCCTTCTGACGGGCGAGGGTCTGTTCGCGGATCGCGTCGTAGCCCATGTCGAACTTGCCCGCGAACTTCTCGATCCATTCCTTCGGGGCGTGGTGCGGCGCGTGGCACGCGCCGGGCGCGTAGTAGAGGAAGAACGGCTTGTCCGGCGCGATCGCCTTGGCGTCCTTGATGAATTCGAGTGCCTTGTCCGTGACGTCCTCGGTGAGGTGGTAGCCCTCCTCCGGTGACCGGGGCTGGTCGACCGGATGGTTGTCGTAGACCAGATCCGGATACCACTGGTTGGTCTCCGCGCCGAGGAAGCCGTACCAGCGTTCGAAGCCGCGTCCGCTCGGCCAGTTCCGGCGGGTGGCGGCCAGGTTCATCTCGTCGGTCGGGCACAGGTGCCATTTGCCCACCATGTAGGTGTTCCAGCCGCGCTCGGCGAGTATCTCCGAGAGCATGCCGTTCTCCGGCGGGATCGTGCCGCTCGCGTTGGGGAATCCGATCGCGGCCTCGGTGATGCACGCCATGCTGTTGCGCGTGTGGTTGCGTCCCGTCAGCAGGCACGACCGCGTCGGCGAGCACAGCGCGGTGGTGTGCCACTGGGTGTAACGGACACCCTTGGCGGCGATCCGGTCGATGTTCGGTGTCTCGATCGGCCCGCCGTAACAGCGCATCGCGGAGAAACCGACGTCGTCGAGGACGACATAGACGACGTTGGGCGCGTCGGCGGGAGCCTGGGGTGGCTCGAACGGGGACCAATCCGGAACCGAGTCGCGAATGTCGACGTTGACGACACCCCGAAATGGCTTGCCCATGGCACGTCTCCTCACCTGTAGTCGTGGGTTTCAGCGTCGACCGCCGGGTCGCCCGGAACCTCACCCGACACGGGTGAACCCGATGAGCGCCGGACCGCGGTAGCAGCCTTCCGGACGCGGCGGAGGGGAGTGATTGACATCACATCGCGGCGGGATCACACTGGAAACCTCAATTGAATCCGACGTCAAGATCAATATTTGTCGGCTGGTGGAGAGGAACCGCAGGTGACCAAGCTCGGAGGAGTGTGCGACCAGCGCTTCGCGGCGTTGCAGGACGCACTGAAGGACAATCTCGACTCCGGTGAGGAGCTCGGCGCATCGATCGTCGTGACCCTCGACGGAGAGCCGGTGGTCGACGTGTGGGGCGGATGGTCCGATCCCGACCACACCACCGAATGGGAGCGCGACACCATCACCAACGTGTGGTCGTGCACCAAGACGGTGACCGCGCTCGCCGCGCTGATGCTCGTCGACCGCGGCCTGCTGGACGTGTACGCGCCCGTCGCGAAGTACTGGCCCGAGTTCGCTGCCGCCGGCAAGGAACGCGTCGAGGTCCGGCATCTCCTCTCGCACACGTCGGGTGTCTCGGGGTGGGATCAGCCGATCACGGTCGAGGACACCTTCGACCTCGCCGAGTCGACGAAGCGACTCGCCGCGCAGGCGCCGTGGTGGGAACCGGGAACGGCGTCGGGATATCACGCCCTGAACTACGGTCACCTGATCGGCGAGGTTCTCCGCCGGGTCGACGGACGCACCCTGGGACGTTTCGTGGCCGAGGAAATCGCCGGACCGCTGGGGGCCGACTTCCATATCGGACTGGACCCGTCGCAGTTCGGCCGGGTGTCGAACGTGGTCCCGCCGCCTCCGTTGCCGATCGACCTGGCGTCTCTCGACCCCGCCAGTGTCATCGTCAGGACGCTCACCGGGCCCGGACCGGATGCCTCCGCGTCCTGGTCCGACGAGTGGCGCAAGGCGGAGAACGGCGCGGCCGGTGGTCAGGGCAACGCCCGGTCGCTCGCCCGGATCCAGTCCGTGGTGGCGTGCGGCGGCGAACTCGACGGCGTCCGCCTGCTCTCGCCGGACACCATTTCCCTGATCTTCGAGGAGCAGTCCAACGGCGTGGATCTGGCTCTGGGGCAGCCCATTCGGTTCGGAATCGGCTACGGACTGCCGACACCCGTGTCCGTGCCGTTCGTTCCCGAAGGCCGCATCTGCTTCTGGGGCGGCTGGGGTGGCTCGCAGGTGGTCGTCGACACCGAACGCCGGATGACCATGACGTACGTGATGAACAAGATGGGTCCGGGACTTCTCGGCTCCGATCGCACCGCCCAGTACGCGACCGCGACCTTCGATGCGCTGAGCTGACGCGCACCGTCCGGGACGTGGTCAGGACGCCAGACCCTTGTCCTGCAGCCATTCCCGGGCGATGTCGCCCATGTCGTCGAGGTCGGCCACCCGCTTGTTCATCTCGGTGAGATCGTCGGTCGTCAGGGCGGCCGACACGTCCGCCAGCACGGCGCGGACGTCGTCACCGGCCTTGTTCTCGTTGATGATCGGCGTGATGTTCTCGGCCAGGAACAGGTGTTTGGTGTCCTCGAGGGCCACGAGGTTCTCCGAACGCATCGCCGGGTCGGTGCTGAACACGTCCGCCACTTCGATCTGACCGCTGAGCAGAGCGTTGAGAGTGAGGGGGCCGCCGGCGTCCAGCGCCAGGAACTCCTTGAACGTCAGACCGTACCTGTCCTTCAGGCCGGCGACGCCGTTCTCGCGGGTCTTCCATTCGGGCGGACCGCCGAGGGTCAGCTCGTCGGCGTGCGGCACGAGGTCCTCGATCGTCTCGAGCGAATACTTGTCCGCGGTCTCCTGTCGCACCGCGAGAACGTCCTTGTCCTCGGCGGGGGAGGGCTCCAGTGCGATGAGCCCGGCGGGGAGCTTGGCCTTGATCTCCTCGGTCACCTCGTCCGACGCCGTTGCGGTGGTGGCGCTGTCGAGATACTGGAGCAACGCACCCGAGTACTCGGGCAGCAGGTCGATGGAGCCGTCTCGGATGGCCGGGACGTACACTTCGCGGCTCCCGATGTTCAGCTTCTCCGTCACGTCGATGCCGTTCGCGCGCAACGCCTCCGCGTAGATGGTGGCGATCAGCTGGCTCTCCGGGAAGTCCGCGGAGCCGACGACGATGGCGCCGTCACTGCTCCCGCCGCCGTCGGCCGCCAGCGGGTCCTTACCGATCCCGCATGCCGTCAACGACACCAGGGTGGCGCCTGCCAGCGCGACGATCAATGCCTTCTTCATGGTGATGTCCTTCAGGTCAGCGAGGGCTCGGGTACGGACGTCGGACGGGCCGCGACCGCGGTGTCTTCGGAAGCGGATCGCGTGCCGCTGCTGCGCACGCGCCGGGTGATACCGGGGGAGACGACCCGCACCGTGAGGAACCCGATCGCCAGGTCGAATGCGAGCGCGAGGAGAGACACGAGGACCGCCCCCGCCGCCATCTGCGCGTAGTCGCTCTGCGCCTTGCCGTCGATGAGGAGCCGTCCCAGGCCGCCCAGCGAGATGTACGCGGCGACGGTTGCCGTCGAGACGATCTGCAGCACGGCGCTCCGGACACCGGACAGCATCAGCGGCAGCGCGCAGGGCATCTCGACCTCGGTGAGGATGCGCATCGACCGGAATCCCATACCCCGTGCGGCGTCCACGGCGGCCGGGTCGACCGAGCGGATGCCCGCGTAGGTGTTGGTGAGGATCGGCGGGATGGCCAACAGCACCAGCACGATCAGGCTCGGAATCAGGTAGGCCAGCTTGCTCGAGAACGACGGCGCGATGACGAGCACCAGCAGGATCAGCAGGCCGATGGTGGGGAGGGCGCGCAGCGAGTTGGCCAGGCCGGCGACGACCACGGCACCGCGCCCGGTGTGTCCGATGTACAGACCGAGCGGAACGGCGATCAGCGCGGCGGCGAACAGGGCCAGGAACGTGTACATCAGGTGCTGGAGGAGCAGGGCCGGAATGCCTTCGGGCCCTGTCCAATGAGCACCGTCCAGCAGAAAGTCGATCATGATGTGACCACCTTGGGGGTCCACGGCGTGAGTAACCGATTGGCGAGCACGATGAGCAGGTCGAGGATCAGGGCCAGCAGCAGGCAGAGCGCGATACCGGTGATGATCGGGGTGTAGAACCGCAACTGGAAGCCCTGGGTGAACAGTGAACCGATCTGCGGGATCCCGAGCAGAGCGGCGAGCGAGACCAGGCTGACGTTCGACACCACGGCCACCCGCAGTCCGGCGCAGATGACGGGAACACCCACCGGGAGCTGAACTTTGAGCAGTGTCTGATACGGCCGGTAGCCCATCGCCGTCGCGGCGAGCACCGTCTCCTGGGGTACCGAATCGAGTGCGTCGGCGATGACGCGCACCAGCAGGGCAACGGTGTAGATCGTCAGGGCGACGATGATGTTCATCGGATCGAGGATCTTCGTTCCGAGGATCGGTGGGAGCAGGACGAACAGGGCGAGCGACGGGATCGTGTACAGCAGGCCCGCGGTTCCCACCACGTAGGGGTTGATCCGGCGGCTGCGGTGCGCGAGCCAGCCGATGGGCAGCGCGACGATCACACCGACGACGAGCGGTACGAGCGAGAGCAGGATGTGCCAGCCGACGAGTTCGGCGATGCGGTCGGACTGGCGGCCCAGCCATTCGAAGTTCATCGGGCCATCGCCTCCGCGGCAGCGAGATCCGCCGACTCGATCGCCGCCACGGCCGCGTGCGCCGTCACCGTGCCCACGAGCACACCGTGGCCGTCGACGACCACACCCCGCTTGCTGGGCGCGGACAGGGCGGCATCGAGCAGCGCCCGCATCGTCCCGTGCGCATCGGCGACCGTGCCGCTGAGGTTCACGTCGTCGGGGCGAATGCTGCCGACGACCTTCGCGGGCTGTACCCACCCGATCGGCTTGTTCGCCGGGTCGACGACGAGCAACCAGTCGCCGGAAGTCCGCGCGAGAGCATCGGCCGCCGAATCGCCGAGACGGGCAACGGGTTCGGCGACCGTCTCCACGCGACCGTCGAGATTCGCGAAACCGAGGGAACGGTAGCCGCGATCACGTCCGACGAAGTCGGCGACGAACTCGTCGGCCGGTTCGGTCAGCAACTCCAGCGGGGTTGCCGCCTGCGCCAGGATTCCGCCGGTCCGCAACACGACCACCTGGTCGCCGAGCTTGAGCGCCTCGTCGATGTCGTGGGTGACGATGATGATCGTCTTGCCGATCTCCTTCTGCAGTCGGAGGAATTCGTCCTGGAGCTGGCTCCGGACCACCGGGTCGACGGCACTGAACGGCTCGTCCATCAACATGAACGCCGGATCGGCGGCGAGAGCACGCGCGACGCCCACTCGCTGCTGCTGCCCGCCCGAGAGCTGCCACGGATACCGGTCCGCGAAGTGCGCTGCGAGACCGACTGTGTCGAGCAGCTCCATGGCCCGTGTGCGGGCCTCCTTCTTCGTCTTCCCCAGCAGCTTCGGCATCGTCGCGACGTTGTCCACGATGGTGCGATGCGGAAACAGCCCGGCGTGCTGGATGACGTACCCGATCCGCCGGCGCAACAGTGCCGGGTCCATGTCCGCGGTGGATTCGCCGTCGAGGGAAATGGTTCCGGAGGTCGGTTCGATCAATCTGTTGATCATGCGAAGCGAGGTCGTCTTGCCGCAACCCGACGGACCGACGAGCGCCGTGATCTTGCCGCTCGGGCACTCGAGGTCCAGTGCGTTCACCGCTGTCGTGCCGTCCGGGTACGCCTTGGTGACTTTGTCGAATGTGATCATCCGCGTGCTACTTTCGTGTGATCCGGACGGTGAGGTGCCCGGAAGTTCGGTGTCGTGGGACTGCTCTACCGAGCTGTGTCTTTCTCCGGATTCGGCATCTGTTCCAGAAACTTCACCGCTGCTTTCAGGTCGTCGCTCAGGGGACGGTCGGTGGTCCGCGGGTCCAGGCACGTGCGCGCGCGGTGCAGGTATGCGCCGAGTTCGGTGTCGGTGTCGAGATCGCGGTGCTGCTGGCCGAGGGCCCGCACCGCCGAGATCAGTTCGCACGCGAGGACGATCCGGGCCTGGGCGAGGATGTCGGTGAGCTGGGTGGCGGCCTGCGATGCGAAGCTCGCGTGGTCCTCGGTGCCGCGGGAGATGACCGTGTGCCCGAGGGATCCCGGTGCGGCGGCCATCCGGATCTCCGCGATGGCCGCGGACGTCGTGTACTCCAGCAGCATGGTGCCGCTGCTGCCGGCGGGACCGTCGGCGAGGAACGGCCGCAGGCCGGTGACCACCGGATCCGAGAGGTTGGCCAGCCGGCACTGCGACAACAACGCGGCGCTCGACAGCGCGAGTTTCGCCTCGTCCACGGCGAGGGCGATCGGCATTCCGTGGAAGTTCCCGTTGTGGAACACGGCGTCGTCCTCGACGGAGATGAGGGGGTTCTCGGAGGACGAGTTCATCTCGATCGCGAGGGTGCCCCGCAATCGTTGCAGCGCCTGCCAGGTCGCTCCGAGGATCTGGGGGAGGGCGCGGAACCCGTAGGAATCCTGCACCCGGGCGGCCGTCACGTGGTGGTCGGCGAGAAGGTCCCGGACCCGACTGGCCACCTCCTCCTGGCCGAGGTGCCTGCGCGCCGCCTGCACCCGGGCCGCGAACGGCTCGACGGAGCTGCGCGTCGCCAGCAGCGACAGCACGCCGACGATCAGCGAGTGCTCCAGCCAGTTCGCCACACTGTCGGTGGCGGTGGCCGCGAGTGCGACGGTCATCGCGTTGGTGGAGATCAGGGGGAGTGCATCACCTTGGTGCGCCGTCCACCGGGTCACCATCCGGCCGTCCCGCAGCGGTGTCTCACCCATCAGCCCGAGCGCGATCTCCGAGAACGCGCTGAGGTCGCCGGTGCCGATCGCCCCGCGGGCGTGCACGGTGGGCAGCTCGTCCGCTGCGACCGCGTCGATCAGCGCCGTCACGATGTCGGGGTGCAGACCGGATCCGCCGTTGAGGATCTGATTGACGCGGATGATCATGGCGGCGCGGACGACGTGATCCGGCAGCGAGGGACCCGACCCCGTGGCGTGACTGCGGAGAAGGCGGAGATCCTGTTCGACGCCGTCGGAGACGGACGTGTCGCGGTTTCCCCCGACACCCGTGGTGCGTCCGTAGATGGGCTGTCGCGCGGCGATCCGCACCGCGGTCTCCCAGGAACGGCGCGCGTGGTCGAGCGCTGCCGGGTCCGGTTCGACCGCGACGGGCTCCCGGGCCAGGGTCGTCAGCTGATCGACGGTGAGCTGGGCGCCGTCGAGCAGCACTGGAACGGGCGGGTGTGGTTCCTCGGTCGAGCGGGGATCTTTCCGGGTCATCGGAACTCCGTGATCGATGCGGTGTACGGGTACTCACGAGGCTTTTGTGGACGGAGCCAGTGTGTCGTGCCTCACTCGTTCGAAATGTATAGTCCTGTATATACCGCCTCGTGTCAACCGTTGGTTTTCCCGCGATGACCGGGCCCGCGACCCGCCGGTGACGCGTCGGGACGGACTGGCATTCCGGCTAGGTCGACCTCTCACTTCGATCAGTCCCCCGGTGCCCGTCCGGAACGTAGGGTCTCGGGAGAGGTGCATACACAGCCATGCATCGATCCCGCTCCGACTGATCGACCGTAAGGAATGAATCCCATGCCGCAGCAGGTACGAGGCGTCATCGCCCGATCCAAGGGTGCCCCCGTCGAGATCGCGACCATCAACATTCCGGATCCCGGTCCCGGAGAAGTGGTCGTCGACATCGCGGCCTGCGGTGTGTGCCACACCGACCTCACCTACCGCGACGGTGGGATCAACGACGAGTTCCCGTTCCTGCTGGGCCACGAGGCCTCCGGAGTGGTCGAGAGCGTCGGCGAGGGCGTCACCTCCGTGGCCGTCGGCGACTTCGTCGTCCTCAACTGGCGCGCCG
>RRBB01000849.1:0-582 GCA_006543605.1 Rhodococcus sp. WS4
CCCGACGAACTGTCTTCCGCAATACTCGTTCATCAGGGGGCCTCCTTCGTCGTGATGAATATGAGCACTCCCAGCATCCGCCGGGAACCCTCGAGGAGCGGAGGCCCCGCCCCTTCATTGCATCAATCACGTTGGCGACCACGCCGCCGAGGCAGGGGTCAGACAGTGCAGCGGCCGCGCGCGTGTTGCGTCCGGGGTGCTCACGCCGCCCTGCTGTGGGTCAGTGCGCGGATGTGCCCGTCGCGCAGCCCGTAGTAGACCAGGGTGAGCAGTTTTCTCGCCGCGGCGACCTTGGCGATGTTCTTGCCGCGGCGGGCCTCGATGCGGGTGGGGGGTTCCCCCCTGAGTGAGGACATCCTGAACACTGGGTCGTGAAGGGTCCAGAGGAAGTGATGTCACAAATGGTGATGAAGGCGTACTCGGCGGAGTTCAAGGCCGATGCCGTCGCGTTGTATCTGTCCGATCCGAGCCACACGTTCGAGGGCATCGGCAACGACCTGGGGGTCAGCCGCGAGACCCTACGCAACTGGGTGCGGACCGAGCGCAAACGCACCGGCACTCCGTCCGCAGCCGACCGGCCCC
>RRBB01000850.1:0-577 GCA_006543605.1 Rhodococcus sp. WS4
ATCCCGGGAGTCAGGGTGGCAGGAAGGGACACGCTGGGGCTTTCCAGCGAGGCGACCGGATAGGCGCAGTAATCGGCGGCGTAGTAGGCGCTCGGCCGGTGGTTGCCGGACGCGCCGATACCGCCGAACGGCGCGCTGCTGGCGGCGCCGGTGAGCTGCTTGTTCCAGTTGACGATGCCGGCGCGGCTTTCCACGAGGAACTGCTCGAAACGCTCGCGGGAATCCGACAGCAGCCCGGCGGCCAGGCCGTACTGGGTGGCGTTGGCTTCACGGATCGCCGCAGCGAAATCGGAGTAGCGGATCACTTGCAACAGCGGCCCGAAGAACTCTTCGTCCGGTCGCTCGGCCACCGCGCTGACGTCGAGGATGCCCGGGGTCAGCAGGGCGGCGCCGTCGATCGGCTGGGTCATCGCCAGCAGCGGCTGTGCGCCCTTGCCGATCAAATGCTCCTGGGCCTTGAGCAGGTGCTCGGCGGCGCTCAGCGAAATCACCGCGCCCATGAACGGCGCCGGCTGTTCGTCGAAGCGGCCGACCCGCAGGGTAGCGCTGACCGCCACCAGGCGCGCCAGCAGTGCGT
>RRBB01000851.1:0-576 GCA_006543605.1 Rhodococcus sp. WS4
CCTTCACCCGGTCGGTGAGTCGGTGGTGGATCGGGCGCAGGTCGAGGTCGATGGCCTTGAGGGACCGGAAGTCGCGTTCGACCCGGGAGAGGTTCTTGTAGGCGTCGATCACGGCGGCGGTGCCGAGTTCGTCGGCGCTGGCGGTGGTGCGCAGGGTGTAGATCCCGTCGAGGGCGGCCTCGGCGTCGATCCGGTCCCGGTCCCGGGTCACCGTCAGCGTGGTGTCGGTGATCTCGACGCGGAAGTGTTTGCCCACCTTGTATTTTCCCAGCACCCGGCCGACCCGTAGGCCGATCTTCCCGGCCCCGGACAACCGGCCCGCGGTCACCGCGGCACGGATCGGGGCCAACGCGACCTCGGTGGCATCGAGCAGTTCGCCGCGTTTGCGGGCCCGCTCGTCGGCCAGCGCCGGGTTGCGGCACACGATCAACCGTTCCCCGGGGTAGTCGGGGTGGGTGATCTCGGCGAAGTTCTGGGTGTCGAACAGCGACATCTGCAGCGGCCCGTCATCGGCGGCGAGGGCGGCGATCTGCGGGGCCCGCAGCGCGGTCAGCCACCCGAGTCCGCCGAGTTCTT
>RRBB01000852.1:0-576 GCA_006543605.1 Rhodococcus sp. WS4
CGGGTCGAGCAGCAGTTCGCGTACCCATTCGCGGGTGCGGCCCTGCAGGTGCTTGAGACCGGGCACCGGGAAGTAGCCCTTGGGCCGGTCGATGACTTCGCAGGGAATCACCTTGCGCGCGGCACCCTTGAGCACCTGCTTGCCGCCGTCGCCGAGCTTGAAGCGGGCGGGAATGCGCGCCGACAGCTCGGCCAGGCGGTAGTCGAGGAACGGCACGCGGGCTTCCAGGCCCCAGGCCATGGTCATGTTGTCGACCCGCTTGACCGGGTCGTCGACCAGCATGATCGTGCTATCCAGGCGCAGCGCCTTGTCCACCGCGGCCTCGGCGCCGGGGCTGGCGAAGTGGTCGCGGACGAAACGCCCGGCGACGTCCTCGACGCGGAAGCGCTCGCCGACGGTGGCCAGGTATTCCTCGTGGTCGCGGTCGAAGAACGCCGCACGGTACGCGGCGAAGGCGTCGTCGGCGCCATCCACCTTCGGATACCAGTGGTAGCCGGCGAACAGTTCGTCGGCGCCCTGGCCGCTCTGCACCACCTTGCAGTGCTTCGAGACTTCCCGTGCGAGCAGGTAGAAGGC
>RRBB01000853.1:0-576 GCA_006543605.1 Rhodococcus sp. WS4
GCTTACGTCTGTGCAACGAGGAATATCCATGCAAGTTTCTGTTGAAAGCACTTCCGCTCTTGAGCGCCGCATGACCGTTGGTGTGCCTGCCGAGCGTATCGAGACCGAAGTCAACAAGCGTCTGCAGCAGACCGCCCGTCGTGCCAAGATTCCAGGTTTCCGCCCCGGCAAGGTGCCGATGAGTGTCATTCGTCAGCGCTACGAAGCTTCCGCTCGCCAGGAAGCCATGGGCGATCTGATCCAGGAAACCTTCTACGAAGCCGTGGTCGAGCAGAAGCTGAATCCGGCCGGTTCGCCGTCGGTAGAGCCCAAGTCCTTCGAGAAAGGCAAGGACCTGGAATACATCGCAACCTTCGAAGTCTTCCCGGAATTTACCGTTTCCGGCCTGGAAGACATCAAGGTCGAGCGCCTGCAGGCCGAAGTTTCCGATGCTGATGTCGACAACATGCTCGATGTCCTGCGCAAGCAGAACACCCGTTTCGAAGTGGTCGAGCGTGCCGCCCAGAACGATGACCAGTTGAACATCGACTTCGTCGGCAAGATCGACGGCGAAGCCTTCGCCGGCGGTTCCGCCAA
>RRBB01000854.1:0-575 GCA_006543605.1 Rhodococcus sp. WS4
GTCTTCCCACCCTGCCGCTTCCCCACGATCGAAGCCATATCTAGGTAATACAGCCGATGGCACCGAAAGGCAAGCACCACAGTCGAAGACACGCCGACCAATCAGATAGCGGGGAAACTCAAGCTAGTCCACGCTCCGGTGGTCGCGACCACCGCGAGGCGGCGAGCGAGGGCCGGCTCCACCGCCCGACGCGCTGTCATGTGTGCGACGGTGCGAGGCGACCGATATCTGTCGTCTGCGGCGCGCCGAAGCACGCGGAGCATGCGGTCGCGCGTCGGACGGTGTCTCCGGTGAACACTGTCGAGCCAGGGGTTGCCCCTGACGTGGTCGCAGCCGGCGTACCGGCCACACCACTCTCACCTCTGCACCGCCGCACTCCGTGAGAATGCCACACGCTCTCGGCCGTGCGGGGACCTATCGGGTTGGACTGTCGAATCGAGCAACGCCTGCTAGTACTACAGGGCTAATGCCTGGATCTTGAGTCGGCGTCTGAAGTGGTGTCTGCGGGCATCGGCTTGGTGCTCGCGTCGGAAGCATGACCAGTGCAGTGCGTGCTCGATCGCGTCTTTGGCCAA
>RRBB01000855.1:0-573 GCA_006543605.1 Rhodococcus sp. WS4
ACCCAGGACAGCTTGCGCCCGAGTTCGAGGAACACCCCGCCCTTGATCAGGATGCCCAGGCGCGCCGCGGCGGAAAGGCCGCTGACGATGGTCACCGGGGTGGAGATCACCAGCGCGCAGGGACAGGCGATCACCAGCAGCACCAGGGCGCGGTAGATCCAGTCCAGCCAGGCGCCGCCGAACAGCAGCGGCGGCAGCACCGCGGTGGCGAGGGCGATGAGGAATACCACCGGGGTGTAGACGCGGGCGAAACTGTCGACGAAACGCTGGGTCGGTGCGCGGGAACCCTGGGCTTCCTCCACGGCGTGGATGATCCGGGCCAGGGTGCTGTCGTCGGCGCGGCGGGTGACGCGGTACTCCAGCGCGCCCTCGCCGTTGATGCTGCCGGCGAACACCGGCTCGCCGACCTCCTTCTCCACCGGCAGGCTTTCGCCGGTGATCGGCGCCTGGTTGACGCTGGAGCGGCCGCTGGTCACCTCGCCGTCGAGGGCGATGCGTTCGCCGGGCTTCACGCGCACGGTGGCTTCCAGTTCCACTTGCTTGGCCGGCAGCTCCTTCCATTCGCCGCCGACC
>RRBB01000856.1:0-570 GCA_006543605.1 Rhodococcus sp. WS4
CCAGCACATCGGCGAACACCCCCGCCACAATCTCCTCCACCGGCGTCGACGGCGCCCGGAACACCTTCGCCTCGAACACCGGCTCCGGCAAAGCCTTGCGATCCAACTTGCCCGACGAATTCAGCGGCAACTCCTCGAGCACCACGAACGCCGACGGCACCATGTACGACGGCACACGCCCCGCCACCGACACCCGCAACCGATCCGGCTCGATCGAACCACCCGGCACCGGCACCACATACGCCACCAACTGGTCCCCAGCATGCACATCGCTGCGCACCACCGCCACAGCCTGAGAGACCGCATCATCCGCCAGCAAAGCGGATTCGATCTCCCCCAACTCGATCCGCAACCCACGCAGCTTCACCTGAAAATCCGTGCGACCGATGTACTCGACCTCACCAGCAGCAGTCCACGACACCAGATCACCCGTGCGGTACAACCGCTCACCCGAACCACCGAACGGATTCGCCACAAACCGCTCCGACGTCAGATCCGGCCGCGACACATACCCCCGCGCCAACTGCACACCCGCCAGATACAACTCACCCGGAACACCCACCGGAACCG
>RRBB01000857.1:0-568 GCA_006543605.1 Rhodococcus sp. WS4
GCCCAGTCGGTGGGCGAGCACACCACCACCAGCGTGGTCCACTCGATCTTCGTGGTGATCCTGCTCGACGCCCTCGCCGCGCTGTTCTTCATGGAGATGGGCTGGTGAGCCAGGACAACCCGCAGGCGATCATCCAGGTCCGCGACCTGTGCAACCGTTTCGGCGCCCAGGCGGTCCACGAGCACCTCGACCTCGACGTCCGTCGCGGCGAGATCCTCGGCGTGGTCGGCGGCTCCGGCACCGGCAAGTCGGTGCTGCTGCGCAGTATCGTCGGCCTGCGCCGGCCGACCTCCGGCAGCGTGCGGGTGTTCGGCGAAGACCTGCTGCAACTGCCGGAGGAGCGCCGCTCCCTGGTCGAACGGCGCTTCGGCGTGCTGTTCCAGCAGGGCGCGCTGTTTTCCTCGCTTACCGTGGTGGAGAACGTCGCCCTGCCGCTGATCGAGAACGCCGGCCTGCCGCGCGCCGACGCCGAGCACCTGGCCCAGGTCAAGCTGGCCCTGGCCGGGCTACCGGCCAACGCCGGCGACAAGTATCCGGCCTCGCTTTCCGGCGGCATGATCAAGCGCGC
>RRBB01000858.1:0-567 GCA_006543605.1 Rhodococcus sp. WS4
GGCCCGCGATCTTGCAGTGATGGGTGATGTAATCGGCGGTGTCGGCGGCACTCATGCCGGGCAGGGCGTAGCGCACCGCGATCCGCTGATCCAACGCGGCGAGAACGCCGAGACGGAGTCGTTGCCGCAGGGTGGGTTGCCCGACCAACAGCGCCGCGAACGGTGACCCCGAATCCATGTCGTGGTTGGTGAGCATGCGGATCGCTTCGAGTTGCTGGTTGTCGAGAAGGTGCGCCTCGTCGATCACGACTACCGGCACCCGACCCCGCTCAGCGTTCTCGGCCGCCAACGCGTCGGCGGCCTGCGGGGCCAACGTGGCGGTGTAGAAGCTGGGAACATGCCCGAGAGCGGTGACGATGTGGTGCAGCATCCCCCGCACCCCGATCGACGGATTGGGCAGGTAGATGATCAGGTGCCGCGCCGGGTCCAACGCGGCGGCGGCGGCGCGGATCGCGACGGTCTTCCCGGCGCCGACTTCCCCGGTGATCACCCCCAGCGCGTGCTGGTCCACGCACCAGGAGATTCGGGCGACCGCCTCGGCGTGCCCGGGGTGGCGGTGCAGCATCC
>RRBB01000085.1:0-42182 GCA_006543605.1 Rhodococcus sp. WS4
CCTGCATCCAGGCGCTGCCCCGACCCGGCTAACGATCCGCCCAGGACCTGCTCCACCGAATCGAAACGCCTTCCCGGACCGTGGAATCCGGCGCTCACCTGACGCGACAGCCGGGCATCGGCCATGCCCACACCCCGACGGGTCATGATGAAACAAGATCGAAACCACTCGGCACTCGCCAGATCAAGACCGTGAGCCATCAAGGCATAGTACTGCTCGGAACACGCGGTGCCTTGCTCAAGCCGGGCCAACTGAAATTTCGCGGCGCCTCGGAGCCTGTGGTTGTACTCGCTCATATCGATTGAGAAAGCGGTCGCAACGTTTTCCGGAGCGGGCCCTCCCAGCGGATCCCAGAGAAGCGCAAAGTCGAGGATGTCATTATCGTTACAGCTGTTCCACATTTCTTCCTGCTTGAGTGTGCTTCCACTGACTTCTGTCGCAAGTTCTCGGGACCGTCAGGTGTCGGCTGTCCGGTCAGTCCACGTAACAGATCGCTTCGATCTACGGACCGGAGCTTCTCTACTGATGAGGGACTTTGTAAGTCGTGGCAGCGCCTGCATCAATCGGAAGCGTCACGCCAGTAACGTATCGTGCCTCTTCCGAAGCCAGCCACAATGCCGCGTTGCTGACATCGATCCCCTCAACCCACGGCACGGGCAGTGCATTCAGCGTTTTCATAGCTTCGGATGCGGTTGCACGGTCGGGATCTTCCACTCCGGGCACAAACAGTTGACGGATGGTTGCGTTATCAATCATCGGCGTGTCCACCGTGGTCGGGTGGATTGAGTTGACCCGTACGCGATGAGGTGCAAGTTCAGCAGACAGCGCTCGCATAAGGCCCACGACGCCGTGTTTGGCAGTTGTGTAGTGAGCAAGATTGGGCAATGCAACAAGACCGGCTACTGAACTTGTGAGAACTACGGAACCGCCTTCACCACGCTCAATCATTCCAGGAATCACGGCACGGGCAGTTTTCCACACTCCGGTCAGATTGATGTCGATGACATCCTGCCACTGTTGCTCACTTAGCTCCAAAGCCGGTGCGAAGCTTCCGACTCCCGCGTTTGCGACAAGAACGTCTATCTTCCCGAATTCGTCGACGGTGAGTCTCGCGGCACGTTCAAGGGAGGAGAAGTCTCGAACATCGGCGCGTGCGCTCAGTACGGAACCACCCAGGTCTCTTACTTGGCGGACCGTCTCATCCAGGTCGTCCTCTGTGGATAAATCGTATGGGACAGTGTCTATTTGCGAACAGTAGTCCACCACCATGATCTTGGCGCCTTCTTCGGCGAACCGAACGGCATGCGCCCTACCTTGCCCCCGAGCTCCGCCTGTAATGAATGCGACTTTTCCCTCCAACCGTCGACCCATCAGACTGTCCCCTTCCCATGGAGCGCCGATCGGACACACGCGCTGCAGCTATTTCTGTGTGACATTCTTCTTCTTTCGGATATCGAGGATGGACAGAATTCAATCGCGATCGGCACAACGCCACGACGCCGCCACGCCCTGAGGGGTCAGGCAACGAAAGCCGAGCGGGAAGCGCGGTCTTCAGCCATACAGCGGGAGACTTCGGCGACAGCCGGCGAGCGCGTCCACGCTGCCTTGCCCGCACCCAGTACCTGATTCACCGAGCCCATCGAATGAGTTTGTCGCACTTGACGAGTGCCTCCGAACTGGGTACCACCGACAACCCGATTGGCATGCCAGATCGTACTTATTAGCTATTTACCCCGGCACCTTCCGGAATCTTGACTTCTCTATAACCACCGGATGCAGGAAGCGGCTCGACCGCGCCAGGAATGTCACCGTCGAGGCGACCCACGATCCTCCCGTCCTCAACCCTGGCGCCTCTATCGTGAGAAGGAAGCAGGAAGTCTGATTTGCTCAATGCACGTTTGATGGCGGCCTTCTCCTGCCGCACCGAGGGAGTGAAGTTGCTGGAGACTCCCGGTTCGAGGTACCCCAGTTCGAGCAACGGGGCTACCAACTGATCCTGAATGTCGTAGACGATGTCCCCGCAGATGCAGGCCACTCCTTCGGGGGTATCGACGTAGATCGCCAATGATCCCTCGGTGTGGCCGCCGGACAGTTCGCACCGCACGCCAGGAGCAACCTCGACCGAGCCGGTCAGATCGAGATCGAGGTATTGGACTCCTCCGGGTACGAATGCGCGCTCCATGATGTGCGACATGTCCTCGTGTGCGTACATCGGCCCTTGGATCCCACTCGCCGCCACCTCGATTTCTCGCCTGTTCACCACCAGCGGGGTCGACGAGGGAAATGTATAGAATCCACCTGCATGATCGGCGTGCAGGTGCGTGGCGATGACCGCACCGACCTCGTCGATTTGGACACCGTACCGGTCGAGCTGAGCCTCCATCGAGTTCTCCGCCGAGAAGTCGGTTTCCATCCCGACCCGGTTAAGTACGTCTGCGTTTCGGTACCCCGCGTCCACGACGATCGGTTTCTCACCGCCGAGGATGAGGTAGCCGTACACCGGGGCGCTCACGAGCATTCCTTGTGCGCGACCGCGCACCATGAACGACGAATCCGCTATTGCTCGTCCGAAGTCCAGTGTCTTGATAGTGAGGGTCATCTGAGGCTCCTGTGCTTGGTTGCTGGTGGCGCATGGCCCGCGAATTTGGTGTCCCGCGGATACCCGGCCCGGTTGGGTGCAGTCGAACCTTCAACTGCGTGGACACTCGCGTCCGCGATCGGGCGACGTCGCTCCTAGACGGCGACCGCAATGGTGTCGAATCGATAGTTCGCTAGCTATTTGTGGTACCGACCTCGCGCTCGGACTCGAGGTTTATGTCCACCACGCGGCCGGTACGGCGGGTCTCACCGGAGTAGCCATCAGCGCCATTGACGGGCTACGTTCCGACCTCGTTGGGCTCGACGTGCGGCCGTTAGACTGATGCCGCCTCGGGAAGACTTGTGCGTTCGAACGCTATTGCAAGCTTGGTGTCCGCGGAAGCGAGGCGCAGCTTCTTCACCTCACCGTATTCCTCGCTATCCCACCACTTTTTGAATGTATCCTCGTCAGCGAACTCGAGAAGGACAACGGTAGTAGCGTCGAACTCTCCCTCGACCGACTTCGCGTCGTTGGTAACCGCATGGATCGTGACACCGAGCGGCAGGACGATCGGGATCGTCTCTTCTTGGTACTTCTCGTACGTCTGCCAATCATGCACGTCAACGACAGCGAGGAAGTAGTAGGACATTTCAGTCACCTCAATCTTGCGTTTCTCACACGGGGAACAGCGCATTTGGACTGCGATCGGGTCGGGTTGCTCGATCGCTTTCGGTGCAAGGCACCACCGACGGGTGGCCGGATCTCTCGCGCCCTTCCGGCACGAGAGGCGTGACCGTTGCCATGCGCACCAGATCTTTCGACTTGCGGATCCACTCCGCTGAACTGCGGGCGGAACCTCGACGAGTCGGCTCTTCATAGAGGACATCTTCCGCGGACGGCGATAGGTCTTGATCGATCTCATCGTCAATCGGGCTTTGCGCACCGAGTTGTCCTCGGGAGATGCGCTTGAACCTAACTAAGCTTCCGTTGTGATGCGTATCGCATGTCTACAATATTGACTCACTAGGAAGTATTTGACAAGGCCGATGTCGGTTCGATATGCGGTAGGGACAATGCCCCTCGTGCGACTGTCAAGACTTGCGCGGCCGTTTCGGATACCGCAGGTAGCCACACAAGGTGCCGTCGCCGCGGCACTCATTGGTTGTCGCGGCTACACAACCGCCGCCGTCGCTACTTTCCGCTCCCTTGACTCGTTGTAGAAGATCGTTGCCGTGAGCGTGATGATCGCTGCTACAACAAAGAAGTAGGCCGGCGCCATCGCGTTGTGAGTGCGCTCGAGCAGAAAAGTGACGGCGAGGGGCGTCATTCCTCCAAAGACTGAGGTTGCGACGCCGTATCCAAGTGACAGCCCACTGAAGCGTATTGCTGTGGGGAATAATTCGGCGATTGCGGCTGGAAATGGCCCACAGAAGACACCGATCGCGGCGCCAAGAGCAATCGATCCGGACAGCGCTGAAGTGAATGATTGTTGCACCAGCCAAAAGGCTGGGACAACCGTGACCACGCTCAGCACCGATCCGACGAGCATCACCATCCTTCGCCCCATCCGGTCAGAGGCCGCGGAAGCAACAAGGATTGTGCAAGCGCAGGCCCCGAATGCCGCACCGACTGCGATAAGCGATTCGGAAAAGGTGTAGTGCAGAACTTTGGACATGTAGGTCGGCATGAACAACAGCAGGTACATACCCGAGGTTCCGAGAGCCGTAAGTCCGACCACGACAAGAAGTTGCCGTCTGTATTGACGGACCGCGGTCCGCAACGGTGTCTTGTCGACGGAGTCGGTGGCGCGTGCACGTTTGAACTCGGGTGTTTCATCGAGCTTGCGACGGAAGTACAGACCGACGAGACCCAGCGGCAGGGCCAGAAGGAACGGTATCCGCCATCCCCACGCGTGGAGTGCATCGGGGCTCATCACGAGGCTGAGTGTGCCGCCGAGTACGACGCCGAAAAGGACACCGAGGACGGTGGCGAAGATGTTCAGTCCACACAGGAAACCTCTCCTGCCCCGGGGTGCGTATTCGGCGAGGAAGGTCGTCGCGCCTCCCCATTCGCCGCCGGCCGAGAACCCCTGGAGGGAGCGAAGAATGACAAGGATGATCGGAGCGGCGAGTCCTATCTGCGCATAGACCGGTACGGCACCGATGAGGAAGGTGGACCCCGACATCGTGATGATGGAGATGGCAAGAACATTCCTGCGGCCGAGCTTATCTCCGTAATGTCCGAAGACGATCGCGCCCAGGGGGCGCAGCAAGTACGAAACGCCAAAGACAGCGAATGTTGCCAGCAATGCGGTTAACCCGGACTGGTTTGGGAAGAACTGTGCCGCGATCACGGCGGCGAAGACGCCGTAGGTGGTGAAGTCGAAGAACTCTACGAAGGTTCCTGCGCACGCGGCAACGATTGCCCGCCTGTTGAGGGAATCCACCTCGGAGGTGGTCTGCTGCTGGGTTGTCAATGGAGGTCCTTGCGAATGTGAATGGATGTTCTGGCCAGCCGCGGTCACTTCGACCGTTCACCTGGCTGAATCGCGGCAGGACAACTGGGGCGGAGGCGCTGCCGAAGCTCGCGGAACGCCGGACGTCCGCTGGTGTGCGATGTTCGGACTTGGATGCGCAACGAGCCGGAGTTGCGTAGGTGTCACGGCCAGGCCCGGTGCCCGTCACGAGACCGGGAGACGGTCGACATTGTTACAGGTACACCACGGCATGCAGTTTCTACAGGTACAACACGGCATGCAGTTTCGATTCTCTTGATGAACTCCACCCGAGTGAGTCCGAACTCAACGAATATGTCGTAGTCGCTCGGTCCACCGAACGGATGCCATTTGCGATGAAATTGCAGCAGTTGAATATCGTATCGGTCCATGGCGAGATCGTCCCCAGATCCGTCATCGACTCGCTGTAGCGGAGTCCGGTGTCACCGACGTCGCGTTGGTCATCCGAAGGTCCGCGGCAAATCCGCCGTCGACAGGCAGTGTCACGCCGGTAATCCATCTGGCCCGCGGGCCCGCGAGGAAAAGCACCGCTTCACCGACGTCCCAACCGGTTCCCTCGATACGCAGCGGCAACATTGCAGCGCGCTCTGCCCGCGCCTCCTCGGTGAGACCTTCGGCTTGGACCATCGGGGTGTAAACGGGCCCTGGGGCCACCGCATTCACTCGGATGCCCTCCGGTCCGTGACGGCTCGCCAACGACCGGGTCAAACTGAGGGCAGCGCCTTTCGACGCCGCATAGGTCGGCCGCGGGTGTGAGATCAACCCTGCCAACGACGAAACATTGACGATCGAACCCTTGCCTTCACGACGCATATGTGGAATCGCGAAGCGCGACATCAACATGATCGAGGACACGTTGACCCGGAACGTCGTTTCCCAGTCGTCTATGTCGATGTCGACAGCTGATTCCGCGGGCCCGGCAACTCCTACGTTATTGACCAGGATGTCCAGTCTTCCCCACTTCGCCACGGTCGCAGACACGATCGCTTCACAGTCGGCTTCGCGTCCAACGTCCCCGGCAAGGCACAAGTACTCTCCCCCGAACTCGTCTATCAAGTCCGTGGTCCCCTGCAACCGCTCCTTGTGCGCATCGACCAGCGCCACCCGGGCACCGGAACGCGCAAGCAGTACCGCGGCTGCCCGGCCATTACCGACTCCGGTTCCTTGAGCACCGGCACCTGTCACTATCGCAGTGAGACCGCGCAGTTCCTCATTCGTGTTCTGGATCATTCTTTTATCCTCCGTTGAGAGCGCCGGCGATCGATCGCCCAGCAGAATGGCGTGCAGCCGACTCACTTCCGCTGTGCCGACGGATTTCGGCTTTCCCCAGTGCATTGAGGTGCACTTCATCGGGCCCGTCGGCGAATCGCAGTGTTCGATTGAAGGCGTACGAACGAGCGAGCGGGAAGTCTTGACCGATCCCGCCGGCGCCGTGCACCTGAATCGCCTTGTCGAGAATCCACTGGACTGTTCTGGGAGTCGCGATCTTGATTGCCTGAATCTCGCTGTGCGCGCCGCGATTTCCGTAGGTGTCCATCAACCATGCCGTCTTGAGGGTCAGGAGGCGGAGTTGTTCGATGCGCACTCGAGACTCGGCAACCCATTCCCGAATCACGCCTTGTTCGGAGAGTGGTCGACCGAAGGCGACCCGTCCGGATACTCTCTGGCACATCAGTTCGATCGCGGCTTCAGCGACGCCGATTGCGCGCATGCAGTGGTGAATGCGTCCGGGACCGAGTCGAGCTTGGGCGATGGCGAATCCGTCGCCTTCACGGCTGATCAGGTTGTCGACAGGTACCCGAACGTCATGGAACTCGATCTCGGCATGCCCGCCGTGATCGCGGTCGTCGTATCCGAAGACCTCCATCCCCCGTCTGACCATCACGCCCGGAGTATCCCGGGGCACCAAGATTTGACTTTGCTGCCTGTGGCGATCGGCGTCCGGGTCAGTTTTGCCCATGACGATGAACACCGCCGCATCGGGGTTCATGGCTCCGGTAATCCACCATTTTCGCCCGTTGATCACGTAGTCGTCACCATCTCGCACGATGCTGGTGGAGATGTTCGTGGCATCCGATGAAGCCACGTCAGGCTCTGTCATCGCGAACGCGGACCGGATCTCACCGGCCAGCAACGGCTCGAGCCATTGCTGCTTCTGCTGATCCGAGCCGAACAGTGCCAGCACTTCCATGTTGCCGGTGTCGGGTGCCGCGCAGTTCAGCGCGGGTGGGGCGAGGGCCATGCATCGTCCGGTGATCTCTGCGAGCGGAGCGTATTGCAGGTTCGTCAGTCCTGCACCATGTTCTCCGGGCAAGAACAGATTCCACAGACCACGTCTGCGGGCTTCGTCTCGAAGTTCATTGAGGACTGGGGCCGTTGACCATGCCCAGGGATTGGGGAGTGCCTCGAGCTGGTCGTAGAACGTCTGCTCGTTGGGGTAGACGTGGGTATTCATGAACTCGAGCAGATCCGTGCGTAGTTCTTCCGTCTTGCCGTCGAATCCGAAGTCCATCATTGTTCCTTGTTTTCTTGGGAAAGTGCCCGGATGCCTGCATTGAGCAGCGGGGTGACCGCGGTCCCGACGACGTCGAACCCGTCGCCCACCGTTTGGCCCTGGACGTAGCGGTAGTGGATGCCCTCGAGAATCGCGGCGAGCTTGAAGTAGGCCAAGCCGAGGTAGAAGTCCATGTCATGCACGTCGCGGCCGCTGGCTGCGGCGTACATCGCGATGATCTGATCTCCGCCCGGGTATCCCGGTGCCAGATTCACGTCGACGAGGGCGGCTTCTGGTGCCAATTCTGCCAATTCGCCGTATGCGACGAGGAGGGCCACGTCTGTGAGCGGATCTCCGAGTGTGGCCATCTCCCAGTCGATTACCGCCTGCACGGAGTCGTTGTCGACGAGTAGGTTATCGAGCCGAAAGTCGCCGTGAATGATCGCAGTTGTCGCCTGTGCGGGTATCCGGTGAGCCAGAAGATCGCTCAACCTGGCCGCTTCGGGGAGATCCCGGCTGCGGGAGGCCTCGAGCTGACGAGTCCACAGTCGGACTTGTCGTTCGAGAAAGCCACCGGGCCTGCCGAGATCGCCGAGTCCTACCTCGTACGCATCGATGGCGTGTAGGCGCGCCAGGATGTCGATCATCTCACGGCCGATCTGGGCTGTTCGCGCGGCGCCGAGGGTCATCAATTCGCTCGCGTCCCGGTACGGGATTCCAGGGACGCGCTGCATCACGTAGAACGGCGCACCGATGACGTCTGGGTTCACGCAATTTGCATAGGTCACCGGTACCGGCACCGCCGTCGAACGAAGAGCGTGCATGACGCGGTACTCGCGACTCATGTCGTGTGCTGTCTCGAGGACATGCCCCAGCGGTGGGCGACGGATGATCCAGTGTCGGCTGCCGTCGGTGATCTCGTATGTGAGGTTTGACCTGCCGCCGGCGATCAAGGACCCGGTCAGGGGCCCGCTGACTTGGCCTGGGCAGGCTTGCTCAAACCAGGTCCGGAAGGAGGGGAGGTCCAGGCCGGGCAACGCCGCCGCCTGCTTGTCAGTGGTTGTCATCATGAACCGCCCACGAGAGTGACCCCGCCGTCCACAATGACGGTCTGTCCGGTCATCCAACTCGCGTCCTCAGAAAGCAGGAACGACACCGCCCCGGCAACGTCGCTCGGAACACCCAACCGTTCGAGCGGGTAGTTCTCGGAGACCTCCTCTTCTCGATTCTCGTAGAGCGCGCTGGCGAACTTGGTCTTCACGACGCCCGGCGCTACCGCATTCACCCGCATCGACGGCCCGAGCTCAACCCCGAGTTGCCGTGTCAGATGCATGAGCATTGCCTTGCTTGCTCCGTAGAAGCCGAGGCCGGGAGCATGTGCGACACCCGCAATCGAGGCCACATTCACGACCGCACCTCCGTGTTCCTTCATCCAGCTCCGATGCACCTGCTGCACCCAGGACAGCGCCGCCAGGCAGTTGACTTCGAAGATTCGGCGAGCCGCGGCATGCTCGAGGTCCATCAGGCCGCCATACACCGGGTTGATGCCGGTGCTATTGACCAGCATGTCGACGCGACCGAAGGTGTCCAGGACTGTGCCAACTACCTCCTGCTGATGAACAAGATCGTCGCTGCGGCCTGCGATGCCGAGGGCATTGTTCGGCCCGCCAAGCTTCAGTGCGGCCTCCTGTAGCGCCGTATCTTTGCGGCCAGTGATGCATACGCGGGCGCCCTGTTGGACCAGCCGTTCCGCAATCGCGAGTCCGATTCCGCGACTGGCACCCGTGACGATCGCGACCTGACCGTCGAACTTGTTGACGTTGCTCACTCCATCACCAACACAATCTTGCCTACTCCGGGTGCTCTGTCGGCCAGCATCGTGTAGCCCGAGGGGCCCTCCTGCAGGCTGAGACGATGGGTAATGACCGCGGCTGGGTTCAAGCGCCCGGCCGCGGTGAGTGCCAGCAGGGTGGGTAACTCGGCCTGCGCGGAGCAGAGTCCAATCGAGAACTCGAGTTCTTTGGTCTGCGCCGCCTGCATTCGGAACGGGAACGCTTCATTTTGGCTCACGCCGATGACACTGACTCGACCTGCCTGGCCGGCGGCACTCACCGCTAGGGCGAGTGTTTCGTCGGCGCCGACGGCCTCGATCACCGCATCGGAGCCGTCGCCGTGAGTGAGCTCCCGCAGGTGAGCTTTGGGGTCGGCCGTATCGACCGGTTCGGCTCCGAGGGCGACGGCCGCCGCCCGGCGGTGGTCGACCGGCTCGACGATCAGCACCCGAGCCGCTCCACGGAGGAAGGCAGACTGCACGGCCAGCTGACCGACCGGTCCCGCTCCGATCACCGTGACGGTCTCTCCTGGGCTCACCCGGGCCCGGCGCACGCCGTACCAGGCTGTGGGTGCGTTGTCGGTCAGCACCAGCGCCGCCTCGGTCGAAACACCGTCCGGTACAGCAAGGAGGTTGATGTCGGCGTGCGGCACGGCCACCGCCTCCGCCTGGCTTCCGGGAAGCCTGTGACTCATCCCGTACCCGAACTCCTTCCACGGGGCGCGCCGGTTCTCGCACGCAGCCACATGTCCCCGTGCACAGGTCGCACACCAGACACAGCCGACAGACGCTGGCACGAGGACGCGATCGCCGACGTTGAAGCGATGGACCTCACGTCCCACCTCGACGACTTCTCCGACGGCTTCGTGGCCGAGTGCGTAACCGACGTCGTCGCTGAATCCGTGGCCGGCATAGATGTGTAGGTCACTTCCGCAGATACCTGCGGCAACTATTCGCACCACTGCTCCCCGATCGGTCGGAGGCACAGGGTCGGGAACCTCGAGGACGCGAACGTCCTCGGGCCCCTGATAGGTCAGCGCCCGCACTTAGGCGTCCTCTCCGAACGTGAAGCAGGACATCAGTCCTCCGCCATCACGATGTCGGCGCGGATCAAGGTGCCAGTGGTGGGATCTGCGCGTTCGATGAGCTCGACACCGGCACGGGGCTGGCACCACTGGCCGAGTTCGGCCAACCGTTCGCCGGCATTGGTTCTCCGCACCGCGTAGTCACCCTCGACGGGCCACGTACGGCGTTCCGCCAGGATCTGCTTGCGCCGCTCCGACGTGGCTGGGCGGTCGAGTTCCCCCGTCGCAGTGACGAGTACGCCGTATGACGCGGACGCGGCGTGTCGGTCGATCTTGCCTGCACGCAGATCCTCGACGACATCATCGGCCGGCCGCTCGATCGGGTCACCGTATCCGCCACCGCCGCCCGATTCGAGCCGGAACACGTCACCAGGCATGATCGAGATCCCGAACTGCTTGCCTTCGAGTCGCTGGGCGGGCGCGGCGAGGTCATCGAATGAGCCGGGCACCCGTCCGTCGGCGAGAATGGCGTCGGCGCCGGCGCCGGTTGCCAGCGAGAAGCTGCTCGACGAGCCGGGATAACCGCCGAATGTGCCGGTCGGGGGGAACTGCCAGCAGGGGGTCATGGCGTGCTCTTGCCCGCCGGGGGTGTACCAGGGTGTCCAGGCGAGGTCGAGGCCGTTGCCGCCCCGGTAGCGGCCGGGGCCACCGGAGTTCTTCGCCAGGCGCCGCCACAAGTACAGAATGGGGTAGGCGAATTCGTTGATCTCGATGTCGGGCAGGCTGTTCTGCGGCTGCGCCAAGGCTCCGGCGATATCCATACCGTCCGCGACCGATTGGGCACCGCCGCCGCCGCTTCCTCCGTTCATGTCCGGGAACGGAACCAAGTTGCCGTCCTCGTCGGGTGCGTAGAAGAAACCGGCATTCCAGGAGTCCTGCCACTCCGCCATCAGGTGATCGCGCACGAACGGATTGTCGCTTCGTGCCTGAATGTCGGCCAACATGCGGGTAATCAGCCGGCCGAGGCGCAACCCAGTTTCCAGATGTCCCGACGAGACCGGGGCGGGCATCTGGACGTCGCAGATCGTTCCCGGCTTGGTGATGATCTGAAGGGGGCGCAGTGTTCCCTGGTTGATCGGCAGGTCGGGAAACAGGGTGAAGAGGGCTGGGCTGACTGCGCAGCCCAGTGTGATGGCGGCACTGCAGTTGACAAAGCCATCCGTCTGGGGGGATGACTCGGAGAAGTCCATCGTGATGGTGCCGTCATCGACGGTGAGAGTGCACCGAATGGGATAGACGTCGTTGGTGTGGCCGTTGTGCTCTTCGTATTCGACATCGGTGTAGACACCATCCGGAAGCTCGCGGATACGTTCTCGCACCGCACCCTCGGCCAGGTCCTTGGCGACCGCGACATACTGTTTGAACGCGTCCGGGCCGTAGCGGTCGATCAGCACCTGCAGCCGGTCATCGCATCGGTTGCAGGCGGCGATGAAGCAGCGAATGTCGTTCAGAACCAGGTGGGGGACGCGGATGTTGGTCTCGATGATGCGCCAGATGTCGTCGATCACCTTCCCCTGGTCGACGATCTTGACTCCCGGTAGGCGCAGCGCCTCACCGTAGGTTTCGGTCGCCATCGGGGCCATACTGCCCGGGGCGAATCCGCCGAAGTCGTTGACGTGGGCCTCTGCCCAGCACCACGCGATCAACTCGCCGTCGTAAAACATCGGCCGGACGACACCGACATCGACCTGGTGCGCGTTTCCAGTGGTGAACGGGTCGTTACAGATGAACATGTCGCCCGGCCGGATCTCGTCCCGCGGGACGGTGGCGAGGATGTGTTTGACGGCTTGGCGGGCGGTGCCGAGGTAGATGGAGATGTAGCCGGCGTAGCAGATGATGTCCCCGTCGGCGTCGGCGATGAAGGTCGAGAAGTCCACCGCTTCGGCGATGACGGGGCTGCCGGAGGCGCGCATCATCACGACGCCCATCTCGTGGGCGATGTTCTCGACTGCCTTCGAGAAGATTTCGATGGTTACCGGGTCGGTGTCCTGGTCCGCAGAGTTGGTTGTCAGGCTCGTGGTTTCGGTACTCACTTTGCGTTCTCTCCTGCGTTCGGGCTGGTGGTGGAGCCGGTTTGGTCAGTGACGATGAAGTTGCCCCACTCGTCGACGCGGGCGACCCAGCCCGGCGGCACCTGAAGTGTGGTGAGGGGGTGCTCGAGGATGGCGGGCCCATGAACCTCGCTGCCCGCCCGAGCGGTACGCGTGTCGTAGACGGCGACTTCGGTCTCTTCGCCGATCAGGGGGAGGAAGATCTGTCGGTGGCTTGTCGGTGTCAGTGCTCGGTCAGCGCCGGTCACCAACTCAGAGGCTGCCGGTTCCAATGAGCGGACGTGGCCGGTGGCGGTGACGCGAACTGACATCAGCACTACCGGGCTGCCGACCCAGGCGCTGCCGGTTCCGTATTCGGCCTCGTAGAGCTCCGAGTACTGTTCCTGCGCCCGGACCAAGTCGTCTTCACCGAGATCTCGACGCCGCGGCAGCGGAACGGGGAGTTCCCACTGCTGTCCGGCATACTTGAACTCGCCTTCCCATTCCACCTCGATGTCGTCGTCGGCGTAACCGGCCGAGCGCAGCGCTCCGACAAGCTGGTCGTCGAGGTCGATCAACGCGTTGCTGATTCCGCTGGCGTCTCCTCCTGCCCAGACGGCGGATCGGGCCTGGGTGCGTACGTCGTCGCTGTTGAGTAGTCCGTGCGCGGAGAAGACCGCTGCGTCCGCGGGAATGACGACCTGCCGGATCCCGACTTCGCGTGCGATGTCGGCTGCGAAGATGCCCAGTGCTCCTCCGTAGGCCACCATGCTGAACTCTCGGGGGTCGTGCCCGCGCTCGACCGTCACGGTGCGGACCGCGTTGCTCATGTTGGCTGTCACCATCCGGTACACCGCGGCCGCGCCACGCACAGCGTCGACGCCGAGTGGTTTGCCGATCTCCCGTTCCATTGCTTCACGGGCGGGTTCGAGGGCAAGCTCGCGGCGGCCACCGAGGAAGGCCTGAGGGGCGAGGAGGCCGAGGACTGCGGAGGCATCGGTGACGGTGGGGACGATCCCCCCCTTGCCGTAGCACACCGGGCCGGGTTCGGCGCCGGAGCTCTGTGGTCCCACCTGCGGGATCCCGCGCGGATCGATCCATGCGATGCTGCCGCCGCCGGCGCCGATCGGCAGGACATCGATCTTCGACAATGCTGTCAGGAACTGATCGCGCAGCATCACCCGCTGGGTGACTGCCGGCTTAGCCCCCTGCAGGACCGAGACGTCGAAGGAGGTCCCGCCCATGTCGGCGGTTACGACGTTGGCGATGCCGAGTCGTTTGGCGAGGGCCTGGGCGCCGATCACACCGCCGGCTGGGCCGCTGTCGACCAGGCTGATCGGGCGCTCGCGAGCTTCGTCTGCGGTGAGGCTTCCGCCGAATCCCTGCATGAACCCGATCGGAGTGCTCAGTCCGCGCTTGCCGAGCTCACTCTCGATCCGGCCTGTGTACTCTGCCACCCGGATTCCGGTGAAGGCGTTGAGGACGGTGGTCATGGTCCGTTCGTACTCGCGGATCATCGGATGCAGCCGCGAGCTGACACTGAGGAACAGGCCGGGTGCCTCCTCTTCCACTGCCGCGGCCAACTGCTCCTCGTGTTGGGGATTGAGGAAGCTCCACAGCAGAGAGATTGCGATTGCCTCGACGCCCTGGTCGACGAGTTCACGGATAGCGGAACGTGCGTCGCCGTCGGTCAGCGGGACGATCACCTTGCCCTTGCGGTCGATCCGCTCCCCGACCTCGACGACTCGCTCGCGGGGAACGATCTGCGGCAGGTTCAGCTGACGGTGATGGTCGCGGTGCGCGTTGCGGGCCGACCGGGCGACCAAGAGGTTGTCACCGAACCCCTGGGTGGTGATCAGTCCGACGCGGGCACCCTTCAGCTCGGCGATCGAATTGGTCACTGCTGTAGTGCCGTTCACGAATCGTGTGGTCCTCGGCAGGACCTCGGTCAGGGGAACGCCGATTCGGTCGGCGAGGTTCTCGAGTGCGGCGATCAGCCCTCGGCTGAGATCGTCGGGGGTGGTGTCGGACTTGTCGGCATAGACCCGACCAAGGCTGTCGACCGCGGTGACGTCGGTGAAGGTGCCACCGATGTCACAGCCGATCTGATACTGGACCTCTGTGCTCACGTTGATACTTCCTCTCCAGGAATTGTGGGTGGTGCGACGACTGCCGTGAATCACCAGGCAGCTTCGAGCAATTGCAAAACGTCTGCCTCGGTGACGGGGCGAGGGCTCGCGGCCACTGCCGGATCCGACATCACGCGTGCGGCGATCCCCGGCAACGCACAGCGTTCGCCACCGACTGCCGAAATTTTGTGTGGCACCTCGAGCGAGTGGATCAGTGTGCGAACGGACTCGATGGCGGAAGCGGCAGCGGCATCGTCGTCGAGATTGCGGGTGTCCTGACCGAGTGCCTCGGCGATCCGCCGGAGCTTGGGCTGGGTGTGGGCTGCGTTGAACTCCATGACCAGTGGCAACATGACAGCCGAGGTGACACCGTGGATCATGTCGTATTCCGCGGCCAGCTGATGTCCGATGCCGTGTGAGAGTCCCACCCCGACGTTGGTCAGCGCGAAGATCGACAGCCAGGTACCGAGCAGGCAGTTGGTGCGCGCCTCGAGGTTGTCGGGCTCGCGTGCACTGACGGCCAGGTTGTCGGCCAGTAGGCGCAGCGCTTCGGCACCGAGGGCGTCCGCGATGGGCATGCTGCGTGCCGAGAGGATCCCCTCGACAGCGTGATCGACCGCCCGCATTCCTGATGCTGCCCAGAGCCATCCCGGAGTTTTCGTGGTGATCTCGGGATCGAGGATGACGGCCTTGGGCATGAACTTGGGGCTGGTGTAACTACCTTTGAGGTGGGTCTGCTCATCGGTGACTCCGAACAGACCGGTGTGCTCTCCACCGGAGAGAGTGGTCGGGACGGCGATGTGCGGAATTACGTGTTCCGGCGCCTGCGGGATCTCGTAGGTAGACGGGTAGGTGAAGCGAACCCGATAGTCTTCGAACTGCTCGGGCTTGGTGATATCAGCTGCGAGGCAGAGCGTTACGGCTTTAGCGCAATCGATCGGGGTACCCCCACCGAGGCTGACGACGCAGTCCGCATCCACCTTCCGGGCCGCGGCCGCGGCCTCGAGGACAGAGCCGCGTGGTACGTGCTGACGCGTCCGAGAGTAGACCGCGACCAGCTTGTCACCGAGCTGCTCGCGCATCCGCGACTCGATCGGTGTGCCGACGAGTGAGCTGGACAGTACGGTCAACACCCGACTTCCACCGAGCGTATCGACGAGGTCTGCGACACCGTCGAAAGCGCCGGCGCCATAACTCACGGTGTCGACCGGGGGAACGATGAAGGATCGTACGGACAAGACAACTCCTTGTATTTGTGCAGCGAACGGCGTCTACATTCACTCGACGCTCACCGTGGATGGAAGGGACAGTTTGTGGTGGTACCGGCACTACCACCGTCCGAGCGCGGACATGATCACGCCCACGATGGGTCCGGCGAGCAGGGCAGAAATGCGTGCATGCGCAACCCACCGTCATTGCCGATCCGGGACGGAACGAAGTCGAACCGCCGCACGCCCGAGTGGGCGTGGTACTCGACACGGCTCATCGCCCCGCTGCCTACCTCGTGCAGCGACCACAGCCGACGGAACAATGCACTGTCCCGTTCGAGTCTTTCGACCATCGCATCGAGTGCAGGATTTCCGATCAAGTCAACCGTGTCCGTCCGGAAATACGCCACATACAGGCGGGCCGTGGCTACAGGATCGACGAAACGTACCGGTGCGTGGTGGTGAAGCAGCGCCAACGTCAGGGCGTTGCGTTCGGATTGCGGCACCTTGCCGAGTCCGAAGAATGCCGTCGCAGCGGCGTTCCACTCCACAATGTTCCACTGTGAATCCACCAGGTAGGCGGGCGCCTGATGCAGCTGGTGCAACATGCGGCGCATGGCGTCGTCGTTGCCGGCGCGGGTGCGACCTCCGACGCCGGCCAGGGTGAACAGGTAGTCGGTTTCCTCGGAGCTCAGTCTGAGTGCTGTGGCAACGGAGGTGAGGACCTCCGCGGAGGCTTGGATGTCGCGTCCCTGTTCGAGCCAGGAGTACCAACTGCAGCTGATCGAGGCGCGCTGGGCGACTTCCTCGCGGAGAAGCCCCGGGGCCCGGCGGCGCGCACCGACGGCGACGCCGACCTCACTCGGTGTGACCCGTTCCCGGGCGGCCCGAAGGAAACGGGCAAGCTCACGGCGCTGAGCACAGGACCGCATCTCGTTGCGGTGTTCTACGGCTGCTACCGACATCATGTCCGTCCTTCCGGCGGATCGATAATCCTCGGGGGCCGGTTCAACCGGAGACGGCGTCCCGGCCGATCACACTGCGCGCGATGATCATCTTCTGGATTTGAGGTGTGCCGTCACCGATCTGGTAGCCGGAGATGTCCCGCAGCATCGACTGCAGCGGCAGTTCATCCGACCAGCCGACCTGGCCGTGGAGGATCACTGCCTCTTGGATGGCGTTGAATGCCACGCGGGGCGCCCACCACTTGAGCATGGCGGCCTCCTTGGTGTGCGGGCGGCCGGCCGCGCGCAGACCGAGTGTCTGGTACGACAGCGCCCGCACGGCGGCGAGATACGTCGTGTGCTCGGCGATCGGGAATGACACGCCCTGGTGAGCGGCGAGGGGCTTGCCGAAGGTGCGCCGCTCACGGGAGTAGGCGATGGCCATGTCGATCGCCCTCTGGGCCGTGCCAACGGTGAGGAGACCGATCAGGGTGCGGCTCAGATCGAACTCCGACATGATGTCGCCGAAACCCGATCCGGGCGCACTGATGACCTCGTCGTCCGGCACGAAGACACCGTCCATCGTGATCGAGCCGCGTCCCAGCGGCTTGAATCCGGGATCTGCGAAATTCTGCGAGGAGACGGTGGGGTCTGCCATCCGGACCAGGAAGCAACCAATCCCCTTTGTTCCCAAGGAAAGATCAGTCTGGGCGAGGACGATGGCAATGTTCGCGTGCGGGGCCTGGGTGACCGATGTCTTCTCACCCGTCAGCCGCCATCCCCCTTCCACCCGTTCCGCCTTCGTGGTCATGCTGCCGGCGTCCGACCCGGCACCGGGTTCGGTGACACCCCAACAACCGAGCGCGTCACCGGCCGCGATCGTGTTCGCCCAGGAGTTGACGGCGGGCGAGGGATGCTCCGCGAGCAGCGTGACCAAGCTGTTGGTGCTGAACAGGATGTAGCCCATGTTCGGGTCCGCGTAGGAGATTTCCTCGCACGCGAGGCCCACTGCGAGCAAGTCGGCTCCCTGGCCACCTTTGTCCTCGGGAAGGGACAGGTTGGTGAGGTTCGCCTGGGCAAGTTTCTTGAGTTCCTTGTGCGGAAATTCCGTACTCGCGGCCCGCTCGAGGTACCCGTCCAGGAATTCCTGGCGGGCGAACTTGCGGATGCTCTGCTGGAACGAGACGTGCTCGTCGTCGAGGATGAAGGCGTTGTCCGACATTAATGACCCTTTTCGTTCTGTACTAATGCAATTGGTCTGTATGGAGTGTTCGAAGCGTTGCCGGTCAGTGGACCTGACGCACCTGGCCGCCCCAGTGCGCAGACCGCAGCGCCTTCTTGTCGATCTTGCCGACGGCAGTGGTGGGCAGTTCCGCGACGATCTCCACCCGTTTGGGGGCCTGGTGCGGCCCCTTCTGCGCACGAACCGCGGCTGTCAATGCGTCGGGGTCGATCGTGGCGCCGGGCCGGGGAACGACGAAAGCTGTGATTGCCTCGCCCCACTTTTCGTCAGGGATTCCGATGACGGCGACCGCGGAGACGTTCGCGTCGGCAGCAAGGACGTCTTCGACCTCCTTGGCGAATACGTTGAATCCGCCGGTGACGATCATGTCCTTCTTGCGATCAACGAGGTGGAAGAATCCGCCGTCGTCGCGCAGCGCCATGTCGCCGGTACGCAGCCAGCCGTCTTTGAGAGCTTCCGCGGTTTCCGCCGGGCGCTTCCAGTAGCCATTCATCACCGCGCGCGAGCGCACCGAGATTTCTCCGACGGCACCGTCGTCGACGGGTGTGCCGTCCTCTCCGAGTAGTTCGACGCGAACACCGGGAACGGGGCGACCGCAGGAGGTCAGGAGGTCGGGCCGGCCGACCGGGTCGTGTTCGTCTTTCCGGAGGCTGGTGGTCATGCCCACGCATTCGGTCTGTCCGTAGACCTGCATCAGGATGGGACCGAAGGCGTCCTGCGCTTCCTGGAGGCGGGGCGCGGACATCGGCGCGGCCCCGTATACCAGTGTTTCCAGTGAGGAGGTGTCGGAGGACGCTGGGTCGGTCTTGTCCAGCATTGTGTAGAGCATGGTCGGAACTACGAAGGCGTAGTTGATCTTCTCCGCCGTCACTGTGTGCAGCCATGCGTCGGGGTCGAAGCCTTGGTGGAGCACCACTGTTCCGCCGCGGGCGAGCGTCGGCACGATGGGCAGGACGGCAGCGTGGGTGATCGGCGACGAGGCCAGGTAGCACGGGGCCTCGGGTAGGCCCCAGGCTGCCGTGAGGCTCTGCACTTCCTGAACGAGTGCGCGATGGGACAGCATGGCCCCCTTGGGTTTACCTGTCGTTCCACCGGTGTACTGCAGCCAAGCAACTTCTTCCTCGTCGACCGGGAGGGCACGTAGGCGTCCTGGGCTGACCCCCTTGCACAGTTCGAGCAGGTCGGGACAGGCTCCGGTCGGACCGAGGCTCAGTAGGTGGCGCACAGACGGCGACCGCTCGGCGACGGCCGCACCGACCTCGGCGAACTTCGGATGGACGATCAGAACTTCGACCTCGGCGTCGTCGCACAGGAAGACGTGGTCATCGACGGAACCGAGGGGATGAAGTCCGCTGTATCGCGCACCGGCAAGAAACGTTGCGGCCTGAGCGGGGAACACCTCGGGCGCGTTCGGCGACAGCACGCCCACTCCGCGACCCGGGCCGACCCCGCGATCGATCAAGACCTGGCGGATCCGCGCGGTCAGGTCTGCGGCCTCGGCGTAGGTGACGCGTCGATCGCCTAGGACGAATGCATCGCGCGAGGGGTATCGGGTCAGGGCCTCCACGATGAGATCGCCGTAGTTGGGGCCGGTCGCCGCTTGGATGGTCAAAATCGCTCCTCTTCTCGATCCCGCCGCACCTGATTTATTCGCGCTGATGTGACGGGCATCTCTCTCCTCACCAATCTTGACTTATTAGTTAGTATTCTGCAAGGGTCGATTGATCAGACCTGCTTGGACACACATTCGGAGGACGACGTGCGCGACGTGAGCATCATTGGCGTGGGGATGACCCCCTTCGGGAAGTTCCCCGACACCGCACTTCGAGACCTTGGCACCGCCGCGATCACCGAAGCCCTCGACGACGCTGCCGTCACCGCCGAGGACATCGATCTGGTGATCCACGCGAACGCCGTCGGGGGGCTCCTGACCGGTCAGGAAATGACCCGCGGTCAGGTAGTGGTTTCCGGCACCAAACTCGCCGGCAAACCGTTGGTCAATGTCGAGAATGCATGCGCGAGCAGTTCGACGGGGCTTCATCTGGCGCTAGCTGCCATTCGCTCCGGGATGTACGAAACAGTCCTCGTGGTCGGAAACGAGAAGATGAGCGGCCGCGGCACTCGCGCCGTCCTCGATGCGCTGACCTCGGCGGCCGACGTGGACCGGATCGAGGAATTCAATCGCGAACTGACCGGGCGCGAGGGTGCGGCCGAATCCTTCTTCATGGAGGTCTACGCGCAAGAGACCCGGGAATACATGGAACTCTCCGGCGCGACCGAACACGATTTCGCCTTGGTGGCGGCCAAGAACTCCGCCCACGCCGCATTGAACCCCAAGGCGCAGTATCGCACTCGCCGTACACCGGAGGAGGTGCTGGCCAGTCGACATGTTGCCGGACCGCTGACGATGCTGATGTGCTCGCCGGTCGCCGACGGCGCCGCAGCGCTCGTCGTCCGCGCCAGTGACCGCGTCACCGATCCATCCACTGCCGTCCGAGTGCGCGCTTCGGCAGTGCTGACCGGCATCCCGGGTGGTGCCGAGGAATCCCTCGAACGCCGCACCATTGCCGCCGCCTATCAACAGGCAGGCCTCGGCCCGCAGGACCTCGACCTCGTCGAGCTCCACGACGCCGCCTCCCCCAACGAACTGATTGTCTACGAAGCACTCGAGCTCTGCCCCGCCGGCGATGGCCCGAAGCTTCTCGCGAGCGGTGCCACCAGTCTCGGAGGCGCGATCCCGGTCAGTACCAGCGGAGGACTGGTGTCCAAGGGCCACCCCGTCGGCGCCACCGGCGCCGCCCAGATCGTCGAACTGGTCACCCAGCTACGCGGTCGCGCAGGTGAGCGCCAAGTCGAAGGCGCTCGGGTCGGGCTGGCAGAAAACGCCGGCGGATACTCCCACCCCGAGGCCGCGGCCTGCGCGGTTACCATCCTGAGCAAGGACTGACGACATGACCCCCATCGACCTCGATACGGTCACCAGCCCCAACACTGCGATTCTGGTTCAGCGGCGCGGGCCCGCCCTGTGGTTACGGCTGAACCGGCCGGACACAATGAACGGGCTCAATCAAGACATCCTCGACGGTTTGCAGAGCGGCCTCGACGAAGCCGAGGCCGATCCCAGCGTCCGTTGCGTCGTCATCGCCGCAGAGGGGCGCGCGTTCTGCGCTGGAGCCGACCTCTCTTACGCCCAATCACTGGCAGCGCAGCCTCCGGGGCCGGGCCGATACAGCGCCGGGCAACTGTTCCTGCGACGGGTTCGCGCGTTCCTCGACAGGCTCGAGGCATTCGAAAAGCCCACGGTCGCTGCAGTTCAGGGCATCACAGTCGGCGGCGGACTCGAGCTGGTGCTCTGCTGCGACCTGGCGCTGGCGGCCCGCTCCGCCCGGATCGGGGACGGGCACGCGAATTATGGACAGATCCCCGGTGGAGGAGCCACCGTCCGACTGACCCGGCGGCTCGGGTTGTCCCGAGCCAAGCACCTGATGTTCACTGGCGAATTGTTCCCTGCCACCACGTTCGAGGGCACGGACCTCCTCACAGCGGTCGTCGCGGACGAGCAGTTGACCACCGAGGTCGATGCCCTGACGCAGCGGATCGCCAAGAACAGTCCTGTCGGCCTCAGCCGGATGAAAATGCTCGCGAACGACAGCCTCGAGGTCCCCACTCGGGTGGGGGTGACGATGGAACTCGAACAATCCGCTTTGCACGAGACCTCGGCCGACTGGCGCGAGGGAATCACCGCTTTCAACGAAAAGCGCACACCGAACTTCGTTGGACGATGACGAGAGCTGGAGGACACTATGCCTGACAACGACTTCCTGGACCTGACCGGACGCACCGTCTTGGTCACCGGGGGTGGCCAAGGAGTAGGACGGGCCGTCTCCCTGCTGTGCGCCGACCACGGCGCCTCGGTGGTGGTCAACGACTATCACCAGGACCGCGCCGAGGCTGTCGCCAAGGAGATCACTGCCGCCGGTGGAACCGCGCTGCCGATCCAGTGCGATGTCACTCGCCTCGACGACGTCACCGCCATGGTCGAACAGTCCAAGACCCAGCTCGGTGGTATCGACGTCCTGGTCAACAACGCCGGCAACGCCGGCCCGGCCGAAGACCCCCTCGCGGTGACACCGCCGTTCTGGGAGACCGGGCCCGAGGAGTGGGAACCGTGGATCGGCACCAACTTCTACGGTGTCCTCAACGCCGCCCGCGCCGTGCTTCCGGGGATGGTCGAGCAGGAGTACGGACGTGTCATCACCGTCATCTCCGATGCCGGTCGGGTCGGGGAACCGAATCTCGCGGTCTATGGTGGCGCGAAGGCCGGGGCCGCCGGATTCTCTCGCGGCCTCGCCAAGGCAGTGGGCCGATACGGGATCACCGCCAACTGTGTCGCGCTCTCGACCATCGACACACCCGGCGTCGCATCAGCTCTGGCCGACCCCGAGGTAGTCCGAAAGGCACTGCGCAACTATGTGATCCGACGATTCGGTGAACCCAACGACCCCGCCCGCGTGGTGCTCTTCCTGGCGTCCGAGGCCGGAGCCTGGATCACCGGGCAGACCTACCCCGTCAACGGCGGCTACGCCATCTCGGCATGACGACCACACCCCGCCCCCTCGAGGGAATCCGAGTTGTCAGCCTGGCCGAGCAGTACCCGGGCCCGTTTGCGACGCTGCTACTCGGCGATCTCGGCGCCGACGTCGTTCAGGTGGAGCGGCCCGGCGGCGGAGACCCCTCACGTGCCTTCCCCGGCTTCTACGAAGCCCTCAACCGGGGCAAGCGATCAGTCACGCTCGACCTCAAGGCCCCAGAGGGTCTCGATGCCTGCCGTCGGTTGATCGAAGGTGCGGATGTGCTGCTGGAAGGGTTCCGACCCGGCGTCATGGCACGCCTCGACCTCGGCCCGGACGAGATCCTCGCCACGCATCCGGACTTGGTTTATGTTTCCGTTTCCGGGTTCGGTCAGGATGGACCCCTCCGCGACCACCCCGCACATGACCTGTCCTTTCAAGCCCTCGCCGGACTACTAGATCCTCAGACGCCTGCAGGACCGCAACTTCCGCTGCTTTCCCTCGCCGATCTTTCCGCCGGTGTCTTCGCCGCACTCGCCGCTCTGACCGGACTGGTCGGCGGTAGCCGGCACGGGCGGGGAGGCCACTACGACGTGGCCATGTTCGACTCGCTGTTGACATTCGTGGCAGCTCGGCTCGTCCCGCTTGTCAATGGAAACTCCAAGCACACCTTGGGCCTCGATCCAGGCTATGGCTTGTTCGCGACGGCCGACGGGCGCTGGATCTCGCTGAGCATCGCTTTCGAAGATCATTTTTGGAGGGCGTTGTGCGAGGTCCTCGACCTGCCGGCATTCGGTGAGCTCAACGGCGAGCAGCGTGTCGAACAACGCAGGCATCTGCGCGCTGCGGTGGCGGAACGCATTGTCGGGCATCCGGCAGATCACTGGGAGAAGGTGCTCTCCAGTTCTGGTGTGCCATACGGCGCCGTGAATCAGCTCGACGACCTACTCGACCTTCCCCAAGTTCGTGCCCGCGACATCCTTCAGACGCTGGATACGGCCGACGGCGAACGAATCTTCGCCCGTCAACCGATGGTTGTCGACGGCGCCTCCCTAGGCCCTCGCCGAGGGGCACCGCGCCTGGGCGAACACACCGCAGAGGTTCTGCTCGAGATCGGCATGGACCCGGTCGTCGTGAACCGTCTGCTCGACGCCGACGCAACGGACGTCCCCAAGACACAAAGCTGACTCGGTGCCGTGCCGTCATCCCTACCTGCTTCCTAGCCGGACGGAAGATGACGGCACGGCAGAAGTCGTCCCGACGTCCTCTCGGGGCCACTCATTCTGCAACCCCACGCTCTGTCAGGCCGAACCCGGATGAACCCAACCGACGGACGGGAGCCCAAACCAGAGCCCTGAGGCTCCACAGTGATCAGCGTTCTCCTGGAAGGTTTGCAGCCTGGAAAACGGTACTTCACTCATCTTCGCGCCGTCTCGAAAGTCGAGGCACCATACTCGCGTCGTACACCACGCCCACAAGCCGCAATACCAGGTAAACTAACTAGGAAATATTAATTGCGGCCCCACTCGCGTCTCCTGAAAGAAGTCGACGTATATTGATCAGGAAGTAAAGCCGCACGCCGCGTCACTGCCGTCCGGCGGTCGACACCCGAGACGTGAGGATGCACATGGCCAGGGAACGCGCCACCGACACCAGGGCGCTCGTGTCCGCTGCGGCAGAGACCTTCCGCGAGAAGGGGTACCGCAGCTCGACGATCGACGACATCGCAGTTGCCGCGGGAATCTCGCGGCCCACGGTCTACAAGTACATCAGCAACAAACAGCACCTCTTGGACCTGATGGTCGAGGAGGTCACCAGCACCCTCGGGCAGAGGTTGCACGAGGTGATGCGCAGCGGGAATCCGCCACTGGATCGGCTACGCGAAACCATCAAGGCCCATATCGAAGCCACGATGGCGAATCGCACCTTCTACGCGATCGTCTTCAGTGAAGAGATCGAACTTTCCGACGAATCCCGCAAGTTGTTCCGCACGTGGGCGCACGACCGGACGCAGGAGTTCGGGGAGCTACTTGACGAGTGCGTGGCAGCGCGACCTGCCCGTCGCAAGGGGAAGGCCGGCGATCCGGGCCTCGATACCCGGATCGCCGCGAATCTGCTCGAGTCGATGTTAGCGACCCTCTACCGTTGGTACGACCCCGCTGGCAGTACTTCTCCGGATCAACTGGCCGAGCAGATCTGGAAGCTGGTCGGCTGCGCCTTCGAATGACACCTGCTGGGGTGAACCCGCTTCTACATCACCCCTTCCACTCATGCCGGGACGTCGATGATGACGTTTCCGCCTCCGCTCCCCTGCTCCACGACTTCGTGGGCACCTGCGGTGTTGTCGAGTCGGAAACGGCGCCCGATCCGCGGGGCAGAAGTCCCGCATCGACCCAGCGATTCAGATCGTCGGCGGCCACGCGGTGTTCGGCGTACGGCAAGTTGTACAGAAGGACGCAACGTAGGTTCACACTACGATTTATGAGTCTCCACAGCGGCACCCGTGGTGCGTGTTTCGTGTCGCTGGCGTAGACCGCGAGGGTGGCATTCCTGGCGCAGACGCGACTGTCGACTTCCATGTTCGCAGCCAGATCGACCTCGACGATGCGGGTCGAAAACGTTCGACCACCAGGGTGCGGTCGGTGGGGACCTGTCCGGTCGCCGTCTTCTGCTCGGCGACGAGCTGAACGGGATTGCTGGTGGCGTTGTCGTCGAGTCCGCCGGTGCGGCAACGTTCCTGCACCTCCGTCTCGGGTCCGAGTGAGATCTCCCGCAGGAACTGTCCGAGTGCCTCGCCCAGCTCCGCCGGACGCCCCAGATGCCGCGTCCGTTCGTGAAGTTCAGAATAGCGTCCGCGACATCGTCATTTCGGTAGTCCAGCACGAGGTCACAGCCTGAGATCGTCAACAAGGCAAACGTTGCCTGATGCGGCACTAGTAGCGTGTCGCTGCTTAGTTCTGGCCTGTTTTCGTTGCAAGGTTGGGGCGGCAGACTTCCCCTTCCCCTCTGCCGGTCAGGACTGTTGTCATGCCTTCGCAGAAGAAGCGTCCGGTGACGTTGAGCTCGGCTGATCGTGCGTTCTTGGAACGGTTGACCACGACCGGGGTGCATCCGGCCTCGATGATCCGGCGGGCCCGGGTGTTGCTGGCGCTGGACACCTCGGTCGGGGTGGTTGATGAGAAGGAGGTGATCGCAGCACGGTTGGGGGTCTCAGGTGAGACGTTGCGGCTGGTGGCCAAGCGGTTCGCTGAGACCGGTCGGGACGTGGAGGCCACGATCGGTCGCAAGCAGCGTGACCTCCCACCGGTGCCCTCGCAGATCACGGGGGAGATCGAGGCCAGGTTGATTGCGTTGGCCTGCTCGAAGCCGCCCGAGGGTCGGTCGCGGTGGTCGCTGCGACTGCTGGAGAAGCACGTCGCGTTGACCGAGGGGATCCCCGACCTGGACCACTCGACCATCGGCCGGGTCTTAAAAAAACGAAACTTCGTCCTCACCTGAAGAAGTGCTGGACCATCCCACCAAAGGCCAACGCAGAGTTCGCGGCCCGCATGGAAGACATCCTGTCGGTCTACGCCCGGATCTACGACCCGATGCGGCCGGTGGTGTGCATGGACGAAAAGCCCTACCAGCTCCTCGCTCACGCGCGTGACCCGATCCCGGCAGGCCCGGGACGCGATCTGAAGGAGGACTCCGAGTACGTGCGGCACGGGACCTGCTCGATCTTCTGCTGGGTCGAGCCCCTGGCCGGGTGGCGGCGGGTCGATGCCCGGCCCCGGCGCACCAAGATCGACTGGGCCGGACAGGTCAAAGACCTTCTGTGCGTGGACTACCCCGACGCAGAGACGGTGGTGCTGGTGATGGACAACCTCAACACTCACGGCATCGGATCGCTCTACGAGGCCTTCGAGCCGGCCGAGGCATTCGCGCTCGCGCAGCGGCTCGAGATCCACCACACCCCCAAACACGGCTCGTGGCTCAACATTGCCGAGATCGAGCTCTCTGTGCTGACCCGCCAGTGTCTGGACCGGCGCATCGAGGACCTCGAGACACTCAACGACGAACTCGCCGCCTGGCAACGACAGACCAACGCCGATCAACGCCAGGTCCAATGGCACTTCACCACCGACGACGCCCGCATCAAACTCCGCCACCTATATCCCAACACTTAGCCGCGACGGTCTACTAGCACGCCTGAGCGCCTTCACGATCTTGCAATATTGACTTATCGGTTAGTATTGTAACTCTTACACGCGACCCGAATGGAGTGCCCATGCGCATTGGGATATCGGTGGCCTACAGGCCGTGGATCGAGCCGGATGAGCAGGTGGCGCTTGGCAAATTGGCGGACCAATTCGGACTGGACTCGGTGTGGGTGGCCGAGAGCTACGGCCAGGACGTCACCGCGATGCTCGGCGCCATCGCGAGCGTGACCGAACGCATCCGAGTGGGGTCGGCGATCATGCAGATCCCCGCACGCCAACCCACCACGACCGCCATGGCTGCAGCCACCCTGGACACGCTTACCCACGGACGGTTCATGCTCGGACTCGGGCTATCGGGTCCCCAGGTATCCGAGGGCTGGTATGGCGTACCGTTCACCAACCCCCTGAGCCGCACCCGCGAATACATCGAGATCGTACGAGCGACACTCTCCCGGAAGCCCGTCGAGTTCAACGGCAAACACTGGACGTTACCTCTACGCGACGGTGGCATCGGCCACGGCAAACCGATCCGGATGGTCGGAGGAACCGTACAGTCCCACATACCCATCTACCTTGGAGTGGGTGGACCCCAGACGGTCGAGCAGGCTGGCCGTATCGCGGACGGGTGGTTGCCCTTCCTGTACGACCCCGCTGATGCAGCGGGGCTGATGAATTCACTGATGGCCGGCTTGGCCAAGTCTGGACGCAGGCGGGAGGCGATCGCTGTGACGCCCGTCGTCCCGACTGCGGTGGAGGAAGATCTCGACGCCGCACGTGATGCATTGCGTCCGATCCTCGCGATGTACCTCGGCGGCATGGGTTCTAGGGAGAAGAACTTCTACGTCGATGTCGCGGACCGCTACGGACACGGCGCCGCCGCCCGAGTCTGCCAGGACCATTTCCTCGGCGGCGACCGCCGAGCGGCCGAGGCATGTCTCACCAACGAACTCATCGACACCTTTTGCATCGCGGCGACTCCGGCGACGCTCGACACGCGCCTCGGGGCGTTCGCCGATGCCGGGGTCGACGAGCTGGTGGTGACGCCCTTCGGGAACCGCATCGCTCTGCTGCAAGCTCTCGCAGCAGCCTTCGACCGGCAGCCCGCCGGCGCCCGGAGCTGACATGGGTACTCGTACCTCTCGCCTCCCGAAGAGCATCGCCGCACGGTTGCGCATTCCACTGATAGTGGCCCCCATGCTGAGGGTGTCCGGCCCCCAGTTGGTGATCGCAGCCTGCGCGGCCGGGGCGATCGGTGCATTCCCGGTGGCGAACGCGCGCGACTCCAAGACTCTCGACAAGTGGCTGGACCGAATCAGCGGCGCAGCCGCGGACGTGGTCGGTCCTGTGGCACCGCACTGCCCGAACCTGGTCATGCGTCATACGTCCGTGTCCGAACACATCGACGTGCTGGTGCAGCACCGAGTCGAGATGGTGATCACCAGTGTCGGTTCCCCGCGCCCAGCCGTGGGGCCGCTCCACGGCGTCGGCTGCACCGTGTTCGCCGATGTGGCTACGCTCGAGCACGCACGCAAGGCTATCGACGCCGGGGTGGACGGGCTGGTTTTGCTCAGCGCGGGCGCCGGCGGCCACACCGGATGGATGAACCCGCTGGCGTTTGTTCGCGCGGTTCGCCAGTTCTACGACGGGCCGATCGTTCTCGGCGGAGGGGTCTCGGACGGGACTGCGCTCCGGGCCGCGGAGGTGTTGGGAGCTGATCTCGCCTATATGGGCACCCACTTCGTTGCCGCCACCGAGAGCATGGCGCCTGCAGACTACCGCGATCTCCTCGTCGCCAGCGAGCTCGATGACGTCATTCTCACGCGGGCATTTTCCGGCATGCCGGCGAACATGCTGCGGCCAGCGATCATCAATGCGGGCCTGGATCCTGATCGACTCGATGAGACCGTCGATGTCGCGACCGCCGACGAGCTGTTCGGCGGGAAACGCAGCGGACAGGGTCCCCAGCGTTGGACGGAAATCTATAGTTCGGGCCACTCGGTCTCCGGGGTGCATCGGATAGCGCCGGCAGCGGATCTGGTGGCTCGAATCGCACACGATTATCACCGGGCATCTATGCCCGTACCTGGCAGGAGTACAGAAGAATGAGGCCGACTGTGATCGCCGGCGTGGGAATGACCAGGTTCGGCAGGCACGTCGATCGCGGGTACGCATCCCTGGTGCAGGAGTCGGTGCGGCTGGCCCTCGGCGATGCGGGTTCCTCTGCGGACCAGATCGGTTTGGTGTACTACAGCAACAGCGGCGGCGGGTTGATGACCGGTCAGGAGTCGGTGCGCGGCCAACACGCCATTCGCGGTACCGGCCTGGAGGGTACAACGATCATCAATGTCGAAAATGCTTGCGCCTCAGGATCGACCGCGCTCAACCAGGCCTGGTTGGCGGTCGCATCGGGCCAGGTCGACGCCGCAATCGCGATCGGTGCCGAAAAACTGATCCATCCCGACAAGCAGCGCGCCTTCACTCTGATGAAATCCGCGCTCGATCAGGACCGCATTGAGGAGATCGCGGCCGACCTGGGCAGCAGCGGCACGGGATCGATCTTTATGGACGTCTATGCCCGGTTTTCCTCGTGGTATCTCGACCGCACCGACGCGACCCCTGAGGACTTCGCTCGGGTGGCGGTGAAGAACCACGCCCACGGCGCACTCAATCCACTGGCCCAGTACGGTGGGCAACTCACGGTCGAGGAAGTACTGGCCAGTCGCCCGATCTCCGGGGTCCTGACCTTGCCGATGTGCGCGCCGATGAGCGACGGGTCCGCCGCCGTCGTCGTCACCACCCCGGAGATCGCCGACCGGTGGGGAGCCGATTCGGTGCGGTTGCTGGCGACCGTTCTCGGATCCGGGGTTCCGGGCCAGTACGGCGAGGTGGTGCCCGGCACCGCGCAACGGGCCTACGCCGCCGCCGGCGTGGGACCGTCGGACATCGATGTGATCGAGTGTCACGATGCAGCAGCCTCTGCCGAGCTGATCGTGATGGAGGAACTCGGTGTCTGCGCCGAGGGTGAAGCCCCAGCCCTCCTCCGGGCCGGTGACACCACGCTCGGCGGGTCGCTCCCGATCAATCCGAGTGGTGGACTCGGGAGCAAAGGTCATCCCATCGGTGCCACGGGGCTCGCCCAGATCGTCGAACTCGCGGACCAACTGCGGGGCCGGTGCGGCCCACGGCAAGTAGATGGGGCGCGGATCGCGCTCGCTGAGAACGCGGGGGGCTACATCGGCCCGGACGCCGCCGTCGCCGCCATCACCATCCTGGGGGCGGCGTGAAGGCCGGTTACACCCAGCTTCTGCTTACCCGGCAGGGGTCGGTCCATCACCTCGTGTTGAATCGGCCGGAGCGCCACAACGCGCAGACACCGACCATGTGGGACGAGCTCAGTCGCGCCGGCGCGGAGCTTGCGGCCGATCCCAGCGTGCGAGTGTTGGTTGTTCGCGGATCCGGGCCGTCCTTCAGTTCAGGAATCGACCTCGCCGAACTGGCCCCGTCCGGATTCATCGGCCGGGTGGCGGCGACGTCACCACCCATCCGCCGCGGTGACCCGGATCCTGGCGTACGGATGATCCGTGAGGCTCAGCGGGCGTTCAGCTGGATCCAGCACGCCCGTTTCCCGGTAATTGCCTCGGTGCGCGGTGTAGCTATCGGTGCGGGTTTTCAACTCGCGCTGGCCTGCGACCTCCGGTTCGTCACAGACAGTGCCCGACTCGGCTTGGCCGAGGCGCGACTCGGTGTCATTCCCGATCTCGGTGCGACCGCGGTCTTACCTCGTTTGGTCGGAATTGAACGCGCACTCGATCTGATGGTGACCGCCCGGGAGCTATCGGGTGATCAGGCATGCCGGGAGGGGCTGGCACTGCGCAGCGTCCCGGAAGGCGAACTCGACTCGGCAGTCTCCGACTACGCGGCGGCACTCGCAGCGTCAGCACCTGGTGTGGTCGAACATATCAAGAAGGCGACGGCGGCGAGCAATCCGGAGCGCAGCCTCCAGCTGGCGGCCCTCGGGCAGGCGGAATGCGTACGTCGCCGATTCGGGCCACACGAGCAGCACGACGCCGCGATTCGCACGGCACCCTGACGACGCCGACTTAAATCCAGGAGAGCATTATGCGGGCTATTCACGCGAGCGGATCCGACGATCCGGATCATGTCCGGATCGTGGACATTGATGAGCCTGACCGTGGTCCGGGCGAGGTGCTCATCGACGTCCACACGGCGGGAGTCAGTTACCCAGATGTGCTCTATGCCCGCGGGCGGTACCAGGTGAGACCAGCGGCGCCTTTTGTGCTGGGTCAGGAGTTCGCCGGGGTCGTGCGGGAGGCGCCTACGAATTCACCGTTCACTCGCGGTGACCGGGTAGCAGCTTACGCGGACCGGCTCGGAGCGTACGCCGAAGTCGCTACCGCACACGAAAGTTCGGTGTTTCGGTTACCTGAGGTGGTGTCCTTCGAGGACGGTGCCGCCCTTGTGGTCAACCATTTGACCGCGCACTTCGCCCTCCGACACCGTGGACGCCTCGGGGCGGGCGAAACCATCCTCGTCCATGGCGCTGCGGGTGGAGTGGGATCGGCCGCGATCCAGCTCGCCAAAGCTTGGGACGCGCGGGTCATCGCCGTCGCCTCAGATGAGAGCAAAGCAGAGGTCGCCCGCCGAGCGGGAGCCGACGATGTGGTCGGGACGGAAGACTTTTCCGATGCTGTGCGTGGCCTCACCCGAGGGCGCGGAGTGAATTTGGTACTCGATCCGGTCGGTGGGGAACGATTCACGGACTCGCTTCGCTGCCTCGCACCGTTCGGTCGGATGTTGGTCGTGGGCTTCACCTCGGGAACAATCCCTACGGTGCGGGTAAACCGATTGCTACTGAATAACACTGAAGTGATCGGTGTCGGCTGGGGCTACGCCAGCCACATCCCGGGTTTCCTGCAACGGCAATGGCAGGACCTGCTACCGCTGCTCGAGGACGGCTTCTACCGGCCGCTGATCAGCACCTCACTCCCCCTCGACCAGACCTCCGAGGCGCTCACCGCTCTCGAGGAACGGCGAGCGCTGGGGAAGGTCGTACTTCGGGTCCGTTGACGCGTCAGATGTTCGCAGCCTCTAGGACCGAACGAGATAGCCGGGCAGCAAGCCGAGAAGCTCTTCGGCTTCGGCGATGATTCCGGCGACCACGTTGTACGCCGTGTCCACCTCGTCGATCAGCCCCTGCACCTGCCCTGCCCACCACATGCCACCCTCGACATCGCCCTCGCTGTACACCTTGGTCCGCCCTCGTGCGCCTGACGCCAACGTTGCGACGTCGGCGAAGGTGGATCCCGGACGAGCACCGATCTCAGCGATTTGCTCGGACACCGAGTTTCGTGCGACGCGGGCCGTGTTGTGCAGCTGGCGGAATACGAGCACGGTGTCGCGCTCGTTGTTGGCAACGATTTGTTGCTTGACGTTGTCGTGGATTGGAGCTTCGGAAGTCGCCATGAAACGTGTACCCATATTGACCGCACATGCGCCGAGAGCAAGTGCAGCCACCAGACCCGCTCCGGTGGCGATTCCCCCCGATGCGATGACGGGGATTTCCAGCGCGCGCGTTGCAGCGGGAATGAGGACCAAACCCGGCACATCATCCTCGCCCGGATGGCCGGCGCACTCGAATCCGTCGATGCTGACGGCATCAACGCCCTTGCGTTGGGCGGACAAAGCGTGACGGACGCTCGTGGCCTTATGGATTACCTTCACGTCCGCTGCATGAAAATCGGGCAGGTGCGGCGCGGGATCCGATCCGGCTGTCTCGACGACCGTGATGCCGGACTCGATAATCGCCGCCCGATAGTCGTCATACGGAACCGGCTCAATCGTCGGGAGAATGGTGAGGTTGACGCCGAACGGACGATCCGTCAGCTCCCGCGTTCGAGCGATCTCCTTCGCCAGGGCTTCGGGGCTCGGCTGCGTCAGTGCCGTGAGAAATCCCAGGGCACCGGCATTCGCCACCGCCGAGATCAGCTCGGCGGTGCCTAGTCCGGTCATGCCGCCGCAGAGCACTGGGTGCTCGACGCCGAACGTCTCGGTGAATTGGGTACGGATCATGCTTCTTCTACTTTCTTCTGAGCCGTCCGGAGGGACGACGACGACACGTTGGGGACGCCGGAACGGACGGGCTGGGTTCCGACGGCAATCCTAACTAACTAGTACGGATTGATTGTGGCACACTGAAGGCCGTGACTTCGAAACTCGTTGACTACGCCTTCCGCGACCAGATCGCTCACATCACCATGAGCAACGGTGGAAGGGGGAATCCGATCAGCGCCGCGTTCGTGCAGCAACTGCACGCCGCCGTGACACAAGCCCGGACCGACAATGCCCAGGTGATCATGCTCACGTCGACCGGGCGCTTCTTCTGCGTCGGTGGCGATCTGTCAGCATTCGGAACCGAGACCGATCTACCCGTATACCTGGACGATCTGGCGAATGCGCTGCACCGCGTGGTCACCGAACTCCTCCGTTCCGATGCCATCGTCGTCTCGGTAGTGCAGGGACCCGCCGCAGGCGCGGGCTTCCCGCTGGCCGTTGCTGCCGATATCGTTCTTGCCGGAAGGTCGGCCCGATTCAGCCTCGGCTACACCAAAGTTGGACTGAGCATCGATGGTGGAACCAGTCTTCTGGCCCATTCCCTCGGTCTGCATCGAATGATGGCCCTTGCGCTCCTCAATGACACCCTGACCGCAGACGAAGCCATGCAAGCTGGGCTGGTAGCCCGCGTCTTCGACGACGCGCGGCTGACCGCGGAGTCGGAGAAGTTGGTGACCGCCCTGGCACAGGGCCCCCGATCCGCCCAAGCCGCCACAAAGCGGCTGCTTCGGGACACCGCGGACCCGGCGCCCGAGCGAGCATTGTGGGCGGAGACCGCGGCAATACGGCGGGAAGCAGGATCCCACGACGGGCATGAGGGCGTCCAAGCTTTCCTCGAGAAGCGCGCCCCCCAATTCGGCCGGCCCTGACGCCACCCGACAAGGACCGACCGACATCCACCTCGATGCGGTGGCGACGAAAGGACAACGCGTGACTTCTGATGAAGCACCTACACAAGTAATCTTCGCCGAGGACCTGGCGGAAGGGACGACAATCGATTTAGGCTCGTACACCCTCAGCCGAGCGGCCATCGTCGCTTTCGCGAGAACATGGGACCCCCATCCCACCCATGTCGACGAAAACGCGGCCAGCGAAAGCCATTTCGGTGAAGTTGTTGCAAGTGGTGTCCACTCGCTCGCTGTCTTTCAGCGGCTCGCCGTCCTCGGCGCCTTTCGACACTGGTCGATCGTCGCCGGTCGCTCTCTCCGTGATGTGGCCTTTCTTCGGCCTGTGCGGCCCGGGATGGAACTGGCAGGGTCACTGGTGGTCGAGGCGGTTACCGAGACTCATGCCGATCGCGCACTGGTCACGCTCCAGGGCGAACTCACGAACTCCGGGCAGTCGGTGCTCACCCTCACCCTGGAGTCCTACGTGCGCCTGCGCTGTACTCACACAGCGACGACCGCATCGCCCCGCAGTCTCAGATAGAGAGCGACACGCGGTCGAAATACCCGCGGGGCATGAACTATTCGAAGAACCTCCCCATCCAAGCTGTAGATGATCGCCGCACGGACCACTGGTTGGTTCAGGCTGATGTACGGTGCAGCCGAGGGCGGACGCGGCGCCCTTCCACCAGAGACGCTTTGCTGAGTGCGCGGGCGATCCAGCCACCCGCGCTCGGCCCCATCTCCACCCCACGACCTCGAGGACTCGGTGGACCGATGTCGTTCCACGTCATCGCTGAAGCCGTGTCTCTCATCGACGTACATCCGCGGCCGTAGACTCCCTATGCCGTCACTTCGGTCACGCGCTACGGGTTGTCGCCCAGGGCCGGGGAGTGCACCGCGGTGTCCCGGAAGTCAGGTTGGTAGTTCAGACCCTGTATCAGCGGGTGGACTGGCCGAAGGTTACCGCGAAGCGGAGATCGGCCGCTGACATGCGGATCTTCTTGGCTTCGGCGTACTCCGGACTGTCCCACCACTTGCGGAACTCGCTCTCGTCAGGGAACTCCAACAGCACGATGCTCGAGGCGTTCGGATCGCCTTCATGTGTAGTGAAGTCATCCGTGAGTGCCAGCGGCTTGACGTCGAGCGATGCGAGAATCTCTCGGTTCGCCGCCGAGTAGCGCGCATACGCTTCGCGATCATGCTTGTCGACGAGAGCTAAGAAGAAGTACGGCATATCAGACTCCGTTTCTGGTGTTTCCGCTACTTGCGAAGTGCTATTCACCGCGATGCTTCGAGCAGGGGCAGAGAGTGTTCCGCGATCAGTCCGGTCAGACGGCCCAGATCTCACGCAGGACAGGATGACATCGAGATCACACTGCACGGGCGTGGGTCCCCGTCGGACCCGCCACGAAGTCCAGCTACTCGAGCGGACCCAGCATCAGCGACCGATCTCGTCGCGGAGGATCTCGCCGCGATCCCCATCGACTCGAGCTTGCCCTTAGCCATGGCGCGGGGGAACGTGAGCAGCCCGCAGTCTGTAGTGAGGTGGGTTCGATCCGCGTCGATGTATTCGAGCGCGCGACGGATCCCTGCGACGATTTCCTCGGGTGAGTCGACAACCAGGCGTTTTATGTCCACGACACCGATGCCGAGACCATTGTCGCTCGGGAAGTCTGCCCACCGGCGGAAGTCGTCGTCCAGGAATCCCGTCTCCGCGAAGGCGTACTCCACCGCCTCGACGTCGAGTTCCTTTGCGACCATCTCGTGGAACACCGCGTAGGGTGTGGAGCCGATCGGCGCGCCGCTGGCGAGATGGCAACTGTGGAAGATGCGGAAGGCATCGACGCCTTCAAAGGCCCGATTCAGAGTGTCGAGCACGAGTGGGTAGTCCTCGGGCTGATGAAGGGTGAAACCGACACCGACGTCATCGACATGGATAACCTCGACGCCCGCCGCGACGGCATCCTTGTACTCGGCGTTGTACACGTCGGCGAGGTCCCGGTACATCGCCTTCCTGTCCGCATAGTGTTCGTTGGCGACCCACCCGGCGAGGTTCGCCGGGCCCATACCTCCCGAGTACTTCACCATTCGCGGGCTTACTTTCTGAGCGACCTGCCATAGGTCGACCGTGCGCAGAGGACCGCGGCTGATCGGCCCGGTCACTGCGACTTTGTTGATCGTGTCCGCGTCGGCCGGTCAGAACCGTCCGCGCAGGTCCCACCTGGCGTGCCTGAGACCGCGAGTACGGCGGACCCCTCCGATCGAGGCTAGCTCCTTGCGGCGGGATCACCCCGAAAATCCCACGGCTCGCAATGGCGGCCGAACTCGGCGCCTACTGCGCCGACGCCCGCTTGACCTTCGCCCGCCTCGTCGAACATATCGAAATAGGCATAGGTTCTTCGTGGCACGATCACGTGGCTGAGGAAGGCCGCAAGCAGGATCGCTGGGGCTCTGAAAATTGCTGACACCATCTACTTCTTCCTGTCATTGAACATGCGATGAAGCGGCGACGCTATCTTGCTCACTACCATCGGAGACCCCAAAGCGCGATCATCCGAGCATCGTCGGCCACGGCGCTTACTGACCGCGGGACACTCTCTACTTCGACAATACTAACCGATAAGTATATGTTGTCTAGTGCCCCGAGATCAGCGACCGCCCGAACGCGACCTGTGCTTCCTCACCAGGCCTATCTGAGCCTCCGTGTCACAATCGTTCAGCGGTGAGCTCGCGCAGATCACGAGTCGGCAGATTTGGCCCGAACGGTGGCCAGTGCTGCGGCTACTGCGGTGCATGCCCGCAGTAGACGGCGGCCTCACGCTGACACAGCATGAGGCCCGCCGAACCTTTTGTCCCACCTGCTTTTCCCGCCGCCCGCCCCGTCGTGTAGGCAGGAGATCGGGTGCGCCACAGGAGCGCACAGCGATCCGATGGAGAGTGTGATGGTGGATTCCGGGGAACAGCAGGCATCGAACGGTGACGGGCGGATCGACACCGCCGCGTTGTCCGACCAACCGGGCAAAGGGTTCGCCGCCCTCATCGGACTCGAATACACCGAACTCTCACCCGACCGTGTGCGCGCACAATGGACGGTCACTCCCGACCTGCAGCAGCCGGCCGGAATCCAGCACGGCGGCGTCTACTGCTCCGTCATCGAATCGGTGGCCAGCGCAGCGGGCACGGTGTGGCTCGGCGGAGGCGGACACGTCGTCGGCGTCAACAACAACACCGACTTCCTCCACGCGACCCGGGAGGGCACGCTGACCGCCGAAGCCAGCCCCATCCATCGCGGCCGCACCCAGCAGCTGTGGGAGGTCCGGATCACCGACGAACAGGATCGACTCGTCTCCAGAGGACAGGTCCGGCTCGCCAACATCACCGACACCGGACGCCTCGGCAACTGACGACACCACCGCCGACTACGTTCGAGCCTCGACTGCCTGCTGCGTCACACGTCGACCACCCGGACATGCCTCACGATCCAGGACCGCACGAGCACCGTTGGCGGGAGTGCTCGTCGAGGGTGGGATGGACGCCGTCGCGAATAGCGATAATTCCGAGCATTACCGCATCACCAAACGGGACGGCGGCCATCGAGCCGAGAACAACTCTGTCGTATGCGATTCCGACCAAAGCACCCATCGGGAACGCAACGACGCTCGCGACAGCACACGACTTCCACAGCCACCGATAACGCCTCACTCTCGGACTGTAAGTGAACGATTGCCCAATACGGAGTCCGCACTGCGATGGCATGTGTCACAGCAGGACCGGCAGCCAAGAACCGAGGTGAATCGGCCTAGCTGAAGGGTTGCGTCCCTGAGGACGCGTAGGCAGGCGGTCAGGATGTGAGACTTCCGGCCGAGGCATCCGAGAGGCTCCGCACGACGTCGTTTGCGGTGCGCGTGACGGTCCGGCCTGATTGGAGGAAAATCGAAGAGCCTGCACGCCGGAGGACCGGCCGCCACCACTGAAGTCGGCATCACCCCCTGACTGAGTGTCTTTCAACCCAGTCTGGTGCCCCATTTTGCCCTCGCCACCGGCCGCATCAACCGCCGTTTCACCCCTTTGAACAGCTACGATGCCGCGACTCCCCCCACTCCCCACGGACGCTCGACAGGTAGCAAGAATGTGTGTCCCGGTTCGGCGACGGATACGGTGTCGGTTCTCGTTCGAATTCTTCCTTGAACTCAAACTGATTAGTGGTGGGTATGTCACCATTAAAGATGTTTCGGTAATAGGGTGTGTCGTTGCGCGTGATTCGCACCGTGCTGCTTGATCATTGATGAATGGCAGGGAAGGAAACCGGTTCCGGCGAGGAATCCGACGCCCGGAAAGTCAAGCAGCGCGGCGGTCGCCGTGATCTCGAGGCGTTGCGTGACCGACGGATGCGGGCCGCTGAGATGTTTGCCGCAGGACAACGACAGATCGATGTCGCGGTCGAGTTGGAGGTCTCCCAGCAGACCGCCTCACGCTGGCATCGACAGTGGATCGAAGGAGGCAACGAGGCATTGGAAGGTGCCGGTCGCGCGGGACGCCGGCCCCGGCTCGATGACGCCCAGATCGCCGCGATCCGAGAGGAATTACTCAAAGGACCCCAGGCTCACGGCTTCGCGACCGAAGTGTGGACCCTGGGCAGGGTCGCGATCGTGATCGAGCGGCTCACCGGCGTGACCTACGGACCCACCCAGACCTGGACGATCCTGCGGACCAGGCTCGGGTGGAGCCGGCAACGTCCCGCACGGCGGGCAGTCGAACGCGACGAGGACGCCATCGTCGCCTGGCGCGAGAACGAGTGGCCGCGGATAAAAAAATAGCGCGGCGCCAAGGTGCATGTATCTGCTTCCAGGACGAAAGCGGTGTGTCGCTGCTCCCGGTGGTCCGAGCAACCTGGGCGCCCAAAGGCCTCACACCCGTGCTGCATCACCGATTCTCCTGGAAACGCATGTCCATGGCCGGAGTCCTGGCCTATCGACCCGACCGCAGTCGCAGCGCATTCGTGTTCTCCATGACCGACGGCGCCTACAACACTGACAAGCTCATCGAGTTCCTCACTCAATCCCATCGAACAGGTCTGGGGCAACATGAAATCCACCGAACTGGCCAACCTGTGCCCCGATACCCTCGACGAGGTCCGCATCGCGACCGAGTCCGGGCTGACTCGGATCGGCTCGAGCTACGACCTGTGTCACAGCTTCCTCGACCACACCTGACTTTCCTTATGACCAGTTCTCACTCAATTACCGAAACATCTTTAGACGATGTTGTTGCTCATATGTCACCCACTCGCAGTGGATTTCGATCAAGCGCCGATATCGCAGACAGCCCGTAGACGAACTCACGGGAGGTGCCGCCTTTCCGAAGTTGGGACACCTGGAACCCGACAGCTGCTGCTAGTCGGCGTTTGTACTCGGTGATGTCGATTGCGAATGCGGCGGTGATATCCCTCGGAGCCGGCCCACCAAGCGGTTCCCAAAGAAGCGCAAAGTCCAGAATGTCGTTGTCACTACGGTGGTTCCACATTTCGTTCCTATGTGAGGCGCGTGCTCAAGTTTGCGTAACTGCCTGGGATCCAAGGGATCGCTGGCCGCCCGCTCCGTCCACGTGACCCGCCGAGCGACTCACGGAACGACACGAGGATCGTCCGTTCGCAGGGGGTGCGGGGTATGTGCCCGCTAAACTGCGTATTTCCCCTTGAGCGCAGCGGGAATCAGGTATGACCTGCCACAAACGTTCGATGAACCGGAGCCGCGACATTCCGAAGTGAACGAGGATCTCTTCCTCGTCCGGACCGCCGTATGGTGCCCACATACTGGCGAACTCGATGAGGCGCTCCGCCTCGGTGTCGCGATGCTTGCGGGTGCGGTTGACCTCGGCCCATGCGGCGCGTCGCCGCTGGGACCATCTGCGATACTCGCGAGAATTCATCGGATTGAACGATCTACTCAGGGGCCTGTGGTGGCCTTCGGAATTTGGTCGTCCTCGCCGCGGCAAGGCGTGAAAGCGGAGTGACATCCGTTCAGGGGTAACTGTCAAGTTAATTTCCGCACGGCGCATTAGATCTCGACGTCGACAGTCTTAAAACGGTCAGCGAGCCAGGGCACCAGATGCTCCGTGGCACTCTCGTACGCCGTGGGCTCGCCGTCGACGAGCGGTTGCCCGAAATGCTGACCCCTTACGGTGCAGCGTGTCTTGTCGTCTGCGCCGATCGCCTCGAACATACGATCGCCGTCGGCGGCAAACGCCGCCTGATCTCCCGAGACCTCGATGAAGAGCGTTGGAATTCGAATGCCCACCGCGCACCGCGTGAAATCCGCGTTGGTACTGAACACCGACCACGTCGAGAGCCATGCGTCTGGGGTAGTCAATCGCCCGAAGCCAACCAAACCGAAGTTAGTCAGGTCTGGGCGACGACCGAAAAGCGAGCCATAGTGTCGATCGTTCACATCGAGATGAAGATCTGTGTAGCGGGGATCAGCGTCGGTCCGGTACGTAGTGATGATGCGTGGAGTCAGCGATGCGCGACGATCACGCGAGTCACCGCTCCGCGCGAATCTGGCACGGGCCTCACTTGCCTCGTCTGCGAGCGCTCGGGCCCGCGCATCGATCCGTTTGACACGTTCTCTTTGCGCGGCGCGGTACTCCTGCACGAACGACGCACTGTACTTGGAACTCCCAGGGGCCGGTAGGAACCCATTTGCGGTGTCGTACATATCCAGGTCACGGATGACCGATGTCGGATCGCCCTCGTCGGCGACCGAAGGGTCGATGCACTTCAGCAGCACCTGGCCCTGTCCCGGATGAGGTGCCAGGAAGACAACGCCATTCGGTTGCGGCATCGGTGCACCGGACAGTTGGATTCGACGCCCGGCTGGTGTGATATCGATTCGATGCTCTGGTTCGGTTGCCGCTTGCTCGATGTAGAACGCTGCGAGGGTGCCACCACCGGAGTGACCGAAAAGCACGACGTCGTCGAAACCGTGCTCTCGGAGGAAGTTCTGGCCGGCAGCCATATCGAGTATGGCTTGTTCGTGCACCAGATTGATGTCGTTGTTGGGTGACCTGGTGTCCTGTGTCCACACCGATACGCCCATGCGCAGAAACCACGACACCATCGGATGGTGTGTCAGTGACTGCCGGGGGTGCATCAGACACACCACGGTGCGAGAATTCTCAAGTTCACGTAGCAGACCAGCGACGACAGCACCGTCGAAGGTCGTCAACTGATGGGCAGTGGTCCGAACCCCGAGCGGAATCTCCGCGCCAGCCACTGTCCGTCCGGCACCAAGCCGATCGACCGCTTCTGTCATGCTTTTCGACCTTCTCGATTTGTGACGACAGTTTCCCCTGACCACTCAGTTGACGGCTCGATACACAGCACTTCTTTGTCCCACCGCGTGACCCGACCGCTCTGGATGGCTGCCACTGAGCTGAACCACAGTGCGTTACGAAGGCCGGTCGCGTTGCGGTCGATCTCAAGAGTGTGGTGGCAAGTGACCTCGTAGTACGGTCCGCGTCTCACAACATTGACATCTGGATTGTCGGCGGCAGCCCTCGCCAGTGGCACGAAGTCGACGACATCAAGGACGTAAAGAATCGTCATGCGAACGACACCTCTGTCAGCTCACCTGCGAATCGATCGGCGATGATCTGCGCCTTGATTCGATAGAAGGCTTCCAATGTCGGCTCATCCTCATCTACAACTGCCATGAGCGCATCGGCGCTCAGGTTGGCGTCGATGTCGTCCTCGGCGGTGATCTCTCGAAGTGGACGGGTTACTTCGATCAGATACCCGTTCGGATCGGTAACGTAGATGGACTCGACAGTCTCGTGTCGCACTTGAAGTTCGCATGGGTGGTTGCTCGCGTCGAGGCGCCGCCGATACTCAAGCAGATCTTCCTCAGAGTCCACATGGATTGCGAGATGACGTGCGCGCTTCAGAAGTTCCGGGATCTCAGTGTCCTCGTACCGCTCCACACCGAAGTAATAGAAGAACGCCAACCTGTCGCCTTGACCGATATCGAAGAAGAAATGAATGAAGTCGGGATGTTCGCCGGCGCCCCACCCGAGAGCACACGTCGCATGAACGACTGGAAATCCCAACACGTCACGATAGAAACGGATCGTGGCTTTCGGATCGAAAGTCGGGAACGCGGCATGATCGACGCCGCGTACCTTGTGAACGAGCTCGTTCATAATTGCCTCTCTAGTGTCCCGAGTTATTGATCCGTTGAATATATCTGGTAGCATCGGCTAATGACACGTGCTGGTCGCCCGAAGGCGGAATTGGTCCTGTCCGATGTCGAGCGTGACACGCTGCTGGGTTGGGCTCG
>RRBB01000859.1:0-567 GCA_006543605.1 Rhodococcus sp. WS4
GTCGGGGGATACTTGCGGGGTGTTTCGGTCGACCTCGGATTCTCTATGGTGCCGGTGAGCCTGTGGATTAGTTTGGTGGTGGAGGGCACAGTTCGTCGTCCGCGGGAACCGTGGACTGTTGCCTTCGAGCACGAGTGTCAGAGTCCTGTTTCTATCCCCGCCCTCCCCGGGACACACACCCATACAACGAGATACGTATCGGGCCAGCCCGGGATCGGTGGCGGTGATGGACGTGGTGCACCCGCGGTGCGCGGGAATCGACATCTCCAAGACGGACGGGAAGGTGTGCGTGCGGATCCAGGGCCGCGGCAACAGACGCACCTCGTCCACGGTGACGACGTGGGGCGCGATGACCAACCAGATCCTCGCCCTGCGCGAGCACCTACTCGAGCAGAAGGTCACCTGCGTGGTGATGGAAGCAACCAGCAACTACTGGCGCCCGTTCTACTACCTGCTCGAGGAACACCTCGAGGTGATGCTGGTCAACGCCCGTGACGTCAAGACCGTGCCGGGCCGCAAGAGCGATGTCTCCGATGCCGCCTGGCTGGCCGATCTCGGGGCGCACGG
>RRBB01000860.1:0-563 GCA_006543605.1 Rhodococcus sp. WS4
AGGTGATGTGGAGCCGGATGCGATGGCCGGCATGGAATACGTGGCTGATGTTCCAGAGCTGGATCGTGAACTCGTAGGGGGTGCCGGGCTCCAACGGTGTTGGGTTGACGTAGGATTCGCGGAATTGACCGCGCGCGATGCCTTCGGCGAGATTGTGGGCGTAGCCGTCGGGGCGGACATCGGAGAGCACCGCGACAAAGTCTGCGTCCTGGGCGGTCGTCATCGCGTGCAGGCAGACGGTGATGGGACCCGTGATTTCGAGCTCCTCGGTCAGTTCCGCTCCGGTGTAGACCAGCACGTCGGCGCGGGACTGGTTCTTCCGCTGGTCGGCCACTCCGCCACCGACGAACCGGCCGCCCGCCGTCGGAACGGGGTCGTCTGGGTCGTACCGGTAGCGATCGACGGGCTCGTCCGCGGGTAGGTCGGTGGACACGACCCCATCGCCGTTCAGCGTGTTCGCCGAGCCGTCGCTGTGGAGGTAGTACGGCGTGTACGCGGTGCGCGCGAGCGGCCACTCCTGTTCGTCGCGCCATCGGTTCTCGCCCATGACGAAGATCCGGACG
>RRBB01000861.1:0-562 GCA_006543605.1 Rhodococcus sp. WS4
GTCGCGGAGCGTTCAGAAAGCCGGATGGATGGTGGCGTAGGCCGGGGTGATGCTGAGACGTTCGCCGACCACCATCTCGGTGATCCAGTCCACCAGGATCGAGGTATAGGCGTCCTGCGCCGCCTCGCTGCTGAGCGCATGGTCGGCGTGGTCGATGATCCGGTGGGTCAGCGAATGGGTCTGCTGGAAGGCGGCGCGGAAACTCATGATGGTCGAGTGCGGCACATAGCTGTCGAACTCCGACTCCACCAGCAGCACATCGCCGCGGAATCCCGCGCAGGCCTGCAGGGCTCGGTTGCTGGCGGCCGGGATCAGGCTGCCGCGGTACTCGATGAGGTCCTCGCGGTCGAGCAGCAGCTTGGGCGTCAGCCAGTCCTCGTCGCGGTAGATCGCCGGTACCCGCAAGGCCAGCCAGCGCACCGCGCGCAACTGGCTGAGGATCGCCGCCAGGTAGCCGCCATAGCTGGTGCCGACCACCGCGATCGCCTGGCTGTCGATGGCCGGGTGGGCCACCAGCCGGTCGTAGGCGGCGAGCAGGTCCTGCAGGTTGTCCTCGCGCGTC
>RRBB01000862.1:0-562 GCA_006543605.1 Rhodococcus sp. WS4
GAGAAAGGCAAGCCGGTAGAGGCCGCCGTGACCGGCTCGGCCAAGGACCTGACCGGCAAGGTCATCCCCCTGGAGTTCCGCCGAGTCAGCGAGGAAGGCGCCATCTACAACCTGGCGCAATTCCCGATCAGCCAGCGCGAGACCCTGGTCTTCACCATCAAGGTCGAGGCCAAGGGCGAACCTGCGCAAACCTTCAGTTTCAACAAGGAAATCTTCCCGGACGAATGATCAAGCTCGAACAGCTGGTGCTGGCCAGCCACAATGCCGGCAAACTCAAGGAACTCCAGGCCATGCTCGGCGCCAGCGTGAAGGTGCGCTCGATCGGCGAGTTCAGCCAGGTGGAACCGGAGGAAACCGGTCTTTCCTTCGTCGAGAACGCCATCCTCAAGGCACGCAACGCCGCACGCCTCTCCGGCCTGCCGGCGCTGGCCGACGACTCCGGGCTGGCGGTGGACTTCCTCGGCGGCGCGCCGGGCATCTACTCGGCGCGCTATGCCGACGGCCGGGGCGACGCGGCGAACAACGCCAAGCTGCTGGAGGCCATGAAGGACGTCCCGGACGC
>RRBB01000863.1:0-561 GCA_006543605.1 Rhodococcus sp. WS4
TACCGGGGATGGACCTACGACGACCGCGGCCTCGGAATCAAACTGGCACGCCTGCAAGCCGAGGGGCAGCTGCTGCACGCCAAGGCGGCCCGGTTGACACAACTGTCCGCCACCGCCCCACCCGAGGTCCGCGCACAGCTGGAGGAGAAGATCGCCGTCCTCGACGCGCACCGCACCGCGGTGGGTATCAAGAGAGGCAAGATCAACCGGGAACTGGCCTTCCACTTCGCCCGCCAGGTCACCGAGTATGCCGCCGCCGCGGGCGCGCAGGTGATCGCGGTGGAAGATCTCACCACCCTCGAGACCCGCGGACACGGACGGGTCAACAACAACCGGGCCGCGCAGTCCGCCCGCCGCCAAGCCGTCGCAGCACTCGCGCACACTGCCGCCGGTGTCGGCATCGCGGTGGTCTCGGTGCCCGCCCGGGGATCCTCGGCATTGTGTCCGGGCTGCGACGAACCCCTCTCCCGCCCCGGCGGTTACCACACCGCGTGGTGTTCACGTTGCCGGGTCGGCGGCAACCGGGACCACATGGCCGGGGTGAACCTGGCCAAACGCGCA
>RRBB01000864.1:0-559 GCA_006543605.1 Rhodococcus sp. WS4
GACTGGTAGATGGTTGCGCAAAGTTCGTGCAGTTCCTGGCTGCGGTACTGCTCGACGGTCTTCAGCAGGCCGTCGACACGGAAACGGATCTTGCTGCCGGTGCCGGCGGGACTCACGACGAAATGCACGTCACTGGCGCGCAGCTCAGTGGCCTTACGAATGATCTTGACCACGCGCTCCTGCATCTGGGTGGCGCGCTGGCCATCGCTATCGACCAGGCCGTCCATGGCGACGGCGCGGTAAAGCTGGTGAATGGTCTGCAGGTCGGTGAGGTTGAGCTGGTATCGGAAGCCACGGCGATCGAGACGGTCGATGAACGACAGAACGTGAATGTCGTTCTGGTGGCTCTCCGATAGATAGAGCGTGCCGTCGGCGGCCAGGGCCATGATCTCCTGCAGGTACTTCGAGACCTCCCACTCGCCACCGTCGGCGGTGAGCAGTTGGGTCACCATGGAGGGCTGTACAAGCGCGGCAATTTGAAGGTTCGTCATGGCGGTACCTACTGGATGAACGGCTGCGGTACCGCCCCGGGCAGCGCCGGCGGAACGGAGGCGCCTTG
>RRBB01000865.1:0-558 GCA_006543605.1 Rhodococcus sp. WS4
GCCGCGACCTGCCCTCCCTGAATGCCCTGCGCGCTTTCGAAGCCGCTGCCCGGTTGCACAGCATCAGCCTGGCGGCCGAGGAACTGCACGTTACCCATGGCGCCGTGAGCCGGCAGGTGCGGTTGCTCGAGGACGATCTCGGGGTGGCCCTGTTCGGCAAGGATGGACGCGGCGTAAAACTCACCGATTCCGGCGTTCGCCTGCGTGACGCCTGCGGCGATGCGTTCGAGCGACTGCGTGGCGTCTGTGCCGAGCTGCGCCGGCAGACCGCCGAGGCCCCGTTCGTCCTCGGCGTACCCGGCAGCCTGCTGGCGCGCTGGTTCATCCCGCGGCTGGACCGGCTCAACCGTGCCCTCCCTGACCTGCGCCTGCAACTGTCCACCAGCGAGGGCGAGTTCGATCCGCGTCGTCCCGGCCTGGACGCCATGCTCTGGTTCGCCGAGCCGCCCTGGCCGGCGGACATGCAGGTCTTCGAACTGGCGCCCGAGCGCATGGGCCCGGTGGTCAGCCCGCGCCTGGCGCAGGAAACCGGCCTGGCCCAGGCGCCCGCCGCGCGGC
>RRBB01000866.1:0-558 GCA_006543605.1 Rhodococcus sp. WS4
CGCCGGTGTTCGTCTTCCTCACCGGCCTGTCGGCATTCCTCTACGGCGAGAAGCACCAGGGACGCCGGGCGGTCTCGGCGTTCCTGTTCAAGCGCGGGTTGTTCCTGGTGGCGCTGGAACTGACCCTGGTGAACTTCGCCTGGACCTTCCAGTTGCCGCCGACGGTGATCTACCTCCAGGTGATCTGGGCGATCGGCCTGAGCATGCTCGCCCTGGCCGCCCTGCTCTGGTTGCCGCGCCCTCTGCTCGCGGCGCTCGGCGTGCTGCTGGTGGCCGGCCACAACCTGCTCGATCCGCTGCATTTCGCTCCCGGCTCGGCCTGGCACCTGCCGTGGGCGGTGCTCCACGACCGCGGCTGGATCGAAGCGGGCGACGCCCTGCGCCTGCGCACCTCCTACCCCCTGCTGCCGTGGATCGGTGTGATCGCCCTGGGCTATGCCGCAGGCAACTGGTTCAGCGGCGCCACGCCGGCAACCACGCGCCGACGCTACCTCCTGGCGGGCGGTGGCGGGCTGCTGCTCGGCTTCATCCTGCTGCGCCTGCTCAACGGCTATGGCG
>RRBB01000867.1:0-558 GCA_006543605.1 Rhodococcus sp. WS4
GATATCGCAGATGCGGCTCTTTTCCTCACTTCGGACCAAGCTTCGATGATCACCGGGAGTGCCTTGACCGTCGACGGCGGTTTCACGAGCCAATTGTTCTGAAAAGTTCATAGGATGGGTTGTGTCACGGGAGTCCAACGTGAGGTCACCATAATTCAATGCCCGGCGAAATACAGCGGACTGCCCGGGAAACCGTTCCCCGGGAACCGCGGCTCGACGGCAGTCCGCAGGCGGCGAGACCCTCGACCGCTGACCCCTTCGGCCGAGGGCCGTCACCCGTCGCGCGTGGACCGAGGACGCCCACCTCCTCGGGCGGGCCCCGCGCGGCCCGGCGCGAGATCATCCTCACCCCCTTCGATGAACTCCTTGAACTTCGACATGTCGTGGCGTTGAATTCCCTGCTCTGCCCGGCAATGTTGGGTGGTGGTGGTATCGGTCTACCAGCCCCTGCGCACGGCGAACGGTGGTCGTGTCGCAGCATACGGATAGCCTGCCGCCGGGCCACTGATGGTGATCGCCGGGTTGCCGTGCCATCTGGAGGTTTCCGGTATGGCCTTG
>RRBB01000868.1:0-557 GCA_006543605.1 Rhodococcus sp. WS4
TCTTTGTTGTTAGTTTACGAGGCGAAAAAATAGTAGTTTTACTATATTAAATATCGTCGGTTTCACTAGAAAATACACATGTTCACTTTGAACCGGGGCAGTGGCGTCGGCGGATTCCGGACCGCGCTTTCCTCCTTGCCGGCCGAGCGGCGGCCGCCTGCCTGCGGCAGGCATGACCGAGACCACAGGTTTCCTGGTAACGCTTTCGCCTGCCGTGTACCGCTTAAGGAGACGCAAGGATGTCCCTACATCGCATTCGCGTAATGGTTGCGGATGATCATCCCGCCATTTCGCTGGGTATTTCCTACGAACTGAGTCAGTGCGGTTCTTTGGAGATGCTCGGTCAAGTTTCCAATTCTACCGAGTTGATCGGTCGGCTCAACGAAGGCGACTGTGATGTCGTTATCGTCGACTATACGATGCCGGGCGGGAAATATGGCGATGGACTGGCATTGTTGTCATTGCTGCGGCGACGTTATCCGCATCTGCAATTGGTTGTCTTTACCATGCTGAACAATCCGGGCCTTATCCGGGCCATTCTCAAGCAGGGTATCAAT
>RRBB01000086.1:0-41760 GCA_006543605.1 Rhodococcus sp. WS4
TCCTCGGCGCCCCGATACCACTGACCCTGACCTGAGGACACCGTCGACAGAACAAAACCACAACCACCCACTAAACCACCTGGTCAAACCACATAAACTGCTGCCAAACCGCCGCAACTTCGGGTTAGGGGCGCGCCTCCCTCACACGCTTGGAGATCCTCATGGCGATACCCGCCACCAGCACCCCACGACGTCCCTGCGCCGCACTGGTCACGGGCGGCACCGGCGGCATCGGATCCGCCATTGCCCGGCAACTCGCCACCCTCGGTCACGACGTGGCCATCACCTACCGATCCAACGCCGACGTCGCCGCGGACCTCGTCGGCGAACTGGAAGGCCGGGGCGTCGCCGCGCACGCGTTCTCCGCCGACCTCACCGACCAGCCCCGCGTCGCGAGCGTCGTGAAGCAGACCGTCGAACACTTCGGCGGCCTCGGCATCCTGATCCACGCCGCCGGACCGCACGTTCCCATGATCCACCTGTCCGAGGTCGCTCCCCGCGACTACGCCGAGCACCTCCAGCAGGAGGCGGTCGCGTTCTTCACCGTCGTCAAGGCCGCCCTGCCCGCGCTGCGGGAGGCGTCCGGTTCCGTCGTCGCGGTCACGACAGCGGCCACCAGCCGGTTCCCGGTGCGCGACGGGCTCTCGCCCGGCACCAAAGGCGCGATCGAACAACTGGTCAAGGGATTCGCCGCCGAGGAGGGCCGCTACGGCGTCCGATTCAACTCGGTCGGCCCGGGAATGCTCACCGACGGCATGGCCGAGCGGCTGATCAGCTCCGAGGAACTCGATCAGCGCGCACTCGACGCCGCCATGAGCCGGATACCGTTACGACGGTTCGGCACCGCCGCCGACGTCGCCGAGGCGGTCTGCTTCCTCGCGGGCGACCGGGCCGGGTTCGTCACGGGACAGAAACTCGACGTCGACGGCGGATACACGGTGTAATCGCCGGCCATGTGTAATGGACACGTATGACTGACGCCGAAGACAATCCCCCGACGCCCCGCAGGCGTCGTGTCGAATGGGTGATCGGTGGCCTGCTCGTCGTGGTGCTCACGGTCGAGATCATCCTCATCTGGCCGGACCTGTCCGAGAGCGTCGGCAACCTCGGCGACCTCGAATGGAGGTGGGTCGCCGCGGCTGTCGTGGCGTCGCTGGCGTCGATGTCGAGCTTCGCCCGGGTGCAGCGCTGCCTGCTCGGGGTCGCGGGCGTGCACATCAGGCAACGACAGTCGCTGGCGGTGACGTTCGCCTCCAACTCGATGAGCGTGACGCTGCCGGGCGGGCCGGTTCTCGCGACCACGTTCACGTACCGGCAGACGCGGCTCTGGGGTGCGTCACCGGTCGTCGCGACCTGGCAACTGGTGATGGCCGGTGTCCTCCAGGCGATCGGCCTGGCGCTCGTCGGCTTGGCGGGCGCACTGCTCGTCGGGGCCAAGACCAACCCGTTCTCCCTGATCTTCACCTTCGGCGGCCTGTGCGCCTTCCTGGTCGTGGCCCAGTACGCGGCATCGCGACCCGACGCGCTCGAAGGCGTGGGGATCACCGCGCTGCGCGGCGTCAACAGGCTTCGAAAGAAGCCGCCGCTGACCGGGGTTCGGCAGTGGAAGCACATCGTGAACCAGATGAGCGCCGTGCGGATGGATCGCCGCGACACGGCCCGCGCATTCGGGTGGTCGCTGTTCAACTGGATCGCCGACGCGTCCTGTCTCGCGTTCGCGTGCTACGCGGTCGGCGCTCACCCCGGGTTCGCCGGCCTCGCCGTCGCGTACGCGGCGGGTAACGCCGCCGGTTCGGCGATACCGCTGCTGCCTGCGGGGCTCGGCGTCATGGACGCCGTGCTCGTCCCCGCACTGACCGCGAGCGGCATGACCGGCGCCGAGGCGGTGTCCGCGATCGTCGTCTACCGCCTGGTCAGTTTCCTGCTGATGGCCGCCATCGGCTGGGTCGTGTTCGCGGTCCGCTTCCGGGGTGCCCAGCAGGACGAGGAGGGCCCCGACCTCGAACCGCTGTGGCGTCGCGGCGGCAAGTGAAATCCGTCCCGCTGAGAGAGAAGGTCCGGCCGTAGCGGACGTCGACGGTCCTACGGTCGACCCGTGACGGAACCGGACACGCAGGAGAAGCAGGTTGTCGTCGTCACCGGCGCAGCCTCGGGAATCGGGGCGGGAATCGCCCGGCACGCACACGCGAGAGGTATGCGCGTGGTGCTCGCCGACATCGACGCGGCCGCGCTGGAACGTCTGGCCGCAGATCTGGGCGGGACCGCCCTCACCCGGACGACGGATGTCGCGGACTCCGGATCCGTCGACGCGCTGGCGAATCTCGCGTTCGACGCGTTCGGCCGGGTGGACCTGCTCTTCAACAATGCGGGGATCATGCGAGCCGGATTCCTCTGGCAACTGCGCGAATCCGACTGGAACGCGACCCTCGGGGTCAACGTCACGGGTGTCGTCAACGGGATCCGGGCGTTCGTTCCACGCATGATCGAGCAGGGCGGCACCGGCCGCGTCGTCAACACGTCCTCCGTCGGCGGATTTGCGCCCGGCCCGATGATGTCGCCGTACAGCGCATCGAAGTTCGCGGTGGTCGCGATCACCGAGTGCCTGCAAATGGAGTTGAGCATGGTTGGCGCCCCGGTGTCCGCCAGCGTGCTCGCGCCGGGGCCCGTCGTCACGTCCGTCTTCGACAACCCGTTCGGGGCCGTCTCCCATCCGGCCGTCGATCAGATGGTCGCGCAGATGCGCGCACTGCTGACCACCGACGGACTCGACGCGGACACATTCGCCGAGAAGGTCTTCGAGGGCATCGACCGCGGCGACTTCTGGCTCGCACCGCAGGGTGAGCACCTCGACACGATGGTGCGTCAGCACACCGCCACCATCCTCGAACGTCGAGAACCGGTGATCCGGCCGTCGTTCCGCTGAGCCGGTGCGACGAACCGCCCACCGAGCGGGACATTCGACGGACACCGACCGTTAGTTCTGCTACCTTTTGCCGCACCAAGCAATTGCTTGCTTCTCTCACGTCAAAGGGGCGGTCATGCGAATTCGATCCTCGGCTCTCACTGCGGCGCTCGCCGTGACGGCACTTGCGGTCACCGGATGCGCCGGGTCGGGCGCGGACGAGGCCGACGCCGCCGGCAGCCCGTACCGGGTGCTCGTGACCGGCGGGATCAGCGGGCAGGGCGCGCTCGCCGCGAATGCTCAGACATCCGTACTCTCAGCGAAAGCGAGCGCCGAGACGGTCAACAGGGCCGGCGGCGTCGGTGGCCGGCAGGTGGAGATCACCGTGGTCGACGACGCGGGCGACGCCACCAACGCCGTGTCGAAACTGCGGGAGGCGATCGCCTCGGGCAAGACGCCCGACCTCTTCCTCAACTCCGGCCCGTCGACCATCACCACCGCGACACTGCCGATCCTTGCGCAGAACAAGATCCTGTCCTTCAACATCGGGCCGACCGAGGATTCGGCGAACCCGGAGAAGTACCCGCTCAACTTCGACCTGGCGTCGGGACCGGCCGAAAACGCCGAGACCATCGCGCGATACATCAAGGGAAAGGGCTACCAGTCCGTCGGTGTCGTCCACAGCAGCAGCGCCTACGGTGAGGTCTTCGGGCAGGCGATGGAAGACGCGTTGAGCGGTGAAGGCGTGAGCAGCACCGGTTCCGAAGAGTACGACACCGCGGCACTGGACATGACGGCGCAACTGCAATCGCTGAAGAACCGCGGCACCCAGGCGCTGGTCGTCGACGCCTACGGGGCGCCGCTCGGATATTTGCTCACGAGCCTTCAGCGACTCGACTGGAACATCCCGCTCATCGGAAACACCTCGGTCGCAGGGACGTCACTCGTCTCGAAGCCGGCACCGGACGGTGTGCTCGGCACCCCGGCCACGGCGAATCTCGTCATGCACGTCATGTCGAGCACGGTCTACGACGCGCAGGACACCGCGGTCAACACCATGGTCGAGAACATGAAGGCGATGGGCGACATCCCGTCGACGCTGATCCTCGCCGACAACTACGACGCGCTGCCCCTCGTCGCCGCCGCCGCGAACAAGGCCGGCTCGTCCGATCCCGAAGCCCTCGCCGACGCCCTCGAGAACCAGGAAGTTCTCGACAGCGCGGAAACCGCGTTCTCGCCGTCCTATCACTTCACGGCGGAGTCGCACGCGTCGAAGCCGGGCGACGAAGCGTACAAGTTCGTGCCTCCGAGCCCACTCCTCAACGGCCAGTACGGAAATCCGAGCGCCTGACACTTCGACCACAGGAGATCCCGGTGACCATAGTCTGGTCGGGCCTCGCCATGGGCGCGGTCTACACGCTCGTGGCGATCGGCTACAACATCGTCTTCATCTCGTCCCACACGTTCAATTTCGCCCAGGCCCAGCTGATGATGGTGGGAACCTTCGTCGCCTACACCGGACTGGTCACCCTCGAATTGCCGGTACTCGTCGTCGCGGTGATCGCGACGGTCACGGTCGCGATCCTGGCCGGATTCGAAGAAATCATCGCGGTCCGGCCGGTGCGTGATCACCAGAATCAGCTCGTCACCACTCTCGGGGCGGCGACGTTGATCAACGGTGCGACACAGCTGATCTGGGGAAGCGAACCGCTCACCGTCCCGTTCTCCGGTTCGAACGATCCGATCACGATCCTCGGCGGACGCGCCTACCCGGTCGAGGTGGTCCTGCTGATTCTTGCCGTCGTCGCGGTGGTCGCCCTCGGCCAGGTCGGTAAGCGGACCATGACGGGTCTCGCGCTCCTCGGGATCTCCGAGGACCGCGAGGCCGCCCTGCTGCGCGGTGTGAACGTGCGGGCGCTCGCGCTCGGAGCGTTCGCCTTCTCGGGTGCGCTCGCCGGGTTCCTCGGGCTCTTCGTCGGTCCCAAGACTTTCGCGGTGGCCACGCTGGGTTCGGCGTTGGCCATCAAGGGCTTCGTGGCCCTGGCGATCGGCGGGTTCGGGTCGTTGCCCGGCGCGCTGGTCGGCGGTGTCACCGTCGGGCTCGTCGAATCGTTCGCCGCGCTCGAGATGGGAAGCCAGTACAGCAACATCGCGGTCTTCGTGGTCCTGATCGCGATCCTCATGGTGCGCCCGGCCGGCTTGTTCGGCAGGGCCCGGGAAAGGGTGGTGTGAACATGCTGGTGTGGCGTCTGATTCGTTCGGTTCCGGGTTGGCTGTTCCCGCTCGCCCTCTGGCTCCTGGTGCTGTTGTTGCCGGAGTTCGGTCTCGGCTTCGCGCTGTCCCGCCAGGTGCAACTTGCCTGCATCCTGGCGCTGGTGGTCAGCGGACTCAACCTCAGTCTCGGCTACGCGGGTGAACTCGCACTCGGCCAGGCCGCGATGTACGCGGCCGGTGCGTACACCGCCGGGTTGATGTCGATCGCCGGGTACACCGACATCGTGGTGCAGTTGATCGCCTCGGGTCTGGTGGCACTGGCGGTCGGCATCGTCACCGGCATCCCCGGGCTGCGACTCGGCAGCTGGTCGCTGGCGATGACGTCGTTCTTCCTCGTCCTCCTCGTCCCGGACATCATTGCCGTCTTCGGGGATGCCACCGGCGGCCGGAACGGTCTCGGCGGGATCGAACCGGCGACCCTGTTCGGTGAGGTGATCGACGCCGACCGGTTCTATGTGGTCGTCGTTCTCGTCGCCATCCTCTGGTTCGCGGTCGTGCGCAACCTCGTCGTCTCCCGCCACGGCATCGCGTTCCGCACACTGAAGCAGAGCCCGGTCCTGGCCTCCTCGGTGGGTATCTCGGTATTCCGGATGAAGCTCCTCGGCTACGCGATCGGCGCGTTCCCCGCCGGGCTGGCAGGCGCCCTGTTCGCCAACATCGACATGTACGTCTCACCGGAGGCATTCGGATTTACCTTCGCCACAGCGGTTCTGGCGGCCTGTATCCTCGGCGGGGCGACGAGCGTCTACGGTGCAGTGATCGGCGCGGCGATCATGCAGCTCGGCCCGAACCAGTCCTCCGAGTTCCAGCAGTACGCCCTCGTCTTCTACGGCGGATTCCTCATCGTCGGCGGCGTCCTCCTCAGCGGTGGCCTGGCGAAGGTGGCGAAGCAGGTCACGGCACGGCTCGACCGGAAGGCAGGCCTGACCGGTCGCGGTGCACCGGTACGCGGGGCGGACACCGCTCGGCCCGCGACGGCACCGATGTCGGGGCAGACACTCGTAGTCGACGGCATCTCGAAGGCCTTCGGCGGCAACCAGGCGCTCGACGACACCTCCCTCCGGGCGGAACCCGGCAGCGTCACCGCGCTGATCGGGCCCAACGGTTCGGGCAAGACCACCATGCTGAACATGATCTGCGGCTTCTACCGTCCCGACAGTGGACGAATCCTCATCGGCGACAAGGAAGTCCAGGGCATGGCCCCGGAACACCTCGCCAGAGTGGGTGTGGCACGAACCTTTCAGACGCCCAACATCCCCGACGGAGTCACGGTGCTCGAGGCCGTGGCCTCGGGCCGGTACAGCACCGACCGGGTGTCGATGCTGCCGACGGTGTTGCGGCTCCCCCGCTACCGCACGGTCCGTGCCCGCGACCTCGCCGAGGCGGAACGCGCACTCGAGACGGTCGGCCTCGCGCACCTGCGAGACGAGACGGCCACCTCGCTTCCCCTGGGGATGCGGAGGCTGCTCGAGGTCGCACGATCGGTGGTCGCCGAGCCGCGACTGCTCCTGCTCGACGAAGTGGCGTCCGGTCTCGACGAGGACGAGGTGGAACGCCTCGCCGACCTGATCCGGCGACTCGGACGCGCCGGCTGCACGATCGTGCTGGTCGAGCACAACTTCCGGCTGGTCCTCGCGCTCGCCGACACCATCGTCGTGCTGGCTCAGGGCCGCGTGATCGCCGCGGGCCTGCCGTCCGACATCGAACACGACCCGCGCGTACTCAGCGAATACCTCGGCGCCGTCGCCGAAGACACCGAACTGGCCGGAGAGGCGACCTGATGAGCGAGCACACTTCGAAGCCCCTCCTGAGCCTGCGGAATCTGCAGTCGGGCTACGGCGACCTCCGGGTGGTGTGGGACGTCTCCCTCGACGTGTGGCCCGGGAAGGTCACCGCACTGCTCGGGCGGAACGGTGCCGGGAAGACCAGCACCCTGAGGGCCATCTCCGGACTGAACAAGATCACCGCCGGGACTCTCGAGTTCGACGGCCGCAACATCGCGAAGATGGCGCCGCACCGGCGAGTTCGCCAGGGAATGGCGTACGTGCAGGAGGGGAAGCGGGTGTTCCACCGCCAAACCGTGGAACAGAACCTGATCCTGGGCGGCTACGTGCGCAGGATGCGACGATCCGCCGTGCGCGACGAGGTGGACCGAATCTACGAGCTGTTCCCCGTCCTCGGCCGGAAACGTAACCTCCTCGCGGGCGCCATGTCCGGCGGGCAGCAGCAGATGCTGGCGATCGGACAGGCACTGATGGCGAAACCCACTCTGCTCCTGCTCGACGAGCCGTCCGGCGGCCTCGCACCCGTGATCGTCAACGAGGTGATGGAACGCGTGACGGCCCTCAAGAAGACCGGGTTGGCGGTGCTCCTCGTCGAGCAGGCCGTCGACGCGGCGATGAGCGTGGCCGATCACGTCACGGTTCTCGACGTCGGACGCGTCGTCATGGATACGGATGCCGGCGAGATCGACGACCGGGCGGTGCTGCGCGACGCGTACTTCGGACGCATCGGCGGCTGAGAACTAGCCCCCGAGTCGCCGGAAGACGAGACGGACCGCCAGCCCGAGGTGGGCCATCACCTCGTCGACCGAGATGCGGCCCGCCACCCACGACACCAGGCTCGACATCCAGACGTCGCCGATCACGCGGATGGCGTTCAACTGGTCGTCGGAGATCCGCTCCACCCCGATGGTCTTGGCGAACATCTCGGTCATCAGGGCGCCGAACGCGTCCAGTTCGGCCGACGCCGACGCGTCCGCGAACATGAATGCGCGGACCAGGGCCTCGTAGCGCGGCCGGTCCTTCTCCAGTACTTCCGTGTTCTTCCGGAGGACGAACAGGATCCGCTCGGACGGCGTGTCACCGGGGATCGCGACGTCCTCGAACCGGGACCGCATTCCCTCGAACACCATCAGCAGACCCATCACCAGCATGTGGTTCTTCGACGGGAAATAGCGGTACACGGTGCCCAGGGCGACCCCCGCCCGGTCGGCGATGGCCCGCATCTGCACGGCGTCGTACCCGCCCTCGGAGGCAAGTTCCATCGCCGCGGCGACGATCCGCTGGTAACGCTCCCGCTGCGGGGCCTTCGCCCCACGCGAGGGCAGCTGCCCGTTGCGAAGCAACGACAACAGTCCGTCGCGGCCCACGGTCAGCGGCTCTTCAGCACTGCTCATGGACGTCAGCCTAGCGACAGCCACCTCGGCGTCGTCGGGCGACGGCACCGGTTCCGGTGGTCCCGACGTCCGGATTGCGCAGGGCTCCCGCGGATACACTGACCTCGACCGCCGGAGGCTGCCCGTGCCCAGAGTTCATGTCGGACCCGAGGACCGCGTGATCCGGCTGCGCGACGGGCGCCTGATGGGTTGTGCGGAGTACGGCGACCCCGGTGGATTCGTCGTCGTCAACGCCCACGGCGGCCTCGCCGGGCGTCTCGACGTCGCGGCCGCCGACCGGAGTGCCCGCGACGCCGGAATCCGGCTCCTGTCCCCCGACCGTCCCGGGATCGGCCTGTCCGATCCCCAGCCGGGCCGGACGATCCTCGACTGGGCCCGGGACGTCGAAGACCTCGCGAATCACCTCGACGCCGACCGTTTCGGTGTCATGGGATGGTCGATGGGCGGACAGTACGCACTCGCCGTGGGATCCGCCGTGGCGTCGCGTGTGACGAGTGTCGCGGTGATCGCCGGGGCTCTCCCGCTCACCGAACCGGGGGTATTCGCGCAACTGCCGGCCGGCGACCGCGTCTTCACCCGGCTGTCCCGGCACGCTCCGCTCGCCGCCCGGATCTGTTTTCGCGTCATGGGTGCCGTCGCACTGCACGCGCCGGTACTGTTCCGGCGGCTCGGCGCCCGCGACCTGGGCGCCGCGGACGCCGCCGTACTCCGCGGCGAGCCCGTCCGCAACTTCTCACTGATGTCCGGGGAGGCGCTACGGACCGCATCCGGGATGGTCGAGGACTACCGCGCGTGGATGCGGCCGTGGGGGTTCGCGCCCGAAGATCTGACCGTGCCGGTCGACGTCTGGGGCGGAAGCGAGGACGAACTCGTGCCGACGCACTGGCCGCCCGAACTCGCCCGCCGAATCCCCGGCGCCACCCTGAACATCCGCACGGGTGGGCACTTCATGGCGCACCTGCACTACGACGAGATCTTCGTCACCCTGCGTCGCCGCTCGGAGTCCGTCTGATCCATGACCCGGGACCCGGTCGAGCCCGACCCCACGTGAGTGCGAATGTGTGCTCGGACACACATTCGCACTCACGTGGGGAACAACGAAAAAACTCCGCTGTCGACGTTCTCGACAACGGAGTTTCAGTGAATCGTGGTGGCCAGGGCCGGGATCGAACCGGCGACCTTCCGCTTTTCAGGCGGACGCTCGTACCAACTGAGCTACCTGGCCGGACGGCACCCGAACCGAATGCCTATCGCACTGTGTTGCCAATACCGGGTATTGGCAACACACTTGCGACCCTGACGGGACTCGAACCCGCGACCTCCGCCGTGACAGGGCGGCGCGCTAACCAACTGCGCCACAGGGCCTTGCTTGTCCTGCTGTGCTTTACAAGTGTAAAGCGATACTGCGTGTCACTTTTTACTGCCGTCGAACCATACCGCATGCTCGACACCGGTCAAACGTACCCCCTACGGGATTCGAACCCGCGCTACCGCCTTGAAAGGGCGGCGTCCTAGGCCGCTAGACGAAGGGGGCCCGTCGGATTTCTCCGAACCAGTACCTCAACGGCGTTCCGTTGGGAGCTTGGATAGCTTAGGACACGGATCGAGAATTTCCCAAATCGCCAGGTCAGACTACGAATCGGGCAGTTCTGAGCCGGAATCCGGCCATCCTTCCCTCGCAAAGTTCTCCAGCCATTCGGGTGAAGCCATCGCAGTGAGGACCACTTCGAGCGATTCCGTGAACCGCTCGCCGAGGTCGCCCTCCAGCGCCGTCATGTCGGACATGTACCGCTGGCCGGCGAGCGACGCCGCCAGGACCCGGGTGAACTTCTCGGGGTCGGCGTCCGCACGCAGCAGACCGTCGCGCTGAGCACGGACGGCGAACTCGTGCGCGGTCCGCCCCCAGACCTGCGAGCCGCCGGACTGTACGTCCGGATAGAACTCGGGTTCGACGATCAGCCGGAACTCCGCCCGGACGATGACACTCGAACGGAACAGCTTCGCGAGATCGAGAACGAAGCCGTGGAGGGCCTCGAACGGCCCGATGTCCGTGCGACGCGTCCACCGGTCGGTCAGGGCAGAGAACTGCTCGATTCCGGACTGGAGGACGGCTCGGGCGAGTTCTTCCTTCGATTGGAAATGGAAGTACATCGCCCCTTTGGTGGCGTTCGAGCCTTCGAGAATCGTGTTGACCGACGCTGCCGCATAACCGCGCTTGGCGAACTCGATCGCGGCCGACTCCACCAGCGCAGCGCGAGTGCGTCGCGCACGCTCCTGTTGACGTGGCATTGCGGTGGATCCCTCTCCCAGATGTAGTAACCCGCCCTTGCGCCCTACGGGGGCGAGCGCGGAGCCATACATAACAGTATCCCTGTTTTGAAAAAACCGACACAGCAGTCTTCAAATCATGAAACGTCGCCTATAACAAACCTAAGGAACTTTATGGGTTCGATATCAGACCGCTGCCAAAAACACACCAAGTGGTATAATTTGGGTCGGCTCGGGTGCGCTGCAGGGGGTGCGCACCCGAGCCGACGCTTTTCGCCTCCACGCGGCGCGCCGTGTCGGGGGTGCTGCTTTCTCGGCCACAGTCCGCGCACTAGACTCTGGCCCCGCGCCCCTATAGCTCAGTTGGTAGAGCTACGGACTTTTAATCCGCAGGTCGTAGGTTCGAGCCCTACTGGGGGCACACTCCCCTTACTCGGCACCCATGCCGGGTAAGGGGAACGAACGTCCACTACTGGCCCGGCGCATCCTCCGCCGAAGGCACCCGGATCAGACGCCGAACCGCCTCGATTGCCGTCTGCCGTCGCTGCTCCACCGATCGTCCGCCTTCCCACTTCCGGCTGCCGCTGCCGGTGGTGGCGAGCGAGCGGGCGATGTCGGTGATCACGAGCAGCAGTTCGCCGGCGTTCCACGACGGATCGATGAACCCCTCCTGCTGCCCGCGGCGGATCTCGGCCGCCTTGGGCCGCAGCGTGCGAATCCGCGCATCACTGTCGGCGATCTCCTCGTGCATCTCCAGGTCGGCCCACTCCTGCAGTCGCGCGTTCTCCGGGTGCGCCACATAGTCGTCGAACAACCGGCCCGCGTACCCCGGCAGATCGTCGCCCCGCAACGCCGTCTGTTCCGTCGTCTCCGCGATCCATAGCTCGATGACGGCGGCGAACAGCGCCTCTTTGCTGTCGAAGTACGCGTACAAGCGGTCCTTGCTCGCGCGGGCAGCCTCCGCGATGCGGTTGATCCGGGCCCCGGCGACTCCGTAGCGGGCGAACTCCTCCTTGGCCGTCGCGAGGATCCGGTCTCGCGTGGCTTCTCCCGCTGATCGCATGCCGACATCCTAAATTGCCCGTTGCCGAACCATCTGGTTCGGCGTAGCCTCCGAAGTTGCCGAACAGTTTGGTTCGGAAACCGCGTGACCTGCTTGTCAGCACACGACCCGAGGACTGCCCATGGATATCGATCAGGCCCGCCGCACGTTCCACGCGCTTCGCGAGCGGGACAGCGGAGTCTCCCCCGACGATCTCGACTCCATCTGGGCGGCGCTCGACACCGTCCGGGCCGAAGACATCCTCGGCGCCTGGAAGGGCGACGACTTCGCCACCGGGCATCGCCTGCACGAAAAGCTGTTCGCGAGCCGCTGGCACGGAAAGACGTTCGTCTCGCTCGAGGACGCCAAACCCCTGATCTGCCGCGACGCCGACGGCAACCTCTTCTCCGACGTGAAGAGCGGCAACGGTGAAGCCAGCCTGTGGAACATCGAATTCCGGGGCGAGGTCACCGCGACCATGGTCTACGACGGCGCACCGATCTTCGATCACTTCAAGAGGGTCGACGACGCCACCCTCATGGGCATCATGAACGGCAAGTCCGCACTGGTCCTCGACGAAGGCAGGCACTACTACTTCCTGCTCGAAAAAGACTGAGATCCGTACCTCCGTGTCAGAGCCCGGACGTCGCGAAACCCGAGGAACAGGAATGCAGATCACGGCAGCGGTCTCACGAGGCCCCGACTCTCCGTTCACGCTGGAGACGGTCCGACTCGACGAACCGCGTGAGGACGAGGTTGTGGTGCGCATCGTCGCCACCGGCTTGTGCCACACCGATCTGTTCACCAAGGCGGCACTTCCCGGAGCCGTCGGTCCCGTCGTTCTCGGGCACGAGGGCGCCGGGGTCGTGGTGGACGTCGGATCGCGCGTGACCGGGGTGGCCCCCGGCGATCACGTGATTCTCAGCTACCGGCACTGCGGTGACTGCCGTCAGTGCCGCACCGCGGGTCCGGCGTACTGCGAGAACGCGCACCGGCTGAACAGTTCGGGCCGGCGGGCGGACGGGTCGGCCACCGTCACCCAGCACGGCCAACCCGTGCGCGCCGCCTTCTTCGGCCAGTCCAGCTTCGCCGAACACATCCTCGCGACCGCCGACAACGTGGTCGTCGTCGACGAGTCCGTCGACCTGGCCGCCGCGGCTCCGCTCGGCTGTGGGTTCCAGACCGGTGCCGGTGCCGTGTTGAACGTGCTTCGACCGGACGGTGATTCGAGCGTGGTGGTGTTCGGCGCCGGGAGCGTCGGGTTCGCCGCGCTGCTCGCGGCCCGGTCGGTCGGCGTCGCAACGCTTCTCGCGGTCGATCCGGTGCCCGCACGGCGTGCACTCGCGGAGGAGTTCGGTGCGATGGCGATAGACCCGGGGACGCAGGACGTGGTCGCCGAGATCCGTGCCGCGACCGGTGGCGGTGCCACCCACGCCCTGGACACGACGGGGAACTCGGTCGTCATCGGTCAGGCGCTGGCGTCACTGCGGGCGCGGGGCAGCGCGGTGGTCGTCGGACTCGGCGCGCCCGAAGTGACCGTGAACGTTCAGGACCTCATGCTGAACGGCAAGACTCTCCGCGGCTGCGTCGAGGGCGATTCGTCCGTGCAGCAGTTCATTCCGCAGTTGCTGGCGCTCCACGCGGAAGGGAAGTTCCCGTTCGACCGTCTTGTCACCCGGTATCGATTCGACGACATCAACCGTGCCGTCGCCGATCAGGCCGCGGGCACGGTGATCAAGCCCGTACTGGTGTGGTGAGGTCCTAGGGAGTGGCAGGTGACGGTCCGGCAGGCGGCCCGTCGCCGCCCGCCTGCACGTCTTTCGATTTCGCGTCTCTCCGCATCTCGGCGAGATCCTCACCGCGCTTGCGGTAGGTGAAGCTGACTCCGGCGACGCCGAGGAACAGCACCACCCCGATGATCGCGCCGGCTAGCGACCCACCGCGGAACCCGGGGGCGTCCACGTCCATGATCCGCTCCCCCGCATGCGCCGCGCTGTTGCCGCCGAGCACCACGCTGAGGGTCAGCAGGTTCGGCAGCACCACCAGCACCCCGACGATCAGCAATACGATCTGCATCGGCTTGAAGCGGCGCCTGCGGAACAGCCGCCACGCCCAGCGGAACAGCAGCAGGGGCAGCAGGGTGCACACGGTGCCGAACAACAGGCCCCACAGGATGCCGCCCGCGAAGCTGCCGTCGGCCAGTCCGCCGACGTTCTGAGCCCACGCCCGCGGAAGGTAGGCGGCGAGGATGAAGTACGCGATGACCAGTACGACCAGAAGGACAGCGATGCCGATGGCCTTCTTGGCCCACGCCGGCAGCCCCGACTTCGCGGGTGTCGTGGTGGATGCGCTGTTCTCGGTCGTCATGACTGGTCTCCCTGCGTCGGCAACGGTTCTTCGTCCAGCACCTGCTCGGCCAGCCGCTTCGGGGCGACCAGCGTGTACGACGTCCTGATCCACTCACGCAACTGCTCCCACCGTGGCCCGTCCGCGTCCGTGACGTCCAGTGCAACCCAGCCGTGTCTACCGAGACCGTATCCCGCGGGCTCCGCGCCTGGTTCGGTCGCGACCACCGCTTCGGCCTCGTCGACGGTCAGCTTCACCGTCAGCCGGGTGGCCTCCACATCACTGAACACGAAGTTCTTCCCCCGCACCCGGAACGTCGGGTGCCCGTCCCATTGGGCGACGTCCACCCGCACAGCTTCGGGCAACTCGGCGACGATCTCTTCCAGGCGGCTCATGTTGTTGCCCATGTGACGATTGTCGGCAGCACCCCGACGTACCGCAACAGGCATAACGGACACCGGGGATTCACTGAGGTCGGAAGTCCGGGGGTGTCGACGCCGCCCTCAGTCGCCGTTCCGGCGGAACATGACGACGGACAACACGATCGCGACCACCAGCAGGGCACCGACGAACCCCGCGGTCCCCACCCAGCCTGCCGCCGCGTAGGCCACGCCTGCCGCAGCCCCGGCGACGCTGGAACCGAGGTAGTACGCGAGCAGATACAGCGCGGACGCCTCCGCCCGATGCTGGGCGGCGAGCCTGCCCACCCATCCGCCGGCCACCGAGTGGGCACCGAAGAAACCACCCGTGAACAGCGCCATACCGAGGAGCACGAGCGGGAGCGAGTCGGGCACGGTGAGCGCGAGCCCGACCGCGGTCGTGCCCACCGCACCGAGAAGCACCCGGCGACGGCCGATCCGGTCGGACAGCGCGCCTGCCGCGGCCGAGGTGTAGGTGCCGGCCAGATAAAGCAGGAACACCAGTCCGACAACACTTTCGGGAAGACCGAACGGCGCAGCGCTCAGCCGGAAACCGAGGAAGTTGTAGACCGAGACGAAGCCGCCCATCAGGATGAATCCGAGCGCGAACAACGTTCGCAACGCCGGATCACGCAGATGGGCAACCACGTTCGCCAGCACCGTTCCCGGGTCGACACGCTGCGGAGTGAAGAACCGCGACGCCGGCAGCGTGCGGATCATCACGACGGCGAACACCAGCGCCAGGACCGCCGATGCCTCCATCGCCCATCGCCACGAACCGACATCGACGACGGCCGACGGCACCAGTCGTCCGACGAGACCGCCGATCGTCGTTCCCGCCACATAGCGGCCCATCGCCGCACCGAGATCCTTCGGGTGCACCTCCTCGGCGAGGTACGCCATCGCCACCGCGGGTATCCCGGCGAGCGCGACGCCCTGGATCGCCCGGCCCGCGAGCAGCAACCCGATGTTCGGGCTCAGCGGCAGCAGCAGACCCACGATGCACGCCACCAGCGCGGACAGCACCATCACACGGGTCCGCCCGTACCGCTCCGACAGCACACTGGCCGGGACGATGGCGACCGCCAGCAGTCCGGTGGTGACCGACACGGACAGGGCGGACACGGCCGGGGACACGTGGAAGCCGTCCGCGTACGCCGGCAGCAGCGCCTGCGCCGAGTACATGGAGATGAACGTGGTGAGGCCGGCCGCGAAGAGGGAGAGCGTGATGGTTCGGTAGCCGCGGGAGCCCCGTCCGTGCGGGCTCAGGGCGCCGGCCCGGACGGTCGCCCGGGCGGATGCGTCGCTGATCGAACCAGTGCTCATTCATTACCTCCGCTCATGAGCATGCTGCTCGGGGAAGCTGAGCGGAACCCGGGGTGGCGATGTTCACACCTGGGGTGAAACATTTTCCCAGCATATTGACAGCCTGATGAACGTGCTGCCGCGCAACCCCCGACACGGCTCGAGATATGCCGCGGAATCTGTGGAACTCGACAAATCTGTGATCGTCCACAACTGTCCGCGCGTCGCTGTGATGATCTCTCCCTGGGATGATTACGCTGGTCACCGCACACGCAACCACATCAGTACACTGTCATGTAACGGTTTGCCGCGTCGCGGCGACTCATCCCGGAAGGTCCATTACGGATCGGTAACTTAGACGGTTCCCGGGCCGCCGACGGCGTTTACCAACCTACTTACGGTGCCGTAGGCTGAACAAAGTCAAATTGAGCTACCTGGAGGCATTACACATGGCGAGGGATCTGACCCAACTCGAACTGCTGCAGGAGTTGTCGCCGGTTGCAGAAGAGAACGTCAACCGCCACCTCTCCATGGCCAAGGAATGGCATCCCCACGACTATGTTCCGTGGGACGAAGGACGCAACTTCGCCGCGATGGGCGGCATCGATTGGGATCCCGAGCAGTCGCAGCTCGACGAGGTCGCCAAGGCCGCGATGATCACCAACCTCCTCACCGAGGACAACCTGCCGTCGTACCACCGCGAGATCGCGGAGAACTTCTCGCAGGACGGCGCGTGGGGAACCTGGGTCGGCCGCTGGACCGCCGAGGAGAACCGTCACGGCATCGTGATGCGCGATTACCTCGTCGTGACCCGCGCCGTCGACCCCGTCCAGCTCGAGCGCTTCCGCATGGAGCACATGACGAACGGCTTCGCCTCGCCCGCCGACGTCGACGCCGGCTTCCTCCACTCCGTCGCGTACGTCACGTTCCAGGAGCTCGCCACCCGCGTCAGCCACCGCAACACCGGTAAGGCGTGCAAGGAACCGATCGCCGACAAGATGCTGCAGCGCATCGCCGCCGACGAGAACCTGCACATGATCTTCTACCGCAACATGTGCGGCGCAGCCCTCGACCTCGCGCCCGACCAGGCGCTCGAGGCCATCAACATGATCGTCCAGAACTTCCAGATGCCCGGCGCCGGCATGCCGAACTTCCGGCGCAACGGCGTGCTGATGGCCAAGCACGGCATCTACGACCTCCGCCAGCACCTCGAAGAGGTCGTGATGCCCGTTCTGCGCAAGTGGAACGTCTTCGAGCGAAACGACTTCACCGCCCGCGGCGAAGAGATGCGCGAGAGCCTCGGCAAGTTCCTCGAGAACCTCGAGGGCCAGGCCACCAAGTTCGAGGAGCAGCGCGACCGCATGCTGGCCCGCGAGGCCAAGAAGCGCGAGCAGAAGGCGTCGTAGCGCAAACAGTTATCCTGTGCCCGGTACCGGATTCGGTACCGGGCACAGTTTTGAATCCAGCACTTTCCCAGAGGTCGTCAATGTCATCCCTTCGAATCGGATCGCTCGAGCTGCGCAGTCCGGTGGTTCTGGCCCCCATGGCCGGCATCACCAACGTCGCGTTCCGCACGCTGTGCCGTGAGCTCGAGACCGAGCGCGCGGGCAGCACGTCCGGCCTGTACGTCTGCGAGATGGTGACGGCGCGTGCCCTGGTGGAGAGGCAACCCGCGACCCTGCACATGACGACGTTCGGCCCGACCGAGACACCGCGCTCGCTGCAGCTGTACACCGTCGACCCCGACACCACGTACGCAGCGGCCAAGATGATCGTGGACGAGAACATGGCCGATCACATCGACATGAACTTCGGCTGCCCGGTCCCCAAGGTCACCCGCAAGGGTGGCGGCGCCGCCCTGCCGTACAAGCGCACACTGTTCGGCCGGATCGTCGCGGCGGCGGTGAAGGCGACCGAGGGCACCGACGTCCCGGTGACCGTCAAGTTCCGCGTCGGCATCGACGCCGAGCACCACACGCATCTCGACGCCGGCCGGATCGCCGCCGGCGAGGGTGCCGCCGCGGTCGCACTGCACGCCCGCACCGCCTCGCAGCGCTACTCCGGCACCGCCGACTGGAACGAGATCGCCCGCCTCAAGGAACATGTGACGGACGTGCCGGTCCTCGGAAACGGCGACATCTTCGCCGCCGAGGACGCGGCCCGCATGATGGAGCAGACCGGGTGCGACGGTGTCGTCGTCGGCCGCGGATGCCTCGGCAGGCCGTGGTTGTTCGCCGAGTTGAGCGCGGCGCTGAACGGAAACCCGCAGCCCACTCCTCCCACTCTCGGCGAGGTGGCCACCATCATCCGCCGTCATGCCGAACTGCTCGCCGATCACCACGGGGAGGACAAGGGTCTGCGTGAACTGCGCAAGCACGTGTCCTGGTATCTGCGGGGCTTCCCCGCCGGGTCGGAGCTGCGCGTCGCGATGGCCCTCGTGAGCACGCTCACCGAACTCGACGACCTCCTCGTCCAACTCGATCCCACCATCCCGTTCCCCAAGGACGCCGAGGGACCGCGCGGACGGCAGGGATCACCCGGCACGGTCGCGCTCCCCGAGGGCTGGCTCGACGACCCCGACGACTGCCTCGTTCCCGCCGGCGCCGACCTCATGCATTCTGGTGGTTAACAGCACGAACGCGCGTCACCTCGCTACATGTGCGGAGCCCAGGCGTTCGATAAGTACTATGGCTGGAATCCGTCGGGGCCGACGGAGGTCCGAGTCGGCGGAGAGGTCAGGTTGCATCGGTGGGTGATGATCACAGTTCGGACTCACCGACTCCCGAATCCCGGGCCCCCTGGGAGCGTCCTCTCGCGGACCGGAGCTACCGAGAAGCCCAGTCGGGACGGCGGCGGCTTCCGCAGCGACCGCCACCTACCGAGCGCCGGCCTCCCGAACCCTCAGCGCCTCCCGGGCACCGCGCCCAGGTAGAACGCACCGAACCGTCCCGGCACGACAGCGGCCGGATCGGTCGTCGCGCCGCGGGCGGTCCCACCGAAGCGCTCTCCGTGGCAGAGCTGGTGAAGAAGGTCTCCGGAGACGACCCGAACAATCCGGATGAACCGAACAAGCCGGTCGACCCGAACAGACCGGACGATCCGGACAAGACGGAGACCATTCCCCCGATCGACGAGCGGCAGCCGCCGCCTCCCGGGGTTCCGCCACGCAAGACCACTGCCGCGCCTCCCCCGCCGGAGCCGCCGAGCGCTCCCGAGCCCGAGTGGGTCGCGGATTCCGCCGAGACCACCGCCGCACCGCAGGTGGTCGGCAACCCGGGTGTCACCCGCCTGGCCCTGAGCAAGACCCGGAAACGGAAACGCCTCCGCGCGGCCGGACGCGCCGTCGTCGCCCTCGTGGCGGTGGTCGCGCTCGCCGGAACCGGCATCGTCTGGGGTTACCTCCGCTCCACTGAGGGCAAGTTCGACCAGATCGCGGCCCTCGACACCGAATCGACCGACATCGTCGACGCCGTCGGGCAGACCGGTGACGAGACCTATCTGATCGTCGGCACCGACACCCGCGCCGGTGCCAGCGGCGAGGTGGGTGCCGGCACCATCGACGACGCCGAGGGATCCCGCGCCGACACGGTGATGCTCGTCAACATCCCCGCCGACCGAAGCCGGGTGGTCGCGGTGTCGTTCCCCCGCGACCTCGACGTCGAGCGGCCCGTCTGCCAGGGCTGGGACAACGCCAGCGGCACCTACACCGAGGAGACCTTTCCCGCCGCCGACGGCGACAAACTCAACGCCACCTACGCACTCGGCGGACCGAAGTGCCTGGTGAAGGTGATCCAGAAGATGTCGGGTCTGAAGATCGGCCACTTCGTCGGCATGGACTTCGCCGGCTTCGAGTCGATGGTCAACGAGATCGGCGGGGTCAAGGTCTGTACCACCCAGCCGCTCGAGGACGACGTGCTCGGCACCGTGCTGCCGCAGCCGGGCACCCAGATGCTCGACGGAAAGACGGCGCTGAACTTCGTCCGCGCCAGACATGTCGAGGCGGAGGGCAACGGCGACTACGGCCGCATCAACCGTCAGCAGAGATTCCTCTCCGCCCTGCTGCGGGGTGCTCTGTCCAGTCAGGTGCTGCTCAATCCCGGCAAGCTGAACGGCTTCATCAACGCCTTTACCCGCGACACGTTCGTGGAGAACATCGACACGAAATCGCTGGTCACGCTCGGTCGCTCCCTGCAGAACGTCGACGCGGGCGCGGTCACATTCCTGACGGTCCCCACCGCGGGCACCACCGAGTGGGGCAACGAGATTCCCCGCACCGACGACATCAAGGCCATCTTCCGCGCCATCATCGACGACGAAGCCCTGCCCGGCGAGAAGCGGGCGGAACCGCTGCCGTCCGCCCCGGAACCGCAGGCCGCGCCCACACCGCCGTCGGTCCAGGCCGTCGACCCGTCCAGCGTCACCGTCCAGGTGTCGAACGCATCGGGTGAGTCGGGCCTGGCCGCGACCGCCGCCGACTCACTGGCCGCCGAGGGTTTCCAGATCTACAACGTCGGCAACTACACGGGCACCAGCAGCGAGACCGTCATCCGGTTCTCACCCGGGCACGAGGCGGAGGCGGCCACCCTCGCCTCGTCGTTCCCGGGCGCAGTGCTCGAGTCGACCACCGGACTCGGGACGGTCGTCGAAGTAGCCCTCGGTTCGAGCTTCTCCGGCACCGTGCAGACGCCGAGCCCGATAGACACTCCGCTCGACATGGCGGACGTGCGGGTCGGCCAGCCGGAAGACGTGGAAATCCCCGCCGACCTGGCCGTGGTCAACGCAGGCGACACGTCCTGCGACTGAGCGTCCGATCAGCAGTGTCGTTCATCCCGCGTTCACCGTGTGATCGTGACTTGGTTTCCCGTGCACCGTAGGCTGTGACCTCATGCGCGTGGCTTACAACGAACAGATGACCGAGCTTGCCGACCTGCTCGGCGAGATGGCGGGGCTTGCGGGTGTCGCCATGGAGCGCGCCACCCAGTCGCTGCTCCAGGCCGACCTCTCCCTTGCCGAGCAGGTGATCGGCGAGCACGACAAGATCACCGAGCTCAGCACAATCTGCGAGGAGCGGGCCTTCGCCCTCCTCGCACTACAGGCACCGGTCGCCGGCGACCTCCGCTCCGTCGTCAGCGGAATCCAGATCGTCGCCGACATCGACCGCATGGGGGCGCTGGCTCTCCACGTCGCCAAGATCGCGCGCCGTCGACATCCCAACCACGTGCTCCCCGAAGAGGTAAACGGATACTTCGCCGAGATGGGACGCATTGCGGTCTCCATCGGCGCCGCTGCCCGCGAGGTTCTCGAGACCCGCGACCCCGAGCGGGCCGCCCGCCTCCGCGAGGAGGACGAGGCGATGGACGACCTCCACCGGCACCTGTTCACCGTCCTGATGGACCGCGAGTGGAAGCACGGCGTGGCCGCCGCGGTCGACGTCACCCTGCTCGGCCGTTTCTACGAGCGTTTCGCCGACCACGCCGTCGAGGTAGGTCGCCGCGTGATCTTCCTCGTCACCGGCAAGCTGCCCGACGACACCGACCACGCCGTGGCCGACGCCGACAGCCTCACCTCGTACCCGGAGCAGTAAACTCCCCCAACCCTTTTCGCGCGAACGGGACGCTCGTACGGTCTGACCGTACGAGCGTCCCGTTCGTTCGCCCGAGGTCACAGTCCGCAGACACGACAACGCCCCGACCGAAGATCCGGTCGGGGCGTTGTGTGTGTCGCTCTATCCGAAGCGGCCCGAGATGTAGTCCTCGGTGGCCTTCTGCGTCGGGTTGGAGAAGATCTTCTCGGTGTCGTCGATCTCGACGAGACGTCCCGGCTTGCCGGTGGCCTCGAGGTTGAAGAACGCGGTCTGGTCACTCACACGCGCCGCCTGCTGCATGTTGTGGGTGACGATCACGATGGTGAAGTCCTTCTTCAGCTCCGTGATGAGGTCCTCGATCGCGAGGGTCGAGATCGGGTCGAGCGCCGAGCAGGGCTCGTCCATCAGCAGGACGTCGGGCGAGACGGCGATGGCCCGGGCGATGCACAGACGCTGCTGCTGACCGCCGGAGAGTCCGCCGCCCGGCTTGTCCAGACGGTCCTTGACCTCGGTCCACAGGTTGGCGCCGCGCAGGGAGCGTTCCGCCACCTCGTCGAGACGCTTCTTGCTGCGCTCACCCTGCAGCTTGAGTCCGGCCACCACGTTGTCCTTGATGGACATCGTCGGGAACGGGTTGGGACGCTGGAACACCATGCCGATCGTCTTGCGGACGCCGACCGGGTCGATGCCGGAACCGTAGATGTCCTCACCGTCGAGCAGGATCGAACCCTCCACGCGCGCACCGGGAGTCACCTCGTGCATGCGGTTCAGCGAGCGCAGCACCGTCGACTTGCCGCAGCCGGAGGGGCCGATGAAGGCGGTCACGTTCCGCGGGGGGACGGACAGCCCGACATCGGCGACGGCGTGGAATTTGCCGTAGTAGATGTTGACGTCCTTGAGATCCAGACGCTTGGCCATTACCGGCTCCCTACTGATTGGTGTTCGAGATCGAGTTTATGTGTCACTTGCTGCGGACCTGTGAGAAGTGGCCGATGACCTTGGCTGCGATGTTGAGGACGGCGATGAGGAGGATCAGCGTGAGCGCCGCGCCCCAGATGCGGTTGGTGCCGGCATCGGTCGGGTTGTTCATCTCGGCGACCATGACGCCGGGCAGCGTGCCCATCTCGCCACCGAACAGGTTGAAGTTGATGAAGGGTGCGTAACCCACGAGGATCAGCAGCGGTGCGGTCTCGCCCATCACCCGGGCCAGCGCCAGCATGACGCCGGTGATGATGCCGGGCAGTGCGGTGGGCAGCACGATCTTGGCGATCGTCTTCCACTTGGGAACACCCAGCGCGTACGACGCCTCACGCAGGTCCTGCGGAACGATGCGGAGCATCTCCTCCGTGCTGCGGACGACGACGGGCACCATCAGCAGGACCAGGGCGAGCGCCACCGCGAATCCGGACTTGGGGAAACCGAACGTCGCGATCCAGAGGGCGTAGATGAACAGGGCGGCCACGATCGACGGGACACCGCTGAGGATGTCGACCATGAAGGTCGTCAGCTTCGCCAGCCGCGACTTCCGGTCGGCGTACTCGACGAGATAGATCGCGACGAACAGTCCGAGCGGAATGGACAGCACCGCGCAGACGAGGCCCTGCAGGATCGTGCCGATCAGCGCGTGATAGATACCGCCGCCCTCGGCCGAGGACGTGAGTCCGCTGAGCGAGTGGGTGAACCAGGTGGCCGACGTCAGGGCGGGAATTCCCTTGATGACGGCGGTGACCAGGACCCACACCAGCGGGATCAGCGCGACGAGCACCGCCAGCGTCACGAGGACAGTGGCCGAGAGGTCGGTGAGGCGTCGGCGGGTGCCGACCCCCTGGAAGGTGGGGGCCTTGACCGGCTTGTCGAGGGTCGCGGTCATGGGTCAGTCCTTCTTTCCTGCGATCACGGCGCGGGCCGCGGCGTTCACGACGAAGGTGAGCACGAAGAGCACCAGGCCTGCGGCGATGTAGGCGCCGGCCTGAATGTTGTTGTTGAACTCCGCGTAGCCGAGGGCGATCTTGGACGCTATGGTGGCGCCGCCGTCGAACAGCGACCAGCCGAACGGCTGCGACGTGGTGCGCAGGATCAGGTACAGCGCCATGGTCTCACCGAGGGCGCGACCCAGGCCGAGCATCGATCCGCTGATGTAGCCGGACTTACCGAACGGAATGATCGTGGTGCGCACGACCTCCCACCGCGTGGCGCCCAGCGCGAGAGCTGCCTCGATATGGGACGTCGGTGTCTGGACGAACACTTCTCGTGTCACGGCGGTGATGACGGGAAGGATCATGACGGCGAGGACGATGCCCGCGGTGAAGATGGTGCCGCCGCCGGTGATCGAACCGCTGCCCGTCGCGAACAGCGGGAACCAGCCGAGTTTCTCGTTGAGCCACACGGCGATCGGCTTGATCGCCGGCGCGAACACCAGCAGACCCCAGAGGCCGTAGACGATCGACGGGACCGCGGCGAGCAGGTCGATGACGTATGCCAGCGGACGCTTGAGCCAGCTCGGCGAGTACTCGGTGAGGAAGATCGCGATGCCCAGGGCAACCGGCATCGCGAGCACGAGCGCGAACAGCGACACCAGCACCGTGACCTGGAAGAGGTCGAGCACACCGAACGCCATCGCGTTGATGTTCTGGGTCACCCATTCGCGGCTGGTGAGGAAGTTGACCTGATTCCTGCTCAGCGCGGGAACCGCACGCCAGATGAGGAAGATGCCGATCGCGGCAATGAGGATGGAGATGAAGATCGCCGACGTGGTCGCGAGGGTCTTGAAGATCCGGTCTCCGGGCCTGGCGACTGCCTTGCCAGGGGGTGCACTCATCGGGGGCGGGGTGTCGGCCTTGGTGGTACTCAACTCGGCCTCCGGGGTGCCGTTCGGACCGCCCACCCCGGCCCCGCCGGAAGCGGAGCCGGAGGCGCGAGGTGCTGATTCGGTGTGCGCTTCACTCATCTGCGCTCGCAATCTTTCATCGTCAGAATATCGAGTCATGGGCGGGTCCGAACGGCTTACCGTGTGAATCAGCCGATTGCGGCGACCGACGCGTTCAGCTTCTCCTTCATGGAGTCGGGCAGCGGCACGTAGCCCTGCTCCGCCAGGTTGTCCTGGCCCTCGTTGGCGGCGCTGGTCAGGAACGACTTGACCGCGGCCGAGGTGTCGGCGTCATAGCCCTTCGAGCACACGATCTCGTAGGTGGCGAGCACCAGCGGGTAGGCGCCCGCTTCCTTGGTGCCGAAGATCGAGGCGAGGTCGAGCGTCAGGTCGCCCACGCCCGAACCCTTGAACTGCGCACCCTCGATGGCCTTCGCTGCCGACTCGTCGGACAACGGGACCGGGCCCGAGCCGGTGTCGATCTGCGCGGCCGACAGCTTGTTCTGGTCCGCGTAGGACTTCTCGACGTAGGTGATCGAGCCGGGGGCGGAGGCCACTGCCTGCGCGACACCGGCCGAACCCTTGGCGCCCTCACCGATACCGCCGGTGAAGTCGGAGCCGGCACCGGTGGTCCAGGCGCCGTTGGAGGCGGCCGTGAGGTACTGCTGGAAGTTGTCGGTGGTTCCCGAGGAATCCGAGCGGATGATCGCGGTGACGTCCTGGTCCGGCAGGGTGGCGCCCGGGTTGAGGGCGGCGATGGCCGGGTCGTTCCACTTCTTGATGGTGCCGTTGAAGATCTTGGCGGTCACTTCGCCGTTCAGCACCAGGTCGTCGACGCCGTCGAGGTTGTAGGCGACTGCGACCGGTCCGAAGACGAGGGGAAGGTTCCACGCCTCGCCGCCGACGCAGCGGGCCTTGGCCTGCTCGGCCTGCTCGGCCTTGATCGCCGAGTCGGAACCGGCGAAGTCGATCTGGCTTGCGATGAACTGGGTACGTCCGTCGCCGGAACCGCTGGGGTTGTACGCCAGGTTGACGGTCTTGCCCTTTTCCTGGCAGACGGAGATGTAGGTGGAGACGAACTGATCCATGGCGTTCTTCTGAGCCGAGGAACCGGCCGAGGAGAGGTTGGCCTTGCCCTCGCACGTCGCGGTCGACGCGGCTGCGTCGACGCCGCTCGACGCCGCGTTGTTGTCGCTGCCACACGCGGCCAAGGTCATGGCACCCAGGGCCACTGCACCGAGCAGGGCGCCATTGCGCTTGAGATTCACCTAGTCCTCCGGAAATACCGTCTCGCCCTCGATCGGGCGGCGACATGAGGCGCGGATTTCTCGAATCCTGCACCAGGCAACACGGCGCTGCCCACGGAGAAACCTAGGGGTAGCTAATGTCCAGTTGGACCACGATCGGTGAACGGAAAGTGAACAGACCGAGCATTTGCCCATATTTCCCAGACGAACGGCGGGTGCCGCAGTAGAGGAGTACTTCAGGCTCGCGCGTACGCGACGTCCGTGTGGAACCGCTCGAACCCGAGCCGGTCGTAGGTGTGCAGCGCCGACGCGTTGTCGCCCTCGACGTAGAGCAGCACCGCACCGAGCCCGCGGTCGCGCAGATAGTGCAGTCCGGCGAGCGTCAGTAACCGGCCGAGACCACGTCCCTGGGCGTCGGGGCCGATCGCCACCACGTAGACCTCACCGATGGCCGGCTCGTCACCCTGCTTCGGGTGCACCTTGGTCCAGTGGAAGCCGAGCAGTCGGTTCTCGTCCGACGCGGCGAACGCCATGAACAGTCCGGCCGGGTCGAACCAGGCCTCCGCGCGGCGTTCGGCCACGTCACGTTCGGTCCACGACCCCTGCTCGGGATGCCAGGCGAAGGCGGCCGCGTTGACCCGTAGCACCTCGGGATCGTCCTCGACGCCGCGATAGACGCGGAGTGAAACATCTTCCGGTACAACGAGTTCCGGGAGGTCCGTGCCCGCAAGTGGACGTCGGAGTTGCAGCAGTTCGCGCGCGCCGGTCAGGCCGAGCCGCTGGGCCACCGCCTGCGCCGCAGGCAGGTTGCCGTGCGCCCACACCCGCGCGTCCGGACCGCCCTCGGACAGGACCTCGGCGACCAGCCGGCCACCGATTCCCCGGCCACGCGCCTCGGGGTCGACCGCGAGTTCGGCCATCGCCGGATGGTCACCGTGGCCCGGTTGCAACTGTGCGTACCCGACGATCCGATCGGCGTCGGTCTCCACGAGGTGCCGCACTCCGGCGCCACCGGCACCGGACACGGCATGCACGCCCTGCTCCGACACGGGCGCGGTTCCGTCCGCCGCCGTCGCGCGCTCCAACAGGGCCGACACGTCCGCGGCCTGCTTGCCGTCGAGTCGATCGATCCACGACTGCACCGACGCACTCACGGGAACGCCTGCCCTTCGGCGGATTCGAAGTCCGCGTCGTCGGCTTCCAGGTCGTCGACGGACGCCACCGGCGCTCCCGACTTGCTGCGGGCGGGACGCACGGCCTTGTAGCCGACGTTGCGGACTGTACCGATCAAGGATTCGTACTCGCTGCCCAGCTTCGCCCGCAGTCGACGCACGTGGACGTCGACCGTGCGGGTGCCACCGAAGAAGTCGTATCCCCACACCTCCTGCAGCAACTGCGCGCGGGTGAAGACGCGACCCGCGTGCTGCGCCAGGTACTTGAGGAGTTCGAACTCCTTGTAGGTGAGGTCGAGGGGACGGCCGCGCAGGCGAGCCGTGTACGTGCCCTCGTCGATGACCAGTTCGCCCAGCGTGATCTTGCCCGAGGCCTCCGGGCTCGCGACGCCGCCGGTGCGTCCGACCAGCAGCCGGAGGCGGGCGTCCACCTCGGCCGGTCCGGTACCCGGGAGCAGGATGTCGTCGAGGCCCCAGTCGGAGTTGACCGCCACCAGGCCGCCCTCGGTGAGCACCGCAACCACGGGTACCGCGGAACCCGTGCTGCCCAGCAACCTGCAGAGGCCGCGCGCCGCCGCGAGATCGGTGCGCGCATCCACCAGCGCGATGTCGGCGGAGCTCGCTTCCAGGAGAGAGGACACCTCCGTCGGGGCAGGCCGCACCGAATGCGCCAGCAGGGAGAGGGCAGGCAGCACTGCCTCAGGGTTGGGGTCGGAGGTAAGAAGCAGTAGCTCCACACAGCCTCCCATCTCGTCGCCGTCGTACCCGACCGGCCGACGGATCGTTCATCCGCCGGTCCAGGTAGATCGACACTGAAGGTATCGACACTTTTGTCGGTGACAGAGTAGCGCGCCACCGGCGGCGTCCGTTGCACCGAACCCCCGACGACCGGCGACGAGGTCGCACCGACACCGCCCGCGACGGTGTCCGTCACAATGGGGCCGTGCGGAAACTCATCATCGGAATCGTCTTCCTCGTGGCTCTCGGTCTCGTCGTCGACTTCGGTTCGGCGGCGTACGCGGAGTACCGGGTGTCGAGGGAACTGCGGGCCGGCGCCTCGCTCACCGCGGATCCCGAAGTCACGATTCACGGCTTTCCGTTCCTCACCCAGGCGTGGGACGGGAAGTACGAGAACATCGAGATCCGCGCACAGGGAGTACAGAGTGACGTGGTGGGCGAGGTGACGATCGAGTCGACCCTGCTGGGTGTCTCCGCGCCGCTGTCCGACCTCGTCGACGGCTCCGTCCAGACCCTCCCGGTCGATCACCTGTCCGGTCGCATGCTCATCGACGCCACCGACCTCGGGCGGTTCCTCGACATCCCTGACCTGCAGGTTTCAGCACCACCGGCCAGCAAGTCCGACGGCACCGGCGGCTCCGGCGGCTCCGGGATGCCGACCGCGGGCGGCGTCGTCCTCACCGGCACCGTCCCCGTCGGCCCCATCGACACGACCGTCAGCGTGCAGGCCGACCTCGTCCTCGACGGTGGTCAGGTGAAGATCGTCGCCAGCGACTTCTACTTCGGGCCCGAGGGCCACGCCGACTTCACCATCCCCGAACCCCTCGCCCCCGCGATCCTCGGCCTCTTCACCCGGACGATCGACCCCCGGGAACTGCCGTTCGGCGTCCAGCCGACGGAGGTCTACGCGGAAGGTTCGCAGATCGTCATCGAGGGCGTCGGCGACAACGTCACGATCGACCTGAACGAACTGCAGAGCCGATGACCGGAATCACACTGTTACTGATCGCACTCGTCGCCGCTGTCGCGTTCGGGCTCGTGTGGCAGCGCCGTCAGGGGACGGTCCGGGGCACCGGCGAGGCGTCCGCGGTCGTGACCGACGAACGGCGCCGGCTCCTGGAGGAGGCGGGCGTCGGGCCGGGATCGTCGGATCACCCCCGCGCGGCCACCGTTCTCCACTTTTCCGCCGACTGGTGCGGACCGTGCGCGGCTGTGCGCAGAGTGGTGGGACAGGTCGTCGCGGACCTCGGCGGCGAGCCGGAACCGCCCGTCGAAGTGGAGGTCGACAACGACGAGTATCCCAGTCTCGCCAAGGAACTCGGCGTTCTGTCACTGCCGACGACGTTCATTCTGGATGCCGACCTGCAGCAACGCTTCCGGGTGTCCGGGGTGCCCTCCGCAGCCGACCTGCGGGCCGCGCTCGGACCCCTCACCCGGCCCCCGGCTTCAAATTCCTGAAGAACCGGGTAAACTCGTCGTCGTGCAATCCAGCCACGAGCTCATGCTCACCCGTCGCCGCACAGTAGACCTGTGCCGCCTCGGGGCTTGTTGCTGTACCTGTTGCTGATCACCAGGGCTGTCGCTTTCTGCTGACACCGCGCACTCCGCGCCCGTGATCGAACCCGATGACGACGTCATTCGTCGTTGCTCGGCGCCAGGCAAGCATTCAGGACTCACCGCAGGAGCACTTCTCATGTCCACAACACTCGAGCTCGAGCAGGTCGACGTTCGTGGCCCCCGGTTCGCCGCCTGGGTCACCACCGCAGTCCTCGTCGCCGTGCTCGTCGTGTCGACGTTCTCGCTGGTCGCAGCAGGAATTCTGCTGGCGCTGCAGGCGGTCGTCTTCGCGGCGGGTGCAGCCACCGGGCCGCGGCGCAGCCCGTACGGCCGGATCTTCGGCACCCTCGTGGCACCGCGTCTCGCCCCGGTCGGTGAGCGCGAACCCGTCGCACCGCTCCGGTTCGCGCAGCTCGTCGGCTTCGTCTTCGCCGCCGTCGGCACCGTCGGCTTCTTCGCCGGCTCCGGCCTCGTCGGCGCCGTGGCCACCGCTTTCGCCCTGTTCGCGGCGTTCCTCAACGCCGCGTTCGGCTTCTGCCTCGGCTGCCAGATCTATCCGCTCGTCGCACGGCTACGCCCCGCCTCCTGAACGTTTCACACCGAGAACCACCGCACGATCCACCCGACACAAGTAAGTACACATCGAAAGGAACACCATGGCTCGCTCCGATGTCCTAGTCTCCGCCGACTGGGCTGAGCAGAACCTCAACGCCCCCAAGACCGTTTTCGTCGAGGTGGATGAGGACACCAGCGCATACGACGGCGGCCACATCGAAGGCGCCATCCGCCTCGACTGGCGGAAGGACCTGCAGGACGGCGTCCGTCGTGACTTCCTGAACCAGCAGCAGTTCTCCGATCTCCTGTCCGCCAAGGGCGTCGCCAACGACGACACCATCGTTCTCTACGGCGGCAACAACAACTGGTTCGCGGCGTACGCGTACTGGTACTTCAAGCTGTACGGCCACCAGGACGTCAAGCTGATCGACGGCGGCCGCAAGAAGTGGGAGCTCGACGGACGTCCCCTCTCCAAGGAGACCGTCACCCGCGAGGCCACCCAGTACAAGGCCGACGCACCCGACCTGACGATCCGCGCGTTCCGCGACGAGGTCATCGACTCCATCGGCAACAAGAACCTCGTCGACGTGCGTTCGCCCGACGAGTTCTCCGGCAAGATCCTCGCCCCCGCGCACCTGCCGCAGGAGCAGGCGCAGCAGCGTGGACACGTCCCCACGGCCATCAACATCCCGTGGAGCACCACCGCCAACGAGGACGGCACCTTCAAGTCGGACGACGACCTGGAGAAGCTGTACTCGGAGAAGGGCTACGACGAGTCGAAGCCCACCATCGCGTACTGCCGAATCGGCGAGCGCTCCAGCCACACCTGGTTCGTGCTCAAGGAAATCCTCGGCAAGTCCGACGTCAAGAACTACGACGGCAGCTGGGTCGAATACGGCTCGCTCGTCGGCGCACCCATCGAGTTGGAGGTTCACTGAGCCATGTGTGGAGCACCTGTACAGACCCAGACCCTGCCCGCGGGCGTCGACGTCGAGAAGGAAACGGTCATCACCGGCCGCGTTCTCGCCGCTGACGGCCAGCCGATCGGTGGAGCGTTCGTGCGTCTCCTCGACGGCGGCGGAGAGTTCACCGCCGAGGTCGTCGCCTCCGGCACCGGTGACTTCCGCTTCTTCGCCGCTCCCGGCGACTGGACCGTGCGTGCACTGTCCAGCTCCGGCAACGGCACCTCCACGGTGAGCCCGACCAGCGCCGGCGTGCACAACGTCGACGTCACGGTCGGCGAGTAGTCACCAGCCGAATACGACAGAAAGGCCCCGCTCCGATCCGGAGCGGGGCCTTTCTGTCGTGCGGATCTAGTTGCCGGGCGTACCGGCCTCGCGGTCCTTCTCGGCATGCGCAAGCGCGGTGATCCAGTCGACGACCTTCTCGCTCTCCCAGTACCACGGGTCGTTCGGGTTGTTGTTCCAATAGAACAGGTGCTGGATGAAGCCGAGGAAGATGTACGGCTTGATCACGAGTTCGAAGACGTCCCTGTTGTCCTCGACGAACCCGGGACCCTCCGCCGCCAGCTTCGCCTTCACCACGTCCGAACCGGGGCCCATCGCCCAGTTCAGCGCCTCGACCATCTGCTCCTGGGACACCTGCATGTCCCGGTCCGGTCCGTCGGGATCGTAGGTCTGGTCGGCGACCTTGCGGAGAACGTCGAGGAACGATTCGTCCGAGGCGAACCAGTCTTCGTGTGTGACGATGTGCACAATCGACCGCGCCGCCATGCTGGACACCGCGTTCGCGAAGTCGGAGACGGTCTGGCCCGGATTCAGCAGGGTGAAGTGCATCTGGCCGAGCACGCCGAGCGCCAGTTCGAGGACGGCGATCTCCTGCGGCGCGTCGCACGCGATGTCGTACGGTCGGCACGCGTAGGTGATCTTGCCGTCGAGAGCGCCGTAGTCGGCCGGCCCGGACGACATGAAGCCGCCCCCGGGCGGTCCCGGCTCGCCCATCGAGGGCGTCCCCGCGGGGCGGTACGGGTCGCCGATCAACGCGACGCCGGCGATGTCGTCGGCGGTAACCAGAGCATTGCTGTCGCGGTGGCCGAGCTCACGTGCCACCCGTTCGACCACCTCGGCGCCGACGCTGTATCCGAGGAGAACGTACTTCGTGGCGTCGCCGCACTTCGCCTTGTTCTCGTCGAGGATCCTGTTCGTCGACGCGACACCGGCGGCCATCGAATCCTGGTATGTCGGAACAGGTTGCAGCAGTCCGAGTCCGTACGTGGACGGATACGGGACGTACATCCACCCGACCGTCCCCGGATCGTCCTTGTTCGCCTCGCCGGTCGGCACGGTCACGTTGCCGACCCAGTTCGACCACACCTCACCACTCTCCTCGAGAGGGTTGCGGTCTACATCCGAATCCGTCGCACCCGACACCGCGACGATGAGGATGTCCGGGCAGTCGGCAGCGTAGTTGTTCGGATCGGGGAGCACCTCGGTGTCACCGGAACCCGAGCTTCCCGTGCCGGCGCTGCCGGTGTCCGGTGCCGCGACAGCGAGACCGGGAGCCCCGAAGGCGGAGACGGCGAGCAGCAGCACCGTCGCCGCGACCGCGGCTCGCGCCAGACCGGTAACGGCAGGAGTCGATCGAAGCATGGGACCTCCGGAGGGGGCGGGAGACGAGACGACCGGACAACGATGTCCGGAACCAGACCGGGTGGTCGCCTTCGAGCACCGTAGCGCCCGTCACCGTAAGACGCCTCCCGTTTCGACCGTTCGACGGGTTCGGTTTAGGATGTCCCCGTGGTTATCTTCTTCGAGGTACTTCTTGTCCTTGCCGCCGTGTTGATCACGTGGTTCTCTCTCTACACGATCTACCGCCTGGTGACCGACGAGTCGTGAGTCAATCTCCGGACGCAGGCGCAGATCCGCCTTCCGAGCACCCGCCTACGAGCGCGCCCGCTGGGGACAACCCCACAGTGCGTCGTGGTAGCGGTGACGCCGCCGTCGCGGACGCCATCGAGCGTTCCAAGTCGACGGCATCGCGGAACATCCCGCAGCTTCCGGACCTTCCGCTGCCCGAGGACACTGCCAATCTGCGCCTCGGCCCGGATCTGAACAGCGAACTCCTCGCAGTACTGCCCCTCGTGGGTGTGTGGCGCGGCGAAGGGGAAGGCCACGACCCCGACACCGGCGACTACCACTTCGGGCAGCAGATCATCGTCTCCCACAACGGTGGCAACTACCTCAAGTGGGAATCCCAGACCTGGGTCCTCGACGTCGACGGCGCGTACGTGCGCCCCGATCTCAACGAGACCGGCTTCTGGCGGATCAGCGGCGACGGCGTCCCCGGCAGCACCAACGAAGAGGTCGTCGAACTTCTCCTCGCCCACAGTTCCGGCATCGTCGAACTGTTCTACGGCCGGCCCCTCACGCAGTCGTCGTGGGAGCTCGCCACCGACGTCGTGATCCGCAGCACCTCCGGTGTTCTCGTCGGCGGCGCCAAGCGCCTGTACGGCATCGTCGAGGGCGGCGACCTCGCCTACGTCGAGGAACGCATCATCGCCGACGGTGAACTGCGCCCCCACCTGTCGGCGCGTCTGTCCCGCTACGTCGGTTAGTGCGCTTCGCGCCCGTGAGTACTTATCAACCGCCCGCGGTTAACAAGTACTCACGGCTGGAGTTATCCCCAACCTGAGGGTTATCCACAGGCGAAATGATTTCGCGCCTTTTCGCGCGTTTCCTGTCGGTCTGCCTACGCACCGTCCCTGTCATGACGACAGCGACGATCGACTTCAAACCCGAGTTCCAACGGGTCCTCGACTACCAGCACGGCCTCGTGACGGCCCGCCAACTGCGTGGACTGGGTATCTCGACCCGCCAGATCCAACACCTCGTCGAGTCCGGCCAATGGTCGGCGGTGCTGCGCGGCGTCTACGCCGTCACCAACGGTCCACTCGACCGGGCGATGACCTTGTGGGCAGCGCTGCTGTTCGGCGGTCCCCGGGCGATACTCAGCCATCGGACGGCGGCCGAGGAATGGGGGCTGATGCCCGTCGACCCTGCCGAACCCATTCATGTCACCGTGCCCTACGGATTGTCGGCGGAGCCGCAGGCGCCGACGTACCGGAAGGCCGGCAGCCGATCCGACCGTCCCGTTCCACGCGAAGGCGATCTCCTCCATCCCGGCGTGGTGGTGCACCGGTCCCGGGCGCACGCCCACATCCTCGTCCCGACGCTTCCGCCCCGAACCTCCCGGGCCGACACCGTCGTCGATCTCGCCGTTGCGGAGCCGTCCGCGGTGGAGGCGCAGCGGGTCATCGTGTCGGCGACCACCAGCAGCGACATTCCGGTCCACGAGTTGCTGCGACGGATCGAGCAGCGTCCACCGCGGAGATATCGCACGGCGCTGACCGACGCGCTGACGTTCGTCTCCGGCGGGGTCCAGTCGATCCTCGAGCATCGATATGCCGTCGACGTCGAGACCGCTCATGGCTTGCCACCCGCACGGCGGCAGTCTCCGGTTCTCGTCGACGGGCAGACGCTCTACGAGGACGTCGACTACTCGGACAGCGGCGTACCCCTCATCGTGCGACTGGACGGGTTGCGGTACCACTCGTCGCAGTCGGTGGCGCTGCGCGACCGGCGTCGCGGCAATGCCGCGGAACTGGCAGGCAAGGCGACCTTGGTCTACGGCTGGGAGGAGGTGACGCGGCGTTCGTGCGACGTCGCGGCGGAGGTTCGGGCGGTCCTCGAGCGGGGAGGCTGGACCGGGTCGAACCCGTGCCCCCGCTGCCGTGAGTACTTGTTAACCGCGGGCGGTTAATAAGTACTCACGGGCGCGGAGCGCACAGCGGCCCCCGAGCCTTTCCGGTGCTGGTGCACCGGTCCCGATCTGGACCAGACCGGGGGCTCGGGGGCCGGGTAGCTGCCTGGGATTCGCTCGCCGCTCGCGCGGTCAGTGAATTCCGTCAGCGGTAGCGGCTAGCTGGCAGCCACCTCACGTGTCCGTCTGTCATTCAATTTCAGACCACCTCCTTCCTCGTGTACTGAAGAAAGTACGCCGCACTCACGGAGTCGGCAACGCATTTTCGCTCTCAGCTTTCTCCACTCGTATCACCAGGTCAGCGCTGGTATCCTCCGGAAGCTGGTGAGTGACCACCACGACGGTGCGCCGCGGCGACACCAATCCGCCGTCGCGTGCGAGCAGTCGCCGGAGCAGGTCGGCGCCCGCGTCGGCGTCGAGGTGTTCGGTCGGTTCGTCGAGTAACAGCAGCCGCGCGGGCGACAGCAGAGCCCGGGCGAGGAGCAGCCGACGACGCTGTCCACCGGACACCGCCCGGGCACCACCGGCGAGGGTCGTGTGCACGCCTTCCGGCAGCCCCGACACCCAGTCGCCGAGCCCGACCGACTCCAGGACGGCGAGCGCCTCCGCTTCGTCGATGTCGCCCCGCGCCACCCGCAGATTCTCGAGCACGGACGTGTCGAAGAGGTGCGCGTCCTCCGCGAAGAATCCGACGTTCCGGCGGAGAGCCTCGGACCGGACGCTGTGCAGGTCGATGCCGTCGACCTGGACCGTCCCCGATACCGGCGGGAGAAGCCCGGCCAGGGTCATCAGGGTGGTCGTCTTCCCCGACCCACTGCCCCCGACCATCGCGACGCGGGCGCCCGGCGGCAGGTCGAGGTCGAGCGGAGCGGTGACGTGTCCGCCGGGCCAGCCGCATCGCAGGTTCTTCGCGACAATCTGTGCAGGCCCGTCGAGAGCCAGGTCCCCGGGGTGCGGATCCGCGACGGCGGCGTCCAGCACGGACAGTATGCGGCGCGACGCGATCCGTGCCCGGGTCAGCGCGACCGCCGCCGCGGACAGCGCTGCCGTGGCCTCGAACGCGGACAGCGGCAGGAGCACGAGGATGCCCATGGCCATCGGGCTCATGGTCCCCGACGAGTACAGGTCCATGCCGATGAGCAGCGACGCGATCACGCTCGCTCCCACCGCGAGCGGGGTGGCGGCGTCGGCGAAGGCGCTGGGTGCGGCGGCACGGTCGGTGGCCGCGACCACGGCGCGTTCGGCGTCGGCGGCCCGCGACACGGTCCGGTCGAGGCGGCCCGCTACGCGGAGTTCCGCAGCATGATCGAGGGCGGTGACGGCGTCCTCACTGAACCGGGCGCGTGCGTCGGCGCCGGACGTCTCGGCGGTGCGGGCGGCCCGCGCGGACAGCCAGGGCGCCGCGACCCCCGACACCGCGAGCGCCACGGCGAGGACCAGTGCCGATGCGGGTGAGATCACCGCGAGGATGCCGACGGCGGCGACGGCCAGGACGACGGACACGGCGATGGGAACGAGCGCGCGCACCACGACGTCGCCGAGGATGTCGACGTCGGCGCCGGTGCGGGCGAGCAGTTCGCCGCGCCGCAGTCCGGCCGCGGCGGCGGGGTCTCCGTCGGCGAGCCGCTGGTACAGCTGGGTGCGGGCGGACGTGGTTCCGCGGAGGGCGGTGTCGTGGGTGGCAAGCCGCTCGAGGTAGCGGAAGACGCCGCGGGAGATGCCGAGCGCCCGTACCGCCACCACGGCCACGCTGAGGTCCAGGACCGGCGGCATCTGCCATGCCCTGGTGATCAACCACGCGGACAGCGCGGCCAGCGCGAGGGCACTTCCCAGCGTGGCGACGCCGGCGGCGACGGCGCGCAACACCCGCCCCGGCTGCAGGTCGAGCAGCGGCAGCGCCCGGATCAGCGGGTCACGCGACATCGGCGCCCACCTCGATCACCCGGTCGGCGGCCGCGAGCACGGTCGGACGGTGCCCGACCACCACGACCGTCCGGCCGGCGGCGGCGAGGCTCCGCAGGGAATCCAGCACGGTCCGCTCCGCGGCGTCGTCGAGATGCGCGGTGGGTTCGTCGAGCACCAGTACGGGACGCCGGGTGGCGAGCACACGGGTCAGGGCGAGCCGCTGCCGTTGACCGAGCGACAGTCCCGTACCGCCGGATTCGACCCGCGTGTTCCAGCCTTCGGGGAGTTCGGCGAGCACCTGGTCGAAACCCGTGGCAGTACAGGCGTGTTCGAGGTCGACGACGTCTCCGGTCAGCCGGAGGTTCTCGTCGAGGGTGCCGGGAACGAGAACGGGGTGCTGCGGTAGCCACGCCACCTGCGCCCACCACGCGGACCGGTCGAGCGAGCCCACGGGTGCGCCGGCCACGCGCACGTCCCCACGCTCCGGTTCGACGAGGCCGAGGAGTGCGTGCACCGCAGTCGTTTTCCCGGACCCGTTGGGTCCGGTCAGCACCGTCACCGCGCCGGGTTCGAGAGCACCGGTCAGTCCGCGCGGCGCCAGTCCGTGCCGGGACCGGACGTCCAGGCCGTCGAATTCGAGGCGAGCCCCGGCCGCATCCACCACGACCGCGCCGTCGGAGTCGCCCCGGCGGCCGGTATCGATGACGGCGAAGGCCCTGCTCGCGGCAGCCATTCCGTCCTCGGCGGCGTGGAACTGGGTTCCGACCATCCGCAACGGGAGGTACACCTCGGGCGCGAGGATCAGTGCCACGATTCCCGCCTCGAGTTCCATCCCCCCGTACACCAACCGAAGTCCGATGCTGACGGCGACGAGCGCGACGCACAGCGTGGCCAGCAGTTCCAGCACCATCGACGACAGGAACGCCACCCGCAGCGCCGACATCGTGGTGCGGCGGTGGGCGTCCCCGAGTTCCCGCACCCGCGTCGCCGGACCCTGCTCGCGCCCGAGCGCGCGAAGTGTGGGCAGACCGGCCAGCAGGTCGAGGAGTTGCGAGGACAGTGTGGTCATCGCGGTCAGGGTCTTGGCGGCCTTGCCCTTGGTGAGCAGACCGATGAGGATCATGAAGACCGGGATCAGCGGCAGCGTGACGAAGATGATGGCCGCCGACGTCAGATCCTGGAATGCGATGGCCGCCAACGTCGCCGGGGTGAGCGTGGCCGCGAGCACCAGGGCGGGCAGATACCCGGTGAGGTACGGCACGAGTCCGTCGATGCCGCGGGTGAGCACTGTCGCGATCTCGTCCCGGCGAGGATCGAGTTCGCGCGGCCGCATCCGGGTGGCGACACCGAGCACCTCCCCCTTCAGTTCCGCCACGACACGTGTCGCGGACCGGTGCGCGAAGCGGCTCTGCAGCCAGGTGCCGAGGACCCGGATCCCCACCGCGGCCGCGAGCACCACCAGTTCGGTGGACCACCGGCCGAGGTCGGTGGCGTCGTCGACGATGACCCCGCCGAGCACGCGGCCGATCATGAGCGCCGACACGATGACCATCGCGACGTTGACGATCGACAGTCCGACCGTGAGGGCGAGATATCCGCGGGCGGCCGCCGAGTACCGCCACAGCCGCGGATCGACGGGACGCCGGGACGCGCGATCCGTCGCTTCGCGGGGCGCGTCGCCTACCGCTGTGCTCATCTGCGCTCGAGCGGGAGACCGATCGACGGCGGGATGTGCTTGGTCGAGATCCGTTGACGGAACACCCAGTACGTCCAGCCCTGGTAGATCAGCACCACCGGGGTGAGGAAGGCGGCGGCCCACGTCATCACCTTCAGCGTGTACGGGCTCGACGACGCGTTCTCGATGGTCAGGTTGTAGGCGGCGTCCAGGGTGGACGGCATGACGTTGGGGAACAGCGAACCGAACAGCAGGGCCACCGTGGCGATGACGGCGATCGACGTGAGCAGGAACGCCCAGCCCTCCCGTTCGGCGCGGGTGAACGCGACCACCCCGAGGAGTGCGGCGGCGGCGATCGCGACGAGGATCCACGTCCAGCCCTTGCCGTGCGCCAACTGCGTCCACAGCACGAACGCGCCGGCCACCGGAACGGCCGGGAGGGCCAGCCTGGACGCCAATTCGACGGCGTCCGTGCGTACTTCGTCGGCCGTCTTCAGTGCGAGGAACACCGCACCGTGCAGAGCGAACACGAGCGCCGTCGTCAGACCACCCAGCAGGGCATAGGGATTGAGGAGATCGAACAGGTTCGACGTGACCTGCTTGTCGGCGTCGATGTCGACACCCCGCACGATGTTCGCGAACGCGACACCCCACAGCACGGCAGGCACCCAGGATCCGAAGACGATGCCCCAGTCGCACCGCCTGCGCCAGGTGTCGTCGTCGATCTTGCCGCGGTACTCGATGGCGCAGATCCGCACGATGAGTGCGACGAGGATGATCAGCAGCGGCAGGTAGAAGCCGGAGAACAGGGTGGCGTACCACTCCGGGAACGCCGCGAACAGCGCGCCGCCGCCGGTGATGAGCCACACCTCGTTGCCGTCCCACACGGGGCCGATCGTATTGAGCACCACCCGACGTCGCGTGTCCCCGTCGGGGTCCTTGCGCCGCCCCAGCACCGGCATCAGCATGCCGACACCGAAATCGAATCCCTCGAGGACGAAGTACCCGATGAAGAGCACCGCGATCAGGATGAACCACACTTCTTGAAGTCCCATGACCATCTCCCCTAGTACGCGAACGAGAGTTGCTCGGGCCGGCCCGGTTCTTCGGGCTCGTCGTGGTCGTCACCCGGTGGATGCGCGTCGTGTTCGAGTGGTCCCTCGATCGTGTAGCGGCGGATCAGCGTGAACCACACGACAGCCAGCGCCCCGTAGACCACGGTGAACGTGATGAGCGAGACCCAGACGGTCCACGGGGAGTGATTCGAGACGCCTTGGTCGACAGTCAGTCTGATCATGTCGACACCGGTCGGGTTGGGTGCCACGACCCACGGTTGGCGGCCCATCTCGGTGAACACCCAGCCCGCGCTGTTCCCGAGGAACGGCGTCGGGATGACGGCGATCGACAGCCAGCCGAACCACTTCTTGTCCGGGACGCGGCCGCCGCGGGTCATCCACAGACCGACCACGGCGAGCAGCGCCGACCCGGCGGCCCAGCCGATCATCGCGCGGAACGTCCAGTAGGTGACGAACAGGTTGGGCTTGTAGTTGCCGGGCCCGTACATCTCCTCGTAGCGGGCCTGGATCTCGGTGACGCCCTCGACGGTGGAGTCGAACGTGCCGTCCGCCAGGAACGAGGTGAGGCCGGGAATCTTGATGAGCTGGGTGATGCTCTCGCAGTTGTTCTGGGTGCCGACGGTGAGGATCGAGAAGTCGGCGCCGGTTTCGGTGTGGCACAGCGATTCGGCCGATGCCATCTTCATGGGTTGCTGTTCGAACATCAGCTTGCCCTGGATGTCGCCGGTGATCGCGAGTCCGATGCCCGCGGCGACCATCACCCACAGCGCGAGGATGGTGACCGGGCGGAACATCGTCCTCCCGGTCTCCTCGTGCTTCTTCGCCACCTCGGGTTCGGTGGCTTCCTTCGCTTTGCGCATGCTGCGCACCATCCACCAGCCGCCGACGCCTGCCACGAAGGTTCCTGCGGTGAGGAACGCTCCGGCGACGACGTGCGGGAAGGCGGCGAGGGCGGTGTTGTTGGTGAGCAGCGTCCAGATGCTGGTGAGTTCCGCGCGCCCGGTCTCAGGGTTGTACACGGCCCCGACCGGGTGCTGCATGAACGAGTTGGCGGTGATGATGAAGTACGCGGATGCGTTCACGCCGATCGCCACGAGCCAGATGGTGGCGAGGTGGACGAGTTTCGGCAGTCGTCCCCAGCCGAAGATCCAGAGTCCGAGGAACGTCGACTCGAGGAAGAACGCGACCAGTCCCTCGAGCGCGAGGGGGGCGCCGAAGACGTCGCCGACGAATCGCGAGTACTCGCTCCAGTTCATCCCGAACTGGAATTCCTGCACGATGCCGGTGGCGACGCCGAGCGCGAAGTTGATCAGGAAGAGTTTTCCGAAGAACTTGGTGAGCCGATACCAGTGGTCCTTTCCGGTGACCACCCACATCGTCTGCATGACGGCGATCAGCGGGGCCAGGCCGATCGTCAGCGGAACGAGGATGAAGTGATAGACGGTGGTTATGCCGAACTGCCACCGGGAGACATCCAAGGCATCCATGGCTACTCCGAAACTGGGCCCGTAGGACAGGCTTCAGGGTCGGAGCGTGGGCTTCCGCCCGACCCTTGAAAACAACGTACTGCGGGGTCGTTTCTCCCGCAGGACTTTGTTACTACGAAATGTAGTAGACCTGTCAAGCGTCCGCGGGCTCGGCCCCCGTCGTCTCGACCGCGAGCTCGACCAGCTCCACGATCTCGTCGGCGAGCGGCGCATCGGGCAGAGCGAGCCCGTCGATCTTGCGCACGCGCGCGGCCATGGTGATGCTCGAGATGAGCCAAACGCCTTCCGCCGTAATGAGATCCGCCGGACGCAGCGCCGCGTACTCGCAGCGGAAGCCCTTGCCGGACGCCACCTCGTACAGCGCCTGCTGCGTCGTTCCGGGCAGGATTCCGTGCTCCGGCGGCGGCGTGAGAAGGTGCCTGTCGCGGGCGATGACCACCGTGGAACGTGGCCCTTCCAACACATTGCCCTCACTACTGACGAAGATCACATCGTCGGCGCCTAGTGTCGCCGCATACCGCAGCGCCGCCATGTTCGTGGCATACGACAAGGTCTTCGCCCCGAGCAGCTGCCACGGCGCACTCGCCGACAGATCCACCGAATACCCGCGGGCCAGTGTGAGTACCGACACCCCGTCGCGTCGTGCCTCCCGAATCCGCTCGGACACCGGCCCGACGGTGACGAAGGCGGTCGCGTCGCCACCGGACTCCCGGCCGCGGCTGAGCACGAGTCGCATCGCTCCCTCCCGCTCGGACCCCCACTCCTCGACGGCCAGCTCGAGGGCCAGGCGCCACTCGTCCAGGTCCTGAATGGGCAATCCGAGGGCGCGCGCCGACGCCACGAGACGGGCGAGGTGAGGCTCGACCTTCAGGGCGCGACCGCCGCGCAGCAACAGGGTCTCGAAGACACCGTCGCCGCGCACCACCGCCAGATCGTCCGCGTGCAGCAGCGGGGCATCCGCGTCCCGCACCTCGTGGTCCAGTGTCACCAGCACTCGATCAGACATGACACCCAGCCTATCGACCCTGCTGACCGCCACCTGTGGTCCATGGTCCCTAGGTGGCTGGTGTCGAACGGCTGTCTCTGCGTGAGGGCCGGGCGCGTGGGCGGCGAGGAGCGAGTGGATCGGTGCTCGGATGACACACGCGATAGTTGGCCGGGCAGAGAGGATCGGCCGGTTGGGCCGGCGATGACGCGCTCGGCGCCCGTGTCGGCTGCTGGACAGGGCTTTTCAGCGCCCCGTCTGGCCCATCAGGCCGCGGTTGTCCAGCCCCCGGCGGGCGTGCTGGCTACGGCGAGCACGCCGAGGCGCGCGAGGTTGACGGCTGCGGCGAGTAAAGCGAAGTCGGCGGCAACCTTCGCTCTGCCGCGGACCCGGGCACGGC
>RRBB01000869.1:0-557 GCA_006543605.1 Rhodococcus sp. WS4
CCACCGCCGTCCGCAGGTACTACGCGGCGTTCGACCGTCCTGCGGTGGAGATTCCGATCGAACTCGGCCGTGAACTGATCCTGGGGGCGGCGGCGTATGCGCGCGGGCTCGGTTTCGAGCCCGCGGATGCGTTCGATGGTGATGCCGCCGCGTTTCTGGGTGAGTGGGACGGGCCGGGTCGGATCGAGTTCGGTAGGTACGGTCAGCCGTTCTACCTCAATGGGCCCTACGACAATTCGGCTGCTGTCGTGCGGACCCTCGAGCGGTCCGTGGGTGCGGGGAACTTCCACTTCTCGGTGGCCGCGGGACCGATGTGATTGTCACGGACAAACCCGACGTCGAGGGGAACGTCCGACTTCGTGGGCGGTGAGCCGAGCAACAGCCAACGCCGCTCTCTGTGCTTGCGTCGATCTTCGTAGTCTGTCTATTGCCTAGTGTCCCGAGTTATTGATCCGTTGAATATATCTGGTAGCATCGGCTAATGACACGTGCTGGTCGCCCGAAGGCGGAATTGGTCCTGTCCGATGTCGAGCGTGACACGCTGCTGGGTTGGGCTC
>RRBB01000870.1:0-556 GCA_006543605.1 Rhodococcus sp. WS4
GCGCATTTTTCTCAAAGTTCCGAATGAACCGGGGTGTTCTGCGGTATTTCTCGCCGAGCGGGCAAGAAGTGCGAAATAGAGCGCTTGGGTACTTCTCGGGTTACGGAAATGTGTAACGAGAGAGAATAAAAGATGAATAATTCGAATCTTGCTGCTGCGCGTAATTTGATACAAGTTGTTACCGGGGAATGGAAGTCCCGTTGCGTCTACGTCGCTACGCGCCTCGGGCTGGCCGATCTGATCGAGAGCGGGATCGACAGCGACGAGACGCTGGCCGCCGCGGTCGGTTCCGATGCCGAGCGCATCCATCGACTGATGCGCCTGCTGGTGGCCTTCGAGATCTTTCAGGGCGATACCCGCGACGGCTACGCCAATACCCCCACCAGCCACCTGCTGAGGGATGTCGAGGGCTCCTTCCGCGACATGGTGCTGTTCTACGGCGAGGAGTTCCACGCCGCCTGGACGCCCGCCTGCGAGGCGCTGCTCAGCGGTACCCCAGGCTTCGAGCTGGCGTTCGGCGAAGACTTCTACAGCTACCTGAAGCGCTGCCCGGATG
>RRBB01000871.1:0-554 GCA_006543605.1 Rhodococcus sp. WS4
CAGGCAACCGGCCTCGGCGCGCGACGGGGCGACCAGGGCGCGCAATTCGCGTTCCAGGGCCTCGGCGTGGCCGGGGGCGGCGGTGATGGTGGCGATCAGGGTGAGGGGTGTGCTCATGGTGGGTTCCTTCGATGGGGCGGAGTCAGGATGGGCTATTTCAAATCGCTGAAAAACAGGCTATCAGGGAAGACTCTTTCAAAGGAATCTTGAAAATGCTGCGTTACGACGACCTCCAGGTGTTCGTCCACACCAGCGACAGCGGCTCGTTGTCCGCCGCCGCGCGCCAGTTGGAGATTTCCCCGGCGGTGGCCAGCGCGGCGCTGAAGCGCCTGGAAAGCGAGTTGGAGGTACGCCTGTTCGCCCGCTCCACCCGCAGCCTGCGCCTGACTCCCGAGGGCGACGCGTTCCTCCTGCATGCCCGCGCCTCGTTGCGCAGCCTGGAGGAGGGGCGCCGGTTGCTGCAGGGCGGCAAGGACCAGATCGCCGGGGTACTGCAGCTTTCCGCGCCCTCCGACTTCGGCCGCAACCTGCTGCTGCCATGGCTCGACGAGTTC
>RRBB01000872.1:0-553 GCA_006543605.1 Rhodococcus sp. WS4
GCCTGGGCCGGACGCCTGCACCAGGATTCGGTGACGCGCCTGGCCGACGATGTCGGCGGGCTGTTCCGCCTGTTGTCCTTCGAACAGGATCCGTTCGATGCCGAGAACGCCTGCGGCGTGGCCGACGAGCTACTGGAAGCGCTGGACGCCCTGGAGGCCGCCGGGGAGCCCGGCAAGGCGCTGAAGGGCCGCCTGGAAGTCCTGCTGCGCCAGCGCATCCTCGACTGGCGGCCGGCCCTCGCCGACGGCAGCCTGGCCGCCGAGCCAAGGCTGCGTCAACTGGCCCTGGCCGAAGCTGCGCAAGACGGCGACATCGACCTGCTGCAACGCCTGCGCGATGCCGGCTGCGACTTCGCCGAAACCTTGCGCGGACGCGGCGGCGTGCTGGAGGCCTGCCTCGCCCGCGGGCGCCTGGAGGCCGCCAGATGGCTGCTCGACCAGGGCGTCGCGGTGCACCAGGACAGCCTGCAGATTGGCGCCGCGCACCTCGATGCGCTCCTGGCCGAACGCCTGTTGCGGCTCGGCGCGATCTCCGACCCGAATACGGTGCTCC
>RRBB01000873.1:0-553 GCA_006543605.1 Rhodococcus sp. WS4
CGGAGACGACAACCCGAGCGCCTTCCTTCGCGAACCGGGCGGCGATCACAGCGCCGATTCCGCCGCCCGATCCAGTGACGATCACGACCTTACCTTCGAGTGATGCAGGCATGGCCACCTTCCTTTCCATTAGACGATGTACTGAGCCAGTTCGAGTTCCGCGGGATGAGAGGACCGACAAGGCCCGAGACACAGCGCCGCCGTACCCCGGGATCCTCAGTCACGAGGCAGCGACGTCGTACGGGACGGGTCGGTTCTCCTTGGCCCAGAGCTTCTCCATGTCCGACTCCGGCGGCGGCGGCACGAGACCCTGCGTGCGCCAGAGGTCCATGGGGGTCTCGTCGATGTGGATCTCCCAGTCGTAGCCGCGCTCCTTGATGAAGGGCGCGAGCTTCTCCTCGGCCACTGTCATCATCAGTGCGCGAACCTCTGCGGTCTCCATCTGCCGGGCGATGTGATCGAGTCGGATCCGGACGAAGTTGTTGTTCGCCTTTCCCCCGACATACATCGTCTCCTTCGGCATGTCCTTGAACAGGACGACCACGTAGAACCG
>RRBB01000874.1:0-550 GCA_006543605.1 Rhodococcus sp. WS4
ATCGGCCAGTTCCTCGGCCTGGACCAGGCCCAGGTGGCGGCTCGGCAGTTCGAACTCGGCCGAGCGCGGCAGGCCGCCGAACCAGCGCATGCCAGGCGGCAGGCAATCGCGCAGGATGTCGCTGTGGCGCTGGCTACCGACGCGGTTGCCGAGCACTCCGGAAAACGGCAGGTCCGGCTGGAAATGCGCCAGGCCGTAGGCCAGGGCGCCGAAGGTCTGGGCCATCGCCGCGCCGTTGATCACCCCCAGCACCGGCACGCCGAAACGCCGCGCCAGGTCTGCCGCCGAGGGGTTGCCATCGAACAGGCCCATCACCCCTTCGATGAGGATCAGGTCGGCCTCGCCGGCGGCCCGCGCCAGCAGGCGTCGCGCTTCGGCCTCGCCGACCATCCACAGGTCGAGCTGGTAGACCGGCGCGCCGGAGGCGCGGGCGAGAATCATCGGGTCGAGGAAGCCCGGCCCGCACTTGAACACCCGCACCCGTCGCCCCTGGCGCGCATGCAGGCGGGCCAGGGGCGACGGGTGCGGGTGTTCAAGTGCGGGCCGGACT
>RRBB01000875.1:0-550 GCA_006543605.1 Rhodococcus sp. WS4
GCACCTCGCCCTGGTCCTCGGCGGCGCCTCGCTGGGGCTCGCCACCTGGCAGGCCGAGCCGTTGCGCGACTGGCTGGCCGACCAGCGCACCGGCGTCGGCGAACAGCGCCGCCTGACCCTGCCCGACGGCAGCCTGCTGACCCTGAACACCGACAGCGCCGTGGACCTGGCCTTCGACGCCAGCCAGCGGCTGGTACGCCTGCTGCGCGGCGAGATCTTCGTCGATAGCCGCGCCGACCCGCGTCCGTTCCGCGTCGCCACCGCCGAAGCGCGACTGCATGCCGGCGCCGCCCGCTTCAACGTACGCCAGGAGATGGCCGCGACCCGGGTCGCGGTACTCGCCGGGCGGGTCGAACTGAGCCCGCTCCACGGACGCGGACGCTGGCTGGAAAGCGGCGAGTCGGTGCGCCTGGGCACCGACGGCGAAGCGCGCCGGCTGGCCTTCGACGGCCTGCCGGACGCCTGGACCCGCGGCATGCTGATGGCCGACCGGATGCCGCTGGCCGAGGTGCTCGCCGAACTCGCCCGCTATCGTCGCGGCTTACTGCGC
>RRBB01000876.1:0-549 GCA_006543605.1 Rhodococcus sp. WS4
GGACCTGGCCGAGGGCATGTCGCTGCCGCTCTCGGTGGTCTGGGCCGCGATCAGGAACTGGGTCGATCAGGGATTGGGCTAGGCCATGGCCGTGGACGACACCGCCCCACGAGCCCAGCGCCCTGGCCCCATCGCACTCGCCGACCTGTTCGACGCTGCGCTGAAGGACCTCGCGCCCAAGTCCAGCTCTGGCGCTCCCGCGTCCCTGCCTGCTCCAACGCCCACGCCTCCTACGTCCGGCGACGCCTTCCTGTTCAGTGGCAATCGGCACGGGAGCGTGCCGCGGCGGCTGTTCCTCGACCGCCGCCTGACACCGCTGGAGCGCAACGCCTGGCAGGTGTTCCGATTGATGCTCAACGACGATGGCGTCACGGCATTTCCCACCTATGAGCAGTTGCGCCCCTGGCTGGCGTCGATGCCCTGCGCAGGCCAGGCCTCCCATGAGACCGTGGCGCGGGCGCTGACGCTGCTGCGCCTGACGCGCTGGCTGAGCCTCGTGCGACGACGGCGCGACCCCAAGACCGGTCGCATCCTCGGCAACCTCTACGT
>RRBB01000877.1:0-547 GCA_006543605.1 Rhodococcus sp. WS4
CGGTTGATCTTCCCCCTCTTGATACCCACCGCCTCGCGGTGGGTGTCGAGGACGGCGATCTTCGCCTCCAGCTGGGCGCGGACCTCGGGTGGCGCGGTGGCGGCCAGTCGTGTCAACCGGGCCGCCTTGCCATGGAGTAGCTGCCCCTCGGCCTGCAGGCGGGCCAGTTTGATCCCGAGGCCGCGGTCGTCGTAGGTCCAACCCCGGTAATCCGAGGACAACCCGTCGGGGTTTTCGGCGGTGATGGCGGCGGCACCCAGAGTGGTCGGGGACCAGTCCACCCCGACCGCGACGGAGGCCGATTCCAGGTCGGCTGCCGGGACGATCTCGGTCGCGGCGCACCGCCAGAGCAGGCCCCGGTGGTCGAGGACCAGGGTCGGCAGATGCCAGGCGGTGATCGTCCGGTCGTGCAGGTGCTCGGGGATGGTCGCGGTCAGCCGGACACTGCGCCACTGCGCCCGCCCCGCCGGGGCGGGGCAGGTGGGCAGCTTCACCGTCAACACCAGCTCGTGACCGGTGACGGCAAGCTGTGCGAGTTGTCGATCCG
>RRBB01000878.1:0-545 GCA_006543605.1 Rhodococcus sp. WS4
GGTCAAGGAGCGCTTCGGCCGCATCGACGTATTGCACAACAATGCGGCGGTGCTCGATGGCGAGCAGCGCCAGCGTGATCGCGACCTGGCCAACCTGGACATGGCGGCCTTCGACCGGGCCATTGCCGTCAATCTGCGTGGTGCGGTGCTGTGCACCAAGCATGTGATCCCGTTGATGCTGGAGCAGGGGCGTGGCTCGATCATCTTCGCCACCTCCGGTCTCGGCGTGCAGGGTGACATGTCGCTCTCCGGCTACGCCACCTCCAAGGCTGCGCTGCTGATGCTGCCCAAGCTGGTGGCGGCGCAGTACGGCAAGCACGGCATTCGCGGCAACGCCGTGCAGATCGGCCTGGCGCCTCAGCATCCGCTGCCGGAAGTGCTGCTGGATATCAAGCTCGACAACCATTGCACGCCGGCGCTCGGTACCCCGCGGCAGATCGCCGACGTGGTGGCCTTCCTGGCCAGCGATGAGTCCGCGTTCGTGACCGGCAGCACGCTGGTGGCCGATGGCGGCTTCGGTAGCCACACCCCCTCGCTGGTGGCGG
>RRBB01000087.1:0-41746 GCA_006543605.1 Rhodococcus sp. WS4
GGACTGCGAGACCAGTTCTTCATGATCTTGATGTATGACACCGCCGCCCGCGACGCCGAGATGCTCACTGCCGCCATCGGAGACCTCGACGCCCAACGTCTCACCATCGACCTACTCGGCAAGGGATCCAAACCCCGCCGCATCCCCATCACGAAGGAGACCGCCGCCCACTACCGGCGCTACACCGCCGCGTTCCACCCCGACCTCCAACTCGGCGACCCGCTGTTCTACACCATCCACAGCCACCGCAAGACGCGCATGTCCGACGACAACGCCGCCCGGATCATTCGCCAGCACGCCCAAGCCGCCCACCGAAAATGCGCCGAAGTGCCCGCCAGAGCGCACCCCCACATGCTGCGCCATTCCCGAGCCATGCACCTCTACCAGGCAGGCATGCCGCTCGCGCTCCTCACCGAGTGGCTCGGGCACGCTGACCCTGAGACCACACTCATCTACGCCCACGCCGACACCGAAATGAAACGCCGTGCCATCCAGAAGGCCACCGCCAACGGCACCCCGACACCCCAGCCATCCCAGGCTGTCTGGCACGACAACGACAACATCCTCAACCGGCTACTCGGACTCAGATGACCGCAATATCCCGACACCCAACCAACCGAACCAACATCACCCCAGGCTGCAAGCACAAAGCAGCCGCTCGACACCGGGCCTCGGAATAACCCGGGAACCGGAATAATCGATGAAATTCCGACCTCGGAATTTCGTCGATCTGCTGTTCTTCCACTTGGGCCTGCGTCGCTTCGTCGTCTTCGAGCTGAAGATCGGCCACGCCGAGCCCGAACACATCGGCAAGCTCAACTTCTACGTCAACGCCGTCGATGACCTGCTCCGCAAACCCGAGCACGGCGACGGCACCACCATCGGGATCCTCCTCGCCGCCGACCGAGACGACGTCGTCGTCGAATACGCGCTGCGCGGTCTGGACTCGCCGCTCGCCGTCAGCACCTACACCACGCACCGGTCCCTGCCCGCCGACGTTCGACCCGCCCTGCCGACAGCCGCCGACTTCGCCGACGCCATCCGGGACGTCCGACACCCACAGAACCCCCAGACCCCCCTTTCCGGACCGGAAGCCGACGGCTGAACACCTGCGCCCCTGGGTGCCGGGCGGAACGCTCTGCAACGCAGGGTGCGGGCACCTTCGCGAGGCACCGCACGTCAGGTGTCCCGTGCCAGATACTGGTCGATGACGGTGCGGCGGAACCGCAGCCGGGTAGGGGATGCCGCGACGCGGATCATCGTGCTGGTGTCGGATTTGGTGTGCCAGCGGGCCACCGAGCACGGACATGAAGCGGTGAGCTGCGCGGCGACCTTGCCGCGCAGCGGATCCGGGGAGTTCACGCAGACCGTGCCGCCTGCTGCAGGGCGTCCTTGTTGCGTTCCATCAGCCGTCCGATTTCGTCGTCGGTCAGCAGTCCGCGGTAGTAGGCGCATTCGATCTCGTCCCAGCTACCGGGCTCATACTCATCCGCCGAGACCCCGCCGCTGACCGGGACCCGGCCGAAGGTGAAGTTCCAGTCCAGCAGGACCTGCATCATCTCGTCGTCGCTGATCTGGCCGGCGGTGCGGCGGTCGATGACCTCGGTCGGGGTCCGATCGAGGAGGGCCGGGTTCCCCAGCACGGTGCGCAGCATGCGATGAATCGTCGGTTGCGAGATTCCGATGTGCTCATGGATGACCCGTTGGGTGATGTTGGCGGCGTTCGCCTCGACCACCGCCCGCAGGACATCGAGGTCGGCGACCCGGCGCCGGGCCGCCGCAGCATCGAGTGCGGCCACAGCCTTGCGGTCGATGGTGTCCACGACAAGCACCTCCTCGTCTGATTCATAATGAATCATCCCACTACAGGGTACCCACACTACCCGACACCGTCCACCCATCACCGACCTCACCGGACCTCGACGCATTCCGGTCCGTCGCCCTTCGAGGCGCCCACACATCAACCGCCCGGCCGCCGAGTCGGTCACCGGGACGTCCGCCCCGCTCTGACACGGACCTGCCGGCTCGGACGACCTATCAATGACGCCGGGGAGAAATTACTTAGCAAAAAGAGTTAGCACTCTCCTGATCTGAGTGCTAAATTCTGATGGGGTCCAGGTCACAAGCTGGAGACCCCCGACCGAGTCGCGACGATCTGACCACTGACGCTGCCACGACAACCGCCGCAAGTTCGTGGACCGAACAGTCCCGACGACGCCTCCGGTCCGGCAACGCCGACACGTCCGCCGACTCGCCTCGTCGACCGTACGAAGGAGGATCATGACCGCCGCCGTCCCCCGCAGCCCCCGCGCCGACAACCGCATGTGTTCCTCCGCCGACGGCACCGGCACCGAGAACCGGAAGCGGCGTGGTTCCCGGTTGCCCGCCCTGTCGATCACCCTCGGCGCGCTGTCCGTGGCGTCGTTCTGGGTGGTCGGACTCGGCTTCCTCTTGGGCGTGGCCGCGGTGGTCTGCGGCGCCGTCGCCACGTCGCGGTCCGCGGTGGCCGACGACGAGGCGGCATCCTTGCGGGCCCTACTGGGCGTCGTTGCCGGCGCCGCGGGGATTACCGTCTCCGCGATCGCCCTGTTTCCCATGCTGGCGCAGCTGTGAACCGCGCACGTAGCCGGGGCAGTAGCGTCGACACCCGGATTCGACCCGCACCACCCTGTCACCGCTGCCCCCAAGCTCACAGGTGATCCCATCAGGGCCAGGACCTCGGGCGCTGCACGGGCGGAATCATGTCAGATCCCCCGGCGATCGCACGAGAGTGAGCTCATCGAGAACCTGGTCGACCGCGGTGGTCGGGATACCGACAGCCGTGCCCGCCGAAGCACGGAGACGGTCGCGCACATAGGCGAGCATGGCGAGTTCACGCTCGAGGTCTCTTGCGGTTCGGTCGCCCACATTCTCTCCTGCCCTGAGCGGGTGGTGATCAGAACTGCAGGCTGACCGGCTCAGTTCGATTGTCGAATACCAGTACCTCACACACTATTTCGATCCTCTATCGCCGAGAGGGCGCGCGAGGGCTTCGCGCTGACATCGAGCACTTGGCACACGGCACGAGAGGAAGGAGCCTGGGGCATTCGGTCGGACAGCGACCAATTCCGGAGCGAATCCGGTTCGCCGATGCAACCGGCACGGATGCAGATCCGAGATGAGCCGGTTGAGCCCATGGCCGGTTACTTCGAAGGCCTCGCGCCTTCAGTGATGCGCTGCGACAACGTCGTCGTCGAGAAAACCCTTCAATCCGCCACTGAAGACATCATTGTCGTCGCCGGCGACCATATGACCGGCCCCGGCAACGTCGATCAGCGTGGCGGTCGGGATCAGCTCGAGCAGCTCCTTGGCGCCTTCCTCGCTGACCACATGGGATTGCTTGCCCCGCACGAGCATCGTGGGAACCGTGACCGCGGCCGCGGCGGCCCGGGCGCGTTCGTAGCGCACGATCGAGTCGGCCTGACGAGTCGGTTCGTCGCCCTGGCGAAGGAACGCCGGGTCCCAATGCCAGAACCAGCGTCCATCACGCAGACGGAGGTTCTTGCGCAAACCCTGCGGGTTGGGCTTGCGAACACGGTTCGGGGTATACGCCGCGATCGCCGCAGCAGCGTCGTCGAGACTCGCGAAACCCTCGAGGCCACTGCGCATGAAGGCCATGATCTCCGCGGTACCGCTCGTTTCGACCTTCGGTGCGATATCGACCAAGACCAGGCCGCGCCCAAGATCCGCGTTCTCCCCCTGCCCGATCAACGACGTCATACCACCCATCGAGGCACCAACGAGTACCGGCTTCTCCCCCAGCTCGGCGATGATCGAGGTCAAGTCGGCAACCAACGCATCGATGCCGTAATCCCCGTCCGGTGCCCACTGACTGTCCCCATGCCCCCGTGCGTCCACGGCGATGGCGGACCAGCCGTCCGCCGCGAGGCTGCGGCCGGTGTTGCGCCAGGAATGGCGGGTCTGCCCGCCGCCGTGCAGCAACAGCACCAAGCCTTTCCGGTCGACGCCCGATCCGCCGGCACCCCTCGCCGGTGGGTCCCACCGGTCGGCGGCGAGCGTGACACCGTCACCGCGGGATTCGAACTGTGTGACTACAGGATCCATAGTTTCCTCACCAACATTATCGAGTTGAGCTTTGACACCATGTTGCACCACGTGTGAACAATGATTCACCCGCACTCCTCCTTACCTGACGTATTAACATCGGTTTGGTCTGTTTCGGCCGACTGCCGTCGGTGTCCGTGAGGTTGGCTGGCCCATCGCGACCGTGACGGGGACCGCAAGGACTCGATCGGACCGACTCGCTGGATCAACGGCGCGCTCCCGATTCGCTAACCGCGAATTCGCGATTCGCTAACCGTCCGTCCCGACTTCACATGCTGGCGCCAACTCAAATAGCTTGCACGCGTCGCACGGCCGCGTCTTCCAGCAAAGGTGTTCGTGCGACGCATCGCGGCGGAGGGTCTCGGTCCAGGCGACTGAGCAGTCCCCGTCAGAGCTCTGCTGACAGCCCGCTCAACGCAGCGAACACTGTTTTCAAGTTGTGGTCGAGACGGTTGAGGATGTCTTCACGATCGTCGTCCGTGTTGAGCCAGTTTCGGAGTTCGGAAAGAAACATGCCCCGGGCCGCGCCGGCGATTGCCATGGGGATGGCATCCCGCGGAGAAAGTCCCGTGCGAGAAGCCACGAAGGTCGCGATCGTGGAGGCCCATCGTTCCCAGTGATCGTATGCGTCGGCACGGAGTTCGGCGCTGCTGTCGAGCAGTCTGAAGCGCTCGAGCCACACGTCGCTGTTATATATCGCCGAGCGTGTGGAGAAGACGATGCTTTCGCGAATGGCATCGAGGACGCCTGGATACTCCTGCTTTTCGGTGAGATTTTCAGCCAGCCATGAGATTGTGTCGTCGAACGCGGACCACACGACGCCGGGCTTCGACTTGAAGTAGCGAAAGAACGTCGTCCGGCCGATTCCCGCCTCTCGTGCGATGTCATCGACGCTGACTTGTTCATAGCCCTCGCGCAGCATCAGAGTGAGAGCGGCGCGCTCAACCGCGTCCCGATTAGCCGCGAACGGTCTTCCTGGGCTCCGGCGTGGCGGCGTCTGCATCCCCACACTGTAGCCACCCTGCGCAGGAAGTTCTGCCGGACCGTTGCATTGTGGTACTCAATCCCACTAATGTGAGCGAGCCAACACTATGCCCTCCGAGACAGCCGCCGCTGGCGAGTTCGGGGGCGGCGACGAGAGCTTCCGCACGAAGGAGTACGACGATCATGGGAAAATTGGACGGCAAGGTTGCCATCATCACGGGAGCAGCACAGGGTATGGGCGCTGCGCACGCGAGAACGTTCATCGAGGAGGGCGCGAAGGTAGCGTTGACCGATGTCAGCGAAGTTGAAGGCAAGAAGCTTGCCGACGAGCTCGGTGCCGACGCACTGTTTATCAAGCACGACGTCGCGTCGCTCAGCGACTGGGGCGACGTCGTCCGCCAGACCGAGGAGGCCTTCGGGCCCGTCACAGTGCTGGTCAACAATGCGGGAATTCTTGGTCCGATTAAGGATGTCGTCGAGATCAGCGAGGATGACTACCTCAAAGTCATTGCTGTGAACCAGCATTCGCAGTTCTACGGCATGAAGACCGTCATTCCCTCGATGAAGAGGGCAGGAGGCGGCACCATCGTCAACATCTCGTCGACGGCAGGGATGGTGTCCATCGTCGGTGCACCGAGCCTTGCCTACGTTGGCAGCAAGTTCGCCTCCCGCGGTATGACGAAGCAGGTGGCCGTGCAATTCGGCCCCGACAATATCCGGGTCAACTCCGTCCATCCGGGTTACATCAAGACTCCGATGATGGAGGCTGCCACCGACGAGAGTGGCGGCGGGATCGCGGACTCGGTCCCGATCCGCCGCATGGCCGAACCCGACGAGGTGTCGAAGTTGGTTCTGTTCCTCGCCTGTGACGACTCGTCATACATCTCCGGCATGGAGCACGTCATCGATGGCGGCTTGACCGCCTCCTGATCACCAATTCTCGGTTTGGTCATACGGCGACATCATTACCCCGTCACGGCATGCAGGAACGATGCGGAGCGGACTGCCTGTGCTCGGGATCTGAGCCGTTCAGGTTGTCAAATCCGGTGTCAAGGAGACGATGCCCCATGCTCGACAAGCTCTTTGCAGCAATGCTCACGCTGACCGGGATTGGCTTCGGGGGTTATGTATTGCTCGAAGAATCCACAAACGCTGTTGCGGGTGCACGACCGGGCGGCGAAGACTGCGCAAAAACCGGACACAATGTGGCTACTTGCACTCGTCAATCGACGCTGTGAATCACGCCGCGTCCGACTCAAAGGTGCACCCGACAGGAACCGTGGCTCGGCGGCAACCGCAAGTCCATGCCGCTGTCGCCTGCTCCGCCGCATCAACGGCGTCGCAGAGAGCATGACCGAGCCACACAGTCGGCGACCACCGGATCCTGTGCACGTTCCCCTCTGGCCGCGCCCGCTATGAAGACCTGCCCCGGCGTGGATCGGTGTCGGCACCAACAACCTCCTCCACGGCGAGGACATCGCCTACGCCACCCGACTGCGCGATGTCGGGGTACCGTGCGCACTTCATGTGGTGACCGGCGCCTACCACGGCTTCGATCTTGGTCGAGAGGAGAACAGGCACCGCGGGTGCTTCCTCGAATCACGGCGGACTGCCCTGACTACCGCCCTTGTTACGAGGGGCATACGTCTCCTTGACGTCGCTGCACACCTGACCTGGCCACCACCGTGCTGGTCATGGTGCTGGTCATGGTGCTGGTCGCGGACTCGGTCACCGGTTGGTACTTTCCAAGAGAAACTGGGTTCGTCGCAGCTACGCCGGGAGGGCCGGCAGTTCTGTCTAAGACGATTCGGTCGACAAATATTGTTCCTTAATCGGCGGTCGTATCGCAGTCATGCGCCTCCAACCACGACCTGAGGAGCACAAGCGGCGATCGGTTCGGCTCGCCCCGACACCGATGTGTGGCGTCCCATCGACCCACGTCGGTACGGGTGTTCGTAATCTTGGTACATGTTCGAGAAGTGAGTGGGGCGAATGATGAGAACTAACGGCGGCGACAATTGGACGGCATCTTCGGCCACCGGTGTCCAGGAAGTGGTCCTCGCCATCACCAGGGCCGCGGACAGGAGTCTTTTGGAGATTGCGGGCGAGATCGTCACACGACTCACGTCCGAGATCGCCGAATTCACCGCCGATGAGCACATCGTTGAGCAGCTGAACGCAGGCGCCGCACACAACTTCGCCATCACCATGCGAATTCTTCGGCACGACATCGAGATCGATCAGGTTGATCCGTCCGAACCTGCCAATGAGCTTGCCCGACTGCTCGCTCAACGTGAAGTTCCGATCACTGCGCTTGAGCACGCCTACCGCCTGTACCAAGACAGCGTTGTTCGCTGGTGCCTCCAGGAGCTGGCGGTCCGCAGTGACGACGCGACCGTAACCGCGCAGGCTGCACTGGAGATCACGAGGCTGGTATCAGCACACGTCAACCTGATCGCCAAAGATTTGCTAACAACGTATGAGGCTGAGCGCGACGCATGGCGGCAGCGCCGCAGCGCCTCCCGCTCCGCACGGATCAGCGACATACTGGGAGACCGACCTATCGACATTGGCGCGGCCGAGGCAGCACTGGGCTACCGTCTCAGCCAATACCATCTCGGCATGATCGTCTGGGCCGAACGGGGCGAAGGGGCGGATGACGAGCTGGGCCACCTCGAAGAAGCAGTGACCGCTCTCGCTACACCACTAGGCATCCGCGGCCATCCGCTGTTCGAGCCACGCGACGAGCACACGGGGTGGGCATGGTTACCGCTCGGAGGACAGAATAATGTCGACCACGCGAAGTTTGCAGCGATCACTGCAAGTTGGGAGCTGCCGGTTTCCGTAGCTGTTGGTGCACCCCAGAAGGGGGTCGCCGGGTTCGTCCGCACTCACTCGCAGGCAAATCAAGCCCGCGCTGTTGCCCAGGTCGCACGTGTCCCGGCCCCACGGATCTTTTCCATTGCCGAGCTTGGCGCGGTCGCGCTGATGTGCAGTGACCTCAGCGCCGGTCGCGCCTGGGTGGCCGACGTTCTGGGTCCGTTGGCAGCTAGTGACCCGGCGAGCGAGGATCTACGCACGACATTGCGCGAATTCCTCCGCACTGGTGGGAGTTACGCTGCCGCCGCAACTGCGTTGCACATGCACAAGAACTCCGTCGTCTACCGGATTCACAAGATCGAAGATCAGCTCGGCCGGAACGTGCGCGACGGACGCCTTGAGCTCGAGAACGCACTGGAGCTGTGCTACTGGCTTGGGGGGACCGTGCTCGCCGCGGACCCGTCCTGACGGCCCGGATTATTGGCCAAGGCACACAATGCCGCCGCAGCGGAGCTGCCCTATGCAGGTCTAACCCTGGCCTAGCCCTGCGTTAGCCCGGTCGAGACATCGACCGTCCATGAAGTCACCTCAATGGATGACGGGCCCAGGGAGTGTTACTCCCTCCCTCTCAGCCGGCAGGACCGTCGGTCTCCTCGACCTCGCCAAACTGCCCAGGCCTCGGCCGCCACGGCGACCTGGCCCGCATTCCCCCTCCACTCGAGTTGCCCTCGTTCCAGCACGGCCGAGCGGGCGGAATCACGTGACTGCCACCCCGAGGTATTACGTGCCGCACGACAACTCCGGTCCGTCGCTTCCGGAAATCCCAACGCTCGTAGGTAGCAGACGCTGCCATACGGTATGACTTGAGCCACAAACGCTGACAGCTGTGATTGGGCGCACAGACCAAAAGGGTCCGATTTCTACGTGCCGCCAGCACGGTGAAATGCCGTCAGCACGCGCTTAGCGTCTAGGGAACCAGCTTATTCCTGCCGACGCAGACAGCAACAACTACGTGTGGATGTCAGGGCCGAGGGGTACCAGAACTGCTTTCGATCAGTGTAAGGAACGTCGATGAGAACGATCCACAACCGGTTCCAAGCCGCAAGTGGATGTGTTCGTATTTTCAGCGAGTGCGCTGACGTGGCCGATTGAGACGCAATCGCGGGCAAGCACTCGATACGAAAAGATCAACCATTCTGTAAGCCCTCAACGTCACCGCGCTGAGCACGGAGCAGGAACGCTTCTCGGATAACTCAGCACCATCCGACACCTGGCGGATCTCGCTCTTGTGCTCGGTTCGGGCGCGAAAGAAAACATAGAAGGAGCCTTTCAGATGTCGGACCGACACCTGCTCGTCATAGGCAACGGCTGCGGTGGTACCGAAGCGGCATTTGCCGCACGCACCTCCGGATGGGAGGGCCCGATCACGCTACTGGGTGACGAGAGATTTCAGCCGTACCATCGACCACCCCTGTCGAAGGCGTACCTCAAGGGCGAGGTCGCAGCAGAATCACTGCACCTGCGTGGCGCCGTGGCATATGAGAAGAATCAAATCACCGTCCACGCAGGCCATCACGCTAGGGAGATCGACCGTGAGCACCGCAAAGTCGCGATGTCCGATGGAACCGAGATCGGTTACGACGAGCTGGTTCTCGCAACAGGCGGTCGACCGCGAACGCTGCCTGTCGCGGATGCCCTTCCTCAGAAGCCTTCGAATCTCTACTATCTCCGTACCCGGGCAGATGCGGACGCGCTTCGAGGTGAACTTCAGCCCCAACGTACGGTCGTTATCGTCGGTGCCGGATACATCGGCTTGGAAGTGGCAGCAGCCGCCGTGAAGGCGGGCATGACCGTGATCGTGCTCGAGGCTGCCTCCCGCGTACTCGCTCGCGTCACTGCGCAACCGGTCTCCGAGTACTACGAGTCCGTACATCGGGAGGCGGGCGTCAACATTGTTACCGACTGCCTGGTAGAGGGGCTGGAGACCACCCGGGAAGGCGGCCGCATCGAAGCAGTTCGCTGCTCGGACGGCACACGACTCGCTGCCGATCTGGTTATCGTCGGAATTGGGCTGATCCCGAACAGCGAACTGGCCGCAGCAGCAGGCCTCGAGGTCGACGACGGGATCGTGGTCGACGACGACCTTCGCACCACCGATCCCCACATCATGGCTGTAGGAGATTGTGTTCGCCAGTACAGCCATCTGTACGACCGCTACGTCCGTGTCGAGTCGGTGCCCAACGCACTCGAACAGGCGCGAAAGGCCGCTGCCGTACTGTGCGACAAGCCGACCCGCCCGAATGGTGCTCCATGGTTCTGGTCCGATCAGTACGACCTGAATCTGAAGATGGTCGGCTTGTCGGAAGGGTACGACCGCCTAGTGATACGCGGAAGGCCCGACGATCGATCCTTCAGCGCCTTTTACGTAGTGGGCGACCGAGTTCTCGCGGTGGACACAATCAATCGACCCGCCGATTTCAACATCTCGAAAAGACTTATCGCAGAACGAATCCCTGTGGCCGCCGACCTGCTTGCAGCGAGCGATATTTCGCTGCGGGACTTGGTCAATTCGGCACAACCGTCAATCTCAAGCTCCACAGCCAGAATCTAGGAGGCTCACCGGCCATGGCACAAGTAACCTTCATCACCCCCGACGGCGACCGCGATGACCTGAGCATCGCGTCCGGAACAACTCTCATGCAGGCTGCGGTCGGTCACGGCATCCGCTCGATCGTCGGAGATTGCGGTGGCAGCGGCGCCTGCGCAACCTGCCACATCTACGTAGACCCGCAGTTCCTCGACAAGCTCACCCCAATGGATTCCAACGAGCAAGAGATGCTCGAATGCGCCTCCTCCCCCGTGCAGGACAACAGCCGGCTGAGCTGCCAAATCGCGATGCACGACCACCTCGACGGAATCATTGTCGAAGTCGCCCCGACCCAGTGGTAGTCAGCCGACTCGACAAGCAACAGACAGTTCCGAGCGGCTACCCGCTCCCCGACAGACCAGGTGAAGGAGTTCATATGAGAATGCAGGACAAGGTCGCACTCATCTCCGGCGGCGCACGAGGCATGGGCGCTTCCCATGCTCGAACGATCGTCGCCGAGGGCGGGAAGGTCGTCATCGGCGACATCCTCGATGACGACGGCGAAAGTTTGGCACGGGAACTGGGAGCGGACAAGGCCGTCTACACACGGCTTGACGTCACCAGTTACGCCGATTGGCAGAACGCTGTCGACCTGTCCATGACGACGTTCGGAAAGCTGAACGTCCTCGTGAACAACGCGGGCATCGTCAATATGGGGTCGTTGACCGACTATTCGACGAAGGACTGGGACGACATCATCGCCGTGAACCTGACTGGGCCGTTCCTCGGCGTCAAGGCCGCCACGCCGGCGCTGATCTCGTCCGCCCCGTCGTCCATCATCAATATCTCGTCGACCGCCGGCTTCCAGGGCATCGCCGAATTACACGGCTATACGGCCTCCAAGTTCGGCGTGCGTGGTCTGACCAAGTCGGTCGCGCTCGAATTGGCTCAGCACGGCGTCCGGTCGAACTCCGTCCATCCTGGAACTGTGTCGACGCCGATGAATGCCGACCTGGATGTGGCGGACTTCAACCCGATGAAACGAATGGGCAACGTCGAGGAGGTTTCGCAGCTGATCATCTACCTCGCCAGCAACGAGTCCAGCTTTGTCACTGGAGCCGAATTCATTATCGATGGAGGGGAACTGGCAGGGACGGGTCCTCTGAGCTCCAAATAGCACCACCTCGAGGTAGACCGCACCAGAGACCGAAGCAGTTCAACATCACCGATAAGCTATCGCGGAAGTGAGCGAACAATGGGGCCAGCACCCGAAACAATCAGTACGACACCCGCAAGCGACTTGCCGACGAATGTTCCACCGGAGCGGGTCGTTGATTTCGACATGTACAACCCGCCCCACATCGACCAGGGCGCCCAGGAGGCGTGGAAGCACCTGCAAGATCCCGGCATGCGCGATCTTGTGTGGACCCCCCACAACGGCGGGCACTGGATCGCGACGCGGGGCTCACTGATCCAGCAGATGTTCACAGACTTCGAGCACTTTTCGAGCGAATGTCCCTTCCTGCCCCGCGAGGCGGGCGAAGAGTACAGTTTCATCCCCACCTCGATGGACCCGCCCGAGCAGCGACCGTACCGGCGCATTCTCAACGCGAGCGTCGGACCCCATACCATCGATCGCATCGGCGACGATATTAGGGAAACCGCGCGGGAACTGATTCGGGAGATCCGCGCCGCAGGCAGTTGCGACTTCACCAAGGAGTACGCGGAGGTCTTCCCGATCAGGATCTTCCTCATGATCGTCGACCTTCCGCTGAGTGATGCCCCGAAGTTGAAGTACATCGGGGACCAGATGACTAGGCCCGACGGCTCGATGAGTATGGGTGAGGCAATCGATCTCTTCTTCGAGTACTTGTCTCCCTTCATCGACGCTCGCATGGAGAAGCCGGGGGACGATGCGATCAGTACCGTGGTGCAAAGTCAGGTCAACGGTCGACCGATTACCAAGGACGAGGCCCTGAAGATCTGCGGCCTTCTGCTGCTGGCCGGGCTGGACACCGTGGTGAACTTTCTGAGCTTCACGATGCACTTCCTCGCCACGCATCCCGAGGAGCGGCGCGCCCTTGTCGCCGATCCGCAGCTGATTCCGACCGCCACCGAGGAGTTGCTGCGGCGCTTCGGGTTGGTATCCGATGCCCGGCTGATCAAGAAGGACATCACCGTCGACGGCGTGGACCTGAAATCGGGCGACATGGTGGCGCTGCCGACCGTGCTCTACGGCCTCGACGACCGCAAGAACAAGTGCCCGATGGATGTCGACTTCCGGCGTGAAGAAATTGATCACATCACGTTCGGTCACGGCGTGCACCACTGTGCAGGAGCGCATTTAGCGCGCGTGGAAATCCAGACGACCTTGGAAGAGTGGTTGACACAGATTCCCGACTTCGAGGTGTCCGACCCGTCGAGGGTGGGCTTCCAGTCAGGGATCGTGAGCTCCATGACCTCGGTTCCGCTGCGGTGGTCCACCGGCTAAGCGGGCCACTCGGACAGCGGCACAACGCCACTGGCGAGGGCAGGACCTCACGGCGACCGAGGGTATCGATTCATCAATCGCCGTGAGGTCCTTGTCATCGTGCGGCCCCTCGCCTCCGCAGGAATGTTCACCTCGCCTGCCTCGACCCCGAATCCGACGACGTCGATCGACGCCCCGGTTCAGTCCGATCAACGGCCCCGATCGTCGCGGTCGTGATTCGTACCCGGACCGCTGGTCAAAGGCGGACTCGCGACCAACGAAGACGACCACTACCTTCCCACATCTACGTTGACGTTGACAAACGTGGGTACAGCTGCGATCCTCGTCACAGAGGAACGCGGTGCGCCGTCCGCGACAAGCGAGCGAGGCGGGAACGCCGGCCGCCGCCCCCCCCCCAGATTGGAGATGCACGCATGAGTAATTCGATGACCCGAGTCCAGCAAGCGCTGTCCGACCTCGCCGCTGGCCGCGCCGTTGTGCTCACGGGCAGTGCCGGCGGGGATCCGGACGGCTACCTTCTCCTGGCGGCTGAGAAGGCATCCCCAGCCGCGCTCGCATCGATGGTCCGACACAGCTCGGGTTTCGTTTGCGCGGCGGTGACCCGCCGTGTCTGCGATCGTCTCGGGTTGCCACCGATGGTGGGAACGATCCCCGAGCGAGCTAACGACTGGTACACGGTCTCGGTGGATGCGATCGTCGGGGTGGGTACCGGGATTTCTGCTGCCGACCGGGCTCGCACCCTCGCAACGCTCGCCAGTCCCGACAGCGCGGCTGGCGACTTCACCCGTCCCGGCCATGTCGTGCCGGCCCGAGCGCGCGAGAACGGAGTACTCGAGACTCGCGGTCCCGCGGAAGTCGTAACGGACCTCGCTCGCGCAGCCGGTCTGCACCCGGTCGGCGCCTTCGCTGCGCTTGTCTCGGAGAAAGATCCCACCCGCATCGCAAACGACGACGAATCCCGCGCATTCGCCCGGGCACACCGATTGACCTGGGTATCTGCGGACGACGTCGTCATCTACCGCCGTGTAGTCGAACTGCATGTCCGATGCACCTTCACCGTCACCCGGAAGAGCCCCTACGGTGCCCTGCTCACTTCCGGATTTCGAAGCGACGCGACCGGCACCGATTACATCGCCTACCGAATCGGACGTCCCAACACCGCGGACGCTCCCTGGATTCACGTTCACCGGGAATCGGACTTCGCGCCGCATGCCGACGACGCGGACCCTGACCTTCAGGCGTTGTTCGCGCATATAGCCACCCATGGCGACGGTGTCGTACTGATCGAGCGCAACACGAACGGCCTCGATTCGTACACCCTTACCGCGCAGCAGCAGGACCGTAGACGCGTGGACCGGAATGCAGACGTCGCGCAGGTGATCCGTGAACTCGGGATCTCGTCGCCGCGGCTGCTGGACCCGCCGGCCGATCTGCGCCGGACCCTGGAAATCATGGGTATCGAGGCCTCGGTGCTGTCCGAATCCGATTCGGGCTCGGCCGTGATCGAGAAGGTCGGCACCTCAGCGAGCACCAGCCATATCGTCACAGGGCTTGTGCGACATGGTGACCAGCGCGGTCGTGAACTCGGGTTCCCGACCGCAAATCTCGAACTCGACACAGAAGGCAGTGGCGCTTCTTCCGAAGTGCGCCTCGTCGACGGTGTGTGGGCAGGTCGCTGCGTGCTCCCCGACGGCAGGTCCATCGCCGCTGCGGTCTCTATCGGTCGCCGATCGACCTTCTACGGCCGTGTGGGAACGCGGCTGCTGGAGGCTCACTTGCTCGATTTCGATGAAGATCTGTACGACCTCGAGGTCACGGTGTACCTCGACCACTGGATTCGCGGCCAATCGACCTTCGCCTCGAAGGAAGAACTCGTTGCCGCGCTCGAGGACGATGTTCGACACACCCGGACGCTTCTCCCCAACGCTTCCGCGCCGGCGTGCAGCTGAGGTCGACCTGACCGGGCCGAAGTCTGTCGGCTTACGCCTGCGCGCGCTTCAACATTGCCCACCGACTGGAGTCGATGATGCTCGGCGATAGCCAAGACCGTTTCGAACGCGCAATGCTGGAGTTCGCGCTTCGCTGGCACCCGTACGGTGGCGGGTCGAATCGACTGATCTTCGACGAGTTCGGCCTGAACCCGAGGCAGTACTTCGCAAGACTGGCGCGCATCCTAGACTCTGACCGCTCCATCACATCTGCGGCGACTCGACAGCGTATTCGGACCATCTGCCACGACCGGTTGCCCCCAACGGCGGGCGCCCGTGGGTTGAGGGATTTCCCTCCATCTGTGCGCGTGGACGCCCCGTAGTCCGCCTCGACCACGCCACGCGGGCGATCCACAGTGTTCGCGTTTCAGCCACCCCTGATGGTGCCTCACAGTCAGCGCACGCCCCTGTGCGGAGGGGAATGCGCGGCGATCTGGAGCGCTTCGCGTATGCCCTTGCGGCCGGCACCGAGTTCGATCGCATTACGTAGGTGCAGTTTCAGGCCGGGGAGGTAGCGATGGTGTGGCGTTGCGTCCACGGCGAGGGCGATGAGTTCTTTGGTGACCGCGCGCAGGTTCTTGGTCTGCCAGGGAACGGCGCAGTACTCGCAGAAGGCTGCAAACGCTTGCGGGGAGATTCGGATCAGGGCGTGGAGGAATCCAGGTATCTCGTCCTCGAGGCGTTGCCGGTACGGGTCGTTTTCGACGAATCGTTCCCATAGTCGATGTCGGTCGGTATCGAGCACCGAATCCGCTGGAACCTGTTGCCGTTCAGAGGCGAGAGCGTACAGGTGCCCGGTTGTTTCGAAGAGGGTGTGCACCCCTAGTCCGGACACCAGCATGAGGACTTCGTGCACTTGATCGGCGGTTGCCCCCAGGTCCAGCGCCGTCTGCATGTGGCGTTTGGCCCCCTCGATGTCCAGCGTAGTCACGGACGACCGCACGGCGAGTTCGATGAAGGTACGGGTCAGGGGATCCAAGGGTTCTCCGTCGTCGACCTCGCGCAAGTGCGCGTCGGCGACGGCGTAGAGGTCGGCAAGGGTGAGTTCTTTGCCGATTGGTGGCGGCGCGGGGTCGGGAGGGTCGTCGGATTCGATCACTGTGGGACGGCTTCCGTGCGCAGGGTCTCCGCCGCGTCGGCCTGCAACTGTCGCGTGGCGAACTGTCCACACACGAGGGCCGTCCGCGGGAGTACCTCGGCGAGGTTGCTTGCTTGCGATCGGGCGGGAGCCTGATGGGGATTGCGGCGCATACCGCACACCACACCTCCGACGGCCAGGATGCGTCCGCTGACGTCGACACATCTCATGTCGGCCCCCTCTTGAAGTCGGGTGGAGGCGGCGCTCGCCGTCGAGTGGCCCGCGATGGCTCGGGTCTCTCGTCGTTCTACGGTATGCGACAACACGTATTGCGTCAACGTTGAAGTTGATTTACGTCGACGTTGATAGATTTCTTTTCGCTTGCCGCGTAGCATCCCCTGTGTGGCCAGAACACCAGTGACGAGAAGCAGCGGGATGAGCCGGCGCCGCCGTAGTGCGCAGAACGATAGTAGCCCGAGCTATCAAGCGAAGCGCCGTGAACTCTTGCAGACGGCGGCTGATGTTTTTCAAGAGAAGGGTTACGACGCCGCCACGTTGAACGACATTGCAGAGCGCTTCGGTACCGACCGAGCGTCGATCTACTACTACTTCGCCAGTAAGAAGGAGTTGTTCCAGGCGCTGTTCCACGATGTTGTGGCCGGCGTTCTGGACGAAAACCTCCGTGCTGCAGCAGAGGTCGCGGAGTTGGACGTTGACGCCCCGGAGAAGCTCCGCCGCCTGGTCGAACTGCAGATGCTCTCGTACGAGAACAATTATCCTTACGTGTACCTCTACATCCAGGAGGACATGGCGAAGCTCGAGTTCCAGTCGACGCCGTGGGCGAAGGATATGCTGCGAAAAACCAAGCGGTTCGAGTCGATCGTCGCCGGTGTTCTCGAGCAGGGGGTCGCGGAAGGGACCTTCCGTGAGGACGTTCCGACTGCGCTGATGGCCAAAGCGTTGTTTGGCATGATCAACTGGACCCATCGGTGGCTCAAGCCCGGCGCGCACAGGGTGGACGCCAAACAGACCATCGACGCGTTCTGCGCCCTGTTCTTCGAAGGCGCGCTGGTCAGTTCCGGCTAATTCCACCCAGAATTTCGCCCCCGGCGAGAAGGGGTGCCGCGAGTACGTGACTGCATCTCGTCCCGCGGCACGTCCACCGCTCGGCTACCGACCGGTCCACTGCGGCTTTCGCTTCTCGGCGAACGCAGCTCGCCCCTCGAGCCGGTCGGTGCTGGCCGCGTAGGCTTCGATGGGCTCATAGCGGGTCGCCAATGCGATCTCCAGGGGCCAGTCCAGTCGGGACAGTACGGCATCCTTGGCTGCCTGTACCGCGAGTGGAGATGCGGCCGCAATTCGCTCGGCCCACTGGTCGGCGGCCTTATCGAGTTGCTCGGGTGCGACGACCTCGTTGACGAGTCCGTATCGTTCGGCGTCGACGGCGGTGATGCGGTCACCGGTGAGGATCATCGCCATGGCGATGTGATGCGGGAGTTGCCGGATCGCGCGGTGCATGATGCCTGCCTCGCCGATGATCCCGACCTTCGTTTCCGGCATGCCGAACTTGGCGTTGTCCGCTGCCACGATGACGTCCGCGCACATTGCCAGCTCGAATCCGCCGCCGATGGCATAGCCCTGCACAGCGGCGACGAGAGGTTTGCGCAGCTTCAGCAGGGGGCCGCCGACGCCGGTGAGTCCACCGCCGAGCGCCATTCTGCGTCCGTCGCCTTCCGTGCCGCCGCTCACGTCGGCGCCGGCGCAGAACGCCTTCTCGCCGGAGGCGGACAGCACGGCCACCCACAGGTCGGGGTCGTTATTGATTTCGGTCCACGCCTCGTACAAAGCCTGGTCCATTTCGGCGTTGATCGAGTTCAGCGCTTTGGGCCGGTCGAGTGTGACGCGGGCGATGTGGCCGTCGCGGGTGAACGTTACTCCGCTGGTCATGGTGTTGCCTTTCCTGACGGTGTTGATGAAGAGGAGGGAGGGAGATCGGCCGGGGCGCGGTAGGAGGCGATGGCTGCCTTCAGGCCGACGTCCGCGATGAAGGCCCGCACCTCCGCCACCGAGGGCGACAGATGCAGTAGCGCATCCATTTCTGCGCCGCCCTGCGCTGCGGTGCGTACCCCCATGGCCTCCATTGCGCGATTGACCGACAGCTTCTTGATGCGCAGGAGATCGGAGGGAATCTTCGCTATCTGGGCGGCCAATCGTTCGACGGTCTCGATCAGCGTTTCCGCCGGGACGGCTCGGTTGGCCCAACCCCACGCGACCGCGGTGTCACCGTCGATCGAGTTGCCGGCGATGAAGGCGAGTTCCTTCGCCCGCTTGGGTCCGACCAGCGGCGCCCACAGTGGGGCGATGTATCCCCCACCCAGCGGCACGGCCGGTTCGCCGATGCGCGCATCGTGAGCCACGATTGTGAGATCGGTGAACACACACATCTGGGTGGCACCCGCGATGCAGTAGCCGTGGACTGCGGCAATCACCGGCTTCGGGTGGTCCCAAATCGCCAGGTAACGGTTGACGTTGCGCGCCAGCCGTTCCCGATCCGAGACCGGGTCCTTCGTGGTGGTGTATTCGCCGACCTGGTCGATGTCGTAGCCGGCGGAGAAGCCCTTGCCTTCACCGCGGATCCCCACGACGGGTCCGCCGGTGGTGGCGAGTTGCTCGAGCGCGTCACTGAACTCGCCGAGGAGCGCATTCGAGAGCGCGTTCGCTTTGTCCGGACGGTCGAGGACGATCCAGCTGATCGGCCCGCGATGCTCAATGCGTAGGTACTCGTACTCGGTGTCCACTGCGGCGGTACCGGTGGGCGCGGTCATGCCGAGGCACGCCCGATCGGGATCTGCTTCTTGACGTGGAAGTCGACGACTCCGGCGGCACGCAGCTCGCGCCGGGTGAAGCGCCAACCGTGCTCATCGTCGCGCACCAGGACATCGTGGTACTGGCCGAAGAAGTGACCGTCCCGCTTGCCCTCCTTGGTGTACTGATGCCACGCGTACAGCACCGACCGGACGGTTGCGGTGCGCAGCTCCTCATCGAAGTCGACCACGACGTTGGAGACGTGATGACTGGTGGCGCGAAAGAAAGTGCCGATTCCGTCGAGGGTCTTCCGATAGGCCTGACGTCCCTCGGCGCCGAAGTCGGGTCCGTACGCGACGTAGCAGTCTGAGGTGAACAGGGCCGCGAGATCGTCGGGCTGGTTCATGTCGAGGTAGTACGCGTAGTCGTACAGCACTCGTTCAACTTTCTGGGTCTCGAGGAGCTCGGTCAGTTCTCGACTCGAGAGTGCACTGGTAGTCATTGTGTTTTTCCTCCATGTGACGGGGCAGCCAGTGGCGAGAGCGAGTTCTCGGCGCCAGGCATGTCTGGGGCGGAGCTGTACTGCGGCGCCCTAGACGAGAAGCTACCAAGAATCTACACCGATTATCAACGCTTGTGTAGACACAGCGAGTACTTGCCCTCCACTCCCCTACCGATCTCTGCATCAGCATCTCAGCACGTCAAGATGCAACACCGGATCAACCGCGACTCGAATGGTCTGTCAACATTTTCGTAGAATTTAGTCAACGCTATAGTTGACAGCGAGTCGTGATCGGTGGACCATCATCTTGTAGAGCGATGCACGTCACATGCGACGGACGGAGACATCGCGACTACCTGAAGTCGGCGCCGCTTCCTCTGACACCTCGACGAGACAGACGCTGACCGCACCAACCCACCCGGCAAAAATCGAAGAACCCCCAGCCAGACCCCACGCACCCGCTCAGGCAATCCCCTGACGCCGAGAAGGATGACCCGATGACACTCACCGAGCCCACCACAGTGATCGATCCGGGGCATTTCCGTAGCGTGCTCGGCCACTTCCCGACGGGCGTGGTGGCTATCACCTCTACCGATTCCGCGGGCATGCCGGTCGGCATGGCCGTCGGTTCCTTCACCTCGGTGTCGCTGGATCCAGCACTGGTTGCTTTTCTCCCGGACAAGAGCTCGAGTACCTTCCCGAAGATCCGCGAAGCCGGCCGCTTCTGCGTCAATGTGCTCGGCGCCGGTCAGCAGGATGTCTGCCGTAGTTTGGCACTGAAGGGCTCGGACAAATTCGCGGCGATTTCCTGGTCACCGACACCGCACGGCAATCCGCGTATCCACGATTCGATCGCGTGGATCGACTGCACCATCGACACGATCCATGACGCCGGTGACCACTTCCTGGTCATCGGCCGAGTCACATCTCTCGAGGTCGATGAGGCGAACTCACCACTCATCTTCTTCCAGGGTGGCTACGGGTGCTTCTCGTCGACTTCTCTCACTGCCCCCGGTGAGGCTGATCTGCTGCGGCCGCTGAGCATCGTCGATCAGGCCCGCCCGGAGATGGACGCGGTCGCTCACGAATTGGGAGTGGAGTGCTGCGCCTCGGTCGCGATCAGGGATCAATTGGTCCTGGTCGGCAGCAGCATGTCAAGCGCTCTTCACACGTCTCCGCACATCCGCCTCGGGCAGCGGATGCCCTTCGTACCCCCCCTCGCATTACCACTGATGGCGTGGGCCGAGGGACGCGAATTCGACAGATGGATCGGACGTGGTGGAGAGACGCTCGATCGAGACCTGCTCGTGCAGGCAGTGTCCCGCGTCCGCGACCGCGGCTGGTCGCTCGTGCTTCGCAGCGACGCCCAGGTGCGCTTCGAAGGTGCTGTTGCGCGTCTGCCGCTGACCGGGGCCACGGGTGATCTGGCAGCCGACGTTACCGAAGCCGCCCGCGGACTGAGCCTCGAGGGATACGAACCTGCCGAGATCGATCCGGCAGCACCGTATGACGTCCGGATCATCAGTGCTCCGGTATTCGGTAAGAACGGGCAGCCAGTGCTCTTGCTGAGTCTCTACCAACTCCCCCGCCAGTTGTCCGGAGCGGTGGTCGAGCAGTATCGCGATCGATTGATATCGGCGGCCGAGACGGTCACTGCGACGCTGGGCGGGCACACGCCCTCCACGGCGTAATCGGACCACCCAGGGGACGGGGTTCAGTGACAATGAAGGAAAAGCGATTGCCCGGCCTCCTCATCGCCAACCGCGGCGAAGTCGCGCTGAGGATCATCCGCACCGCCCGCGACCGCGGCTTTCACACCGTCGCGGTACATGATGGCGACGAGTCTGATGCGTTCCACGTGCGAGCGGCGGACGAGGCGCGCCTACTGCCGGGGCGCGGTGCCGCCGCCTACCTCGACATCGAGCAGATAGTGCGCGCAGCCCACACGTCCGGATGCACCATGCTCCATCCCGGGTACGGTTTTGCGAGCGAGAATCCGGATCTCGCGGACGCCTGTGCGCGAACAGGTATCACGTTCGTGGGGCCCAACTCCCAAACTCTGAGGCTCTTCGGTGACAAGGCAGCGACACGGGCGCTGGCCGAGGAGGCCGGAGTTCCCGTCCTTCCTGCGACGAGTGGCGCAACGGGTCTTCCGGAGGCACTGGCCTTCATGGACGCGCAATCGGGTGCACCCGTCATCGTGAAGGCACTCGGTGGCGGCGGCGGCCGCGGAATACGTGTCGTCACCTGCGCCGCGGACCTCGACCGTGCGCTGGAGCGATGCAGGTCCGAGGCGCTGCGCGGTTTCGGGCAAGCGGACGTTTATGTCGAGCGGTATCTACCGCGGGCACGGCACATCGAGGTGCAGGTGCTCGGCGATGGTGTCAGCGAGCCAATACACCTGTGGGACCGCGAATGTACGATCCAGCGCCGCCATCAAAAGCTCATCGAGATTGCACCGGCCCCGAACCTGCCGGACACGACGAGGTCGGCTCTGTTGCAGTCCGCACTCGCCCTCGCACGGGCCACCGGCTTCCGAGGTGCCTGTACCTTCGAGTTCCTCGTCGACGCCGATTCCCCCGACCTGTACTACTTCATCGAAGGAAATCCTCGGCTGCAGGTCGAACACGGCGTCACCGAAGAGATCACGGGTGTCGACCTCGTCGCCGCCCAGCTCGCGCTCGCGGACGGGGTGTCGCTGACGGACCAGGGTCTGTCTCAGGAGTCGATCGGTGGCCCGCGCGGGATCGCTGTCGAAGCGCGAGTCACCCTCGAACCCGCGGCCACCACATCACGGCAGATCACCCAGTTCGATCTGCCCGCCGGGCCGGGTATTCGCGTGGAAACTCACGGCCACACCGGTATGGAGGCCACCAACGACTACGACCCGCTCCTGGCCAAGATCATCGTTCACCGCCGGGACGTCGGCCTGGCCGATGTTCTCGATCACCTCGAGGCGCAACTGAGCCAAGTCGTCGTCGAGGGAGTACCGACGAACGTGGCCTTGCTTCGGTCGGTGCTGGCCGACCCCGGAATTCGACAGGGTGCGATGACGACCAGCTTCGTCGACGAGCACCTGCTCGCACGTGCGCCGGCGGCCGAGGGCACCCACGCGGCCGAACTGTTCGCACCATCGGCCGGCACGGTGGTGGCGGTCGCCGCCGAAAGCGGGCAGTGGGTCGAGCGAGGCGACCCGATAGCGGTTCTCGAGGCGATGAAAATGGAGTACGAAATCATTGCCCCGTCGGCCGGCAGGCTGGGGAGGGTGACGGTCATGGTCGGCGACAGCGTCGCCGAGGGAGCGACAGTCGCAACCCTCGCCACTCTCGACGGCACGTCGGAGGCCACCACGAGCGCCCCACCCGAACTGCCCGATCCGGATGAAACCCGCGCCGATGTCGCCGACATCAAACGCCGCCACGAGGCCGGGCTCGACTTCGCCCGCCCCGATGCCATCACACGAAGGCACGATGCCGGCAAACGCACCGCACGAGAGAACCTCGCGGACCTGTTCGACCCCAGCTCCTTTCGTGAATACGGACCGCTTCTCATCGCCGCACAGCGTCGGCGACGGTCCCTGGACGACCTGGAAGCCAATACCCCCGCCGACGGTCTCGTCGCTGGCTTCGGCCGAGTGAACGCGTCCGGACTCGGCGCAGAAGTCCCCGACGTCGCCGCGCTCGCCTACGACTACACCGTGTTGGCGGGCACCCAGGGGCTGCAGAACCACAAGAAGGCCGAGCGGATGTTCGAACTCGCCCGGCGACGGGGCTCTCCAGTGGTCATCTTCGCCGAAGGCGGTGGTGGACGTCCCGGGGACACCGACAACCAGGCCAAGGCGACCGGGATGGACTTGGGGACCTTCGTTGCGTTGGGTCGCCTCAACGGGCATGTTCCTACAGTGGGAATTGCGTCCGGACGTTGCTTCGCGGGTAACGCCGCGCTGCTCGGCGCATGTGACGTCGTCATTGCAACCCGCGACGCGAACATCGGAATGGGTGGTCCGGCCATGATCGAGGGCGGAGGCCTGGGGGTGTTCGCGCCCGAGGCGATCGGGCCCGCTCCGGCCCAGGCGGCCAACGGTGTTGTCGATGTTCTCATCGACGACGAGGCTGCCGCCGTGGCCGTTGCCAGGAAGTACATCGGCTACTTCCAGGGCTCTACCCGGCAATGGTCCTGCGCCGATCAACGCCGGCTACGCAACGCCGTACCCGAGAGACGATCGCGGGTGTTCGACATTCGTGCACTCATCCACACCCTCGCCGATGACGACTCAGTCCTCGAACTGCGAGAAATGTTCGGGCAAGGAATGGTCACTTGTCTGGCGCGGGTAGAGGGGCGACCACTGGGCATCGTCGCCAACGACGGACGTCACCGCGGCGGTGCCATCGACAGCGCCGGAGCGGACAAGATGGCGCGCTTCCTCCGACTCTGTGACACCTACGGCCTGCCGATTCTCTCCCTCTGCGACACCCCGGGATTCATGGTGGGGCCCGAAGCGGAAGAGACGGCCATGGTGCGGCATGTCAGCCGGCTCTTCGTCACCGGCCCCAATCTCTCTGTTCCACTGTGCGCGATCATCGTCCGCAAGTCCTACGGGCTCGGAGGGCAGGCCATGGCCGGTGGAAGTTTCCGCGTCCCGGACGCGATGCTCGCCTGGCCGACCGGAGAGCTGGGCGCGATGGGCCCCGAGGGCGCGGTGCGGCTCGGATTCCGCAGAGAACTGGACGCGATCGACGACCCGCATGAGAGGGAGCAGACCTTTCGGTCCCTTCTGGCCGACTACGAGGCGCAGGGCCGTGCCACGAATGCGGCATCGGTGTTCGAAATCGACGACGTCATCGATCCGGCTGACACGCGAGCATGGATCGTGGGGACCTTCGACCGCGCGGAAAGCCGATCCGCCGAGGGGGTTCGGCGGTATCTCGATACATGGTGACAAACACCGAGGTGCCCGTCTCCGCTGGAGACGGGCACCTGCTAGTCGTCAGTCTTCGAGCTCCGCGCGGTGCTGCTCCCGATCGACACCGCGAATAGTGAGGAGGGCGACCACACTGACCGCGGCGCAACCCAAGGTGTAGTACGCCGCGGACAACGGATCGCCGGTCGCCGAAGCCAACCAGGTGATGATGTACGGTGCCGTACCTCCGAACAACGCCACCGAAAGTGCGTAAGTGACGGAGATTCCGGTGGCACGGCTTCGTGTGGGGAATCGTTCCGAGAGGAAAGCCGGCATGGGCCCGCCCACCGCACCGATGAGCACACCGGCGATCGCCAGCGCGATCAATCCGCCCCGAAAACCGAAGCCGAGCATCGCGTAGAGCGGGTAGGACAGAGCCACGACGGCAACCGAACCCCACAACAGAACGGGACGGCGACCCACTCGATCGGACAAGGCGCCGAAAACCGGCATGAAGATTGCCGCGACGAGCCCGGTGATCAACGCGAGCAGATACGAGCGTTCGAAAGACATCTCGAAACTTTTCGACAAGAACGCCGGCATCCCGACCATGAAGGTGTTACCGACCGCGTTGTACACCACGACGGCGCCCATCGTCACGAGAAGATAGACCGGGGAACGTCTCTGCGGTGCCGACGAGGCGTCGGAGGCGGCGCGTTCGACTGTCATCTGCTTGAAGTGTGGGGTCTCGTCCACGCGCATCCGCAGATAGAGGATGACGACACCCATCGGGGCCGCGAGCAGGAAACCGATTCGCCACCCCCACGACGTGAGCTGATCCTCGGACAGGACGGTCGCCAGAATCGTTGCCACGCCACCACCGAGAACGAACCCCAACGTTGTACCTACGAACGACCAGGAACCGTACACGCCCCGCTTGTTCGACGGTGCGGATTCCACCATGAGAGAGACCGCGCCACCCATCTCTCCGCCCGCGGACAGGCCCTGACCCACCCGACAGAGGGTGAGCAGAACCGGCGCCAGCACCCCGACCTGGGCGTGGGTGGGCAGAAGACCTATGACCGTGGTAGCCACCGCCATCAGGCCGATGATCATCGCCAGCACAGGTCGGCGTCCGACTCGATCGGTCAGACGACCGAAGACGACCGCACCGACGGGCCTGAGGAAGAACGCCAGCGCGAACACGAGAAACGTCGACAAGATCGCCGTTGTCGGATTGTCGGAGGGGAAGAACAACGGCGCGAAAACCGGTGCCATATATGCGTAAATGGCGAATTCGTACCACTCGGCGAGGTTGCCGAGGGACCCGGCGATCAGCGCCTTTCGGGAGGCACGGAGATCGAGCACTCTTTCCGCGGAAGAATTGGGAGTAACGGCATAAGTCATTGCGATTCCGTTCTGGTGAGAGCCAGTGAACCACCGAGATGTGGGATCGGCCGATGCCGGTGTGATGCACGGCACAGCCGGAAGCGAGAATCCCACACCCACCCCACCGTGTCAACAGCAGCGTAGACAGCTCTGCCCGCCTCACGCCGATCCGTACCGCTCGGCGCTTTCAACTCAAGCGTTGACAAACGTCTACGCAGACTGCAACCATAAGAACAACGAAAATCAACACGAACGTTGAACAAATCATCGTGCGTGGCGCTTTGCCACTACAACGTTCGGGCACCCGCGAGAGGTAGCAACTATGCAGACAGCCAGCCCCGCCCCATCTACGGCCGTGACCGAGTCGAGCCAGTTCAACCCGGATCGCCTGAGCGAGGCCGAGGTACGGACCGCGGTCTCCATCGCGAACGTTCCCGCTCTGCTGATGGTGGTCTACCAGATGACCGGGGACGAGAAGTGGCTCGAGGAGCCCTACCGGCCCACCCGCGGCAAGGGTCTCGGCGACCACGACTCGGGAGGGCTCTCCGACGAGATCCAGGACGAGATTCGTCAGGCCGCAGTGCAGGCGATCCTGGACTTCCAGTCCGGGGTCGAACCGGTGATCGAGACGCCAACAGCCGAACAGACCGTCCGCATGATCAGCGTCTGTATGGGTGAGCCCGTTGCGGACCAGTACGGTCCGATGCTGTCTCTGGAGCTGGCGCGCCGAGCGGCGCCGAACGCACCCGAACTCGCCCTCGAACCCGTCACTCCCCCCGTCGGATTCAACGTCATCGTGATCGGAACGGGCGTCGCCGGCATCGCCGCGGCCCAACAGCTCGAAGACATGGGCATCGACTACGTGATCCTCGAGAAGCAGCCAGAGGCGGGAGGGAACTGGTGGCAGAATACCTACCCCGGCGCCGGCGTCGACACGCCCAGCCATCTGTATTCCTTCTCCTTCGCCAAGAACGACTGGAACACCCACTTCGAACTGCGCAACGAACTCCAGGAATACTTCGGGCGCGTCCTCAAGGACGTCGGTGGCAACGAACGAGTCCGATACAGCACCGAGGTTCTCGCCGCGACCTACGACGAGACGTCACGGGCGTGGAGTGTCGACGTACGAAACCCTGACGGATCGATCGAAACTCTGCGTTCGAATGTCGTCATCAGCGCGGTCGGAGTTCTCAATCGGCCGGTGACGCCGAACCTCCCCGGCATGGATACCTTCCGTGGAACGAGTTTTCACTCCGCCGACTGGCCCGAGGGACTCGACCTCGACGGTAAGCGGGTTGCCATCGTCGGCACCGGTGCGAGTTCGATGCAGATCACTCCCGCCATCGCAGATCGGGTCGAGCACCTCACGGTGTTTCAGCGTTCCCCGCAATGGGTGGCACCCTTCGAGAAGTTCCGGATGCCCATTCCCATGGAACTTCGCCGGTTGTTACAGTCGTGCCCGCTCTATCACAGCTGGTACTGGATTCGGCTGTTCTGGCAGTTCGGCGACAAGGTTATCGAGTCCCTTCGCGTCGACCCGGAGTGGGAGCATCCCGAGCGGTCCGTCAACGCTCGCAATGACGCCCACCGCGAGTACTTCACCCGGTACATCACCGCTCAGGTCGGCGACCGTACCGACCTCCTCGACAAGGTGATGCCGGACTATCCCCCGTTCGGCAAGCGGATCCTGCTCGACAACGGCTGGTACGAGGCGCTGCGGCGGGACAACGTCGACCTGATCAACGAGTCGGTCGCCGCCGTGACCGAGACCGGGCTCGTCAGCGCGTCCGGAGCCGCGATCGACGCCGACGTCATCGTCTGGGCGACGGGGTTCGAGGCCGCTCGCTTTGTCTCCTCACTCGACGTGCGCGGGGTGGACGGGCTGTCGCTGAGGGACGCATGGAACGACGACGATCCGCGAGCGTATCTGGGCGTCTCGGTTCCCCAGTTCCCCAACTTCTTCATGCTCGGCGGCCCGAACTCCTTCCCCGGTAGCGGCAGCTTCATGTTCTTCATGGAAGTTCAAATGCGCTACATCCGGGGACTACTGACCGAAATGTTCCAACAGAACATCGCGGCGATCGACGCACGAACCGATGCAAACGACAAATACAACGAGCTTGTCGACACCACTCACGCCCGCACCGTCTGGACCCACCGTGGGATGTCGACCTACTACCGCAACTCACGCGGGCGCGTCGTCTTCGTCATGCCCTTCCTCAACGTCGAATACTGGGAGATGACTCGACGGCCGGATCTGGAAAACTACACGATCCGCTGACGAACGGATACGCGACGGTCGGACTCGCGCCGCTGCTCGTCTTCGGACGCCGAAGCTTACGGGTAACGGTAGGGGACGGATGCTGATAGAGCGTCCCTCCCCTACCCTTCGTTGTGCTGTCGAGGCCAGGCTCGGCTAGGGCACCCAGGGTAATCCAGGAGCCTCCGCGTTGTGACCTCACCGCCCGGTGCGTGAGGAGGGCGCCGACATGCTGCTCCCTTCGTGCCGATCGCACGCGGGTGATGTTTCGCCGGCGTACGCCACGAATGTCATAGACCGCTCGTACACCGCCCAGCGAGCCGCAGCACTGTGTCCGGTCCGGCACTGCACCGTCGAGATCACCCGGCTAGACCGCCGCCTCCCTCCTCACCCATGCGGACCATGTCCAGCTCACTGACGCGTACAGATCCAATGATGACGAGTAATACCTGATGCTGGAGACAGCCAGCCGTCGACGGTCCCAGTGACGCCGAAGGGGCCGGCGATTCGCCGGCCCCTTCTGGTTTCTCACGACAACTGACGTTCGGCTCGCAACAGGCTCCCTATCCCTTCACTCAGGATTGGCTCGACTTCGCCGACCAGAGAGGTCGGTGCCGAGGTCGGCAACGACGAATCGGCGCCCAAACCCTATTGAGCGAGCATGCCGGCGTCGACAAGGTGCTCGGCACCCGTGATGTACGACGATTCGTCCGATGCGAGGAAGAGCACGAGATTGGACACCTCGCCAGGCTCGGCGATCCTTCCCAGCGGGATCAAACCAAGCGCGTCACCGCCCGATTCGTCGGTCGCTTCCACCATCATCGGGGTCTGGATGAATCCGGGGTGGACGGAGTTCACCCGGATGTTTTTCGGGCCGTATTCGATCGCGGTGGCCTTTGTCATGCCACGTACCGCGAACTTGCTTGCAACATAGGCAAGGCTGGGGAATCCGTAGTTGGCCGCAATTCCGGCGATGGACGAGATGTTGACGACAGCTCCGATTCCTGCCCGTTCCATGCAAGGAAGGACGGACTTCATCCCGTAGAACACGCCGTCTTGGTTGATCGCGCACACCTTCCGATAGTCGGCGTCGCTCAGCTCCGCGGTTTGGGTGACCGGCCCGAGAACACCGGCATTGTTGACGAGGACCGTGATCTCACCGAAGGCGCGAACGCCGTGTTCGACCACCTCGTTCCACGACTGCAGATCGGTGACATCGTGATGGACGAAAAGAGCATTCGACCCGAGCTCTTCAGCAAGCTCTTTGCCTGCCTCATCCGACAGATCGGTCAGGATGACCTTGGCACCCTCCTCGACAAACTTCCGGGCGTGGGACGCCCCCATTCCGCGTGCCGCACCGGTCACGAGTGCAACCTTGCCGTCCAGTCTGTTCATTGCTCAATTCCTTCGCTGTGAGTTGAGATCTCAGGCGGTTCGCGACGGCAGCCGACTCGGCCACGTTGGCCAAGGTTCGACAGATCCGGCCGGACACCTCGGATGTGACGAGCGTCGCAAAAATCGCTCGCCATGTCAACGTCAACGTAAACGTCGACTTCAAAGTGCACAGGAATCGCGGACGTTCAAACATGCCATTCGAATCCGTCAAAGCCGACACTCATGGATCGGTGGTTCGCTACGCGATCGACGGTAGACCGGTCATCTTCTTCCACGGTGAGACCCCAACCGGCTGGGCGGCGACACCGACATCGCGCAGACGATCGTCGTTCACCACTTATGACTGTCTAACAGGATATTCAGCTCACCGTATGCCCCGCGGCCGCAAGGCCGTCGCTACCTGATGGCGGCGGGTCATTCCAAGTTTGCGGAGGATCCGCACTACGTGCCCCTCGACCGTTCGAGGCGACACGACCATCCGGGCGGCGATCTCTTTGTTCGTCAGTCCGTCAGCTACGAGGCGGGCAACCTCGAGTTCACGCGGTGACAGCAGCGCCGTATCTGCAAATTCGTCCGCCTCGGGGACGCCAGGTACCTCTTCCTCCAACGCGAACCTGACCATCTCGGGTATCGACATCGCCGCACCACGGCGTCGACATTGCGCGAACCGCTCATCTCCGAGTCCGGCTCGCGCGGTTGCCTCGAATTGAGCACGTCGTTCCACCCAATGCCGGGATCCGTAGAGCTGCATACCGAACGAGTCCCACATTTGGGATGCCGCGCCGAGCAGGACTGCCGAACGTTCCTTCGATCCCGCGGCGGCCTCTGCCCAGCTGAGTAGGTCAGTCACCAGCGATGTGCCGACCACGTCGTCGAACTCCTTCTTGAGGGTGAGGCTTTCGATCGCACGGCGCAGAGCTTCGTCGTACCGTTCATCGGCCAAGGCGGCGAGACCGAGGCCGTAGATGGCATAGGACAGCATCCATTGCTCACCTGCGCGTTCCGAATGCACGCGTACGAACTCGAAGTGTTCGAGCGCGCGCGTGGGGTCGAGCATCGAGCAATAGAACATGCCCATCTCGATATGGAGCGCCCACAACAGATCGGTATTTTCCGGCAACTCCTCATACCTGGTGAGGGCATCCTGGAACAGCGGCTCAGCAGATTCGAAGTCACCACCCAGGTATTCCTTCAAGCCCTTGGTTTGTGTCGCGAAGGCGATGGTCGCGTTGTCCGCGCACGCCGAAGCGAGGTGGATCGATTCGTCGAGAACATCGGATGCCGCCGACCGGTCACCTTGCATCGTCTGGACCAACCCCAGGGTTGCGAGCAGCCTGCCTCTGCGGGCGGTGGGGGCGGTGTCTATCTCGGCAATATGCATCAGCCACATACGGTGCTCACGCACCGAGAATCCGGAGGACCAGAGAAACCATGCGGTCGACACTAGTTCGGTGGCGGTGGCGAGCATCTCGTTGCTCGGTGCCGAGAGTGCGGTCTGCAAGGCCTTCCGCAGATTAGCGCGGTTGCTTCGCAGCAATTCGCCGGCTCGCTGTTGCCCGGAACTCCCCCAGGACTCGACGGAGGACCGGACGAGGGTCGAACATGACTCGAGGTGCCGCAGTTGTAGGGCGACGGCTTCGGTCGCACCGAGCTTGGCTGCGCCGTACTCGCGGATCGTTTCGAGCATGCGGAATCGGGCCCGCTCTCCCCGCTGCTCGCGTTGCAGCAGCGATTTTCCTACCAGGGAAGAGATGCCGTCGAGGATGAGTTCTGCGGGCAGCTCATCATCGCTGCACACCTGTTCCGCCATCGGTAGGTCGAATTCGTCGGCGAAGACGGATAAGCGGGCCCACAGCTTTTGCTGCGTCGATGTGCAGAGTTCGTAACTCCAGTCGACCGTGGCCTGCAGGCTGCGGTGACGTTCGGGTCCGGACCTGTTCCCCGTCGTCAGCAGCTCGAGTCGTCGATCGAGTCGCTCCTCGAGGTCTCGGACCGAGAGCACACTCAAACGCGCGCAGGCGAGTTCGATCGAGAGCGGGATACCGTCAAGCTGCATGCAGATTCGACGGACAGTGTCTCGGTTGCTCTCGGTCAGAGCGAAATCTGCAAGTACCGCGGCCGCCCGGCTTTCGAATAGTTGGAGGGCGGCGCCGATGGATGTCGGGTCATTGTTTCGGGTCGTTGAGAGCGGTGGCAACGTGAAGACGTGCTCGGCAGGAATCGCGAGTCGTTCGCGACTTGTGGCGACGATGCTGACCTGGGTGGTGTTGCGCAGGAGGTGGGCGGCAAGGTCCGCGCAGGAGTCGACGATGTGCTCGCAATTGTCGAGAACGATCAGCATCTGCTTGTGCCGAAGATGGTGAACCAGGATGTCTTCGACGGGGTGACCGGGTCGGTCGGGTTCGATGATGCCGAGTCCGTCGAGGACCGCCTGGGCAAGAAGTCCGGCGGTGTTCAGTGATGCCAGCTCGACGAAGCGGACACCGTCGGCGAATGCCCTACGAAAGTCGGTCGCCGCCTGGACTGCGAGTCGGGTCTTCCCGATGCCGCCGGGGCCGGTAATCGTAACGAGTCGCTCGGCACCCAAGAGTCTCCGAAGGGCGAACAGCTCCTCGTCTCGACCGATGAATCCGGTGGAGAAAGTGGGAATACTGCTGCCAGAGTGGGGAAGTGGGTCTACTTCTCCCAACTGGTTCGGCACTTCCGCGCGAATGCGGTGCACCAACTTGGCAAGTGTGTTCCGCGATCTGTCCCAACCAATGGTGCGGTGAACTTCGGCGATACTGATGTCGGGGTCTTCGGCCAGCGCGGTGCGGATCGATGATTCGAAGGCATCAGCGACTGATCCCTTTCGGGGGCGGTGGTCCCCGGGCGGCTCATCGTACGCAAGCGCACGGCGAACAGTATTCCGCGACATACCGAGACTTTCGGCGATCCCTTTGATGGTCGCGCCCTCGGCGTGAAGTTTGCGTATATCGCGCCATTCGTCAGCGTTCACGATGCCCCTTCCCAGGTGCCCTGCCGCTTGGTCAGGAATCGTTCCTCACCGGTGGCATCGTGACACCGCGCAACTACGGGGTCAAGATCTGACATGTCGTGACACGCCTGTCGACATTGATCTCGCAGCAAGCGAGCAGCCCGTCCTGACCTGGGAAAATCAAGACTATCTGTGCGCTCGGTGAGATGCGTAGTGGATCGCGTAGTGGAACGGGTTCCCGTGCCGCCGAGGTATCGACAGAGTGATGGGCACCACATCGACGCGGAGTCGGTGACGGCTCCGCCCGGAGCCTTTGCATTGCTCCGCGGCTCAGTGCCTGGCGGACGGAGAACCCTCCGTCGGCATCCGATGGAACCCCTGGTGTTCACTATCGAGCGAGGAACGACATGGTTGACAACGGTGACTGGTGCGAGGTGCTACCAGTTGCAGACCTCTTGGTCCGCGGCGCCCGACGCCACCCTGACCGGGACTTGATCGTCTTCCCGGACAGCCGATACACCTACGCAGACGTGCTCGAACGAGCGACACACATTGCCCGGGGACTCCTCGCGCTCGGGATACGACGAGGCGACCACATCGGTCTACTCGCCCCGAACGGAATCGAATTCATCGAGGGATTCTTCGGCGCGGCACTGATCGGCGGTGTGATCGTTCCGCTCAATGCCCGGCACAAGGCGAGCGAAATCGGATACATCGTCGCGAATGCGGACCTCGCCGCACTGTTGACCGTCTCCGATGATCGCGCATACGTCGATTTTGTCGACGTCCTGCACGAAGCGCTTCCGTCGCTGGCCGAAGCCAACGCGGACGCGGGCCTGCACATACCGGAGGCACCCCTGTTGCGCGGGGCGATGCTCCTCCAAGGTGAGAGCAAAAGAGGATTCATCGGCCGCTCGACCCTAGACCGACTGGCGGGAACGGTGTCCCCAGAAGAGGTCGATCAGGTGCGGCGACGCGTCCGCGTCCGCGAGGCCGCAGCAATTCTGTACACCTCCGGCACAACCGCCAATCCCAAAGGCTGCGTCCTCACCCACGAGGCGGTGACCCGGGGACCGGTCGAGCGCGCCGGCAAACGGCTCGTCACCGATGACCGTCACATCAGCTGGGCCGGTGGTCCGCTCTTCCACATCGCCGCACTCTCGCCTCTGATCGGAGCGATGGGCGCAGGAGGAACCTACGTCACCGATGTATATTTCGAGCCCGGTCGTGCCCTCGCACTGATGAAGCGTGAGCGCCCTACAACCGTCTGGCCATGGTTCCCCGCGATGATGCAATCGTTGATGGACCACCCCTCGTTCGACCCAGCAGCACTCGACTCCCTTCGCTACATGTTCCTGATCGGACCGCGTGTCCTGATCGAGCAGGTTCAGCGGACGTTCCCGACCGCGGAGCTCGTCGCAGCATGTGGGATGACCGAAACCGCCGGCATCTATGCCCTCAGCGAGCGTTCCGACACCATTGCCGACCGATCGGGCACTCAGGGTAAGGCAGCCCCCGGGATCGAACTGCGCATTATCGATCCCGACACCGGCGCCGAACAACCTCAAGGCACACCGGGAGAAATGCTCGTACGCGCATATTGCGTCACGGAAGGTTATTACAAGGATCCGATCAAGACAGCAGCTGCCATCGACGGAGACGGGTGGTTCCATACCGGCGATTTGTACAGTCGGACCGAGACGGACTGCCTCGTATTCCACGGCAGGTTGAAAGACATGCTCAAGGTCGGCGGCGAGAACGTTGCGGCCATCGAGGTCGAGGCCTTTCTCTGTGAGCATCCATCTGTCAAGACCGCTGCCGTCATCGGCCGACCCGACGAGCGCCTCGACGAAGTCCCCGTAGCGTTCATCGAAATTCGCGAGGGGCACAGCATCGAACCCGATGAACTGATCGAATTCTGCCAAGGCAGGATCGCCCGGTACAAGGTCCCCCGCGCGGTGCACCTCGTCCACCCCGATGATTGGCCGATGTCGGCGACCAAGATCAACAAGCGCGTACTCGTCGAGCGCCTCGCGGCAATCGAATCCAGCGTCGGCGCACTTCAATAATTCGATGGCATTCAGTCCACGCAATGTGGTCTTTCCGAACCAATGTCTGGAGACATCTTTCATGACAACCCCCGAGCAAAACATAGAAATCGCGAACAATTTCGCCAAGGTGTTTTCAACAGGAGATGTGGACGCCATTCTTGATTGCCTCCATCCCGATGCCACTTACTGGGTGTCCGGGCAGATCGAGGGAATGTCGGGCAACTACGACAAGGAACGCTTTGGTGAACTGCTCCGCGGAGTGACGAGCATCTATAAAGAAGGCGCACTGCAGATCACACCCACAGGGGCAATCGCGCAGGGCGACCGAGTTGCCGTCGAGGCGGAGTCCTACGCAGAACTCACCAATGGTCGCATCTATCAGAACCAGTATCACTTCTTATTCGACATCGCCGACGGAAAAATTATTCATGTCAAGGAGTACATGGACACCAAACACGCTTACGACATCTTCTACTCCTGAACTGACCCGCCCGGCGAGGCGCGGTGGCCACAAAGTGCTCGCCCAGGAACACCCTCCCCCGATGAAAGGACAGAACAATGGCAATGGAAACAGGACTGATCGTCCACCCGTACATGCGTCCAGAACGAACTGCCGGCCAGACGTTCGATTGGTGCGTCCAGCAGGCCATCGAGGCCGATAAGATCGGCTTCGACTCGATCATGTTCTCCGAGCACGCATCACAGCGTTGGGAGAACATCCCCAACCCTGAGCTGATTATCGCAGCAGCCGCACGCCAGACCGAGCGGATCAAGTTTGCGCCGATGGCTCACATCCTTCCCCACCACAATCCTGCGAAGCTCGCGATCATGGTCGGCTGGCTGTCGCAGATCCTCGAGGGCCGGTACTTCCTCGGCGTCGGTGCCGGCGCCTATCCGGACGCCTCGTACATTCATGGCATCAAGAATGGCGAAGACACGCAGTTCACCAACGAGATGGTCCGCGAATCGCTCGAGATCATGGAGAAGATCTGGAAGCGCGAGCCGTTCTTCTACGAGGGGCGTTTTTGGAATGCGGGCTACCCGGAAGAGAAGCACGGTGAAGAGGGCGATGACCAGCACAAGCTGGCTGACCTCAGTCCGTGGGGTGGTGCACCGGAGATCGCCGTGACCGGGTTCAGTGCCAAGTCGCCGTCGATGAAGTTTGCGGGCGAGCGCGGATTCCGGCCGATGTCGATCTTCTCCGGGCTGGACGCTCTGAAGATGCACTGGGACATCTACTCCACCGCCGCAGAGGCCAATGGGCACGTCGCCGATCGGGCGCGTTACCACGTGTCCCAGACGGTGTTCGTCGCGGACACGGACAAAGAGGCGAAGCGGCTTGTGATGGAAGGGCCTATCGGATACTGCTTCGAGCGCTACCTCATTCCGATCTGGTGGCGATTCGGCATGATGGACGGATTCATCAAGGACGCCGGAGCGGACAGGGCCGACGTCGATCTCGAGTGGGTTGTCGACAACGTGTTCTGTGTGGGTTCACCGGACACCGTGGTGGAGAAGATCAATACATTGTTCGAGGCCAGCGGCGGCTGGGGCACGCTGCAGATCGAATCCCACGACTACTCGGACGATCCCGCGCCCTGGTTCAATTCTCTGGCGATGATCCAGAGCGAAGTAGCGCCCAGGATTTCCCTTCCGCAGCCCGCCAACGCAGCCGTATAACGGCTGTTTGCTGGGGCCTGCTCCGCGATCCGGAGCAGGCCCCGCCGTCCGGTCCCACGCCCATCCTCTGAGACCATGTCACGACGATGGTGCTGTTGCGGCGACGCCGCTACGCATTACCTCGGGAAACAAACGGGCGAAAATCCGCGCCCGAGGCCAACCGTCTTGCAGGAACTCCCACCTGCGCGTGTGTGCGGTTCCTGACTCTTGGGCAAATCAGTCGATATTACGGAAGCAGCAGTCGTGGACCACCTACTCGAGTCTCGAGCCCAACGGTCCCTCGACACGTGAGGGTTTCGTCTGTTCGCGAGGCCGCGGGGCGCAGGAACTCGACTCGTTGCTGGCCGGTTCCTCGCTCGATGGGAATTCGTACGTCGCGTGGGAGCGGCGAGGTGTCGCGCTCGCAGAACCGTACTTGAACGTCGTGAACGACGTGTCGAGACATCTAAGAACAGGAATCAGCATGGCAACGATCAAAACCCGCGGAGCGATCCTGCGCGAACAGCCAGGCAAGTTCGAGATCGTCGAACTGGATCTCGACGAGCCTCGGCAGGGAGAACTACTCATCAAGATGGCGGCATCGGGCCTTTGCCACACCGAGGCCAGCATCGCCGCCGGACACATGGGCATCGGCCACTTCCCGATGTGTGTCGGACACGAAGGATCTGGCGTCGTGGAGATGGTCGGCCCCCATACCCCCGGCTGGGAGGTCGGCGACCATGTCGTACTGTCCTGTCTACCGCAGTGCGGACGCTGCAAGATGTGCGCAACCGGGCACGGAAACCTGTGCGACCTCGCACAGCACTTGATGCTCGGCTCCCGGTTCGATGACCCCCAGAGCTGGCGGATGTCCCTCGAAGGTAAACCGGTCGGTCAGTGGTGTGGTGTCGGCACGTTCTCGGAATACACCACAGTGGGCGTGGTGTCCGCAGTCAAGATCGACAAGTCCATCCCCCTCGACAAGGCGTGTCTGGTCGGGTGCGGCGTCAACACCGGGTGGGGATCCGGCTTCAACATGGCGCAGCCGGTCCCCGGTGACACCGTGATCGTTATGGGCATCGGCGGCATCGGCGCCTTCGCCTTACAAGGAGCCCGCCACGGCGGCGCTACCAACGTAATTGCAGTTGACCCTGTGGAATTCAAGCGATCCAAGGCACTCGAGATCGGCGCGACACACACCGCCGCCGACATGACCGAGGCCACCGAGATCGCCCGAAGCCTGACCAACGGGCAAGGCGCGGCGGCAACCATCGTCACCGTCGGCACCCTCGAGCCAGAACACATCACCGAAGCCTTCGACTCCGTCGCCAAGCGGGGCACCGTCGTACTCACTGCGCTCGGCGACTCAGCGCACGTCGGACTGCCGATTTCTCCGTTCGAGTTGACGCTCTATCAGAAACGCATCCAGGGGTCGATGTTCGGCGGAGTAGCCCCGATGTGGGACGTCACCAAGATGCTTGACATGTACAAGGCCGGCCAACTCAAACTCGACGAGATCATCACTCGCACCTACTCCCTCGACGAACTCGACCAGGGATACGCCGATATGCACGCTGGCCTCAACATCCGCGGCGTCATCATCTACTAATCCTCCGGTGCCGCTAGCTCCCTCGACCAAACCTCGAGCGGCAGCGCATGCCGAAACCAACCCGGGCAGGTCGACGACTGTGTCCGGGTCGGTTCCGGCACCAATCGTTTGGACTTCGGTGGATGTCGAATTACTAGATGACCACGACTTTCTGGTACTCGTGCTTGCATCGACCCCGTGTTCGTGCGGTCATAACTTCTCAAACGAGGCTGCAAGCGATCGACAACTTCCCCCATGCGACGCCGGACCCGACGTACGAAAAGCTCGCATAACATTTCGAAGGGATCAACCATGACCGACGCGGTACTCGTCGACGTCATCCGCCTCGCCTCGGGCAAGGGCAAACCCGGTGGCGCACTGTCCGGTACGCATCCGGTGGAGTTGCTGGCGCATGTGCTGCGTACCCTGGTCGAACGCAACGACATCGACCCCGCCCAGATCGACGACGTCATCGGCGGCTGCGTCTCACAAGTCGGTGAGCAGGCCGTGAACATCTCGCGGACCGCACTACTGTCCGCCGGGTTCCCCGACTCGGTTCCCGCCACCACGATCGACCGCCAGTGCGGGTCGAGCCAGCAGGCGGCGCACTTCGCCGCGCAGGGCGTCATCGCCGGCGCCTACGACATCGTGATCGCCGCAGGGGTGGAGTCGATGTCGCGGATCCCTTTGGGCAGTGCGTCACTCGGGCAGGACACCTTCGGTCCCGGTGTCGCCGCCCGCTACCCCGAGGGACTGGTCAACCAGGGCATCTCCGCCGAACTGATCGCCGCCAAATGGAAGTTCGACCGCGACACCCTCGACGCCTTTTCCGCGCAGTCGCATCGCCGTGCCGCCGACGCCCTGTCGAAGGGCTTGTTCGACAAGGAAATCGTCTCGATCTCGGTCACCAACGCCGCCGGTGAGACGGTGACCCACACCGCCGACGAGACCGTGCGCGCCTCCACCACCGCCGAGGGACTGTCCGGGCTCAAGTCGTCGTTCTACTCCGAGAAGTACGCGGCCCGGTTCCCCGAGGCGCAGTGGCACATCACCCCCGGCAACTCGTCCCCGCTGACCGACGGCGCGTCCGCGGCGCTGATCATGAGCGAGAAAATGGCGTCGAAGCTGGGACTGACCCCCCGGGCCCGGTTCCACTCGTTCGCCGTTGCCGGTGACGACCCGGTCTTCATGCTCACCGCGCCGATCCCGGCGACCAAGAAGATCCTCGCCAAGTCGGGACTGAGCATCGACGACATCGACGCCTACGAGGTCAACGAGGCGTTCGCGCCGGTGCCGCTGGCGTGGGCCCACGAATTCGGGGCCGACCCGGCCAAGCTCAACCCGTGGGGCGGCGCCATCGCGCTCGGACACGCACTCGGCTCGTCGGGCACCCGCCTGCTGAGCACCCTGGTCAACAACCTCGAGGCCACCGGCGGACGCTACGGCCTGCAGACCATGTGCGAAGGCGGTGGGCTGGCGAACGCCACCCTCATCGAACGCATCTAACTTGCATAGCCAATCTTCCGCTGTCAGCCACGGCGAAGACCCGTCGCTGCATAGCGAATAGCCGGCTGCACCGTTCACTTCCTCAGTCGTACCCACAAGATCAAACCTCGGCGGCAAAGCCTCGAGTTGCACCAACCATAGGAGAACCAATGAACATCACCGGCGCCGTTGCCGTCGTCACCGGTGGCGCATCCGGCCTCGGCAACGCCACCGCTCGCGCCTTGCACGAGCGTGGAGCTCACGTTGTACTGCTGGACCTGCCGTCCTCTGGAGGCGACGTCGCCGCAAAGGAAATCGGCAAGGGCGCCTACTTCACGCCTGCCGACGTCACCTCTTCTGGTGACGTCATGTCGGCCATGGACTTCGCCGCCTCCCTCGGAGATCTACGTGCAGTCGTCAACTGCGCAGGCGTAGGGACGCCGGGCAAGGTCCTCGGGAAGAAGGGCCCCCTCCCCCTCTCCGATTTCGAGCGAGTGATTCGCATCAACCTGATCGGAACCTTCAACGTGATTCGACTGGCCGCCGAGAAGATCGCTCAGACTGAGCCGGTGGACGGCGAACGTGGTGTCATCATCGACACAGCGTCCGTCGCGGCCTTCGACGGTCAGATCGGCCAGCCCGCGTACGCCGCATCGAAGGGTGGTGTCGCGGCAATGACGTTACCGATTGCCCGCGAACTTGCACGTCATCTCATCCGAGTAGTCACCATCGCACCCGGGATCTTCGAAACACCCATGCTGGCCGGACTTCCCGAGGATGCACAAACCTCCCTTGGCCAGCAGGTTCCACACCCATCTCGACTCGGTAAAGCTACCGAGTACGCAGCTCTTGCGGCTCACATCATCGACAACGCCATGCTCAACGGCGAAACCATCCGCCTCGATGGAGCCATCCGCATGGCACCAAGATAAACAGCGGCCAATCCCAGAATGAGGTGACCTTGCCCCTCGTGTCGGCAGCGTGTGTTCTCCCGGCGGAGCGCAGCGGAGCCGGGAAAGTCGTAGTGGTGTTGTGCCGGGGTTGAAGGTGACGATGTAACGAGGACTTCAAGTAGATGGTTCTCGATCCGCAACCGGTACCGCAAACCAGCGCTCGTGGGAACCAGATGGCAGCCGGGCCCCGAGATCGTGAAACGGATGTCCCAGTTCTAGTGCAGGTGCAGGTGCAGGTGCAGGTGCAGGTGCCAGACGATGACCAGGAGGGGCCGACCGACCGCGACGATGGCTCGCTTCTGCCCCGTCTTATCCCATCCGCCTGGCCCCGTGCGCGCGCACCGCGGAAGGTGTCGGTCCTGTCGGTAACGAGGCCCGCTACCCTCGGGCACGGGCGAAGTAGCGGTTGCCGTGTCCGCGGGAGCCGTGCCCCTTGGTCGTGCCAGCCGAGAAGTTGATCCCGGGAGAGAATTTCGCCCACGAGCACAGGTGCATCCGGTGGCGGGGAATCGCGACATGTACACCCCGCCCTCGGGGGGAAGGGCGGCAGCGGGTCCGACACCCGGGAATTTCATCCAGCCGCGCCGCCGCCGACACGAAAGAGGTCCGCTGCGCTTCGATCTGCTCGCCGGTTGCTCGCAGTTCGTCAGTGCAGGCTATCCCTTATCCATTCCCACCCGTCGTAAAGCGTAGTTCCGTGCGGTGAGGAACCGTCCCTGGTTCGCCCACTACCGGACCGCTTTTCCACCGCGACGGTTCCCCGTGGTCCCAGGTGTGACGCGGCGGCGGACCTGGTGGTCATATCGTCGGCGGGTTCGGTATCAGGCCCTGGGTGCGGTTCTCTGCCGCGTGCAACGCTGCCCTCAAGCCCGGGAGCCGAGCCCGGGGTGGGAGATCGTTCGATATGACGCGCGGGCATGAACGCATGCGCGTGCGTTCACCAGCCGTCGCGACCAGACCGAACGGTTTGTGCCGACGTCGTTCACCTTTCGAGAAGTCCAGGCAAATCCCCAGGAATCGTTATCCTGAAATTACAACGACCTGAGGTGAGCGGCAGGGCGCATCCTCGATGGTCGTACCAACGAGGGGCCTGTGCTCCCCATCGTTGGGGAGACGGAGCGAGGACACGCTGATGGCCGCAGGTGATCCATTCGAGACCGAGCGAGCCGTGGCTCCCTCAGTGACGGTCGAGCTGAGTGCGGCCGGGTTCGAGGATGCCGTCGAAATCGGACGCGGTGGCTTCGGTGTGGTCTACCGCTGCCGCCAGCCGGCGCTGGACCGCACCGTGGCAGTCAAAATTCTGACCGACGACCTGGACGAGGAGAACCGGGCTCGGTTCTTCCGGGAACAGCGGGCGATGGGTCGCCTCACCGGTCACCCGAACATCGTCACCGCCCTACACGTCGGTTTGACCGACAATGGCCGCCCCTACATCGTGATGCCCTTTCACCAGCAAGATTCCCTCGATGCGGGGATCCGCCGCGGCGGTCCGCTGCCGTTGAGCGAGGCGCTGAGGCTCGGGATAAAGATGGCGGGGGCGGTGGAGTCGGCGCACCGGCTCGGCGTTCTGCACCGGGACGTGAAACCCGCGAACATCCTGCTCACCGATTACGGCGAGCCGGCGCTGACTGATTTCGGCATCGCCCACGTCTCCGGCGGCTTCCAAACCACTACCGGCACCGTCACCGGCTCACCGGCCTTCACCGCCCCCGAGGTGCTCAGCGGCGAGC
>RRBB01000879.1:0-545 GCA_006543605.1 Rhodococcus sp. WS4
GCGCCGCGCAGACAGCCGCACGCCGATCCGCTACCTTGAAGGACTCAGGTTAAGGGAGACCTCCATGTTCGAATCCGCGGAAGTTGGCCACAGCATCGACAAGGACACCTACGAGAAGGCCGTCATCGAGTTGCGCGAAGCGCTGCTCGAGGCGCAGTTCGAGCTCAAGCAGCAGGCGCGCTTCCCGGTGATCATCCTGATCAACGGCATCGAGGGCGCCGGCAAGGGCGAGACGGTCAAGCTCCTCAACGAGTGGATGGACCCGCGCCTGATCGAGGTGCAGAGCTTCCTCCGTCCCTCCGACGAGGAACTGGAGCGGCCGCCGCAGTGGCGCTTCTGGCGGCGCCTGCCGCCCAAGGGGCGGACCGGTATCTTCTTCGGCAACTGGTACAGCCAGATGCTCTACGCGCGGGTCGAGGGGCATATCAAGGAGGCCAAGCTGGACCAGGCCATCGATGCCGCCGAACGCTTCGAGCGCATGCTCTGCGACGAAGGCGCGCTGCTCTTCAAGTTCTGGTTCCATCTCTCCAAGAAACAGTTGAAGG
>RRBB01000880.1:0-545 GCA_006543605.1 Rhodococcus sp. WS4
CCCGAAGTTGTTGGACGCGTTGGCGGATCGGGGTGCAGCGGTAGAGGAAGTCCAGGGAGACACCCGCGGTCCGGGCCAGGCCGCGGAAGGTGATCGGCTCGTTGCGGCGGATGATCTCGTGCAGTCCCTGCTCGGCTCGGGCCTGAGCGGCGGCGCTCTTGCGGGCGGCGGCCTGGCGGAGGTTGTCCGGGTTGCCACGCATCAGTGGTTGTCCTCTTTTCCGGTGATGGCCTCGGTGCGAGCCTCGACGCCGGCGCCGCGGATCGCCCCGGCCGTGCCGCCGGCGAGCCGGGTGTGCCCGAGGGTGAGGATGATTCGGCCGAGGGCGTCGCGTTCCTGGTGGCGTCCGGCGAGCCAGATGTTGTCCTCGCCCATCGGGTGTCCGGTGCGGGCCTCGAACGTCGCGCGGCGTTCGGTGATGAGTTGTGTGGTTCGGGCGAGCTGGGTTTGCAGCTCGGGCAGGAAGGTGGCGTCGGTGGCGAACTTGTCGCAGGTCAGGCAGGCGTTGCCCTTGCCGCAGACCTGACGGGGCGGCAGCAGGCAGT
>RRBB01000881.1:0-543 GCA_006543605.1 Rhodococcus sp. WS4
GCTTATCGCAGCCTCCTACGTCCTTCATCGGCTCCTGGTGCCAAGGCATCCACCGTACGCTCTTCATTACTTACAACAAAGATGCTCGCGTCCACTGTGCAGTTCTCAAACAACACACAACCAACCACCCGCGCAGACACCCGACCAGAAAGAGCCAACCCTCACGGGCACACCATCCCGCGGTTTGACCTGCAGTGCTTGCTTGTCGTCACTTTCCTGTAGAGGAAACACTCGCGTGTTCTCTCAGGACCCAACAGTATGCCGATATAACTCTTCTCCCACCGGCACTCGGGCCGGCAGTAGTGAAAAGAATGCTTGTCAGTGTTCCACCCATGAGCGTCCGCAGCCCTACTGATGAGGACTAAACGGTCTCTGCCAAGTCGTCGTGCACCTGTGTGACAACAACATTGGAGATGTGCTCCTTAGAAAGGAGGTGATCCAGCCGCACCTTCCGGTACGGCTACCTTGTTACGACTTCGTCCCAATCGCCGATCCCACCTTCGACGGCTCCCTCCCACAAGGGGTTAGGCCACCGGCTTCGGG
>RRBB01000882.1:0-543 GCA_006543605.1 Rhodococcus sp. WS4
GCGGATCTCCGGTCGGTTCGCCCGGTCGGAACCGCGGTCCCGGGTCCGTGAATATGTGACGGGTTTGGTTGCGGGTCTGGAACGCAAGAACGGGTGGACCCTCGCCGAGCGGGCCGGTGAAATGAGCCCGGACGGGATGCAACGTCTGCTGCGGCGGGCCGACTGGGACATCGACGGGGTGCGCGACGATGTGCGTGACTACGTGGTCGAACGCCTCGGCAATCCGGCCGGCGTGTTGATCGTCGATGACACCGGTTTCCTCAAGAAGGGCACCCGCTCGGCCGGGGTGCAACGCCAGTACTCGGGCACCGCCGGGCGAGTGGAAAACTGCCAGATCGGGGTCTTCCTCGCCTATGCGAGCGCGGCGGGGCACGCGCTCATCGACCGGGAGCTGTACCTGCCCGAGTCCTGGACCTCCGACCGGGACCGGTGCCGCGCCGCCGGGATCGGCGACGAGGTGGAGTTCGCGACCAAACCGAGACTGGCGCAACGCATGATCGAACGCGCCCTCGACGCGCAGGTCCCGTTCTCCTGGGCCACCGC
>RRBB01000883.1:0-542 GCA_006543605.1 Rhodococcus sp. WS4
CTTCGCCCGCCGGCGGAGCGTACGGGACGCCGGCGCGTCCCGCAGGGCGCGTGGCGCGCCCTGGCAGGGCCTGACGCAAGAACAACAACAGCAACGCTGCCGTCGAGGATACGTCGATGTCCAACTCCAGCCTCACCCAGCACCTGCTCCGCGGGCGGGTTGGTTTCCCCACCGCCCTGGCCAGTTCGGTCGGGTTGATCATGGCCAGCCCGGTGATCCTCACCGCCACCACCGGCTTCGGCCTGGGCGGCGGAACCTTCGCCGTGGCGATGCTGGTGGCGCTGCTGCTGATGCTGGCGCAGTCCACCACCTTCGCCGAGGCCGCCTGCCTGCTGCCGACCCGTGGCTCGGTCTACGACTACCTGTCGTGCGGCCTCGGGCGCTTCTTCGCGATCACCGGCACGCTGTCGGCCTACCTGATCGTCCATGTGTTCGCCGGCACCGCCGAAACCATGCTCAGCGGCACCATGGCGCTGGTCAACTTCGAGTCGCTGAATACCCTCACCGAGCCGGGCGGCGGCGCCTGGCTGGTGGGTGTCGGC
>RRBB01000884.1:0-541 GCA_006543605.1 Rhodococcus sp. WS4
CATTGTAATCAAACGCCAGTACGCGAACGGTAGCAACCTCACTCCTAAACGAGCGGCTTGCTCATATTGATACCGGTCACACAAAAGCCACTGCCTTCATAAACATGTTTGGCTCGTTCGTTGTCGCCAGCTACTCGTAATTTTATTTGTTGAAATCCTCGAAGTTTAAGCTCCCACTCCAAAGACTCCAAGGCCTGCTTGGCGAGACCTTTTCCCTGGTGGACGGGAAGAATGTGGAAATCATTTATAAATGCCAAGTGCAGGGACAGATCCTCTTCGTACCACAGATATCCTATGACTTCTTCGGGGCCATCTGCCGGATCGTACAGGCACAGCAAAAATTGTCCAGCCGTATTGATACCGTCAGGTAAATCATCTGCTATTTCCAATTTGGCTTGCACAAGAGATTCACTGTACGAAAGCCTATGACTGGATGAAATCTCAGATGCATAGGCAGGGACAAAATAATCGAGATAACCTGAGAATTCGCTTTCTCGCATAGGTCTTAACGAGATCATTGGACGCTTCCATTTTTTAATGT
>RRBB01000885.1:0-539 GCA_006543605.1 Rhodococcus sp. WS4
AGCCCAACGGTGAGATGTTATTGGACTGTGATGTGCTCACAAGTGGTTGATTTTGTGACTCAAGGAAGCTCGAACCGTTTTTTCTCTTGGCGCTGCAGTCCAAGCTATTTTGTACTTTTTGATATTTCCAGATAGGGGTCCTGGTGGTTCAAGATCAGCGGTGGTGGTGCTACACTAAACGAGTCTAGGTGGCTCCCAACGGTTTTGTGGTAGGTGAATTCAATCATACGGCTCCTCTTCGGCTCTTACATTGCTCGCCTACGGCTCATCTACAGCCTTTGTGTAGCAAACACTTCTGTGTATTAAAAGCAAATTATAGTAGAACCATACAAATTTTTTAGCTTGTGGAGACACCCTAAAGGTCACGGTGTCTCATTCGTCAACTCTGCCGAGAAGCTTTCCTTTAACAAGGTTAACAAGGGTTTGGAGAGGGCTGCTCAACGGAGAATCTTCGTCTAGAACACTCACTATAATGACCTACCAACCAAGTTTAGTAACCTCCTCACACAACCGACAGAGGGCTCGTCATCTCTGGAGGG
>RRBB01000886.1:0-538 GCA_006543605.1 Rhodococcus sp. WS4
CACCTCGGGGCCGGCGCGATGCAGCAATGCCTGGATCAGTTCCAGACGCAGGCTGATCGGCAGACGGCGTATTTCTTCGGCCAGGGCAGGATCGAGGCGGGCCATGGGGATTTCATCCGGCAGGTGATGCGCTGCAGGCACGCCAGCACAGCCCCGCTCACCCGCAACCGACTGCCTGCAACGAAGAAGCCCCGCATCGGCGGGGCTTCTTCAGGCAACGGCGGACTTACTTCTGGCCCGCTTTCTTCAGCTCTTCGTCGCGCAGTTCGCGGCGCAGGATCTTGCCGACGTTGGTGGTCGGCAGGCTGTCGCGGAACTCCACGGCCTTCGGCCGCTTGTAGCCGGTCAGGTTGTCATGCATGTGCTGCATGACCTGTTCCTTGGTCAGGGTCGCCCCCGGCTTGACCACCACGAAGACCTTGATCGACTCGCCGGACTTCTCGTCGGGAATGCCCACCGCCGCGCAACTGGCCACCTTCGGATGGGCCATCACCACGTCTTCGATCTCGTTGGGGTAGACATTGAAGCCAGAGACCAG
>RRBB01000887.1:0-537 GCA_006543605.1 Rhodococcus sp. WS4
TACTACGCGTCTCGTGGGCTCGGGCGCGTGCTCGGAGGGCAGGCGCAATCACCGATCGCGCACTGCGGCAGGAACGGACGCGAGCCGGCGCAGGTAGGTGTTGTCCGCCTGCGCGGCCTTGCTGGCGCATTCCTGTGCTTGCCTGCCCAGGGTGTGCAGCAGGCTGATCTGCATGTTCAGCATGACGCGCTGCAGTTCGATCTCGTGCAGGTCGTGCAGCAGGTTGACCGGCGTGCTGGGGCTCGCCATCAGCTCCTGCCACAACGCCACGCCCATGGCCGATCGATCGTGCTTGCGCCAGCGAAGAAAGGTCGTGCCTGCGCCAGTGGTCTGCTGGGCCAGCTCGACGGGAAGCAGGTGGAAGGGATGCCCGCACGCCTGTGGCAGCACCTGTCGCTGCGCCAGGGCAATCAACTCGTCGCGCATGGCGAAGCACTGGCTGGCCCAGGCCTCGAAGTCCCCTTTACCTTTAAAAGGCTTTAAAAGGCCTTTTAGAGAGGCCGCGTGTTCCAGCCGCATGAAGGCTGGCTGTTCCAG
>RRBB01000888.1:0-534 GCA_006543605.1 Rhodococcus sp. WS4
CTCCAGCCAGGAGCCCGCGGCCTGGCCGCAGGATTCGCGCCGGTTGTACAGCACCCGGCGCTACCGGCCGAGCTGGGAGTCCCTGAAGGAGGCCTACCTGGAGAGCTACCGGGTGGCCCGGGAACAGCCGGAGCGCTATCGGCAACTGTCCGCCGCGGCCAACCAACGCATGCGCGGCTACTGCGCCGGCGACGTGGTCCGCCAGCGCCTGGAACCCTTCCTTTCCGCCCGCAAGGCAACCCCTGCGCCCGGCGTCGAACTGGCGGCCACCGCCACAGGCAACGTTCCATGCTGATCATCATCCACTCCGAGACCAACAAGACCACCATCCGGCAGAACCTCGGGCGCCCGGAGTACAGCTATTACTTCGTCCTCAAGGAATTCCGTCCGCTGCTGGAAGAGATCGGCCAGGTGGTCGAAGTCAGCGATCCCGACGAACTGGTGGACCGCCTCTACCACGACTGCCGCAAGCGCGGCGAACCCTGCGTCTTCCTCTCCTTCTCGCCGCCCCATCGCACGCCGATCCACCATGCC
>RRBB01000088.1:0-40986 GCA_006543605.1 Rhodococcus sp. WS4
GGCGGACCCGGTCGCCAGGACGGTCGACGGCGCCGCACTCATCGGCTAGTCCAGTTCCCGCCGGGCCAGCAGTTCGGTGTTGATCGCCGAGATCTCCGCGATCACCGCCTGCACCTGGTCGCCCCGCTCCAGCCGGGCCCGCACCGCCGCCACCAGGCCCGACGGCACGTACTTCGACCGCCCACGACCCGCCGCCCTCGGGGTGAAATACGCGTACGGGCCGTGCGGTTCGCCCTCGGCGCAGTGGCAGCCCGGCCGCCCGCAGCGCCGGGTCTGCTCCACCAGGGACCCGGCCAGCACCTGCTCCACATCTCCCAGCCGGGCCGCCAGGCGACGTCGGCGTGTCAGCAGCGCCCGCGTCGACACGGTTGACAGATCTGTCTTGTGGTTGTTCATCACACAAGAGTGTGCTCTGACCGGTCATGACAATCAACGACCCTGCATTGCGCGTGTCGCCGCCAGCAGGTCGGCGAGCCGCTCGGCCGAGAGCCGATGCTCCTGCGGCGGCTCGCCGCGGTCGGTCCACGATCGCGGCACCGTCATCTGGCCGCCGACGCCGCCCGAGCACACGAACACCGTGTCCCCGGCCCGCCGTTTGACGTAGAGAACCTCGAGCCGCTGCCCGTTCAGCGGGTGGAACGGATGGGTGACGGTGACGAAACCCAAATCATCACTGGACGACGCGGCAGTAAGCCGCCTCCGTCGGGATCGTGGTGGATCTGCCGTTCTGCTCGCATCCGGTGTGCCTGCCGATCCTGTTCCGACTCTGGGCCGGCAAGGGCACCGCCTCCCCGGTGGTGTTGGCCGGGGAGCTGCTCACCGTCCTCGCGGATACGTTCGCGGACAGGCGCATCCACGCGGTCGGGGATGCCGCCTACCACGGCAAGGCCCTGCTGATCGCCGGCACCACGGTCACCACCCGACTACCTTCCAATGCCGCCTTGTACGGTCCGACACCGCCGCGTACCGGACGGCGCGGGCGACCCGCGAAGAAGGGCGCGCGCCTCCCGAAACTCACCGAGATGGCCGCCGGAGCGGGCTGGAGCACCGTGACCGTGGCCCGGTACGGGCGCGTCGACACTGTCGTGATCGCCGAGGCCTCGTGCCTGTGGTACGGCACGTTCGGTGACGTCGCGGGCCGGGTGGTGCTGGTGCGCGACCCCGACACCACCAGCGGGTACGAGCTGGCTCTGTTCACCACCGACACCGACAGCGTCGCCGCACGGATTGTGGAACGGTATGCGCAGCGGTGGAGCATCGAACCGGCCAATGCCACCGGCAAGCAACTGCTCGGCGTCGGTCAGGCCCGCAATCGTCTGCCGAAGGCCGTCGAGCGCACGGTGCCGTTCGGGTTCCTCGTCCAAACCCTGGTCATCGTCTGGTACGCCACCTGCGGCCATCATCCGGACGATCTGGCCGGCCGGCATGCCGCCGAGCCCTGGTACCGCGCCAAGGCCGAACCGTCCTTCGAGGACATGCTCGCCAAGCTGCGCCGCACCCTCATCGCCACCCGATTTTCGGGCGTTACCGCAGATCGGATGGACCCCAACATAATCCGTGACTACGAGCTGGCCTGCGCTGCAGCCGCCGCATAACTGCGAAAGTCAAGTAAGCAGATAAGCAGTACAAAGTTTCGAACGGCCTTGGGGGAGGTTGGTTGTGGGGGCACCGGATCTGGAGGAGTTGCGGGCGTTCACCGCGCGTCTGCGGTGTGTCAAGGCCGGCGGGGATGCCGGCTTGGGGATCGAGTGGCTCGATGCGATCGAGACCCTGAAGTCGGTGGGGTGCGCGGCGCAGGCGGTGATCACCGACCATGTGGCCACCCGTATCCGGGCGGAGCGGAAGGCTGACGGTGTGCCGCGTACCGAGTGGGACCGGGGGATTGCGTCCCAGATTGCGTTGGCGCGCAGGGAATCCCCGAACCGGGGTGGGCGGCATCTGGGGTTCGCGCAGGCTCTGGTGCACGAGATGCCGCACACCCTGGACCTGTTGCGGTCGGGCCGGTTGAACGAGTGGCGGGCCACGTTGCTCGTGCGGGAAACGGCGTGTCTGTCGGCTGAGGATCGGGGGATCGTGGATCGCCGGTTGTGCTCGGACCTGGCCATTCTCGATGGGGTTGGTGATCAGGGTTTGGTCGCGCGGGCGAAGGCTCTTGCTGCGGAACTCGATGCAGCGTCGGGGTCCGCAGGCACCGCAAGGCCGTCTCCGAGAGGCGGGTGACGACGCGGCCGGCCCCGGATTCGATGACGTACCTGAGTGTGTTGATGCCGGTGGAGCAGGCCGTGTGCCTGCAGGCGACGCTGGGGCGGGATGCGGACAGTCTCATCGCCACGGGAAATAGTGGTGGCCGGACGCGGAATCAGGTGATGGTGGATCTGTTGTTCGAACGCGGCACCGGGCAGGCCGTGGCTTCCGGTGTGCCGGTGGCGGTGAATCTGGTGCTGTCGGACGAAACACTGCTCGCAGGTGGGAACGAGCCGGCGCAGGTGCAGGGATACGGGCCGGTGCCGGCAGTGATCGCCCGACGGTGGGTGGCCGACGCGCTCGACGCCGAGATCGGGGCAACGCTGCAGCGGCTGTACTCGTGCCCGCAGTCGGGGGCGTTGACGGCGATGGAATCGCGGTCCCGGACGTTCCCGAAGGGTCTGGCGAAGCTGATCGACCTCCGCGACCGGACCTGCCGGACTCCGTGGTGTGATGCCCCGATCCGTCATCACGATCACATTCGCCCGCACGGCAAATTTGGCCGGACGTCGGTGCGCAACGGGTCCGGGTTGTGCGAGGCCTGCAACTTTGCGAAGGAGGCTCCGGGGTGGACGGCCCGCCCGATACAGAGACCGGGCCGTCGGCATCTCATCGATCTCGGCACCCCGACCGGGCATCACTACCGGTCCGCGGCGCCGCCGTTACCGACCCGGCACGCCATTCGGCGGTTGAGGCGGTCCTGCTCGCGCAGTTGCGTGCATCTTGGTCATTCGGTCGGAGGATTCGTCGTAGGGTCGTGTGCATGGCCAGCTGGAATGAGTTCGCCGAAGCCGCTCCGCGGATTGCCGCTATCTTCTCCCGCCGGCACGCGGCGACCGGAAACCTGTGCATGCTCGGCACGCTTCGCTCCGACGGATTTCCGCGGATCAGCCCGGTCGAGCCGAGATTCTTCGAGAACCAGTTGTGGATCGCTGGAATGCCGAACACAACGAAGTTCCGGGATCTGGCACGCGACCCGCGCTTCTGCCTGCATACAGCGACCGTCGACACGGAGGTGAAAGAGGGCGACGCGAAACTGTGGGGAGTCGTCGATGACGTCCAGGACAAAGCCCTGCATCAGCGATTCGCGCAGGCACTGTTCGACGAGACGGGGTTCGACATCCGGGGGCAGGAGTTCGATCACTGTTACCGAGCCGACCTGATCGGCGGCTCGGCAGTGGAGGTCGGCGACGGCCACATGGACATCACGATCTGGAAGCCGGGCGAAACCGAGCACGTCGTGCGGAAACACTGACTTATCAATAAGGCTGACTCATCACTCCGGCCACGGCACCACCGTCAGCCCGGGCCATTCCTTCTGCCACCGTGTGGCTTTGGATTCGTACACTTCGCGGGGGGCGAGAACGGGGTTCGGGCGCAGGATCATGTCGAAGAGGTCGGCGAATCCGTGGGGAGCGTAGATCTTGTCGTCTCCGGTGGGGCTCCTCCGGATGCCGTAGCAGCAGGTGGTGGAGGCGAAGTGGTCGATGGCGTCCTTGCAGTCGGTGAAGGGTGTGGAGGGCACGCCGAAGTGGTCTTCGTACCAAAGATGCACACGGGCTTCGTTTCTGACCTCGACGCATGCGTCCAGGTCGTCGAACAGTGCGCCAGCTTTTCGGATGATGTCGTCCTCGGCGTCGTAGCTGAGGTCGCTGTCGTCGAAGTAAAAGAGGTCGTAGTCGTTGATTCCCGACTGTGGGTCGCGTCCGTCGATGTGGTTCCAGACTGTCTGGAACACGGCGCCGGCAGTGAGGTACCACTCCGAGAGGCCGAGTTGGGGTGCCCGATCCAGGATGGTAGTGATGCAGGGGTTGGTTCGCAGGATGCGAAGGAATTCCAGCTCCTCGGAAGAGTGAATCGGCATGATCCCGATCGTATGGCCTGGACATACATGGACATCCAACTATAGGATGGTCTACATATTCGGAACTCCCTCATCATCGAGCAAGGAACGGGTTCGCACAATGGTTCAAGAGCTATCCCACTTCGTCGGCGGCAAGCGCGTCCCCGGTGCCTCCAACAAGTTCGGCGACGTCTACGACCCCAACACCGGTGAGGTCCAGGCGCGCGTGCCGCTCGCAGACAAGGCCGAGACCGAGGCGATCATCGCGAACGCGGTGGATGCTCAGCGGGAATGGGCGCTGTTCAACCCACAGAAGCGTGCCCGCGTCCTGATGAAGTTCCTCCAGCTCGTGCAGGAGGAAATGGATTCGCTGGCACGGCTGCTGTCGTCCGAGCACGGAAAGACGATCCCCGACGCGAAGGGTGACATCCAGCGCGGCCTCGAGGTCATCGAGTTCGCTCTCGGCGCGCCGCACCTGCTCAAGGGTGAGTACACGGAATCCGCTGGAACCGGTATCGACGTGTACTCGATGCGGCAGCCGCTCGGTGTCGTCGCGGGCATCACGCCGTTCAACTTCCCGGCCATGATCCCGCTGTGGAAGGCCGGCCCCGCGCTGGCCGCCGGTAACGCGTTCATCCTGAAGCCGTCCGAGCGCGACCCGTCGGTGCCGCTGCGTCTGGCGGAGCTGTTCCTCGAGGCCGGTCTGCCCGCGGGCGTGTTCAACGTGGTCAACGGTGACAAGGAAGTGGTGGACGTCCTGCTCACCGACGACCGGGTCAAGGCTGTCGGGTTCGTCGGCTCCACGCCCATCGCGCAGTACATCTACGAGACGGCGGCGGCGCACGGCAAGCGCGCGCAGTGCTTCGGTGGCGCGAAGAACCACGCGATCATCATGCCCGACGCCGACCTCGACGAGGTGGCCGACGCCCTCATCGGCGCAGGTTACGGCTCCGCGGGTGAGCGGTGCATGGCCATTTCCGTCGCCGTTCCGGTGGGTGAGGAGACGGCGGATGCGCTCGTCGCCAAGCTGACCGAACGGGTCGGCAAGCTCAGCATCGGCCGCAGCGACGACGAGTCCGCCGACTTCGGTCCGCTGGTCAGCAAGGACGCCCTCGACCGGGTGAACAGCTACATCCAGATCGGACTCGACGAGGGCGCCGAGGCGGTCGTCGACGGCCGCGGCTTCACCCTCGAGGGCCACGAGAACGGCTTCTTCGCCGGCGCGACCCTGTTCGACAAGGTCACCACCGACATGCGGATCTACAAGGAAGAGATCTTCGGACCCGTCCTGCTGGTGGCGCGTGCCGCGGACTACGAGGAGGCGCTGCGCCTGCCCACCGAGCACGAGTACGGCAACGGCGTCGCGATCTTCACCCGCGACGGCGACACGGCCCGCGACTTCACCAACCGCGTCAACGTCGGCATGGTCGGCGTCAACGTCCCGATCCCGGTGCCGATCGCGTACCACACGTTCGGCGGTTGGAAGCGCTCCGGTTTCGGCGACCTCAACCAGCACGGTCCCGACTCGTTCCGCTTCTACACCAAGACCAAGACCGTGACGCAGCGTTGGCCTTCCGGCAAGAAGGAAGAGACCAACCACTTCGTCATCCCGACGATGAACTGAACGGACCTCCATGTTCACCTTGACCGATGACGAGCGGGCGATCAGCGACACCGCCCGCGACTTCGCGGCCGAGCATCTCGCGCCGCACGCCGTGGAGTGGGATCAGGCCAAGCATTTCCCGGTGGACGTGCTGCGTAAGGCGGCGTCGCTGGGGATGGGCGGGATCTACATCCGCGAGGACGTGGGTGGGTCCGAGTTGACCCGCATCGACGCCGCCCGCATCTTCGAGCAGCTCGCGAAGGGGTGCCCGTCGATCGCCGCGTACATCTCCATCCACAACATGGTGACGTGGATGATCGACAGGTTCGGCACCGAGGAGCAGCGGCACGCCTTCGTGCCGGGGCTGTGTTCGATGGATCAGCTGGGCAGTTACTGCCTCACCGAGCCGGGTGCCGGCTCCGATGCGGCGGCGCTGAGCACCCGGGCGGTCCGCGACGGCGACGACTACGTCCTGACCGGGGTCAAGCAGTTCATCTCCGGGGCGGGCACCTCGGATGTGTATGTGGTGATGGCCCGCACCGGGGAGAGCGGTCCGCGGGGGATTTCGGCGTTCATCGTCCCGAAGGGGTCGCCGGGTCTGTCGTTCGGGCCGAACGAGGTGAAGATGGGCTGGAACGCGCAGCCCACCCGGCAGGTGATCTTCGAGGACGTGCGGGTGCCGGCGGCGAACCTGCTCGGTTCCGAGGGCGGTGGTTTCCGGATCGCGATGGCGGGCCTGAACGGTGGCCGGCTCAACATCGCGGCGTGCTCGGTGGGCGGGGCGCAGACCGCTTTGGACAAGGCCGTCGCGTACCTGGCGGACCGGAAGGCGTTCGGTGCGCCGTTGCTCGAGTCGCAGGCGCTGCAGTTTCAGCTCGCCGACATGCGCACCGAGCTCGAGGCGGCCCGCACGTTGCTGTGGCGGGCGGCGGCCGCCCTGGAGGACGGCGCCCCGGACGTCGTCGAGTTGTGTGCGATGGCGAAGCGGTTCGCCACCGACACCGGTTTCGAGGTCGCGAACCGGGCGCTGCAACTGCACGGTGGGTACGGCTATCTTGCGGAGTACGGAATCGAGAAGATCGTCCGGGACCTGCGCGTGCATCAGATCCTCGAGGGCAGCAACGAGATCATGCGGGTGGTCATCGCCCGCAGCGTCGTCGCGGGCGCCGGACACGGAAAGCCCGGACACGGAAAGCAAGGAGCGGCATGAGCGAGGCGGTATCGGCGGAACCGGAAGTTCTGATCGAGAAGAGCGGCGGTCTGGGCTGGATCGTGCTGAATCGGCCCCGGGCGATCAACGCCCTCAACCATGCGATGGTCCGGCAGATCGCGGCGGCACTGGCCTCGTGGTCCGGCGACGACGCGGTGCGTGCGGTGCTGATCACCGGGGCCGGTGAGCGCGGCCTGTGTGCCGGCGGCGACATCGTGTCGATCTACCACGACGCCAAGGACGGTGGCACCGGGTCGCGGGAGTTCTGGCGCGAGGAGTACATCCTCAACGCGGCCATCGCGCGCTACGGCAAGCCGTATGTGGCGATCATGGACGGCATCGTGATGGGCGGTGGGGTCGGGGTGTCGGCGCACGGCAGCGTGCGGGTCGTCACCGAGCGGTCGATGATCGGGATGCCCGAGACCGGGATCGGTTTCGTTCCCGACGTCGGGGGCACCTACCTGCTCGCCCGCACCCCGGGCGAGTTGGGCACGCACATCGCCCTGACCACCGCGCGGCTCAGCGCGGGTGACGCGATCGCGTGCGGCTTCGCCGACCACTTCATCCCATCCGAGAAGATCGAGCAGTTCATCGAGGCTCTGTCCAGCACGTCGGTGGAGGATGCGCTGGCCGCGTTCACCGAACCGGCACCGGTGTCGGAGTTGCTGGCGCAGCAGGGCTGGATCGACGCCGCGTACTCGGCGGATTCCGTCGCCGAGATCGTGTCCCGGTTGCGTGGCAGTGGGGTGCCCGAGGCGGAGAAGGCGGCCGAGCAGGTGCGCTCGAAGTCGCCGACCGCGTGCGCGGTCACGCTGAAATCGCTGCGCCGCGCACGGGAGGCGGGCAGTCTCGAGGAAGTCCTCGACGACGAGTTCCGGGTGTCCGTCGCCTGCCTGAGCTCACCCGACCTCGTCGAGGGCATCCGGGCGCAGGTCGTGGACAAGGACCGCAACCCGCAGTGGTCGCCCGCCACCATCGAGGAGGTCGACGACACACAGATCGACTCGTTCTTCACGCCGCTCGGCGACCTCGAGCTCGGCCTGACGGCCCCGCAGCCGCAGCACTGACCAGCCACAAGCGTCCAGGAGGGACTGCTATGAGCACTACTGTCGGATTTCTGGGACTCGGCCACATGGGTGGTCCCATGGCGGCCAATCTCGTCAAGGCGGGGCACACGGTGGTCGGCTTCGACCTCGCGCCCGCCGCACTCGAACAGGCAGTGAAAGACGGTGTCACCGTCGCAGATTCGGCCGTCGAGGCCGTACGCGAGGTGGACGTCGTCATCACGATGCTGCCGAGCGGCAAGCATGTTCTCGGGCTCTACGCGGAGATCCTGCCGGCCGCGAAGCCGGGCACGCTGTTCATCGACTCGTCCACCATCGACGTCGCGGACGCTCGCGCCGCGCACGACGAGGCCGTCAAGGCGGGTCACCGTTCGGTGGACGCGCCCGTCTCGGGTGGCGTAGTCGGCGCCACCGCGGGAACGCTCGCGTTCATGGTCGGCGGCGCGGAGGACGACTTCGAGTCCGCGAAGCCGCTCCTCGACGTGATGGGCAAGAAGGTCGTCCACTGCGGCGATCCGGGCAACGGCCAGGCCGCGAAGATCTGCAACAACATGATTCTCGGGGTCTCGATGATCGCCATCAGCGAAGCGTTCGTCCTCGGTGAGAAGCTGGGTCTGAGCAACCAGGCCCTGTTCGACGTGGCCTCCAACGCGTCGGGTCAGTGCTGGGCGCTCACCACCAACTGTCCTGTGCCCGGACCGGTTCCGACGAGTCCGGCAAACAACGACTATCAGCCGGGCTTCGCCGCGGCGTTGATGGACAAGGATCTCGGTCTCGCCGCGAACGCGCTGAAGACCAACGGCGTCGAGGCGGATCTCGGGCTGCGCGCGGCCGAGCTGTACAGCAGGTTCCACGCCGCCGGTGGTGGTGGCCAGGACTTCTCGGCCATCATCAACGACATCCGCGAACGTTCCACCGAGGGAGAACAGTGACCGACTTCGAGACCATTCTGCTCGACCGCAAGGGCCGGGTGGGGATCATCACCCTCAACCGCCCGAAAGCGCTCAACGCCTTGAATTCCGAGCTGATGCGCGAGGTCGTGTCGGCGGTGGACGAGTTGGAGAAGGATTCGGAGATCGGCGCCATCCTGATCACCGGTTCCGATCGGGCATTCGCGGCGGGCGCCGACATCAAGGAGATGCAGCCCAAGTCGTACATGGACGTCTACCTGGACGACTTCTTCGCAGCATGGGACCGCCTCGCCGCGGCCCGCAAGCCGACGATCGCCGCGGTCGCCGGGTACGCGCTCGGCGGCGGGTGCGAGCTGGCGATGCTCTGCGACATCCTGATCGCTGCCGACACCGCGAAATTCGGTCAACCCGAGATCAAGCTCGGCGTCATCCCCGGCATCGGCGGATCGCAGCGGCTGACCCGCGCGGTGGGGAAGGCGAAGGCCATGGAACTGTGCCTGACCGGCCGGAACATGGACGCCGAGGAGGCCGAACGTGCCGGGCTGGTGTCCCGGATCGTGCCCGCCGCCGATCTCCTGGACGAGGCGCTGCAGACGGCGACCACCATCGCCGAGATGTCCCTTCCCGTCGCGATGATGGCAAAGGAAGCCGTGAACCGCTCCTTCGAGACCACGCTCACCGAGGGCATCCGGTTCGAGCGTCGGGTGTTCCATTCGACGTTCGCCACCGACGATCAGAAGGAAGGGATGGCGGCGTTCGTCGAGAAGCGCGCGCCGGTGTTCAAGCACCGCTAGAACCACGAAACGACTGTCGCCCCGCACCGGATCCAGTGCGGGGCGACAGCCGTTCCTCACCACTTGGTGGGTGTGTCTCCCGTGTCGAAATCGCCTGCCTCGCGGCGCAGTTCGGCGAGGATGGTGACGAGCTGTTCGAGCTTGTCGCCGGACACCCCGGGCTGCGAGAACACCTGGGCGTTGAGCCTTTCGGTGGATTCGACGGCCAGTTTTCTTCCCGCATCGGTGATTTCGATCAGCGTCGCACGGCGGTCGCTCGGATGGGGGACGCGCCGTACGAGGTTTGCGGTCTCGAGCCGATCCACGGCGTTGGTGACGCTGGTGGGGTGAACCTGCAGGCGCGCGCTGGCCTTCGCCATCGGGAGGGCGCCCGTCCGGGTGAACGTCAGCAACGTGAGCAATTCGTACCGGGCGAACGTGAGCCCCGACGGCTTGAGCACCTCTTCCACCCGGGCCATCATGATCTGTTGCGCCCGCATCACCGAGGTCACCGCGGCCATGCCGTCGGCGACATCACCCCAGCCGTGCTTCGTCCACTGCCGGTGGGCCTCTTCGATGGGGTCGAGATGAAGTGGTGACGGTGGTGGCATGCGTCGATCATCCCATGTCGGGTGGTGCGCCGCGAAAGTCCGGCCAGCGTGTCTTTACTGTGCTTCGGCCCGTGCGGCCGCCGCCAACGCCACCAACCCGAATCCCGCGCACGCCGTCATCGTGACCGCGAGCGCGACGCCGGTATTGCCGAGCACACCGACCAGGGGAGCGATCAGGGCACCGACCCCGAACTGCAGGGCGCCGAGCAGCGCGGCCGCCGTCCCTGCGGCCTCCCCGTGACGGCCGAGGGCCAGCGCCGGGGCGTTGGGCAGAACGAAGCCGACACCACCGAGGAGGAACCACAGCGGGACGACGAACCCGACGAGTCCGCCGAACTCGAAATGGGCGGTGGTGACGAGCGCCAGCCCGGCCACCGTGGCGAAGCCGAGGGCTGCCACCGTGATCTGCAACGGCGACCACCGTGCGAGGGCGCGCACATTGAGTTGCGACGCACCGATCAGGGCGATCGCGCCGGAGCTGAACAGCAGCGCGAACTGCTGCTCGTCGAGGCCGTACTGGTCCTGGAACACGAACGACGCGCCGGAGACGTACGAGAACAGGGATCCCATCGCCACGCTCGACACGAGAGCGAGCACCATGAACGCCCGGTCGCCGAGCAGGCTGGAGTACGTGGACAGGACGGCGCGCAGGTTGCTCTTGCGGCGCCGCTCAGGGGGCAGCGTCTCCGTCAGTCCCCAGACGCCGATCAACGCCGTCAGCGTGCCGATCACGGCGAGGACGACGAAGATCCCGCGCCAGTCGACGGCGATGAGGAGTACGCCGCCGATGCTGGGAGCGAGGACGGGCGCGACGCCGAGAACGAGCATCAGCCGGGACATCACGACGGCGACGGTGTTCCCCGAGAACAGGTCGCGGACCACGGCGAGTGCGACCACCGCCGCTGCGGCTGCACCGATGCCCTGGAAGACGCGGAGCACTCCCAGCACGGCGACGGTCGGCGCGAAGACCGCGAGCACGGATGCGACGACGTGGACACCGATACCGGCGATGAGGGGACGCCTGCGCCCGAGGCTGTCCGCGAGCGGTCCGACGATCAACTGCCCCAGCGCGAGGCCGAGCAGAGTGCCGGTGATGGTCAGCTGGACCGCAGACGACGATGCGCCGAGGTCGGTTCCGATGTCCGGAAGCGCAGGCAGGTACATGTCGATGGTGAAGGGGCCGAGGGCCACCATCGCGCCGAGTACCAGGATCACCCGAAGGCTGGGACGGGTGGTTGTACGGTCGGCGGTCGGGGCGGCGCGTTCTTCGGTATCGGTCACGAAGCAACACAGCAACGAGGGCACGTGGTTTGTTCCCGCCCCGGCATGTCGGGTTCAGAATCACCGTGAGCGCAACCCTCGCGCTCGGGGCACCGGCCGGGCACAGTAATCATCGATGCGGGTGTGACTGAGTGGTTGAGGTACCGGCCTGCAAAGCCGTTCACACGGGTTCGAATCCCGTCACTCGCTCGGGTGAGAACCGGCAGGTGATGCACCTGCCGGTTCTCCTTCGCGTGGTCACACGTCTTCGAGGCGAATGCCCTTGGTCTCCTTCATGAACAGGCACGCGACGCCGGTGAGGACGGCCAGCACCATGATGTAGACGCCGAACACCCAGCCGAGGTCGAGTCCGAGGAGAAGCTGGTTCAGGTACGGGGCGGTGCCACCGAACACGGCGACGGAGAACGAGTACGCGAATCCGATCGCCTGGGTGCGCAGCCGCGTCGGGAAGCTCTCCGACAGCGTGGAGGACAGAATCGACGCGGGGACCGCGACGATCAGCAGGGCGGCGGTGGTGGCGACGAGCAGGGTCCACCCGTCGGACGTGATCATCATCGTCAGCGGCAACTGCAGGGCGAACATCAGAACCGCGAAGGCGCCCAGCATGGGCCGGCGGCCGATCTTGTCGGACAGCAGGCCGAGGAACGGCAGGGAGACCAGAGCGATCAGCTGTGCCATCACCAGCATCCAGTACGCGGTGTCGGGGTTCATGCCCTGCTGCGTGATCGCGTAGGTCGAGATATACGACGTCCAGGTGTAGTGCGCGGCCGTGATTCCCGAGGTCATGCCGATCATCAGGAGGATCGCCCGGACGACGGTGCGGCGGGGGATCGCCGGCTGGTCGTCCTCTTTCTGCGCCGAATCGAACACGTCGCTTTCCTCCATGCTGCGGCGGAGGTACAGGGCGAACAGTGCCAGGAGCGCTCCGATGAGGAACGGGATACGCCAACCCCATTGACCGACCGCGGTATCGGACAGGGAGGAGGTGACGACACCGCCGATGGTGTAGGCCAGCACCGAACCGCCGAAGATCGCGATGAACGCGACGCTGCCCCACATTCCGCGTCGATGCGGAGGCGCGATCTCGCCGACATAGGAATACGCGGTCGCGGACTCGCCGCCGTGTGCGAAGCCCTGCATCACCCGCGCCGCGAGCAAGATCAGCGACGCCCACGCTCCGATGGTCGAGTAGGTGGGCATCACCCCGATGATCAGGCTGCCCGTGGCCATCATCAGCATGGTCGTGACCAGGACGAACTTGCGGCCGCGCTTGTCGGCGATGCGGCCGAAGATGATTCCGCCGAGCGGGCGCATCAGGAAGCCGACCGCGAACACGGCGAGCGTGGACAACAGCGCCGAGACGGGATCCGAGTTGCTGAACATCGCGGCGGCGATGAACGGGGCGAACACCGCGTAGGCACTCCACTCGTACCACTCGAGAACGTTCCCGACGGAGCTGGCGAGGAGCGATTTCTTGCGGGACGCGAGGGTGGGGCCGGAATGGGTGTCAGGCTGCACCTGGCGGGTGGTGTCGACGTTCACGTGCAGTCACTTTCGTCGGGGTCGCGGAGTCGAAATGTCGAGAGGGGATTCGTCAGCGCAGGTCGCTGCGGCGGATCTTGCCCGTCTGCGTTTTCGGTAGGTCGGTGATGATGTGCACCAGCCGGGGGCGCTTGTAGGCGGCGAGCCGGTCGCGGGCGAAGGCGACGAGTTCGTCCTCGGTGGCGGTCGCGCCCTTGCGGAGCGAGACGTACGCCACCACCGATTCGCCCTGGTAGTCGTCGGGCTGCCCGACCACGGCCGCTTCGTGCACGGCGGGGTGTTCGTAGAGGGTGTCCTCGACCTCGCGGGGCCACACCTTGTACCCGGAGACGTTGATCTGATCCTTGAGCCGGTCGACGAGGTACACCCACCCGTCCTCGTCGAGGATCGCGACGTCCCCGGTGCGCAGCCGTCCACCGGGCAGTGTGTCCCGGGAGGCGTCCGTGTTGCGCCAGTAGCCCGAAATGACCTGCGGTCCCGAGATTTCCAGTTCGCCGGCGGTGTGCGGCGGAACGGGGTCACCATGGGGGTCGACCGCCCGGATGTCCACCCGCGGCAGCGGGAGACCGATGGACAGTGAGCCACTCGACGGGTCGACCGGCGCCCGCAGGCCGGGTGGCACCGCGATCACTCCAGCTGTGGTCTCGGTCATCCCGTACGCGTTGTGGATGTACTTGCCGAACCGCGCTTCGAACTTCTCCACCGTCGCAGGCGGGATGGGCGCGCCGCCCGAGTAGAGGGTCTTGACCGAGGCGAAGTGGTTCGCGCTCACGCCAGGCACCTCGGAGAGTGCGTTGAATACGGTGATCGAGCCGATCGTGTAGGTCACCCGGTGCTCCACGAACGTCTCCAGTGCGACGGCAGCGTTGAACCGATTCGCGAAGACGAGCACACAGTCCCGGACAAGGGCTACGCCGGCATTGAGCACGGCACCGGTGATGTGGAACAGGGGAGCGACGGCGAACACGACGTCCCCGTCGACGACGCCGGCGCAGTCACCGAAGTCGAGGGCGGTGGCCAGCACGTTCGCGTGGGAGTTGAGCGCGCCTTTCGGTGGGCCGGTGGTCCCGGAGGTGTAGGTGAGCAGCGCGAGGTCGTCTCCGCCGAGTTCGACCACGGGGGGCCGACCGCCGCGAAAGCGCGCGAGGAGTTCGACGAGGTCGCCGTCGGCCGCAGGTGTGGCCCGCACGGTGGACTCGAACACCCGTGGATCGTTGCGGGTCTGGAAGTCGAGGGCGCTGGTGCTGATCGAGAATCGCACGCTGCTGCCGCGCAGGGTCTCGGCCGTGGCCGCGGCGCTCACGTCTTCGCAGATGATGCCGATCGGTGCGGCATCGTCGACGAGGCGACGGAGTTCGTTGCCGCGGTACATCGGATTGAGCACCAGCGCCGCTGCGCCGACCTTCCACAGCGCCAGCAGGGCGAGGGCGTACTGCGGCACATTCTGCAGGTAGATGCCCACCCGGTCACCGCGCCCGACACCCCACTCGTCCAGTGCGACCGCGAGGGCGTCCGACAGGTCGTCGACCTCGCGCGCCGTGAGGGCGCCATCGAAATAGGCCACGGCGGGATGGTCGGGATGCGCCTGCACGCGCGACCGCCACGCGTTGAGAGTGGTCGTCACGGGTGGCTCCTGGATTCCGTCGTTGATGAACGTCGACGACACCGCTGTCCCCTTCCTCCGGCTCAGGTTCGAACGGGATGTCCGAATTCGAGCGGCCGACCGATCACTCGCTCGGTCGGTGTGGCAAGTGTCGTGCGTCACACGAGGTGTGTCAAGTCGGGTGATCCCTCCCTACGGCGCGACGCGGTAGTGAAGGAAGACGACACCGCTGTCGAAATGGCGTTCGTCCAGCAATTCCAGCCCGCACCGGACGTGATCCGGGAGGGATCGGGTGCCGCCGCCTACAACCACGGGGGTGACGAACACGTGGCACTCGTCGACCAGGCCGGCGCCGAATGCGTGCGTCGCCAGTCCGGGACCACCGACGGAGAGGCTGCGTTCGGCCTGCGCTTTCAGTTGCCGGACCGCTTGGGGGTCGAAGTCCCGCTCGATGCGAGTCCGGGCGCTCGACGCGGACTCCAGCGTCGTGGAGTACACGATCTTGTCGGCTGCCCGCCAGATCTCCGCGAAATCCCGGATGCAGTCGGGCTCTCCGGCCAGGTCCCGCGCGGTCTCCCAGTAGACCATCGTCTCGTACATGCGTCGCCCGAACAGGTAGGTGCCGACCGGCCGTTCGAGCTCGTTGACGAAGGTGTGGACCTCCTCGTCGGGTGCGGCCCAGTCGAAATTGCCGTCCTCGTCGGCGATGTAACCGTCGAGCGACATGATCGTCGAGTAGATCAGTGTGCCCACCGCGAACCCCCTTGCGCCTTCCCGGATGTGGTTCGGTTCAGCCTGTCACGTCGAGGGTGTCGACGTCGACGCCTGCTGCGGGAAGCAGGTGATAGAAGGCGCGCTCGCAGAGGTCGATCATCTCGGTGCGTCCCATGGTGGGTTCGTCGAGCCAGGACAGCACGATTTCCTCCATGAACGCCTGCCAGCCCGAGATCGCGGCCTCGAGCGCCGGCGTCGTCGGCACGCCGAACTCGGCCAGCGACGCGCCGATCCAGCGGGTGAACGTCCGCCGCATGCCGCGGTAGATCTGCCGCATGCTCTCGTCGCCGCTGGCGGCCATCCGCATGACCGCGAGGTAGATGGTGGGGTGCTCGATCACCGCATTCGCGAACGTTTCGACGCCGGCCCGGAGTTGTTCGGGCACGGGCAGCGTCACGTCCGGGGTCATCCGTCGCTGGAGTTCGGACGCGGAGGCCTCGAGTACGGCGTTGCGAAAACCCTGCTTGTTCTTGAAGTAGTGGAACAGCAGCGGCGGGGAGACGCCCGCGTCGGCCGCCACCTGGTCTATCGACAGTTCGTCGAACGGCACCGACTCGAGGAGCCGGACGGCCACGTCGAGGATCTGCGCGCGCCGATCTTCGGGTGAGCGGGGTGCAGCGGCCACCCTTGCACCCTAGGGAGAAACACACGGCCCGTCCATTGACTTTTACTCAACGAGATACGTAACCTCGGGTAACACATACCGAGTGTGAGGAGCGCAACAATGTCGGATTTCGATGTGGTCGTCAATGGTGGACTGTGGTTCGACGGAACCGGATCCGCGCCTCGGCGCCGCAATCTCGGCATTCGCGACGGCGTCGTCGCCGCGGCATCGATTCGCCCGCTGCCCGCCGGACCCGACACCGAGATCATCGATGCGGCAGGTAAATGGGTGCTCCCCGGTTTCGTGGACGTCCACACCCACTACGACGCCGAAGTGCTCGTCAGCCCCGGACTGCCGGAGTCGGTGCGGCACGGTGTGACCACCGTCGTCCTCGGCAACTGCTCGCTGTCCACCGTGTATTCGACGCCGCGCGAGTGCGCCGACCTCTTCAGCCGGGTCGAGGCCGTGCCGCACGACTCCGTGCTCCGGATCCTGGAGGAGAACAAGATCTGGCAGAGTCCGGCGGAGTACGTCGAGGCTCTCGAGTCGCTGCCGCTCGGGCCGAACATCGCCGGCTTCATCGGGCACTCCGACATCCGCACCCACGTCCTGGGTCTCGGCCGGGGCACGGACAAGCGGACGAAGCCGAGTGCGCGTGAGCTCGAGAGGATGGGCGCACTGCTCACCGAGGCCGTCGACGCCGGCTTCCTCGGCCTCTCGTCCATGACCAATGCGCTGGACAAGATCGACGGCGACGAATACCGTTCGCGCTCATTGCCGTCCACGTACGCGCGGTGGAAGGAGTTCCGCTTCCTCAATCGCATTTTGCGCGACCGAGGCAAGATCCTGCAGAGCGCGCCGACGATCAACCTGCACCCCAACATCGCCGGATTCTTCGCGGAGAGTTCAGGTCTCGGACGGCGCAAGCCCCTCAAGACGTCCCTGCTGTCGGCCGCGGACTCGAAGGCGTACCCGCCGATCGTGTACTTCATGCTCGCCGCGGCCCCGCTGCTGAACCGCTTCGCCAAGACCGACTTCAAATGGCAGCACCTCCCGGTGCCCTTCACCGTCTACGCCGATGGCATCGACCTCGTGGTGTTCGAGGAGTTCGGTGCCGGCGCGGCGGCCCTGCACCTCAAGGACCAGGTGGAGCGAAACGCCCTGCTGCAGGACGAGGCCTACCGGCGCCGGTTCCGCAAGGACTACGACGACAAGGTCAGCCCCCGTATCTGGCACCGCAACTTCTACGACGCCGTGATCGTCGGCTGCCCCGACGAGACGCTGATCGGCAAGACGTTCGGCGCGGTGGGCGACCTGCGCGGCGTGCACCCGGTCGACGCGTACCTCGACCTCGTCGTGAAGTACGGCACCGCACTGCGGTGGCGGACCACCATCGCCAACCATCGCCCCAAGTTCGCGAAGAAGCTCGCGGCCAGCTCGGGCGTGCAGATGGGATTCGGCGACGCGGGTGCCCACCTGCGCAACATGGCGTTCTACAACTACCCGATCCGGTTGCTGAAGAAGGTCAAGGATGCGCAGTCCGACCGCAAGCCGTTCCTGACCGTCGAGCGGGCCGTCCACCGGCTGACAGGCGAGCTGGCCGACTGGTACGGCATCGACGCCGGCCATCTCCGCGAAGGCGACCGCGCGGATCTGGTCGTCGTCGACCCCGCCGGTCTCGACGCCACGGTGGACGGATTGTTCGAGGCCGAGGTCCCCGAGTACGGCGGACTGCGACGGATGGTGAACCGCAGCGACGGCGCCGCTGTCGCAACGGTGATCAACGGCCGCCTCGTCTACCGGGACGGCGAGTTCACCGGCGGTTTCGGCGTCGCCAAGACGGGACGGTTCCTCCGCGCCGGCACGCCGGCCGCGGACCGCAGCGAATCCGTGGCGGTGGCCCGGTGAGCGAGCGGATCGCCACGTTCACCCGCGACGGGCTGGTGTTCGACGTCCGCGACGAGGGCCCGATCGATGGGGTGCCGGTGGTGCTGCTGCACGGATTTCCGCAGGATTCGCGGTCGTGGGACGCGTTGGCGCCGCTGCTGCATCGGCGGGGTTTCCGCACCCTAGCGCCGGACCAGCGCGGCTATTCGGCCGGGGCCCGGCCCCGCGCCCGCTGGGCGTACCGCAGCTCGGAACTGGTGGCGGACGTCGTCGCGCTCATCGATCAGGCAGGCCTCGGCCCGGCGCATGTCGTCGGGCACGACTGGGGTGCGGCCGTGGCGTGGGGGATCGCGGCGGAACGACCCGATCGTGTCCGCACCCTCACGGCGCTGTCGGTGCCGCACCCGGCGGCGTTCGTCCGGGCGGTGCTCACCAGCCGGCAGATCCTGAAGTCGTGGTACATGTTCGTGTTCCAGTTGCCGTGGATTCCGGAGCGGTTGATCACCCCGGACGGTTACGGCCACCGGGCGCTGCTCGCGAGCGGCCAGACCGCGGACGAAGCGAAACGCGACCTCGAGCCCATGCGCGACCGGACACGCGCCCGGGGCGCCCTGAACTGGTATCGGGCGATGCCGTTCACCGCACCGAGATCCGCCTCCCGGAAGGTGCGGGTGCCCACGCTCTTCGTGTGGAGCGACGGCGACACGGCGATCGGACCGGTCGGGCCGAAGCTGACGTCGCGATTCGTCGACGGTCCGTACACCTTCGAGGTCCTCCGCGGCGTGAGTCACTGGATTCCGGAAGAGGCAGCCGAGCGCGTCGACGCACTACTCGGCAACCACCTGCGCGATCAGGCGTGACGCCGACCGATCGGTCCGCGCCACGTCGCCGGTGACGAGGCGGTCCAGGAGGGATTCCCCGTTGTCCGCTGTCGGCGAACTGCGCGGTGCTGCCGCCGTGGTTCTGGAAGACTCCGGAGGTATGGACGCGCAGCGCAGACTGACGCTGGTCACAGCCGCTCCCGAGGACTCGCGGGAGGAGCCGCTGGTACGTGAACTCTACGGGCGGGTGCTCCGCGACGCGCGCCGCGACCAGGACCGCAGCCTCGAGGACGTCGCCGGCGCGGTCGGCATGTCGAAGCAGTACCTCTCCGAGATCGAGCGTGGCAAGAAGGAGCCGTCCTCGGAAATGCTCCGCGCAGTGTGCGGCGCACTCGGTATGTCGGTGGAACACCTGCTGTTCCGGTCCGGGCGCCGGCTCGGCGCGGCGAACCGCACCCCGATGACCGGGGCCGTGAACCGGCAGGTGCCCACCCTGCTCGCCGCCTGACCTGGTGGGTCAGTCCACGACGAGCGTGTCGGCGAGACCGTAGTCGATGGCCTCCTGAGCGGTGAAGATGCGGTCTCGGTCGGTGTCCCGGCGGAGACGTTCGACGGTCTGCCCGGTGTGTTTGCTCAGGATCGCCTCGGTCTGCGAACGGACCCGCATGATCTCCGCGGCCTGCAGCGCGAGGTCGGAGATCGTGCCGTTGCCCTGAGTGGACGGCTGGTGCAGCAGAACTCGCGAATGCGCCAGGACGTGGCGGTGGCCCTTCGTTCCCGCGGACAGGAGAACCGCCGCGGCGGACGCGGCCTGACCCATGCAGTACGTGGCGATGGTCGGGCGCAGGAACTGCATCGTGTCGTAGATGGCGAGCATCGCGGTGGTGGAGCCGCCGGGGGAGTTGATGTACAGCCCGATCTCCTGGTCGGAGCTGTCCGCCTGCAGGTGGAGCAGTTGCGCCATCACGACGTTGGCGACTCCGTCGTCGATCTCCGTGCCGAGGAAGACGATCCGCTCGTTCAGTAGGCGGCTGAAGATGTCGAACGACCGCTCACCTGCCGGGGTGCGCTCGATGACGTGGGGAATGGTGTATTGGGACATGGCGTCACAGTCCAATTCTCGGGGCGGTGGTGTGCGGGGCGATCTCGGCGAACGAGGACACGATGCGGTCGACGATCCCGTAGTCGCGGGCCTCGTCGGCCGTGAACCAGCGGTCGCGGTCACTGTCCTCGGCGATCTCCTCGACGGGATGACCCGTCTCGGCGGCGAGGATCTCCTGCGACTGTCGTTTCATCCGTTCGAGGCTCTCGGCCTGGATGGCGATGTCGACGGCGGTGCCGCCGATGCCCGCGGACGGCTGGTGCATCATGATGCGGCTGTGCGCCAGGCTGATCCGCTTACCGTGGGTTCCCGAGCACAGCAGTACCTGCCCCATGCTGGCAGCGAAACCCATGGCGACGGTCACCACGTCGTTGGGCACGAGTTTCATCGTGTCGTAGATGGCCAGGCCGGCGAACACGGAGCCACCCGGCGAGTTGATGTACAGCACGATGTCGCGTTTGGGGTCGGCGGCCGCGAGCAGCACCAGTTCGGAGCAGGCCCGCTCGGCCATGGCGTCGTCCACCTCGCCGGTGAGGAGGATCGTGCGCTGGCGAAACAGTCGGTCCGCCAACAGGTCGCGGTAGTTCAGATCGGGGAGTGCGGCTGTGGTCATGCCTCATTACTACCGCCGCATCGGCGCCGGACCGGCAATTGTCTGCTGTGGGCAGACGACGTCGATGCCCGGCACCGGTCCCGCCGGAATGTGACGCAGATCGCTCACATGGCGTTACTCCAACGTCGACCGCTGTGAACTGGGCGTTCGTCATTCGAGGTGACCACGAGGAATCCAAGGGGTGAACGACTCGACACGGGAAGATGAACGTCGGAAACAGACCGCTCGGACAGTGGAATTGCCCGCGCGCGAAGGCGAACTCGCTGGTTAGGGTGCCCTCATGCACGTTCTGTTCGTCTGTAGCGGGAACGTCTGCCGCTCGCCGATCGCAGAGCGGCTGACGCACGCGTACGCGGCTGCCCACGATCTGCCGCACCTCACCGCCGAGAGCGCCGGGGTGCGGGCCCTCGTGGGCTTTCCGATCGAACCCGTCGCCGCGCGCGTCATCGAAGGTCTCGGTGCGAGTGCGGACGGCTTCAGGGCGCGTCGTCTGCGCCCCGAGATGATCAAGCGCGCCGACCTCGTCCTCGCGATGACCGAGCAGATCCGGGATCGTTCGATGGAACTGCTTCTCGGAACGAGTCACTGCACGTTCACGCTCCGCGAGGCCCGCCGGATCGCCGCCGACACCGGTGCCCGCACCGTCGCCGAACTAGCGGTCGCCCGCCGCGACTACGGGTCGGTCGACGAGCCGAACATCAGCGACCCGGTGGGGCTCGCGGAGTCGGCGTTCACCGCGGTGGGCGACCGGATCGCCGCCGAGTTGATGCCCCTGCTCGACGCGCTCGACCTCGGCAGCGGCGCGGAACGGTCGCCCGAACCCGACGCCGAACCGGACGCCGAACCCGTTGCCGAGCCCGAACCGCCGTCCGCCCCGGTCTTCCACCTGCCCCTGTCGCCCCGGCCTCTGATCGCCGCGCGGGCGGCGTCGTCGATCCTCGACTATCCGGTCAGCTGGTCGCGCTGAACTGATAGTTCGCGAATCGCTCGTCCACCTGCTCGCCGGTCAGCCCGAACTCCTCGAGCGTGTACTTGTGTGAGGGCCGACGGTCACCGCTGCGACTCTCGGCGTGCATCGCCTCCATCGCGCCCTGGGCCGGCGCACTCAGGTCGAGACCGAAATGCGTGTAGATCCCTTCGACGGTGCCGAGCGGATCGGCCACGAAATCCTGGTAGTCGACGTCGATGAACTGGGCAGGATTGTGCTCGGCGCGTGCCGCCGTGAACTGTTCGAGTCCCCGGGCCCACAGTTCGAGTTGGCTCTCCCCGATGACGCTGCCCCGGAACTTCTCCGACCATCCTTCGGTCGCCTGTTCCGAGAGGCTGCACACCGACGGGACGATCGTGCGCGGCGGCCGGTGGGTCTGGATGATCAGGGCGTCCGGATAGACCGCCAGCAGTTCGTCGAGTGCGAACAGGTGGCTGGGGTTCTTCAGCACCCAGCGGCGATCCCGATCGGGCAATCCGATCAGCTGCAGGTTCTTCTTGTGCCGCTGATAGGCGTTGGTCCAGTCCTGCCCTTCGAGCCACCGGGAGTAGGTGGGCAGCGACGCCAGGCACTCGTAGGAGATCGATTTGAACGTCTGCCGCAGCAGTTGCCAGCACTCCTCGACCTCGCTCGCCGACATGTAGTGCACCCCCATGAACTCGGGACGCTCGATGTGATGACGGCTGAACGCCTCCTCTATCTTCTGGAACACCGGATTCGATTCCCAGGTGTCGCGCGGGGGCCGCGGCTGGGGCATCTCGGTCAACCACATCTCCAGGCCCTGATGCGACGGGTCCGCGGTGAGCAGTCGGTGCAGCGCCGTCGTCCCCGTGCGGGGGAGTCCGGTGACGAAGATGGGCCGCTCGATCCGCACGTCGGCATGCCCGGGGTGCTGCTTCCACGCGGCCTCGCTGAGCAGCCGGGCCACCAGCGCGCCGCGGAGGAAGACCCGGGAGACCTTGCTGCCGAGCGGGGTCAGCTGCTCGTCGGTGTGGTACGAGTCCAGCAGGACGCCGAGGGCCTCGGTGTAGTCGTCCACGCCGAAGTCGGTGAGACCCGTCATGCGGGTGGCCGAAGCGTGGAGGTCCTCGACGGTGCCGACGGTGGTGCGCTCGCTCATGATGCTCCGGTTCTTCTCGCTAGTGGTGGAATTCGCCGCAGTTGACGTCGAGGCACTGCCCGGTGACGGCGCTCGCCATCGGGGAGGCGAGGAAGACCACGGCGTCGGCGACCTCGTCCGTCGTGGGGAGCCTCTTCAGGTCGGTGTTCGCGGCGGTGTGTTCGTAGATCTGCTCGACGGTCGTCCCGTACTTCTCGGCCTGATGGGTGAAGTACTGCTTCAACGTGTCTCCCCAGATGTAGCCGGGAGCAACGGAGTTGACGCGGATTCCCTGCGGACCCAGTTCCGTGGCGAGCGACTGCGACGTGGCGAGGAGAGCTGACTTGGCCATCTTGTAGCTGCCGTACCGCTCCTGGGAGTGCCGGAGAACCATCGAGTTGATGTTCACCACCGCCCCGTTCGCCTCGGCGAGTGCGGGAGTGAACAGTTGGGTGAGGCGCAGGGCGCCGAGCACGGTCAGCTCGAAGCTGTTGCGGATGTGGTCGAAATCGGTGCGAGCCAGCGGTTTCATCGACGGAACCGTGAAGGCGTTGTTGATCAGCACGTCGACCCGGCCGTACGCGTCGACCGCGGCGGACACCAGGTTCTCCGCCGATGCCTGATCCGTGATGTCGGTCGGCACGGTCACCGCGCGTCGTCCGGCGGCGATGATCTCCTTCGCCACCTCGTCGAGGCGCGACGCCGTGCGGGCCGCCAGCACCACGTCGGCACCCGCGTCGGCGCACCGGACGGCGAGGGTGCGCCCCAGTGCGGGCCCGACGCCGGAGATGACGACCACCTTGTCCTGCAACAGTTGTGGAGTGGTCATGGCGGTCATCCCAGCATCCGGTCGGCCACCGCGGCCTGGCGTTCGGCGATGCGGTCGGCGAAGTCCTCGGGTGAGATCTTGTTGGAGTCGTAGTACGGAAGCTGTCGATGGATCTCGTCGAACTTCACCACCTCGATCCGGGGTCCGTCCTCCGGGGTCAGTTCGCGGGAGACGCGTTGCCAGCGGAACTGCAGGTAGCCACGAAGGTGCCCGACGGTGGCGATCCAGTTGGCGACGCCGGGGTTGCGCTCGCTGACGACGAGGCGGATGTGGTCGTCGGGATCCACCTGCGACTGCGAGATGTTGAGCGACGTCTGGTGGTTGACGTAGTCCAGCGAGATGTACCACATGCTGCCCAGCTGAAAACCCTGATACGGCACATCGGCTTTCGGGACGGTGACGACGATGGCCTCGTCGTCGGCGAGTTCGTAGTGCCCGACCGACGAGTACTGCGTGGCGAGGCCGCCGGGTGTGAGCCGGGGTTCGGTCATCGTGTTGACGGGCAGGTTCAGGTAGAACCACTCGGGGAACTGGAGCCAGGTCTTGACCCGCGAGACGAGCGCCTTGCCGGCACGGGCGTACCGCTTCTCGACGGTCTCACGGGTGAGGGGGCCGGGGGCGGTGCCGATCGTGTCGGCTCTGGCGATGCGGATGGTGCCGCGCCGCTGACTCCAGTCGCTGTACACCTCCCGGACCACCAGTTGCGACGAACCCGGCGCGAGGGTGAAGTAGTTGCGCCTGCCCGCGCTCTCGTCGGGGCCGAACCGCACCTCGAACGCACCGTCGGGCGCGATGTCGATCTCCCGGTCGTCGAACGCCGTGACGCTGCCGGGAACGTGTGCGGCCGTGTAGTTTCCGTTCAGTACCTGGAAGCTCAGATCGGCGGTGGTGCCGCGCCTGCCGGTGACCACGTATTCGACGTCGTCGTCGATCCGCGCGCCGAAGTACAGGGTGTCGGGGTTGTCGAGGCCCATCTTCATGTACGGGCCGGTGCCCGAGATGAAGGTCGGGTGCGACCGTTCGGTGGCCCAGGCGGCGTGCGTCGTCGCGAGGATGCCGCCGGCGAGGTACTGGTAGCCCTCGAGCAGATCCTGTTCGGTGCGGATGTGGGGGGCGCTCTCGATCAATTTCTCGGCTTCGGCCATGGCGTCGGCGAATGGGTCGGTCAGCACACCGTGCTCCTCACGAAGGGGTGGTACAAATATGTACCTGCGTGGTAGAACGTTGATGAACCGACAATAGAACGTGTTCTAAGGAGTGGTCAATGGGACACGAAGACGAGACGTCCGGCAGGGTGCAGGGCCGGCGGTCGCCGCCCACCGAGCGGGTGGTGCAGGTGCTCGACTTCCTCGTGGCACGCAAGGAGCACCGATTCGGGCTGTCGGAACTGGCCCGGCAACTCGACATCAGCAAGCCGACCTGCCTGGGAATCCTCACCGAACTCGCCCGGGGCGGCTACCTCGTCCGGGATCCGGCCACCAAGACGTACGGCCTCGGCCCCGCGCTCATCGCGGCCGGCCGGGCCGCCCAGCAAGGGTTCGCTGCCGGGCCGGTGGCGCGCAGGCATCTCGCCGCGCTCAGTGAGGAGTTCCGCACCACGTGCACGGCGTCGGCGGTGGTCGGCGACCGCATTGCCGTCCTCGAGCTGACCAGCCCGCCGGGTGTCCGGGCGGCCGCCAAGGTGGGGGAGATGTACCCGTTCGCGCCGCCCGTCGGGCTGATGTACGTGTTGTGGGACGGCGACGACGCGCTGCAGTCATGGCTGCGGCGGGAGCCGACGCTGCCGGTGCGCCTCGACCGGGACCGGTTGCGCACCGTGGTCGACGAGTGCTCGCGCACCGGCTACCTCGTCGAGACGCTCACCCCGGTCGGTCAGCGTCTGCACACACTCATGGCGGGCGTCGCCGCGCACGATCTGCCGCCGGAACTGCGCGACGTCCTCGGCGAGATGGTGTCCAGTCTCGGTGAGCGGGTGTACCTGGACGCCGAACACGCGGACCCCGCCGCGCCGCATCCCGTCAGTCTCATCGCGGCGCCGACGTACGACGCAGAGGGGCACCAGGCCATGGTTCTCACGCTCTACGTGGGTGCCGAGCTCGCGCCGTCCGACATCGCACGGCGGGGCAAGGCTCTCGCCGCGGCCGCGGACGCGATCACGACGGAGGTGGGCGGACGCCGGCCTCGGTGACGAACGGGCATTGACCGGAATCTGAAACACGTTCTATTCTCGGAGGTGCATTCATTTTCGACCGGGCTGGTCCAAATATGAACCAGTGACCGGTATGGCACTCGCGACGAGGAGTCGCCCATGACCGCACCGCCCGTGTACGAGTTGTCCCACCTCGGCGCGCTCGAAGCCGAAGCCGTGCACATCTTCCGAGAAGTCGCCGCCACGTTCGAGCGTCCGGTCCTGCTGTTCTCCGGCGGCAAGGACTCGGTGGTGATGCTGCACGTGGCCGCCAAGGCGTTCTGGCCCGCACCCCTCCCGTTCGCCGTCATGCACGTGGACACCGGCCACAACTTCGACGAGGTTCTGGAGTTCCGCGACCGGACCGTCGCCCGCCTCGGTCTGCGGATGGTGGTGTCGAGCGTCCAGGACGACATCGACGCCGGACGCGTCAGCGAGGAGATCGGACCGCGCGCGAGCCGCAACCGGCTCCAGACCACCGCACTGCTGCGCGGCATCCGCGACAACGGGTTCGACGCCATCTTCGGCGGCGCCCGCCGCGACGAGGAGAAGGCCCGCGCGAAGGAGCGGGTCTTCAGCTTCCGGGACGAGTTCGGGCAGTGGGATCCGCGGGCGCAGCGACCGGAATTGTGGAGCCTGTACAACGGCCGGCACCGCAAGGGGGAGCACATCCGGGTGTTTCCGCTGTCCAACTGGACCGAACTCGACATCTGGCAGTACATCAGCGAGGAGAAGATCGAACTGCCGCCCCTGTACTACGCGCACCGTAGGGAGGTAGTCCCCCGCGACGGAATGTTGTTGGCGCACACCCGGTTCCTGACGCTGCTCCCCGGTGACGAGCCGTACGAGGCGCTGGTCCGATTCCGGACGGTCGGCGACGCCACCTGCACGGGGTGCGTCGAATCCTCGGCGACCAGCGCCGAGGCCGTCGTCACGGAGGTCGCCGCGAGCCGGCTGACCGAGCGCGGGGCCACCCGGGCGGACGACCGGATCTCCGAAGCCGGCATGGAAGACCGCAAGAAGGAAGGGTATTTCTGATGCCGCAGCTACTCCGGGTCGCGACCGCGGGCAGCGTCGACGACGGCAAATCCACCCTCATCGGCCGGCTGCTGTACGACTCCAAGGCGATCTTCGAGGATCAGCTCGAGGCAGTCGAGCGGACCAGCCGCGAGCGGGGCGACGAGCACGCCAACCTGGCCCTGCTCACCGACGGTCTGCGCGCCGAACGCGAGCAGGGCATCACCATCGACGTCGCACACCGCTACTTCGCCACACCGCACCGCAAGTTCATCATCGCGGACACCCCAGGCCACGAGCAGTACACGCGGAACATGGTGACCGGGGCGTCGACCGCCGACCTTGCCCTGATCCTCGTCGACGCCCGCAAGGGCATCCTCGAGCAAACGCGCCGCCACGCCTTCATCGCCAGTCTCCTCGGCATTCCCCACCTCGTGCTGTGCGTCAACAAGATGGATCTCGTCGGGTGGTCCGAGGAGCGGTTCGAGGAGATCAAGGAGGAGTTCCGGCAGTTCGCGATCAAACTGGAGGTCCACGACCTCACGTTCGTCCCGGTGTCCGCGCTGCGCGGCGACAACATCGCGCAACGCACGGTCAACATGCCGTGGTACGAGGGCGCGTCGCTGCTGCACTACCTCGAGCAGGTTCACGTGGCATCCGACCGCAACCTCATCGACGCGCGGTTCCCGGTGCAATACGTGGTCCGGCCGCAGCGCCAGACCGATTCGGCGCTGCACGATTTCCGCGGCTACGCAGGCACGGTGGCGAGTGGCGTGTTCAAGCCGGGCGACGAGGTGGTGGCCCTGCCGTCGGGATTCACCTCGACGATCAGCGCCATCTGGGGTCCCGGTGGCACCCGCCTCGACGAGGCGTTCGCACCGTCGGCGGTGTGCGTGCAGTTGGCCGACCAGCTGGACGTGAGCCGCGGCGACGTGCTGTGCCGCCCCAACAACCGCCCCCTCGTCGGGCAGGAACTCGACGCGATGGTCTGCTGGTTCAGCGACCAGTCCTCACTGACACCAGATGCCCGGTACACGCTGCTGCACACCACCCGCGCCACCAGGGCGTCCGTCGAGCGGCTCGACTACCGGCTCGACGTCAACACCCTGCACCGCGACGAGTCCGCGCAGTCGCTCTCGCTCAACGAGATCGGCCGAATCCAGCTGAAGACGTCGCAGCCGCTGATGTTCGACCCCTACCGCCGCAACCACGTGACGGGCAGTTTCATCCTCGTCGACGAGTCGACCCACAACACCGTCGCCGGGGGGATGATCACCGGGCCGACGCTGTCGCGTTCGAAGGTGGTGTGGCACGCCGCGGCCGTCTCACGCGAGGAGCGGGCTTCGCGGGGCCGCACCGTGTGGCTGACCGGACTGTCGGCGTCGGGGAAGTCGACGGTCGCGATGGAACTCGAGCGACGCCTGGTCGCGTCCGGGGCGCCCGCCTACCGGCTCGACGGCGACAATCTGCGCCACGGTCTCAACGCCGACCTCGGTTTCAGTGCGGACGACCGCGCCGAGAACGTACGCCGCGTCGGCGCCGTGGCCCAACTGCTCGCCGACTCCGGGGTGGTCGCGATCGCCTCGCTGATCAGCCCCTACCGCGCCGACCGGGACCGCGTCCGGGAACAGCACCGGGCGGCCGGGCTCGACTTCGTCGAGGTGTTCGTCGACACCCCGGTGGAACAGTGCGAGGCGCGAGACCCCAAGGGCATGTACGCGAAAGCCCGGGCGGGGGAGATCACCGGTTTCACCGGGGTCGACGACCCCTACGAGGCCCCCGAGAACGCCGAACTCGTCCTCCGGCCCGAGGACGGCACGCCGACCGAACAAGCCGCGAGAATTATGGAATTGTTGAGACGTGACCACTGACGCACGACTCGCGGCCGACATCGCCTCCGGTGCCGGCGCCCTGCTGCTGGACATCCGCACCGCGGGACTCGGATCGGCGGACGGTCGTGAACTGGGCAGGCGCGGCGACGTCGCCGCCGACGCGTTCATCCTCGGCAAGCTCTCCGCGGAGCGACCGGAAGACGCCATCCTGTCGGAGGAGTCGGCCGACGACAGGTCGCGGCTGGAGAGCGCGCGGGTGTGGATCATCGATCCCCTCGACGGTTCCAAGGAGTACGGACTGCCGGGGCACTCGGACTGGGCCGTGCACGTCGCGCTGTGGGAACGCGGTCGCGGCATCACCGCGGCCGCGGTCGCGCAACCGGCCCTGGGCGCCGTGTATGCCAGCGACGACGACAGTCATGCGGTGCACGCCGAGCTGCTCCCGGCCCGCCCGCGGATCGTCGTGAGCGCCAGCAGGCCGCCGGCCTTCGTCGACGCCGTCGCCACGGAGATCGGTGCCGAGGTCTCCACCATGGGTTCGGCGGGCGCGAAGGCGATGGCCGTGCTCCGCGGAGACGTGGACGCCTACGTCCACGCGGGCGGCCAGTGGGAATGGGATTCGGCAGCACCGGTCGGCGTCGCGGTGGCGGCCGGCCTGCACTGCTCGCGGATCGACGGAACACCGTTGGACTACAACGAATCCCACCCCTATCTGCCCGACCTCCTGATCTGCCGGCCGGAGTTGGCGCAGCCCCTGCTCGCTGCGATCGCGAAGCACGCCACCGACACCGCCGACAGCGGCCGGGTCGCGATGGCCCGCGCCTACATCGACGCGCTGGTCAGCCACGACGCCACCAAGGTGCGTCTGGCCGACAACGCGTGGCGTGTGGAGAACGGTCAGCACACCGGCGAATCGGGGGCCTTCATCCGGGACGAACTCGAGAACGGCCTGCAGTACCAGGCCATCCAGGCCGTGCGCGAACTCTCCTTCCACGAGTGGGGCGACAACGTGGTGGCCCGGTTCGTGCTCGACCTCGGGGCCACGCCCACCGAGGTGACGTCCGTCCGGATCACGGAACATTTCGACATCCCGGCCGGGGCGATCCAGTCCGTCATGGCCATCATCGAACCGTCCGCGATCGAAAGGGAGAACCGATGACCCCGGATCAACTGGTCACCCAATTCTGTGCCGAGTGGATCGAGCCCGATCCGGCGAAGATCGCGGAGTATTTCGCGGAAGACGCCGTCTACCACAATATTCCGATGGAACCCGTCATCGGGCGTGACGCGATCCGCGAGTTCGTCGCCGGCTTCATCGCGGCGTTCGGTGGTATCGACTTCCGGGTGCACCGGCAGGTCACCGACGGCGGGCAGAGCCCCAACGCCGAGGAATCGAGCGGTGTGGTGATGAACGAGCGGATCGACGTGTTCACCCTCAACGGCAACGTCGTCGAACTGCCCGTCGTCGGCGTCTTCGAGATCACCGACGGCAAGATCACCACCTGGCGCGACTACTTCGACATGGCACCGATCCAGGCCGCGGCCGGCGGTGGATAGCGGCCCCGAGTTCGCGCGCGTGCTTAGGCCGGGCGGAGGGTTGCTGGTGGGCGCGGTTTCCCCTCAGGCCAGTGACTCACCGGTGAGCCACTTCCACGGCTTGTCCCAGTGTCCGGGCGGTGGCACGAACGGCAGCTGTCCCAACTGCCCCGGCGGTGGGACGAACGGCAGCTGACCCAGCTGTCCGGGCGGTGGAACCAAGTCGGGTACCGAGATGCCGGGAATCGGCGGTGGCCATGGATCGGCAGTTGCCGTACCGGTGCCGAGTCCCAGAACGCTGAAGCCCAGCGCACCGGCGATCACGGCTCCCGTCGCAGTCTTCTTCAGATTCATCGTGAACTCCTTCTGCGTCTGCTCTACCACTGGCTGTGGATGGGCACGCGCCGGTATACACGCTTACAGTGTGCGCGCATGCGCCCTGTCGCGCGGGGGCAACCCACCACGAAGTAAATGTTGACGTCAGGTTCAAGTTAGCTCTACGCTGAGCCCGGGAGTATGACGACGGTCACTTCCGGAGAGGGCGAGCCTTCATGAGCCAGATCAACACGGTCCGCGGACCGATCGACAGCGCCGAACTCGGACGCACGTACATGCACGAGCACGTGTTCGTGCTGACGCCCGACATGCAGCAGAACTACCCCGACGAGTGGGGGAGCGAGGACGAGCGGGTCGCCGACGCCGTCGCCACACTGCACGCGCTGGCCGAGCAGGGTGTCCGGACCATCGTCGACCCCACCGTCGTGGGGCTCGGGCGGTACATTCCGCGCATCCAGCGTGTCGCGGAACAGCTTCCCGAGCTGAACATCGTTGCGGCAACTGGGCTCTACACCTATGACGACGTGCCGTTCTTCTTCCACTACCGGGGTCCGGCGCTCGACGCGATGGTCGGTGCCGCGGTCCCCGACCCGATGGTCGACATGTTCGTGAAGGACATCGAAGAGGGGATCGCCGACACCGGGGTCCGCGCGGGACTGCTCAAGTGCGCAATCGACCATCAAGGGCCCACGCCGGGAGTCGAGCGGGTGATGCGGGCCGTCGCGAAGGCGCACCGGCGCACCGGCGTCCCCATCACCGTGCACACCCATCCCGGCAGCGAGGCCGGGTTGCACGTCAAACGGGTGATGTGCGACGAAGAGGGGGTGCGGCCTGACCGGATCGTGCTCGCGCACAGCGGAGACAGCACCGACGTCGAGCACCTGACCAGCCTCGCCGAGGAGGGCTTCGTCCTCGGGATGGACCGGTTCGGCATCAACCTCGAGACGACGTTCGAAGCGCGCGCCGACACCCTCGTCGAGATGTGCCGCCGCGGATTCGCCGGGCAGATGGTCCTGTCGCAGGACGCCTCCTGCTACATCGACTGGATCGACCCCAACCTGATGGCCGCGCTGCCGCAGTGGCACTACCTGCATATCGAGAACGACGTGCTGCCCTACGTCCGGGAGCGGGGGGTCACCGAGAAGATGATCACCGAGATGCTGGTCGAGGTGCCCCGTCGATACTTCGAGAACGTCGACCCCTACTGACATGTCGCGCCCGCGAATCGCACCCACGCCACCGGTCACCGCTCGGGGCGTCCGAACCCGCGACCGTCTCGTCGCCGCGGCCCGGGTGGTGTTCGAGCGTGAGGGGTACCTCGACGCCCGCCTCGTCGACATCAGCAAAGAGGCCGGAGTCTCGACCGGCTCCTTCTACACCTACTTCACCAGTAAGGAGGAGGTCTTCGCGGCGGTCGTCGAGGTGACGCAGAACGACCTGCTGCATCCCGGGATGGGGCGGGTCGAGGACGAGGGCGACGTGCACGCGGTCGTGGAGGCGAGCATCCGGGCATACCTGCATGCCTGCCGCCGGAATGCGCGCCTGCTGGCCCTGCTCGAGCAGGTCGCACAAGTCGACCCCGCATTCCGCGAACTGGAACGCGATCGGGACGAAACTTTCTACCGGCGCAACGCGCGAGCGATCGCCGATCTGCAGGACCGTGGTCTCGCGGACGCGTCGCTCGATCCGATGCTGACGTCGAAGGCGTTGTCCGCCATGGTCGGAAGGATGGCCTACAGCTACTTCGTCGGACCGCCGAGTGAACGGAGATCGCTCACGTTCGAGCAGTTGACGGCCGGGCTCGCGCGGATGTGGACGAATGCGCTGCGCGTCCCGGACCGCGTCTGAGGGTCCGTCAGTAGCCGGGCGTGTGGAGGATCCGTAGGACGAGATCGGCGTTGATGTCGCCCAGCTCCGCCGGCGTGAACTCGCCGTCGGGGCTGTACCACCGGCAGATGTCCACTGCGAGGGACATGATCGCCAGGACCGCGACGCGGGGGTCGGGGATCAGGAAAGTCCCCTGGTCGATCCCGTTCTGCACCTCGCGGATTGCGGCGAGCCGGATCTGGAGGCGGGTCTCGGCCACCACCTCGTGGTGTTCGGGACTCAGATGCCTGCTCTCGTACTGCGCGATGCGCGCACGCCGAAAGTTCCGGGCGTGCATGATGCTGAACTCCCGGACCAGTGCCCGGACGCGGTCGATCGGGTCGGTGAACGGTGCGACGGCGCTGAGCACCAGAGCGAGCGCGCGCTCGTTCGATCGGCGGACCAGTTGGAAGAGCAGATCTTCCTTGGAGGGGAAGTGCACGTACATCGCGGACGGGCTCAGCCCCGCCATGGTCGAGATGTCCCTGGTGCGCGTGGCTTCGAAACCCTTGTCGGAGAACAGTGTGGTCGCCGCGCGGAGCAGGCGTTCCTCGGATGTCGGCGGTCCCGGGCTCGGCTCGTCGGTCACGGACACGTCTTCGTGCAGTTCGGTCATCGGTGGTCCTCTCCGCCGCATCGAGCTTCGTCCGCACCGGCGGGATTCGGCAAGATCAACCCTCTCGAGTGATTGACATCACACAGCTAGTCAAACACACTAAGCAAGCGCTCACTGACTTGAAGTTGGCGTCATGTTCTGAAAATCCAATCCCACATCCACCCAAGACCTATTTCGAGGAGTGATCGGATGACTACATCCGCGGTGCAGCCGAGTAAGGACGCAGCCGGCGACACAATCGTGCAGCGCAAGCGTGCTCATCGGAAGCTGCTTGCGGCGGGACTCGTCGGCAGCTCGATCGAGTGGTACGACTTCTTCCTGTACGGAACCGCTGCGGCACTGGTCTTTCCCCACGTGTTCTTCCCCGACTCGTCGGCATTGATGGGCACCCTGCTCTCGTTCAGCACCTTCTGGGCAGGCTTCGTCGCCCGCCCCCTCGGCGGCCTCGTCGCCGGTCAGTTCGGCGACAAGTACGGGCGCAAACCGGCCGTCGTCACCTGCCTGCTGTTCATGGGACTCGCGACGTTCCTCATCGGCTGCCTCCCCGGCGCCGCGACCATCGGGGTGGCAGCGCCGATCCTGCTGGTGATCCTGCGCTTCGTCCAGGGCATCGCCTGCGGCGGTCAATGGGGTGGGATCGTTCTGCTGCTCACCGAGTCGGCGAGCCCCAAACGCAGGGGATTCTCCGGAACCTTCGGGCAGATGGGCGTCTCGTTCGGCGTCCTGCTCGGCAACCTCGTGTTCCTGGGCGCCACCGCGGCCATCTCGAACGAGGCCTTCCTCAGCTGGGGTTGGCGCATCCCGTTCTTCGCCAGCGCACTCCTGTTCCCGGTCGTGCTCTACATCCAGACCAAGGTCGAGGACACCCCCGAATTCCGCGAACTGCAGGAGGAGGCGCAGAAGAACAACAAGACCGTCGTCCGCGCACCGCTCACGCAGGCGATCAAGGAGCACTGGCGCAAGATCCTGCTCGGCTGCGGACTGCTCGCGGCCACCAACTCGCTGTTCTACATCTCCATCGCCGGCGTCCTCAGTTACGGCACAGCCGAACTCGGCATGAAGCGCAACGACCTTCTCGCGATCTCCCTGCTCAGCGCCGCACTGACGGTCGGTGTCGTGCTGTGGTCCGGGCACATGTCCGACAAGATCGGACGCAGGCCGATGATCCTGATCGGTGCGGCGATGATCATCGTGTGGGCGTTCCCCTACTTCTGGCTGATCAACACCCGGAACCTGCTGCTGTTCTTCGTCGCCGTCACGGTGGGCAGCGTCTTCCAGTCCATGACGTACGGCCCGATCGCCGCGTACATGGGTGAACTGTTCGCCCCCAACGTCCGGTACTCGGCGGCGTCGCTCGCGTACCAGCTGGCGGCGATCACGGTGAGCGGCGGCACCCCGTTCATCATGACCGCGCTGATCGCCAAGACCGGGACCACCACGTTCGTCGCCGTCTTCGTCGCGCTGATGGGACTGGTCACGCTCCTCTGCGCGTTGAAGCTCCGCGAGACCAACCCCGCCGAGGTCCGGAACGATCCCACGGCCGTACCCGGCGCCCAGTTCTACTAGCCGGGGCTCTGTCGAGCGGCGTGGGGTGGCTGAGACTCAGCCACCCCACTGCCGTCAGTTCGGCACCGTCAGCACGATCCGGCCCTCGCATTCCCCGGATTCGAGCAGGCGTGCGCCTCGGCGGCCTGCGCCAGCGGCAGCGTGGTGTGCGGCATGCTCACCGTGCCCGCGGCCACCCACTCGATCGCGCGGCGCGCGGCGGCCTCCGCGGCAGTCGGATCCCGCATCAGCAGTCCGCCGACGTTGAAACCCAGGACGGCGCGGTTGGCGAGCCACAACTCGTTGGCACCGACCCGCACGTCGTCCTCTCCGCTCGCATTGCCCACGGCGAGAAGCCGGCCCAGCGGCGCGAGCACCTCGAGGCTCTCGGTGCGCAACCGGCCGCCGACCGGGTCCACGACGATGTCCACCGAATCGATGCCCGCGTCCGACAGAGCGCTGCGAAATCCGTTGCTCGACACCACGAGGTCGTATCCGTATCGCTCAGCCTCCGCGGCACGTCGGGCAGACCGAACCGTGCCCAGCACGTGCGCGGCGCCGAGCTGACGGGCCACCTGCGCGGTGATGCCCGACAGAGCACCTGCGGCGCCGTGGATCAGCACCTGGCTTCCCGGACCGACATTGCCCACGAGTTCCAGCGACAGCAGCGCCGTGGTGGTGTTCGGGACCACTGCCACCGCCTCGGCGGCATCGAGGCGAGGGTCGACGGAATCGAGCGGGATCGTGATGGCCGCGTCGGCCACCGACACCTCGGCATAGCCACCCGCGGTGGGGCGAGAGAGCGTCACGACGGGCTGACCGACCTGCAGATGATGCACGCCGGCACCGACTTCCCGCACCGTTCCCGCCACCTCGAGGCCGGGCACGATCGGCGGTGTCCCGCCGAACTCACCACGACGCATGAGGACGTCCGCCAACCCGACCGCGGCGTGCGAGACGTCGATACTCACCTGGCCGGGCCCCGGATCGGGAACAGGAAGGTCGGCCGTCTCGAGGACGTCTACCTCACCGAAGCGTGAAATGGTGATCGCGCGCATGGCTTACCTCGTCATCTCGTCGTCGCACGGGTACGGCCGCCACCGTAGTACGGTGACGGCCGCGACGATCCCCTCGGGAGCGTGCTGTCAGTGGCTGCCGATCTGCAGTACGAGCTTGCCGGTGTTGGCGCCGTCGAACAGCAGATTGAGTGTGCGGCCGAAGGCCTCGACGCCCCCGGTCTCGACCTGTTCGCGGGTCACGATCTCGCCGGCGCGGATCCACTCCGACATCGCCTCCATGCCCTCGGGGAACCGGTCGAGGTAGTCGAACACGATGAAGCCCGTCATCGACGCCCGGTTGACCAGCAGCGACAGATACCGGGACGGCCCGGGCTGCGGGTCGGTGGCGTTGTATCCGGAGATCGCGCCGCACAACGCGACCCGGGCGTTCTTGCGGAGCCGGGCCAGTGCGGCGTCGAGGATCTCGCCGCCGACGTTGTCGAAGTAGACGTCGATTCCGTCCGGTGCGGCGGCGCGCAGGGCCTTGCCGACCGATTCGGACTTGTAGTCGATCGCCGCGTCGAAACCCAGTTCGTCGGTCAGCCACGCGCATTTCTCGGGGCCGCCGGCGATGCCGATCACCGTGGCGCCCTTCAACTTGGCGATCTGCCCGGCGATGCTCCCGACCGCTCCCGCGGCCCCCGAGATGAGCACGGTGTCGCCCTTCTCCAGCTTGCCGACGTCGGTCAGGCCGAAATAGGCGGTCATGCCGGGGAACCCGAGCGCGCCCAGCCACGTCGGCGCCGGGGCGAGCGACTCGTCGACGGCGACGGCGCCGCGGCCGTCGGAGAGCGCGAACTCCTGCACGCCGAACTGTCCGGAGACGAGCTGTCCCACCGGGTACTTCGTGTTCTTCGACGCCACCACCCGGCCGACGGCGTGGGTGCGCATCACCTCACCGATCGCCACCGGCGGGACGTAGGACTTCACGTCGTCGAGCCACCCGCGCATCGCGGGATCGAGGGACACGTAGTCCACCTGCACGGTGAATTCGCCTTCGGACGGTTCGGGGATCGGTTCCGATGTGATCTCCCAGGTGGAGTCGTCGGGACGGCCGACCGGACGCTTCGCCAGTCGGACCTGCCTGTTCACGGATGTCACGGTGTTCACCTTTCGGGTACTTCTGCGGTCAGTGCGTCATTTTTCAATGCGGTCCGGTCGATCGACCGCTTGAGGATCTTTCCGGTCGACCCCTTCGGGAGGGAATCGACGATCGCGACGATCCGGGGAATCTTGTATGCGGACAGTCGTTCCCGCGCCCAGCTGCTCAGCTCGCCGCCGTCCAGGCCGGAACCGGGAACGGTGGCCACGACCGCGGCCACCTCCTCCCCGTAGTGGTCGTCGGGGACGCCCACGACGGCGGCCTCGACGATGTCGGGGTGTGTGTACAACACCTCCTCGACTTCACTCGGGTACACGTTGTAGCCGCCGCGGATGATGAGGTCCTTCACCCGGTCGACGATGCGCAGATCCCCGTCCTCATCGATCTCGCCCAGGTCCCCCGTGCGCAGCCACCCGTCCGAGTCCAGGGCGGCCGCGATGTCGGCGGGCCGGTTCCAGTAGCCCTTCATCACGGTCGCGCCCTTCACGAACACCTCGCCGACGGTGCCGGGAGGGCAGGCGGTGTTGTCGTGGTCCCGCACCTCGACCTCCAGCCGGGGCACCGCGCGTCCCGTGTAGCCGATCTTTCCGCCGCGGTCGATGTCGTTGAACGTGCCGAATGCGGTGGTCTCGGTGAGCCCGTATCCCTCGAGGATGGTGCACCCGAAGCGGGACTCGAATTCGCGGGCCACCTCGCCGGGCAGTGACGCTCCACCGGAGATGGCGATGCGGAGTTGCGTGAAGTCCTGCGGGTCGGCACCGCCGGCGGCATGGAGCATCGCGTTCCACATCGTCGGAACGCCGGCCATGATGGTGAGGCGGTCCCGGCGCAGCATGGCGAGCATCGCCGCCGGATCGAATCGGGCCAGGAGCGACAGCGACCCGCCGCCGGTGAATGTGGCCATCATGACGGAGGCCTGTCCGAAGACGTGGAACAGGGGAAGTCCGGTGCCGGTCCGGTCGTCGCTCGAGCCGCGACTGCATTCGGCGCCGATCTCGCCGCCGGACAACAGGTTCCCGACCGTCAGTTCCGCGCCCTTCGGCCGCCCGGTGGTGCCGGACGTGTAGAGGATGGCGGCGGTGTCGTCCCTGTTCCGCTCTACCGCGGGGACGGGCTCGGCGTCCGGGACGGTACCGGGTGCGAGCGTCCAGGCGGGGACGTCCAGGGCTGCCGCGGCATCGCCGATCGCCGGCCCGAGCTCGTGCCACACGATGGCGAGCGAGGCGCCCGCATCGGAGAGGACGTACTCGGTTTCCGGCCGGGTCGACATCGTGTTCACCGGGACCACGACGCACCCCGCCGCCTGAATACCCAGGTACGCCACCACGAACTCGGGCACGGACGGGGCGGCCAGGAGAATTCTGTCGCCGGGGGACAGGCCCGCTTCCGTGAGTGCTCCGGCGTAGCGGGTGCTCGCGGCGTGCAACTGTCCGTAGGTCAGGGCGCTGTCCACGCCCCGCAGTGCGATGTTGTCGGGCATGGCGCCCGCGTGGCGGGACACCGGATCGATCACATTTGCCATGTCGTCAACCTCCGACGCGGTACAGGGTTTTCCGGCCTCGACGGCACGGGCGGTTATCCGGCCTCGACGACACGCGCGACGGACTCGGACACGACCACCGGCTTGTCGGAACCCTCGCGCTCGACGACCTGGCTCATGGTCACCTGGATGCCGCCGCCGACCTGTTCGGCGGACTGGATGGTGGCGCGCATCCGGATGCGTGAACCCACCGGCACCGGCGCGGGGAAGCGGACCTTGTTGTAGCCGTAGTTCAGGCTGTGGGCGAAGCCGTCGAATCGCAGCAGGGTCGCCGACAGGGCCGGTCCGAGGGACAGGCTGTACAGGCCGTGCGCGATGGTGCCGCCGAGCGAGCTGGCCGCGGCGCGCTCGGGGTCGATGTGGATCCACTGGTGGTCGCCGGTCGCGTCGGCGAAGGCGTTGACGCGTTCCTGGGTGACGTCGTGCCAGTCGGTGGGGCCCAGCTCCTTGCCGATCAACGCCGTGAGCTCGTCGAAGCTCGCGGGGCGAACGGGCAGTGCGGTGGTGTCGGTCATCTGTCTCCCTCAATTCCGGGTGGTGCAGGGCCTGGATGTGTCACGTTGGCTGCATCGAACTTCGAGGTGTTCGTCGAACTCCAACACTTGAACTTGACGACGGATTCAACTATACAAAAGAGAGACGCGAGTCACAACGCACGGCGAAGGAGAGGACACCTCGTGAAGGTTGCACAGAAGGTCGCCATCGTGACCGGCGGTGGAGGCGGTATCGGCGGGGCGATCGCGGACCGTCTCGCCGACCAGGGCGCCAAGGTGCTGGTCGCCGATCTCGACCCGAACGCGGCCGCCGCGGTCGCGGACGGAATCAACGCACGCCACCCCGGATCGGCCATCGCCGAAGGCGGCGACGTCGCCGACGCCGAGCAGATCCGGCGCATCATCGAGCGCGCGGAGACCGAGCTGGGCCCCGTCGATCTGTATTTCGCCGACGCCGGTGTCGCGGGAGCGCCCGGCCTCGACGCCGACGACGCCGACTGGGACCTCGCCCTCGACGTCAATGTCCGCGCCCACATCCGCGCCGCCCAGCAGCTGGTGCCGAAGTGGACCGAGCGCGGCGAGGGCTACTTCGTCACGACGGCCTCCGCCGCGGGCCTGCTCACTCAGATCGGGTCGGCCACCTACGCCGTCACCAAACATGCCGCTGTCGCGTTCGCCGAATGGTTGTCGGTCACCTACGGCGACAAGGGGATCCGGGTCAGCTGCCTCTGTCCGATGGGAGTCGAGACGAAGTTGATGCGCTCCGGCGAGAACTCCGGTGATCCGCTCGGCGTCGCCGCCACCCAGGCCGTCGTCTCGGCGGGGGAGGTGCTGCAACCGGCGCAGGTCGCCGACATCGTGCTGGACGCCGTGGATCGGGAGGCGTTCCTGATCCTGCCCCACGAAAGCGTGCTCACCATGTACCGGCAGAAGGGTTCCGACTACGACCGCTGGCTGCGCGGGATGCGCCGCTACCAGAGTTCGCTGCTGGAGCACGCGTGACGAGCGAGCCCGAAGACCTGGTTCTCGCCGAGCGGCGCGGACCGGTCCTCGTGCTGACGTTCAACCGGCCGGACAAGCTGAACGCCTGGACCGACGACCTCGAGGACCGGTACTTCACGCTGCTGAGCGACGCCGAGGACGACCCGGACGTACGCGCGATCGTCGTGACCGGGGCCGGCCGCGGATTCTGTGCCGGCGCCGACCTCGGGCGTTTGCAGGCTGTCGGGGACGTGTCCGAGGCGGATCTTCTCCGGCCGCGCCCCCGCGACCCTGCGCAAACCGCTGATCGGGGCGGTCAACGGGGTCGCAGCCGGACTCGGGATGGTGGAGGCCCTCTACTGCGACATCCGGTTCGCGTCGGCGTCGGCCCGGTTCACGACCGCCTTCGCCAAGCGCGGGCGGATCGCCGAATACGGCATCTCGTGGCTGCTGCCCCGGCTCGTCGGACGCAGCCGGGCCACCGACCTGCTGCTGTCGAGCCGCATGGTGGACGCCGAGGAGGCACTGCGCATCGGACTCGTCGACCACCTCGTGCACGACGGTTCGGGCGTCGACGCCGCGGTCGCGTATGCCGAGGAGTTGTCGACGCACTGCTCCCCGACGTCGATGGCCGTCATCAAGGACCAGATACAGAACGATGCGGACGGCACCTACGCCGATTCCGTGGCCCGGGCGGAAGGCCTGATGTTGCAGGCGTTCCGCGGGGCCGATTTCGTCGAGGGCGTACAGAGTCACCTCGACAAGCGCACACCCACGTTTCCCTCACTACCCGTCAGGAGTTCCCATGTCCCTGTTTGACATCTCGGATCGCGCACGGCAGTACGAGACCGATCTGCTGGAGTTCATGGATTCGCATGTGTATCCGGCGGAGGCGGTGTACGAGGAGCAGATGCGGGAGTCGGGTGATCCGCATTTCCAGCCGCCGGTGCTGGAGGAGTTGAAGGCGGAGGCGCGGCGGCGGGGGTTGTGGAATCTGTTCCATCCGCATCCGGGGACGGGTGCGGGGTTGTCGAATCTCGAGTATGCGCCGTTGGCGGAGATCATGGGGCGCAGCCATATTGCGTCGGAGGCGTGCAATTGTAATGCGCCGGATACGGGCAACATGGAGGTGCTCGAGTTGTTCGGGACGGCGGAGCACAAGGAGAAGTATCTGACGCCGTTGCTGGAGGGGACGATGGCGTCGGCGTTCGCGATGACGGAGCCGGCGGTAGCGAGTTCGGATGCGACGAATGTGGAGTTGTCGATGGTCCGGGACGGTGACGAGTATGTGCTGAACGGGCGGAAGTGGTTCGCGTCGAATGCGTTGCACCGGAACTGCCGGGTGTTGATCGTGATGGGGAAGACGGATCCGTCGGCGGCGCCGCATCGGCAGCAGTCGATGATGGTGGTGCCGATCGATGCGCCGGGGGTGACGGTGATGCGGGGGTTGCCGGTGTTCGGGTATCAGGATCG
>RRBB01000889.1:0-533 GCA_006543605.1 Rhodococcus sp. WS4
CCACCGCAAGGCCCCACCCACACTCGTCGAAGGCGCCAAGGTCCAGGGCTGGACCGCCGCCCTCGGCGCCCTCGTCCTCGCCTACCCAGACCGGCTGGCCGGTCACGTCAAATAGTCCGAAACGCAATGACTTACACAGAAGTCTTGACAGGCTCGAACAGGTCCTCGCCCTTGGCGGCCCAGCGGGCGTCGAGGTCATAGGGGGAGGCCACCCGCAGTCTGCCCGGCGGGAGACCGTCCTGCTCCGCCTCCCGCCGCGTGATCACCTCCCGCCCGTTGCTGGTGAGGGTGCGGGTGTAGTTCTGCAGCAACACCACCCGCAGCACCTCCACCGCGGGCAGCTCGGCCAGCCAGCCCGGTGCGTCGGACGCGTAGACCGCGCGCAGCAGCGCGTACCCGTCGGTACCATAGGCGCCGGCCAGTTCCTCCCGCTTGGTCTTGGAGGACGGCATCCGCCAGGAATCGACGCGGCGCCCGTAGCGGGTGTTCCAGTCGCTGACGTCGATGGCGGTGGCCAGCCAGCCCGGCGCGGC
>RRBB01000890.1:0-530 GCA_006543605.1 Rhodococcus sp. WS4
TCTGTAGCGCCGGCTGGCGCTCGGTGGATTCGAGTTGCTGGAGCAACTGGCGAATGCCGTCGCCTTCCTCGATGAAGAGGCTGCGCACCCCTTCCCGTTCGGCATTGATCAGGCATTCGCCGAGCAGGCTGTTGGCCCGTTCCTGGTAGCCCAGGCGCTGATAGCTGAGCGCCGCCAGGATATCCAGGCGCAGGCGCTGCAGGCCGTGCCAACCGGGCTGCAAGGTGCCGCGCAACTGAGTGATCTCGTGCAGCGCCTCGCTGAAATGTCCTCGCCCCTGCAACAGGCGCACGCGGCTCACGCCCAGCGACCAGTTGACCGGGTTGAAGGCCATGTTGCGGTAGTGTGCCGCCATCTTGTTCCAGTCCACGCTCTTCAACCGCTGCTCGGCGCGCTTCAGGCGGTCGGGGCCGCTGTCCTGGAGGATCAGGTTGATCTCTTCGGCCATGGCCTGGGCGAAGAAGCGCCACGACTGATTGCGCGAGGCCAGGGCCTGCATCGCCGCCAGGCTGGCCAGCGCCTCCTTCGGC
>RRBB01000891.1:0-528 GCA_006543605.1 Rhodococcus sp. WS4
ATCCTGATCATGCCGGACAACTCGACGGCTGAACGCAAGGCGGCGATGACCGCCTATGGCGCCGAGCTTATTCTGGTCAGCAAGGAAGAGGGCATGGAGGGCGCGCGCGATCTGGCCGACAAGCTGCAGCGCGAAGGCCGCGGCAAGGTTCTCGACCAGTTCGCCAATGGCGACAACCCGGAAGCCCATTACCACAGCACCGGCCCGGAAATCTGGCAGCAGACCGGCGGCAGCATCACCCATTTCGTCAGCTCCATGGGCACCACCGGGACCATCATGGGCGTATCGCGCTACCTCAAGGAGCAGAACCCGGCGGTGCAGATCGTCGGCCTGCAACCCATGGAGGGCTCGGCCATCCCGGGAATCCGACGCTGGCCGCAGGAATACCTGCCGAAGATCTATGACGCCAGTCGCGTCGACCGGGTCGTCGACATGCACCAGGACGAAGCGGAGGACATCATGCGCCGGCTGGCCCGCGAGGAAGGCATCTTCTGCGGCGTGTCCTCCGGCGGGGCGGTGGCGGCGATG
>RRBB01000892.1:0-528 GCA_006543605.1 Rhodococcus sp. WS4
GGGCGTTGCTGTCGTGCCGGTTCACCACAGGCAGTTTCGGGTTGGTCACCGACTGCGGGGATCGGCGCCACATCCAGCTACCCCGGATCGGGGTGGTCCGGTCTGCGGAATCGACCCGCAAGTTGGCACGCAAAGTGGCGGCGGGGACGGCGCGGATTCGGTCGGCGACCCTCTCGTTTCGTCGGGGCCGGTGGCAGGTGTCGTTCTCCGTCGAAACCACGCTTCCCGCCCGGGCACTGCCATCCGCCACCACCGGGAACCCCGCCGCGGTCAGTGATCGTGGTGTGGACGGTTCGGTAGTCGGAATCGATGTGGGGGTGAAACACCTCGCTGTCCTCTCGACCGGCGAGATGATCGAGAATCCGAAACACGCCCACAGGCAGGCGAAGAGATTGCGTCGCCTTGGGCGCCGTGCGTCCCGCCGTGTCGGCCCGGATCGGCGCACCGCCCAAGAGCCCTCCCGGCGCTGGCTGCGCACCCAGGAACAGATCCGGGCGGTGCACACCCGCATCGCCGACGCGCGCGCGA
>RRBB01000893.1:0-526 GCA_006543605.1 Rhodococcus sp. WS4
GCTTATCGCAGCCTCCTACGTCCTTCATCGGCTCCTGGTGCCAAGGCATCCACCGTACGCTCTTCATTACTTACAACAAAGATGCTCGCGTCCACTGTGCAGTTCTCAAACAACACACAACCAACCATGTTCACGTCGCCACCGAACACCGGGAAAACCCGGCCGGTATGACCACCACGATCGCTTGTCGTTTTTGCCTAGAAAGAAACACTTGCGTGTTCTCTCAGGACCCAACAGTGCATCGATATATCACCCGCCAGCCGATCATCCGATCGAACCGTGCCGCGGGAAAGTTTGTCAGTGTTCCACCCATGAGCGTCTGCCGTTCCACATACGGGAACGAAACAGTCTCTGCCAGAACATCATCCACTGACTGTTCAGTGGTGCACGTCTGGAGAATGCTCCTTAGAAAGGAGGTGATCCAGCCGCACCTTCCGGTACGGCTACCTTGTTACGACTTCGTCCCAATCGCCGATCCCACCTTCGACGGCTCCCTCCCACAAGGGGTTAGGCCACCGGCTTCGGG
>RRBB01000894.1:0-526 GCA_006543605.1 Rhodococcus sp. WS4
CTGTCGATCACCGGCAGCAAGGACCTCAACCTCCTCGGCGCCTGCTCCGGCGGGATCACCACCGCGACCCTGGTCGGCCACTACGTGGCCAGCGGCGAGAAGAAGGTCAACGCCTTCACCCAACTGGTCAGCGTGCTCGACTTCGAACTGAATACCCAGGTCGCGCTGTTCGCCGACGAGAAGACCCTGGAGGCCGCCAAGCGTCGCTCCTACCAGTCCGGCGTGCTGGAGGGCAAGGACATGGCCAAGGTGTTCGCCTGGATGCGCCCCAACGACCTGATCTGGAACTACTGGGTCAACAACTACCTGCTCGGCAACCAGCCGCCGGCGTTCGACATCCTCTACTGGAACAACGACACCACGCGCCTGCCCGCCGCGCTGCACGGCGAGTTCGTCGAACTGTTCAAGAGCAACCCGCTGAACCGCCCCGGCGCCCTGGAGGTCTCCGGCACGCCCATCGACCTGAAGCAGGTGACTTGCGACTGCTACTGTGTCGCCGGTCTGAACGACCACATCACCCCCTGGG
>RRBB01000895.1:0-525 GCA_006543605.1 Rhodococcus sp. WS4
GCCAACTTGCGGGTCGATTCCGCAGACCGGACCACCCCGATCCGGGGTAGCTGGATGTGGCGCCGATCCCCGCAGTCGGTGACCAACCCGAAACTGCCTGTGGTGAACCGGCACGACAGCAACGCCCGTTTGCCCTTGAAACGGGGGAACCCCATGGTGCCTTTGCGTTTCCCTGAACGGGCATCGGACCAGTTCGACAGGGCAGCAGCGCAGTTCGCGATCCCGGAACTGTAGGCCTCTTTCGAATTCTCCGGCCACCACACCTGCCCGGTGTCGGTGTTGAAGGCGACGTCGTCCTTGACGGTGTTCCAGTGTTTGCGCAGGCTGTACGCCGACCAGGACACCGGCGGCGTCAACTCCGCGTCGGGGATCTGATGCGACCGTTCCGCCGCGCGTTGGTCGAGGTTCGCCTTCACCTGCGACAGTGCCCAGTTGTAGGCGAAACGCTGCGCCCCACAGTGCGAACGCAACACCGACGCCTGCTCCGGCGTCGGCTCGAGAACGTACACGAAAGCACGGATCACC
>RRBB01000896.1:0-523 GCA_006543605.1 Rhodococcus sp. WS4
GCGTCGATCGCTTCAGTGGCCCTGCGGTATTCCCCGGCGAGCCAGTCGTTGGCCAGATGCAGGTAGATGCGCGTCGAGTCGATCGAGCGGTGCCCGGCCTGGGCCTGGATCGCCTCCAGCGCCATCCCCGCCTCCCGCAGCCGGGTGAAGCAGGTGTGCCGCAGCTGATGGCAGGTCAGGTGCGCGATCCCGGCGCGGGCTCGCGCACCGGACACGATTTCGTCCAGTCCGGCCGCGCTCAACGGCTGCCCCCGGCGTTTCCCCTTGAGTACCACGAACACTCGGTTCGTCGGGCTGGACTCCGGCCGCTCGGTCTCGAGGTAGTCGGCCACGGTCGTGAAGAAGCTCGGCGAGATCGGCACGATCCGCTGGTGCCCGCCCTTACCCTCGGCGATGAACAGCCGCTTCTCCCCGGGATGGATGTCGGGCAGCCGCAGCCCGAGCACCTCGCAGCGCCGCAGCCCGCCCAACAGCATCGCCTGCACCATCGCCCGGTCCCGATGGGTGCGCAGCGCCGCCAGGA
>RRBB01000897.1:0-521 GCA_006543605.1 Rhodococcus sp. WS4
TGGACCGTTCCCGATTTGGTGGACAGTCGCCTGATTCAGATTAGCGACTGGCTCCCGACCATGAAGGGACAGCAATGGGATCGACGAGACGTAGCTTCACAGCCGAGTATAAAAAGCAGGCAGTACAATTAGTGCTCGACGGAACAACAGCCACGAAGGTTGCCGCAAATATCGGTGTTCACGAAAGGACGTTGAGGAAATGGGTGAATAGCGAAAACGCGGACGGCGCCGAGTCGGACACGCCGCTCGATATCAATGAGCGCGCGGAACTCGAACAAGTCCGGAAAGAAAACGCGCACCTGAAGATGCAATTGGAGTTCGCAAAAAAAGTAGCGACCTGGTTCGCCAAAGACCAGCGGTAATTTTCGCTGCGATCGCGGACTGGGCTGACTCCGACACCTACCCGGTCTTGTTCATGTGCGCCGAACTGGACGTTTCCCGCTCCGGCTACTACGCGTGGCGCACCCGCCCGATCAGCGGCCGGGCATGCACCGACGCCGAAGTGAGCGAGCTGATCGTCA
>RRBB01000898.1:0-520 GCA_006543605.1 Rhodococcus sp. WS4
CCCCCTTGGCGGCCCATTCGGCCTTGGCGTAGGCCTCCTGGTTGGAGCCCTGGCCGACCCCCACGCGCTTGCCGCGCAGGCTCTCGGCGTCGGGCAGGAGCGCCGAGCCACGGCGTACCACCAGGCGGCTCGGTGCGTTGGAGACGCGGTCGGTGAAGGCGATGTGCTGTGCGCGTTTCGGCGTGATGGTCATCGACGAGACGATGGCGTCGATCTTGCGCGACAGCAGCGCCGGGATGATGCCGTCGTAGCTGGTGGAGACCAGCTCCAGCTTGACGCCCATGGACTTGGCCATGGCCTTGAGCAGGTCGACTTCGAAGCCGATGATCTGGCCACGCTTGTTGGTCATCTCGAACGGCATGTAGGTCGGGTCCATGCCGACCCGCAGGGTGCCGCGCTTGACCGCGTCCTCCACCGCGCCGGCCGCCTGGACCGAAGCCACGCCCACCAGGGCGCAGACGCCCAGAACCAATGAAGCAAGATACTTTTTCATTCCCCAATCCCCAGCAGTCTTAGAAAC
>RRBB01000089.1:0-40507 GCA_006543605.1 Rhodococcus sp. WS4
CCGCACCCTTGAGCGCGGCCAGGACGACGATGGCGGTGCCGTGCTGGTCGTCGTGCATGACCGGGCAGTCCAGGGCCTCGATGACCCGCTTCTCGATCTCGAAGCAGCGCGGCGCGGAGATGTCCTCGAGGTTGACCGCCCCGAAGCTCGGGCGCAGCCGGATCAGGGTTTCGACGATCTCGTCGGGGTCCTTGGTGTCGAGGACCAGCGGGATCGAGTTCAGGCCCGCGAAGTTCTTGAACAGGGCGGACTTGCCCTCCATCACGGGAAGTGATGCGCGGGGGCCGATGTCGCCGAGGCCGAGGACCGCGGAGCCGTCGGAGACGACGACCACGAGGCGGCTGGTCCAGGTGTATCGGTCGGCGAGGGTCTCGTCGGCGTGGATCGCGCGGGAGACCTGCGCGACACCGGGGGTGTAGGCGATGGACAGGGCGCGCTGCGTATCGAGGGCGGTCGTGGTCTCAACCGAGAGCTTCCCCCCGATGTGGCCGGCGAAGATCTCTTCGTCGGTCAGCTCGACCTTCTGCGGTGTGGTGGATTCGGACACGATGGACACGATGACACTCCTGCTAAGTCCAGGCTCACTCGGGGCCGGGTTACTGAGAAGTAACCGTGCGGATCGGCGCTGATCCTCACAGTTACTCCACGAACGACAACTGGGGTGAAGCTTCCGGGGTGCGCGATCACGATGGCCGCAGAACGTCCGAAGCGTCATGGCACGGGCGGGTGAGCCCTGGCAACACTGCCATAAAACCCCCGCCGAAGGGCGGTGGCGCCGACGTCGGAGTGGTGCTAAGTCTGGCACGAAAAGCGATGCACAATCAAATTGTGCCGACAGTCAGATGTCTCACGTTTTCTGCCCTCTACCTGTGAGAACAAGTTACCGGCGGGTCACTATGAGAGCCGATTTCACATAACGCGCCGAACGTCCGTCAGCCCCACCACTGCGTGGACAGCAGAAGGGCCGCGGCGGCGAGGACGGCCACGGACGCGACCACCGCAACGACACCCTCCCTGCGGTCCGCGATCCGCTGCGCCGTGATCACGAACACGGACGCGACAACGTGCGCGCTGATGGAGACGGTTCCCGGGCCGGGGAACCCCCGGCCTCCACCCACATAGGCCGAACCGATCACGACGAGGCACAGGATCACCACGCCGGCAGCGACGGCCCCGCTGAGGGCGCGTAACGCCCGGACCACGAGCGGGCTGCGTCGCGGTTCGGCGGCCGTCACCGTCCTCGGGGCGGCGACGGCATAGGGGTCGTACCGCTCGGACTCGTGGGTGTTCATGCCGAGACCACCTGCACCCCGGACGCTTTCGACACGAGAGTGTCGAACTCGTCGGGATCGGTCGCGAACTCTCCGAGTCGGATGGCCTTGTTCGTCCCGTGGTAGTCGGAGGAACCGGTGACGACCAGACCGAGTTCGTCGGCCAGTTCCTGCAGCACTCGGGCGTCGTCTGCCGAGTGGTCGGGATGATGCACCTCGAGCCCGTGCAGGCCGGCGCCCGCCAGGTCACGGACGTGATCGAGCGACAACAGCCGCCCCCTCGTGCGCGCCCGCCCGTGGGCGAGGACGCTCACGCCCCCGGCCTCCGCCACCAACTGCACCGCCTCGCCGAGCGGTGTGTCCGCCTTGTCGACGAAATACCGGCCCCGCGGGGCCAGCAGGTCCACGAATGCCTCACCGACGCTGCCGACCACTCCGGCGCGCATGAGGGCCCTCGCCAGGTGGGGTCGTCCCGCCGCAGGTCCCGCTTCCGCGAGCACCTCGTCGGCGTCGATGGGGAGGCCGTCCTCCATCATGAGTTCGGCCATCGCGCGGATCCGCACGATCCGCTCGTTCCGCAGCCGCTCCCGTTCGCGGGCGAACGCCCCATGCGCGGGGTCGAACATGTACGCGAGGAGATGCACCGCGACCGGCCGGCCGTCCTCGCCCCGCCCTTCGCACGACATCTCCATGCCCCGCACCAGGCTCAGTCCTGCGGGCAGGGCGGCGACCGCTTCGGCCCAGCCGGCGGTGGTGTCGTGGTCGGTGATCGCCACGATGTCGAGTCCTGCCGCGCCCGCGGCGCGCACGAGGTCCGCCGGGCTGTCTGTTCCGTCGGAGGCCGTCGAATGGGTGTGGAGATCGATGCGCACCCAACCAGTCTGTCAGGTGCCGCGGCACAGGTCCCGAGCGTGCGGCCCGGGGCCTGGCGTGTCGCCCGACGCCGCCGACCCGGAGTCGGTGCTGACGTACGATTCACCAGCAGCGTTTCCGACTCGACGGTGAAGGGAGGGCCCCGGTGCCGTCTGTGCCCTCACTCCCCAAGCGCGGCAGCGACAAGGACCAGCGCAGCGGCAAGGACGCCGGACCCAAGATCCGCATCCCGACCGCGCGCGCCATCGTGGACTGCGGTGTGTACGTCGACGGCACGAGACTTCCGGGCAAGTACACGCACCAGGCGGCGCTCGCCGAGGTCCGCCGACGGGGTGAGGGCTTCGTGTGGGTCGGGCTGCTCGCCCCCGACGAGGGGCAGATGGAGAGCGTGGCCGAGACGTTCGGCCTGCACGAGTTGATGGTCGAGGACGCCGTCCACGCCCACCAGCGACCGAAGCTCGAACGATACGACGACGTGTTATTCCTGGTGCTGCGGACGGTCAACTACGTTCCCCACGAGTCGGTGGCCACCGCCAGCGAGATCGTCGAGACCGGCGAGATCATGGTGTTCGTGGGCGCCGACTACGTCGTCACCGTGCGGCACGGCGACCATTCCCCGCTCGCGAACGTCCGGCGCGCGCTCGAGCAGAACCAGGAGCGGCTCGCCCTCGGCCCCTTCGCGGTGCTGCACGCGGTCGCGGACCACGTCGTGGACTCCTATCTCGAGGTCACCCAGGCCATCGAGGAGGACGTGGACGGCATGGAGGAGGCGGTGTTCAGCCCGCGTAGCACCGTCGCCGTCGAGCACATCTACCTCCTCAAGCGCGAAATCGTCGAACTCCGCAGGTCGGTGAACCCGCTGGCCAATCCGCTGCTGAGATTGACGCAGTCACCGGGCAATCCGGTGCCGAAGGAGATCCGCCGCTATTTCCGCGACGTGCTCGACCATCACACCACCGTCGCCGAGCGGATCGCCGAGTACGACGAGGTGCTGAGCTCACTCGTCGATGCGGCCCTCGCCAAGATCGCGGTGCAGCAGAACACGGACATGCGCAAGATTTCGGCATGGGTGGCCATCGCCGCCGTGCCGACGATGATCGCGGGCATCTACGGCATGAATTTCGACAACATGCCCGAACTACATTGGCAACTGGGCTATCACGGCGTGCTGGTCGTGATCGCGGCGATCACGGTGGGCCTGTTCGTGACGTTCCGCCGGAATCACTGGCTCTAGAGTGAGGCGGCGCCGCGGTTCGGATTGCGGACGTCGATACCCGCCTCCGCCCAGGCGTCACGGAGCGCGTCGGCGCCGCGCAGTCGCACCCACGCCGCCTCGGTTCCGGTGATCGGCACCGCCGCGAGGAACTGCACCGCTTCGGCGGGTTCGGGCAGCGGGAGGTCGGGGACGGTCGACTCGCCGAGCAACACGGCAGTGAACGGTGCGTCCTTCCACAGCGGCTCCCCCAGGTCGAGCAGGGCGTCCTCGACGAGAACCACACCTTCGACCGACGGCGCGGCCGCGAGCACCGCGAGGGTGCGCGCCACCCCGGACGCCACCCCGGCGCCACCGCGCAGCGTGAGGATCAGTTCGGCACGCGGTCCGCGGAGCGGGTCGGCCACCAGCTCGCCGGGGTCGCCCATCGGGTGCCGGGAACAGCCCAGGGTCGCGTACCGAACCAGATCGTCGTCGTCGGGGGCGAACCGCAGTACGTCCAGGGGCTCCACGCCCAGGAACGTCACCGACGCCGCAGTCGGCTCCGGTCCCCCGATCTGCTCCCGCAGATGCGCGCGAACAGAGGCCACAACGCTGTCAGTCACCCCGACATCAAACCACCGAACCCGCTCACCCGTCCTCCGGCCTCCGGAGCCGGTAGCGTCGGAGCATGGTCTCGGTACTCGCAGTGTCCGACGAGACGATCGAGTCGCTGTGGAGTTCGCAGGTGCGTGCCATGGACGTCGATCTGATCCTCGGCGCGGGCGATCTCCCGTTCGACTACCTGGAGTACCTGATCGACGCCCTCGACGCGCCGTGCGTGTTCGTGCCGGGCAACCACGACGCCGACCTGTCCGGCTACTCCGCGGGACGCGTCGGATGGATGCGGGCGGGCCTGCCCTCGGCGTGGCCGGGGCCGTGCGGCGCGGTCAACGCGGACGGCCGGATCGTGCGGATCGCGGGACTGCGCATCGCCGGTCTGGGCGGATCGATTCGCTACAACGACGGCCCCAATCAGTGGACCGAACGGCAACAGCGGCGACGGGCCCGCAACCTCGCGCTGACGAGTGCGTGGCACGCGCGCCGCTCGGGGGTGTCCGGGGTCGACGTGCTGCTCACGCACAGCCCGCCGCGCGGGGTCGGTGACCAGGAGGATCCGCCGCACCGGGGCTTCGAGTGCTTCGAGAACCTGGCGGGCAAGTTGCAGGCCCGCGTCATGATCCACGGGCACGTCCACCCGTACGGCCGGGCGGCCGAGGACCGCACGCTCGGCGCGACCACGGTGATCAACACCGTAGGTTTCACCCTGATGGACCTGGCCCCGGGTGCCGATCCCACGATCGTGAGGCGCCGGCATGGCACGTGACACCGGGTTTCCCGCCGCCGACGCGGAGAACGACTTCACCCGCCAGCGTCGTCGCGCCGAGCTGTCGCGGCTGGTCAACTGGCTGCGCCGGGAACCGGACGACGTCAACGAGATCTTGCCGTTCGACGAGGTGGTCGCTGCGGTCGGCCGGGTCGGGGAGCGCTCGCTCGGACTGCAGGTGATCCCGGTCAACTCCATCGTCGGCAGCGTCGACCGCACCCGCGATTTCGACCGCTTCTTCCGACCCACGTCCACCCGGGTGCGGGAACGGTGGCAACGGCTGGCCGCCGCGCAGCGCCGGGGCGAGTCGGTGCCGCCGATCCAGGTGTACCGGATCGGGTCGATGCACTTCGTCAGCGACGGCCACCATCGTGTCTCGATCGCGTACGCGATGCATTGGAGCACGATCGACGCCTACGTCACCGAGATCCAGACCAAGATCTCACCGGACGGGATCGCGCAGCGCGGCGATCTGGTCATCAAGGACCACCGCCGGCTGTTCCTCACGCGGGTACCGCTGAGCGGGCCCCAGCGTGCGGCCGTCGTGGTCACCGATCCGTGGGAGTACGCCGAGATCGGCCAGAGCGTCGAGGCCTGGGGATTCCGGCTCATGCAGGAAGTGGGCGAATTCCTCAGCCGCGAGACCGTGGCCCGGCGCTGGTTCGGCGAGGAGTACCTGCCGGTGGTTCGGATGCTGAGAGCCGCGGAGATGCTTCCCGACCACACCGACGCCGAGGCCTACCTGTGGGTGGCCCGGGAGCGGTACCGCCTTGTGCGCCGGCATGTCTGGAACGACGAGATCATCGCCGCGCTCAGCCAGCGCGCGCCGCGCAGGCACAGGTCCGCTAGTCCATCAACTACCCGGTCCTGAAGGACGCGGGTTTGCTGCTCACGTTCTAACTGGCTGTTAGAGGGGTGGCTGCTATAGGCACGGTTGATTGGGCGGCCCGGTAGTTGTTGTGTCCGAGTGCGGCAATGTTGGCGGCGGCGTTATGGTCGGCGTGCCCGGTCCATCCGCAACCGCGGCACCGGAAGACTGCTTGACTGTACCTGCTCGCGCTGTCGCAGTGCCCGCAGAGGTGACACGTCTTACTGGTGTTGCGCGGGTTGATCACCTGCACCGGCAGTCCTGCGGCTTGCGCCTTATAGGTGATCTGGTCGCGCAATTGCGCGTATGCCCAGCAGTGCAGTTGTTGCCGTTGTTTGCGTGCGAGCCGTACCCGGTCCCGGATCCCCGACAGGTCTTCTACCGCGATTCCTTGACCGGTGCGTTGTGCTTGGGCAACAATCGTTTTCGAGAGTTGGTGATTGATGTCGGTGGCGTACCGAGTCTCCTTCCTACGCCGTTTCTTCAGTTTCCGTTTCGCGGACTTGGTCCCCACCTTCTGCAGCGCGGACCGCATGGTTTCGTTCTTTTTCCGGCGGGCGGTGACCGCACCACCGGACCACCGGACGTCGAGTTCGGCCGGGTCGTCCGCGGTGGTCACCGCCAGGTTCACGATCCCCAAGTCCACGCCCAGCCACCCGGTGGGGTCGTCTGCGGGGACCAGCTGATCCGGTGCGTCGGTGTCGACGGTGGCGTGCAGGTAGAAAGATCCGTCGCGGAAAATCAGATCTGACTCGCCTTTGCGGTCGGCGAGCATTTTCAGCTGCCACGGCGCGCACACGAATCCGACGTTGCGCATCCGGCCCTCGGTCGTCCAGATCGACACCGTCGATCGATCGATCTGCCACGATAAGCACCGATCGTCGAACGGTTGGCCCGCGTCCTCGCGGAACACGATCGCCTTACCTGCAACCTTCGCATACCGTTTCGATCCCGGCGTGCCGTAATTCCCGTTAAGCAGGTTCGCTTTCCGGGTCGCGTACGCATCCGCGACTTTCTTGATGACCCGGATCGCCGGTTGCGCCGACAACCCGCGAGCTTTGAGCTGGGCATAGACCTGTTTCTGCAGCGCGAACGGGCGTCGATCAGTGGCGGTGTGCGCGAACTGCGAAACCATGTTCGCCCCCGCATTGCACAACTCCAGTGTCGATTTCAGCGCCACATACTGCCCTGGGGTGGGAGCCAACTTCACGACGACGATCCGCTTCACACCCTGCGCCTTTCCCCGTTGATACTGTTTGGTCTATGTCACCGAGATGGACCCTGACCCTGACGTACGTCGCGGCCGTAGCGTTGTCTACAACCTACATGCACACTTGGTCTTCGTCACGAAGTATCGTCGCGGTGCGTTCACCGACCCGATGCTGACCCGCTGCGCGCAGATCATGGCAGAGGTGTGTGACAAGTTCGGCGCAACGTTGACCGAGTTCGACGGAGAAACCGACCACGTCCACCTATTGATCCACTACCCACCTACCGTGCAACTCTCCACCCTGGTCAATAGCCTCAAGGGCGTCTCCGCTCGATACCTGCGCCAAGAGTTCCCCGACCACATCCGGAAATACCTGTGGGGCAATCACTTCTGGTCACCGTCCTACTTCGCCGCCTCCGCAGGTGGTGCCCCACTCGCCATCATCGCCGAATACATCACCAACCAAAAACAACCAGAACCCACCAAAGAAAGCGACCCCGCTACGCGCGATCGCGCAGTACAGAATCAGCTTCCTCCCGGCCCTGAAGGGCCAGGCTTCCTCTGATTAATCCGGTGAATCGCACGACACGCTCCAGCGCGTCGGGATGGGCGAACTTCAGCAATCGCCGGCCCTCCGCCTCGATCGCGGCGCGGTGGGTCTTGGCGACGGTCACCAACGGCTCCACTTCCAATGTGGCCCGGGACTTCTCGACCACCGTGGTGGTGAATGCCGCGACCCTGCCGTTCACGAGGACGGCCGGTTTGATGATGCCGTTCTGCGTGAAGATCTTCTTCCGCAGGTCGTCGTCGAGGAGCCGGCCGCGGTCGGCGTGCGAGAGCAGCACGTTGTCGAACGGCGCGAGGATGCGGACCGGCGCCGGGGTGCCCGGATCGGGGCGCGGCGCTTCCGGGAGGTCGAAGAGTTCCTGCCCCGACTCACCCGCGAACACCCGTAGTCCGGGCCGCAGCCGGTCCAGGACCTCGCCGAGCCGGGTCAGCCCCGACCAGGCCTGGGCGTCCCGCACGCTCGCGGGACCGAACGCGGCGAGGTAGCGCAGCACCATCGTGTCGATCGACGGCGCGGCGGACAGCGGGCGGCCCACCCACGACTCCAGCGTCGACAGTGCCGGTTGCCCCGACCTGCCCCAGAGGCCGCGCGGCGGAACCTGGACCATCGGGACCAGTCCCCGCACTCCGTGGGCGAGCGCCGCCCCGTCGCTGCCCGGGAACCGCTGCTCGAGCAGGGGCCGCAACTGCGACTGGGTGCGGGGTTCGTCGCGCACCAGTTCGCGTCCCGCGGCCGCGAGGGCTCTGAGGTCGACACCGTCCAGACCCGCGCGGTGCTGCGTGTTGGTGCGGAGGTCCCGGTCGAGCAGCGGTTGCGTCAGGGGGCGGAAGGAGAGGGCGTCCGACGCCGACAGTGCGAAGACCGTCCCGCGCATCGCGACGATCCGCACCACCGCGCGATTCTCGATGAGGTCCGACAGCGACTCGGCGCGGAACCGCGTCAACCGCGCCCACAGCGCGAAGTACGGCGGAGTCGGCGCCTGGGCCTGCAGACCGCAGAGGTGTTCGATCATGTCGAGAGCGGACAGCTCCGAACGGCTCAGCAGCGATTGCCGGTCCAGTGTCGCCCGGCCCAGCGCTCGATTCGACATGCGTTCAGACCCCACCGTGGACCCCCTCGTTAGTTAGCCTCAGTACCGTGTTTACCTACGCCCGCTCACATATCCCTACAGGAGGACCCCATGGCCGCCGGATCCACAACCGCCGCCAGGGCTCTCCTGCCGGTCATGTGCTTCGTCGTGATGATTGTCGCCGTTCTGCAGACACTGGTGGTGCCGATCGTCGGGACCATCGGTGCGCAGCTGGAAGTCGGTCCGACGGCCGTCGGCTGGCTCCTCACTGCCAATCTCCTCGCGGCCGCCACCGCGACACCCGTCCTCGGCCGCCTCGCCGATCTCCGGGGCAAACGGCCGGTCCTTCTGGGTGTGCTCGTGGTCGTGCTGCTCGGCTCCCTGATCGGTGCGGTGTCGACGTCCGTGGGGGTGCTGATCTTCGCCCGCGTGCTCCAGGGCGTGTCGTTCGCGCTGTTCCCCATCGGGATCGCGGTCCTGCGCGACGAACTTCCCGCGGAGAAGCTGACCGGCGCCATGGGAATCTTCTCCGGCACGCTCGGTTTCGGCGGGTGCTTCGGCATCGTCCTCACCGGTGTGCTGGTCTCCGACGGCGCCGACTTCCACCGCATCTTCTGGCTCTCCTCGGCCATCACCGCAGCAGGACTCGTCCTCGCCTGGATCGCCATCCCCCGCCGGCCTCGCGTCGGTGCGGGTTCCATCGACTGGATCGGCGCGGCAGCTCTCGCCGCCGGCCTCGTCCTCGTCCTGCTGCCGCTCGCCGAGGGCGGCACCTGGGGCTGGGCGTCCCCCGTCACCATCGCCAGCGGAGTCACCGGCATCCTCGTCCTCGTCGGCTGGTTCCTCTACGAACGCCGGATCACCGACCCGCTCGTCGCACCCCGGCTGCTCACCAACCCACCCGTCCTCGTCACCCACCTGTCCGCGCTCGTGGTCGGCATGTCGATGTTCGTGATGTTCCTGGGCAGCTCGTACTTCGCCCAGACCCCGCGGGCGGTCGCCGGGTACGGCTTCGGGGCCACCGTGCTCGAGGCCAGCACCGTGTACCTGCTGCCGGGTGCGACCAGCGGCGTCCTCGCGTCGATCCTGAGCGGAAAACTGCTCCACCGCTTCGGTTCCCGTGCCGTCCTGATCGCGGCGAGCGTCGTCGGCGTCAGTGGTTTCGTCGTGTTCATCTTCGCCCACGACCGCACGTGGGAGGTGATCGCGGCCATCCTCCTGATCAACAACTACATCAGCCTCGCGTACGCATCCCTGCCGTCGCTGCTGGTGGCCGAGGTCCGGCAGGACGAGACCGGCGTTGCGAACAGCATCAACTCCATCGCCCGATCCGTGGGCAGCTCGTTCGCCAGTGCGCTGCTCGCGACCCTGCTCGCCGGCATCACCATCGACGGAACCGACGTCCCGACCGAATCGGCCTACGTGATCGCGTTCGTCGTCGGCGCGACCGCGGCGGCCCTCGCCGGACTGCTGCCGTTCTTCGGGATCACACGCACCACCCGCACCCCCTCCGACGAGGAAGAGAACGAGGTCCACGCGACCGCCCTGGCCGCCGAGTGGGGCACCGTCGGCGGCCTCGGCGGCGCGAACACGAGCCGTTCGGATGAACGCCGCACCCCGATCACCGGGTGAGGTTCGCTCCCGAGTTCTGATCGAACAGAGCGATCTTCGACCGGTCGAACCACAGTTCCACCGGTCTGCCGTGCGCCGCGGACGATTCGGTCGACAGCCGGGCGACCAACTGTCCGCCGCCCGCGACCGCGGTACCGGAATCGGCGGCGAGCTCCTCGAGTTCCCGGGAGTTCACCTGCGGCCCCTCGGCCGTGAAATAGGCGTACTTGTCCGAGCCCATCGACTCGAGCACCTCGACGTTGGCCGTGAACGTGGCACCGGCCTCCCGCTGCCCCGCATCGACGAGCGCCACGTCCTCGAAGTGCTCGGGACGGATCCCGACCACCACGTCCTTCGCCGTGTTCGACGACCCGATCTTGTCGCGCGTCTCCGGGGGCAGCGTGAACTCGCCGAGCGGGGTCGACACCCCGTCGGCGGTGAGCTGTCCCGGGAAGAAGTTCATCGACGGTGAGCCGATGAATCCGGCGACGAACAGGTTGTTCGGGTGGTCGTACAGTTCCTGCGGCGCCCCGATCTGCTGGACCAGGCCGCCCCGCAGCACCACTACCCGATCGCCGAGGGTCATCGCCTCGGTCTGATCGTGCGTGACGTACACCGTGGTGGTGCCGAGCCGCTGTTGCAGCCGGGCGATCTCGGTGCGCATCTGGACGCGGAGCTTGGCGTCGAGATTCGACAGCGGCTCGTCCATCAGGAACGCCTTGGGGTTGCGGACGATCGCCCGGCCCATCGCGACCCGCTGCCGCTGCCCGCCCGACAGATTCGCCGGTTTGCGATCGAGGTGCTGGGTGAGGTCGAGAGTCTTGGCGGCATCGTCCACTTTCGCCGCGATGTCCGACTTCGACATCTTCGCCAGGGTGAGCGGGAACGCGATGTTCTGCCGCACCGTCATGTGCGGGTACAGCGCGTACGACTGGAACACCATGGCGATGTCGCGGTCCTTCGGCGCCTTCTCGTTGACCCGCTCCCCCGCGATGCGCAGCTCCCCGGACGAGATGTCCTCCAGTCCGGCGATCATGTTGAGAGTGGTCGACTTTCCGCACCCCGACGGTCCGACCAGGATGATGAACTCGCCGTCGGCGATCGTGATGTCGACGTCGCTCACCGCCTTGGCGCCGTCCGGGTACAGCTTCGTCACCTTGTCGAGCACGATTTCGGCCACAAAATTATCCCTTCACTGCGCCGGAGGTCAGGCCGGCCACGATGCGTCGTTGGAAGAACAGCACGAAGATGATGATCGGGATGGTGATCACCATCGCGGCCGCGGCGATCGACCCCGTCGGCTCCTCGAACTGGGAGGCGCCGGTGAAGTTCGCGATCGCCGCCGGCGCGGTGATCGAGCGTTCCGTCGAGGTCAGCGAGATCGCGAACAGCAGGTCGTTCCAGCAGAAGATGAAGACCAGGATCGCGGCGGTGACGATGCCCGGCGCCGCCAGCGGTGCCACGACCTTCCGGAACGCCTGCGCCGGTGTGGCGCCGTCCATCTTGGCCGCCTTCTCCAGCTCCCAGGGGATCTCCTTGAAGAATGCGGACAGTGTGTAGATGGCGAGCGGGAGCGCGAACGTGATGTACGGCAGGATCAGGCCCGCCCAGGTGTCGAACAGCCCGAGTCTGCGCTCGATGTCGAACAGCGGGCTCACGAGGGAGATCTGGGGGAACATCGCGATCAGCAACGCCACCGCCACCAGCAGTTTCTTGCCCGGGAAGTCCAGCCGGGCAATGGCATAGGCGGCCATGGTGCCGATGACGACGGCGATCACCGTGGAGATCAGGCCGATGCCGATGGAGTTGATCAGCGCACTGGTGAACGCGTTGGTCTGGAAGATTCCGCGATAGTTGTCGAGCGTCCACTTCTGCGGAATGAACTTGCCGTCCTTGATCGTTCCCGCCGGTTTGAACGACAGGCTGGCGATCCAGAGCACCGGGACCAGCGCGTACAGCAGGACCAGCAGGTTGACCGCGGACCAGCTGATCTTGCGGCGAGGAGTGTCGACGACGGCCATGGTTATCGGTTTCCTTCCGAGTCGGACCCGGGAGCCGACGCGCCGAAGAGCTTGATGAACACGAACGCGAGGAGCGCGACGCACAGGAAGATGAGGACGCTGATCGCCGAGCCGATACCGAGGTTGAAGGCCTTGAACAGGTTGTCGTAACCGAGGATCGACAGCGACCCGGTATCGTTGGCGCCCTTGGTGAGGACGTAGATGTTGTCGAAGATCCGGAACGCGTCGAGCGTGCGGAAGAGCAACGCCACGAGGATCGCGGGTTTCATCAGCGGCAGGATGATCCGCACCAGGCGCGTCCAGGCGCCGGCGCCGTCGACCTGCGCGGCCTTGAGGAGGTCGTCGGGAACGAGGGCGAGCCCGGCGAGCAGCAGCAGCGCCATGAACGGCGTGGTCTTCCACACCTCGGCGAGCACGATGATCGCCAGCGACGGGATCTGCTGCGTCAGCGGGGCGCTGCCGTCGGGCAGCAGGTTCGCGAGGTAACCGGTTCCCGGCGTCCACGCGTAGTACCAGCTGTATGCGGCGGCGACGGTGACGATTCCGTACGGAATGAGCACCACCGTCCGCACCAGGCCCTTCCCGACCAGCGTCCGGTGCATTACGAGCGCCAGGATGAGGCCCAGGACGAACTCGATCACCACCGACACGACGGTGATGCTCACGGTCACCGTGAACGCCTGCCACCAGTACCCGTCCGACAGCACCGACACGTAGTTGGCGAGGCCGACGAACTTCCGGTCGTCGGGGAACCGGAGGTCGTAGCGCTGCAGACTCAACCACACCGCGTACACGACGGGATAGGCGGTCACCGCGATCATGAGGATCGCGGCGGGGGCCACCAACCACAACGCCAGACGGCGTTCGGCCTTCTTCCCCTCCGAGATCTGGCGCTTCGAGGCGACTTTCGGCTCCTCGGCCCGGTCCGCCTGCACGGTTTCGGTCGTCACGGGATCAGCCCTTCCGAGTTGACCGCCTTGCGGACCTGTTCGGCGAGTTCGTCGACGGTGCGCGGCGGGTCGATGTCACCGACCGGATTCAACGTGGCGGTGATCAGGGTCGAAATGCTCTGGTACGCCGGAGACACCGGCCGGACGGACGCGGTGTCGAGGCCCGCCCGCACCTCGCGCCATGCGGGATACGCCTCCTGGAACGCCGGGTCGTCGTACAGACTCGCCAAGGTCGGCGGCACACCCCCGTTGACGGCGTTGTTGCGCTGGTTCTCCTCGTTCCGCAGGCACTGCACCGCCTCGAACGCCAGGTCGGGGTGCTGGCTCGTCTTCGCGACCGCGACGTTGAAACCGCCGATCGTCACCTCGGCCGGGCGGCCGGGGATCACCGACGGGTACGGCGCGGGCAAAAAGTTCTGCTGACCGTCGACGGTGAGCACGGTGTTGCCGGTGTTCACCGACGTCGGGTTGCCCTTGTCGTCGATGTACGGGAGGTCACCCTTCTCGGCGTTCTCGATCATGCCCGGCAGCACGAACGGCCAATTGACCTCGAACGCAGACTTTCCGCTCTCCATCCCGAGCCGGGACGACGCCTCGTCGCCCTGGGAAACCGACGGGTCGGCACCCTTCGCTGTGGCGACCCGTTTCATGACCTCGAGCGCGGTCAAGGCCGCGTCGCCGTCCGCGACGGTCACGGTGGTCCCGTCCTCGGCGACGACGGACCCGCCCGCGCTCGCGAGCAGGGTGTTGAACCACACCATCAGGCCCTCGTATTGCTTCCCCTGCACCCCGATCCAGCTGGGCCGCCCCTCCCCGGCGAGACCCTCCGCGATGTCGATCATCTGATCCCACGTCTGCGGCGGCTGCCCGTCCGGCATCAGGTCCTTGCGGTACCAGAGCAACTGGGTGTTGGTGTTCAGGGGCGCGGCATACAACTGGTCCTGCCACTTGGCCGATTCGAGCGGGCCCTCGAGCGTGCCCTCGCTGACGTCCGCCGCGACGTCGGGCGGGAGCGGCAACGCCCAGCCTGCCTCGGCGAACTCGGCGGTCCAGACGACGTCGAGCGTCATGATGTCGAGCGTGGTGTCGTTCCCGGTGAGACGGCGGGCCAGCTGGAGGCGTTGGTCGTCCGCGCCCTTCGGCAGCGTGCGCTGCTCCACGGTGTACCGGCCCCCGGACGCGGCCGTGCAGGTTGCCGCCGCCTCCGCGTACTGTTCGGCGCCGTCGGCGGCGGTGTAGAAACTGAGGACGATCCCGTCCTCGGACGACCCGCACGCGGCGAGCAGGGGAACGGTGAGGACGGTGGCCGCACCGATCAGTCCCCACTTCAGCGAGCGTCCGGGCTTGGTGCGATGCAGCACAGCCGCCTCCTCGAGCGGCCCCTCACGGATCCAGTCGCGGTACGGCTGGGCACGCGGGCCCGCACATTGGTTCCTGCCGGAACGCGCACTCCACCGACAGGTCACGGTTTCGGCGAGGGCCGGGACCCTCGCATTGCGCCGTAAACCTATCCGACATCGTCGGCGAACTGGGTGAAATCGCCGCGAACGTCGCGAATAGGACGCAATCCGTGATCCGACCGCAACCCGTGACCCGACCGCAACTCGCCTGTCGCCGCGGGCGCGCCGATCAGAGTGCCAGCTTGGCCAGCATGTCCCTGGCCCGCTCCGCCGACTTCGGCTCGCACAGCACGTCGTACCGGCCGGCGACCAATTGCATCGTCGACGCGAAATCCCGGGTTCCCCGTGTCGCGGCGTACGGAATGGTCGTGGAGATCAGCCCGAAGATGATGCCGCCCACGATGCCGACCACGAGCGGTGCCAGGAAACCGCCCGTGACGATGCCCAGCAGCAGACCGAAGAACACACCGAGCCAGGCACCCGAAACAATGCCCCCGCCAATTACTTTCGCCCAGGTGAGGCGGCCCAGCACACGCTCGACCTGCATGAGGTTGACACCCACGATGGTGACGTCCTCCACCGAGAATTCCTGGTCGGAGAGGTAGTCGACGGCGCGCTGCGCCTCCGCGTACGTGGGGTACGAACCGATGGGCCAGCCCGTGGGGGGTTCCGGCAGAGCCCCACGCCGCGCCCCATTGGACTGTCCGAGTGGATTCGTCATCGTCAGCTGGTCTCCTCGTGTGGTTCTCTCAGGATCGGCCCTGTGACAACCATTCTGCCTGCTGAGGCTATCCCTCGTCAGGTCGAGCGAACTCGGTGGTCCGTTTCATGCCCGCCGCGCGCCCCTTGGCGGAGATCACGAGCGCCATCTTGCGGCTCGCCTCGTCGATCATCTCGTCGCCGAGCATCACGGCGCCACGACCCCCACCGGCCGCGGAGGTGTGGAACTCGTAGGCGTCGAGGATCAGTTCGGCCCGGTCGTAATCGTCCTGGCGGGGACTGAACACGTCGTTGGCCGCCTCGATCTGGGTGGGATGCAGAACCCACTTGCCGTCGAAGCCGAGCGCCGCCGTGCGCTGCGCCGACCGCCGGAACGCCTCCACGTCACGGATCTGGAGGTAGGGGCCGTCGATGGCCTGGAGCCCGTGCGCGCGGGCGGCCATGAGAATGGTCATCAGGATGTGGTGGTACGCGTCGCCGCGGTCGTAGCCGTCCGGCTGCTCCCCGACGACCAGGGTGCGCATGTTGATACTCGCCATGAAGTCGGCGGGACCGAACACCAGGGTCTGCACGCGCGGGCTGGCCGTCGCGATGGCGTCGATGTTGGTGAGCCCGATCGCATTCTCGATCTGAGGCTCGATGCCGATCCGCCCGACCTCGAGCCCGTTGGCCTTCTCCACCTGGGTCAGCAACAGGTCGAGTGCCTGAACGTGGCTGGCATCCGGCACTTTCGGCAGCAGGATCGCGTCGAGGTGGGCGCCCGCACGACCCACGACCTCGGCGACGTCGGCGTACGTCCACTCGGTGGTCCAGTCGTTGACCCGCACCACCTTGATCTGGTCTCCCCACCCGTCCTCGGCGAGGGCCTCCGCGATGGTGCCCCGCGCCTCCTGTTTGGCGAGCGGCGCCACCGCGTCCTCGAGATCGAGGAAGATCTCGTCCGCAGGCAGTCCCTTCGCCTTGTCGATCATCTTGCGGCTGCTGCCCGGAACGGCGAGCACCGATCGCCGTGGTCTGTAGACGGAACTCATGACGGACGGTCCTCCACTTTCGCAGGTGTTCGATTCCCTGTATTTCTGTACAACGATCTAGCCTGGCAATCATGGCAGCTGCGAACAAGGTTTTTGCATCCAGGCTGGCCGGCCTGGTGGTGCTCGGCCCGGACGGGGAGTCGATCGGCCGCGTCCGGGACGTGGTGATCACCGCCCGCATCGGCCGGCAGCAGCCGCGCGTCCTCGGACTGGTCATCGAATTGTTCACGCGCAAACGCATCTTCGTCCCGATGCTCCGCGTCACCGCCATCGAACCGAGCTCGGTGACGCTCACGACGGGCAACGTCAGTCTGCGCCGATTCCAGCAGCGCCCCGGCGAGGTGCTCGCCCTCGCCCAGGTCGCGGATTCCCACGTGCGCGTGGACGACCCGGAACTCGAGGAGTTGCGCGACGCCGACATCATCGTCGTCGATCTGGGCATCGAGCAGACCCGCACCCGGGACTGGGTGGTGTCGAAGGTCGCGGTGCGCGGGCACCGCGGCCGGCTCGGGCGCCGCGCCGCCATGCACGTCGTCGAGTGGCAGCACGTCGAAGGCCTCACGCAGACCGATCTGGCGATGCCCGGACAGGGCGTCTCCGCACTGCTCACCCAGTTCGAGGGCATGCGTGCGGCCGACGTCGCAAACGCGATGCGCCTGCTGCCGGAGAAACGCCGCCACGAGCTCGCCCTCGCGCTCGACGACGAACGCCTCGCCGACGTCGTTCAGGAACTGCCCTCCGACGACCAGACGGATCTGCTCATGCATCTCGAGGTCGAGCGGGCCGCCGACGTCCTCGAGGCCATGGACCCCGACGACGCCGCCGACCTCCTCGGCGAGCTTCCCGAAACCGAGGCCGAGTCACTGCTGCAGTTGATGGACCCGCAGGACTCCGAGCCGGTCCGCCGGCTGCTCGAGCACTCCCCCGACACCGCGGGCGGTCTGATGACTCCGGAGCCGGTGGTCCTCACCGCGTCGACGACGGTCGCCGAGGCCTTGGCCCGCGCCCGGATCTCGGACGTCACCCCCGCGCTCGCGAGCATGGTGTTCGTCGTCCGCCCGCCGACCGCGACCCCCACCGGTCGTTATCTGGGCTGCGTTCACCTGCAGAAGCTGCTGCGCGAGCCGCCCGCCAGCCTGGTCGGCGGACTGCTCGACACCGACATGCCACGGCTGGCGCCCGAGGATTCCCTGACGTCCGTGACCCGCTACTTCGCCACCTACAACCTGGTGTGCGGGCCGGTGGTCGACGACGAGGACCATCTGATCGGGGCGGTCACGGTCGACGACGTCCTGGACCATCTCCTCCCCGAGGACTGGCGTGAAGAGGAGATCGACGGATGAGCGACAAGTCACCCAGCGCGGCCGCCCGAAACCTGTCCGAGCGACAGCGCCTCGACACGCCGCGCAGCTCCCGCCGTTTCCGGGTCACGTACGACGTGGAGGCCGTCGGACGGGCCAGCGAGAATTTCGCCCGGTTCCTCGGCACGGGCCGCTATCTGGTGATCCAGACGGTGATCGTGATCGTCTGGATCGTCATCAACGTCTTCGCCGTCCAGTTGCAGTGGGATCCGTACCCGTTCATCCTGCTCAACCTGGCGTTCTCCACCCAGGCCGCCTATGCGGCGCCGCTCATCCTGCTGGCGCAGAACCGCCAGGAGAACCGCGACCGCGTGTCCCTCGAGGAGGACCGCTCGCGCGCCGAGCAGACGAAGGCGGACACCGAGTTCCTCGCCCGGGAACTGGCGGCACTGCGCATCGCGATCGGCGAGGTGGCCACCCGCGACTACCTGCGGCGAGAGCTCGACGAGATCAAGACGCTGCTGGCCGACGAGGACGAGACCCGCTCCCGGCGGAAATGAGCTCCGGCGAATCCCCGCAAACTCCGGCAGCGCCGATCACGTATATGTAACGTCACTCACATCTTCTCGGATGTATGCGGTGTGCCGAAACGAAGAGCACCGCAGGGGGTGATCGAGTGCGGATACGTGGACTGTTGACGGTGACTGCCCTGACGGTGGGCGCCGTCGCCACCCTCGGCTCCTCCACCGGCGGTACTACGGTCAGCGGCGCGTCGGTGAGCACCACCACACTCGGTTCTGCGGTCGGGACGTCGACTCTTGCGGCGGCCGGCGCCACACCCGGAGCCATCCCCCAGGCCGCGTATCTCCCGCCCTCGGGTCTCGTCGCGCCGGCGCCGCGCGTCGCGCGGTCGCAGCGGGCGGCTCCCCCGCCGCCGGCGCCCGCGCCAGTCGTGACAAATCCCACATCCCCGGCGTCGCCGTCCGGCACCGGGCTCATCGCCGCACCGGTGATTCTCAGCGCTCTGGGCATCCCGGAGATCGTGCTCAACGCGTACCGCTCCGCGGAACTCGAGATGATGGCGGCGGCGCCGCAGTGCGGCCTCCCGTGGCACCTGCTCGCCGGAATCGGCCGCATCGAATCGGGCCACGCCGGCGGCGGCCGGACCGACTCGGTGGGTACCACCCTGACCCCGATTCTGGGACCGGTTCTCGACGGACGGCTGGCAGGCAACGAGGTCATCCGGGACACCGACCGCGGTGCCACCGACGGCGATCCCGGGCACGATCGGGCCGTCGGACCGATGCAGTTCATTCCGTCCACGTGGGCCAAGTACGCGTCGGACGGCAATGCCGACGGCGTGGCCGACCCCAACAACGTGTTCGACGCGACGCTGGCCGCAGCCCGGTACCTCTGCTCGGGCAATCTCGACCTCCGCGATCCGCTCCAGGAGACCCGAGCGGTCCTGCGGTACAACAACTCGGCCGCCTACGCCGCCAACGTCATCACCTGGTCGAACGCCTACAAGAACGGCGGAACCCCGACCCCGAGCCAGTTGTCGGGGGCGGCCACCCCGCCGCCCGGCCATCTCGCCGACGCGGCGGCGGGCGGATCCGATCTCACCCGCGATCTCGCGACGACGCCGGCACCCACCACGGACGGTGCAGCCACCCCCACGACACCGACGCCGGCTCCGCCGATTCCTGGGCTTCCACCTCTGCCTCAATTGCCCTGTCTGATCTTCTGCCCGCCGGCCGATCCTGCCGTTCCGGCGGCGCCCGCACCCGATCCGGTCGCGCCCGCCGCGGCCGTCCCTCCCGCCGCCGCTCCGGCCCCTGCCGGTCCCCGGTAGTTCACTCCGCGTTCGCCGCGCGCCCTGCTTTCTCGTAGGGCGCGCGGCGGCGTGTTGTCGGTAGCTGTCTCGGCGAGCACGGCCGGCCCAAGTCGACCCCCCGAACCTCTCGGAGACCTGGCGTGACCTTGCCGTGTTCGTTACCCTCGCTCACGTGCCTTCCGAGTAACGGAAGCCTCCGATACAAGCCCCGTTTGATCACGGTTGGATAACGGAAACGTATCGAATCAGGTAGCCTCGATCCGGTCAGTTGAACGGAACACCCCGAGACGGGGGTCGCAGGAGGCAATCGAGTGGGTCGGCACAACAAGAAGACGGATTCCCATATCCGCCGCAATTCGGTCATCGCGCTTACCGGACTCGTCCCCATCGGACTGATCACCGCAGCCAACACGGCCGGTGCCACACCCAAGGTTCCCTTCCTCTCCACGAGCTCCTCTTCGGAGGTCGCCGACGTTGCCGAGGAGGCCCCCGCCGCCGTTCCCGAGGCCGCGGACTCCGTCACTCCGGTAGCCGAGACCGCCGCAGAAGCCGCGCCCGCGGCCGAGCAGGCGCCTGCTCCCGCCGCACTCGCTCCCGTCCAGGCCACCCCGCCGCTCCCGGCGAGCATCGCCCAGGGCGCGCTCGGCATCCCGGCCATCAGCGTCGCGGCCTACCAGAACGCCGAACGCATGCTCGCCGTCGAACAGCCGGGATGCGGCATGTACTGGACGCTCATCGCCGGCATCGGCCGCGTCGAGTCCACCCACGCCTATGACGGCAAGGCCGACGACAAGGGCAACATGCTCAAGCCCGTCCTCGGACCCGTCCTCGACGGCAGCCTCGGCGGCAACGCGGTCATCCGCGACACCGACGGCGGCAAGCTGGACGGCGACGCCAACTACGACCGCGCCGTCGGACCCACTCAGTTCCTGCCCGAGACCTGGAACCGTTACGCGGGCGACGGCAACGGCGACGGCGTCGCCGATCCGCAGAACCTCTTCGACTCCGCACTGACCACCGGAAAGTACCTGTGCGACGGCGGATTGAACGTCAAGGATCCGATTCAGGCCGCCAAGGCCGTGCACCGCTACAACAACTCCGCCGCTTACGTGGCCAACGTGCTCGCGTGGTCCGCCGGCTACTCCAGCGGAATCATCCCGGCGGCCGCGGACCTGCCGCGCATCCACTGAGCGCACATCCTTACCATTGAGTCATGCCAGTCCTGAGCGAGTCCGCTGTACGTAGCGCCCTGGCGCGCGTCCAGGATCCCGAGATCCGGAAACCGATCACCGAACTCGGGATGGTCAAGAGCGTCGACATCGCGGCCGACGACAGTGTCGACATCGCGATCTACCTGACCACCGCAGGCTGTCCGATGCGGACCGAGATCAGCGACCGCGTCACCAAAGCCGTGGCGGACGTTCCCGGCGTCGGCGCGATCCGCGTCGAACTCGACGTGATGAGCGACGAGCAGCGCACCGAACTCCGCAAGTCGCTGCGCGGAGATTCGGCCGAGCCGGTCATCCCGTTCGCCCAGCCCGGCTCCCTCACCCGCGTCTACGCGGTCGCGTCCGGCAAGGGCGGCGTCGGCAAGTCCAGCGTCACCGTCAATCTGGCCGCCGCACTGGCCGCCCGCGGACTGTCGGTGGGCGTTCTCGACGCCGACATCTACGGACACTCCGTTCCCCGCATGCTCGGCACCGACGCCAAGCCCACGCAGGTGGAACGCATGATCATGCCGCCCGTCGCGCACGACGTGAAGATGATCTCCATCGCCCAGTTCACGCAGGGCAACACCCCGGTGGTGTGGCGCGGACCGATGCTGCACCGCGCGCTGCAGCAGTTTCTCGCCGATGTCTTCTGGGGCGATCTGGACGTCCTGCTGCTCGACCTGCCGCCCGGCACCGGCGACGTCGCCATCTCCGTCGCGCAGCTGATTCCCGGCGCGGAGATCCTCGTCGTCACCACCCCGCAGCAGGCGGCGGCCGAGGTCGCCGAGCGCGCCGGCGCCATCGCACTGCAGACGCGTCAGCGCATCGTCGGGGTCGTCGAGAACATGTCCTGGATGGACCTGCCCGACGGCAGCCGAATGGACATCTTCGGTTCCGGGGGCGGCCAGGCTGTCGCCGACCGACTCACCAAGGCCGTGGGCGCGAAGGTGCCACTGCTGGGCCAGATCCCGCTCGAGCAGGCGGTCCGTGAGGGCGGCGACGGCGGAGTTCCCATCGTCCTCGGCCACCCCGACTCGCCGGCCGCGACGGTGCTCCGCGAGATCGCCGACAAGCTGGCCGTGCGCAAGCGCGGACTCGCCGGAATGTCGCTGGGAATCGACACCACCCGCCACCTCTAGGCGCTTCGCGCCCCTGCGCCTTTCTGGTTGCTCGCGCTACCACAGAGGCGCACGAGCCCAGAGGGCTTAGGTTGCGTCGAGATCGATCGGGGGACGCTCGCCGGCCGCCAGCGGCTTGTTCTGCGGCGCGGTGGGCGTCGAGGGATCGCCGCTGACGGCCTTCGTTCCCGACTTGTCGAACGACACCGAACTCGGCTTGTCGAAGTTGCCGGTGAGAATCGAATCGTCACCGTCGAGCAGGTGCTTGGTGATGACGGCGCGCGGGGTCATGCCGCGCAGCTGGTTGAGGTCGGACAGCGGCTTGCGGAGATCCTCGAACTCCGGACCGAGCTCGTCCTTGAGCTGCTGGCTCGCGCCACTTGCATACTCACGGACCTGCCTCAGTGATTTCGTTACCCAGCTGACCGCACCCGGAAGCCGCTCGGGTCCCAAGATGACCAGAGCCGCGACGAGGAGGACCATGAACTCGCCCCAACCAATGTTGCCGAACACGTGGTCAGCCTACTGTGCGGTGTGGGCTCGTGCCCAGGTGGCGATGCGATCTCACAGCAACCTCTCGAGTCAGTCGGAGGCCGGGGTCACGTCGACATCGACGAGCCGGCCCTCGCGGATCAGCTGAACCCGGACGGGTTCGCCGATCTTCTGCAGGTTGACCGCGACGACCAGTTCGTCAGCACTGGTGACCGTGCGGTCGCCGACCTTGACGATCACATCGTTCTCGACGACGCCCGCCCGCGCGGCCGGACTGTCCGAGCGGACGTTGGCCACCTGGGCGCCGCTGGTGTTGTCGTTGACGACGGTGCGGGCGTTCACGCCGATGTCCGGGTGATGCATCTGCCCGTCCCGGATGAGCGTCTGCGCGACCGTCGTGACGTCGTCGATGGGAATCGCGAATCCGAGGCCGACCGAGCCACCCGACTCACTGAGCATGGCGGTGTTGATGCCGATCACCCGGCCCGTGTCGTCGACGAGCGCGCCGCCCGAGTTGCCGTGATTGATCGCGGCGTCCGTCTGGACGGCGTCGATGACGGCGTTCGTGTCGGAGCCCTCCCCGGACAGCCGCATCGGACGGTGCAGCGCGCTGACGATGCCGCGGGTGACGGTCTTGCTGAGTCCGAGCGGGGATCCGACGGCGACGACGTCCTCACCGACCTGCACGTCACCGGACTTGCCGAGTTCCGCGACCGTCAGGTTGTCGGCGGACACCTTGAGGACGGCCAGGTCGGTCTTGATGTCGCGACCCACGATCTGCGCCTCGGCCTTGGTCCCGTCGGAGAAGATCACCTGGATCTTGCCGCCGTCAGGGGCGGTGGCCGCGGCGGAGATGACGTGGTTGTTGGTGACGATGTAGCCGGCGCCGTCGATGACGACACCCGAACCGGTGCTGCCTTGGTCGCCGACCGCCACCTGGATGGACACGACGGCGGGGAGGACGGCATCGGCGACCTGCGCGACGGGTGACTGCCCGAGGTCCTCTTCGCCGCTGCCCTGGACGAGGGTGACGCTCTGGCTGGTGAGCGAACTGCGATCCGCGGTGATCACGGCGGCGAGGAGCCCGCCGACCAGACCGATCGCGAGCGCGATCCCGCCGAGCGCGACGAGGGCCTTCGGCGCCACCTTGCCGCCGAACAGGACTTCGCGTGCGCTGAGTGCAGGCGCGGGCGGATGGGAGCGTTGCTCGGCGTGCAACGCCGGCGATCCGAGTTCGACGCCCGCCTCGGGGTCGCGCCAGGGGTCGGCGGGCGGGCCCGCGTCCACCGGCGCCGCGGGCTTCTCGTGCGGATCGCGCTGGATGGTGTCCGTCTCGCCTTCGGGACGGCCGAACGCCTCCGCGAGCACGGGGTCCGGTGCCCCGACCGTGCGGGGCTCGCTCTCACGCCGGGCATCCGGCGGAGCGAAGGGCCCGGTGACGCCGCCCGGCCTGCCGAACGCGCGACTGGACGCTGCGTCGATCTGCGGCCGGTAGACGGGCCTCGGATCGAGCCGCGGCGCATCGGCCGGGCGAAGCGTGCCCGACTCGTCCGCCGCAGGACCGTCGGGTGCCGACGTGTCGGAACCCGGAGTCTTGTAATCCGCCGTCACGCTGTCGTGTCCCCCTCGTGTGCGTCAGTCACGCGCCCCAGTATCACCGATGGCCCGGTGAGCGCGGACACCGCCGTCGTCGGGCCGGATGCGCTCAACGGCGCCGGCGCCGGGACCAGATCCGGCTGGTGATCGAGTACTCACTCGTGACCGGCGAATCCGCGGGGTGTGTGCCGAACGGGGGCTTGTCGGCGGGGTCGCCCTGGTTGCAGCTGGGGATCTGGCTCAGCAGACCGAGGAGGCCCGAGGGCATCGCGACGTCGCCGCTGCGGCGCAGCGCCCGCCGCGCCTGCTGCTGGGAATCCACCTCGAACGCGCAGTCGGCGCAGATCGACAGGTGGTGGGCGGCCCGAAGATAGGCGGACATGCGAAGTTCGCCGTCGACGTAGGCGGCGATGGCCTCACTCGCCAGGTGTTCGGTGGAGCCAAACTGGCGAGGTACACGCCCCTGCGTCATTCGTCCCTCCTGGTAACTACCCGACGCCGATCTGATCGGAGTCAACCTTTCCGTTCACAGCCAGATGCTCACGCAGAGCCTGCCTGCCGCGGTGGATGCGGCTGCGCACGGTTCCAAGCTTCACACCCAGTGTGGCACCGATCTCCTCGTAGGACAGTCCTTCGATGTCACACAGCACGACCGCGGCGCGAAACTCCGGGGCGAGAGAGTCGAGCGCTGCCTGCAGATCGGCGTCCAGGCGGGCGTCGTGGTAGATCTCCTCGGGGTTCGGCCCGTCGGCCGGGACACGATCGTAGTCCTCCGGCAGCGCTTCCATGCGGATGCGGTTGCGACGGCGGACCATGTCGAGGAACAGGTTGGTGGTGATGCGGTGCAACCAGCCCTCGAACGTGCCGGGCTGGTAATCGGACAGCGATCGGAAGACTCGGATGAACGTGTCCTGAGTGAGGTCCTCGGCGTCTTGCGCGTCGCCCGACAGCCGGTAGGCCAGTCGGTAGACTCGGTCGCCGTGCTCGCGGACGAGTTCGTCCCAGGAGGGCATGGCGGACTTCTCGCCTGTGGCATCGAACACAGCGGTGCCCGTCAGCTCGGCGTCCGACAGCTGCTCATCGGCGTTCTTCTCGTCTGGAGCCATCGTGTGGTTGCTCATCGAGTTAAGTGGATCCTCCTACTCAGGACCGCAGATCACTGGACGTGGTATAGCCGTCAACTCCCGGGAACCGGGATTTGTTCCCGGGTCACCGGATTTTCCTCCGTCGTCGTGATCTCCCCGCCGGGCGGTCTTCGGATCTGGCGTTGGTCATACTCTTTCCCACCCCGATATGCGTGTGGTGTGAGCAAGCTGAGCTAATCCTGAGAATCGTTGCCGAGCGGGTCGCGAGATTGTTCCCGGGCGGGTCGCGGCATTGTTGTCGAGCGCGCCTCGCAGCGGCGATGACGAGACCCCGATAACCTCATGTGCGTGCAGACAAACGCCGAACGGATACTCACCCACGCAGAAGGGGCTGTCCGTGAAGACGAGGCCCTCGGTGCGGCCAGGGAGCGGGCGGACGACCTCGGTGCCGGGCCGGTACCTCCCTCGGTCGGTGCTGCTCTCGCCCTGTTTGCCCGCATGCTGGACGCCAAGACGGTCGTCGAGGTCGGAACCGGCGCCGGGGTGAGCAGTCTGTGGCTGCTCCGGGGCATGCGCGAGGACGGCGTCCTCACCACCATCGACAGTGAACCCGAGCACCAGCGGGCCGCCAAGCTGTCGTTCCGGACCAACGACATCGCGCCCGCCCGGACGCGGCTGATCAACGGCCGGGCGCTCGACGTCCTGCCGCGGCTCGCCGACGGGGCGTACGACCTGGTCTTCGTCGACAGCGCACCGGTCGATCACCCCCACTACGTGCGTGAGGGGATCCGGCTGCTGCGTCCCGGCGGCGCCATCGTGCTGCACAACGCGCTGCACGGGGGTCGCGTCGTCGATCCGAGCCAGCGTGACGCCGCGACGGTCGCCGTCCGCGAGGCGGCGAAGGCGCTCGCCGAGGACGACAAGCTGATCCGGGTGTTCCTGCCGATCGGCGACGGCCTGCTCTGCGCGTCCAAGCTCTGAGACACCGTTACCGCTAGATCCACACGCCCTTGCCGATGGCGACGACTCCGCCGTTGCTGACGGCGAAGCGTTGCTTGTCACGCTCGAGGTCGACGCCGATGATCTCGCCGTCGCCGACGACCACGTTCTTGTCGAGGATCGCGCGGCGCACGACGGCGCCCTTGCCGATGCGCACCCCCGGCATGAGGACGCTGCCCTCCACGGTGGCGCCGCTGTCGACCATCACGTTGGAACTGAGTACGGAGTTGCGGACGGTGGCCGCCGACAGGATGCACCCGGCGCCGACCACCGACTCCTGCGCGAGACCGCCCTGCACGAACTTGGCGGGTGCCAGGTTCTCCGTCTCACCGCGAATCGGCCAGCGACGGTTGTAGAGGTTGAAGATCGGGTGGACCGACACGAGGTCCATGTGGGCGTCGTAGAACGCGTCGAGAGTCCCGACGTCGCGCCAGTAACCCCGGTCGCGGTCGGTGGCCCCGGGGACGATGTTGTCCTTGAAGTCGTACACGGACGCCTCGCCCGCCTCGACGAGCGCGGGGATGATGTCGCCGCCCATGTCGTGGTCGGAGTCGGAGTTCTCGGAATCGGCCCGGATGGCGTCGACGAGCACCTTCGTGGTGAACACGTAGTTACCCATCGACGCGAACGTCATATTGGGGTCGTCGGGGGTTCCCGGCGGATGCGCCGGCTTCTCCAGGAACTGGACGATGCGGCCGGACTCGTCGCTGTCGATACAGCCGAACGCGAAGGCCTCGCTGCGCGGCACCCGGATCCCGGCCACCGTCACTCCGGCTCCCGACTCGATGTGGTGCTGCACCATCTGTTCCGGGTCCATCCGGTACACATGGTCGGCGCCGAAGACGACGATGTACTCGGGGTCCTCGTCGTAGACGAGGTTCAGCGACTGCAGGATCGCGTCCGCACTGCCGGTGTACCAGCGCGGGCCCAGACGTTGCTGCGCGGGAACGGGAGTGATGTATTCCCCCGCGAACCCGGACAGGCGCCACGTCTGAGAGATGTGGCGGTCCAACGAGTGCGACTTGTACTGCGTCAGAACACACAGGCGGAGGTATCCCGCATTGACCAAATTGCTGAGCACGAAATCGATCAACCGGTAGGCGCCTCCGAAAGGCACAGCGGGCTTCGCCCGATCCGCGGTGAGCGGATAGAGACGTTTGCCCTCGCCGCCGGCGAGCACGATTCCAAGCACATGTGGCTGGCTCCTCACCCTGTCAACCTATCGGGCGGCCACTCCCCCCGCCAGCGAAGCGCCGAGTCACCGTTTCTCCGATACCTGAATGTGTCCGAGAGCGGTGGCCCGAAGCGGCCCGGACGGTTACGTTAGGCCGGTGCGGGTGGCGATGATGACCAAGGAATACCCACCGGAGATCTACGGCGGTGCGGGTGTACACGTCACCGAACTGGTTGCTCAGTTGAAGCAGCTGTGTGAGGTGGACGTGCACTGTATGGGCGCTCCGCGCGTCGGGGCGGTCGTGCACACCCCCGACCCGGCGCTCGCCGGGGCCAATCCGGCGCTCGCCACGCTGTCCGCCGAATTGCGCATGGCGGACGCCGCAACCGGTGCCGACGTCGTGCACTCGCACACCTGGTACACGGGCCTCGCGGGCCATCTGGCATCCGCGTTGTACGACGTGCCCCACATCCTCACCGCGCACTCCCTCGAGCCGCGGCGGCCGTGGAAAGCGGAGCAGCTGGGTGGCGGGTACCGCATCTCGTCCTGGTCCGAGCGCAATGCAGTGGAACACGCCGACGCGGTGATCGCCGTCAGCGCCGGGATGCGACTCGACGTTCTCGACGCCTACCCGTTCGTCGACCCGCACCGGGTCCACGTGGTGCGCAACGGGATCGACACGTCGGTCTGGCATGCGGGACCCGCAGGTCCGAGAGACTCCGCCCTCGCGAAGATCGGCGTCGACCCGGGCAAGCCGATGGTGGCGTTCGTCGGGCGCATCACCCGGCAGAAGGGTGTCGGCCATCTCATCGCCGCCGCACACCAGTTCGCGCCCGACATCCAGCTGGTGCTGTGCGCGGGCGCACCCGACACCCCGGAGATCGCCGCCGAGACCGAACAGGCCGTCGCCGCCCTCGCGGCGCACCGCGGCAACGTGTTCTGGGTGCGGGAGATGCTCCCCACCGAGCAGGTGCGGGAGATCCTCTCGGCCGCAACCGTCTTCGTGTGCCCATCCGTATACGAGCCGCTGGGGATCGTGAACCTCGAGGCCATGGCCTGCGAGACCGCTGTCGTGGCGTCCGACGTCGGCGGTATCCCCGAGGTGGTGGAGGACGGGGTCACCGGCCGTCTGGTGCACTACAACTCGTACGAGCCCGAGGCGTTCGAACAGGCGCTGGCCGAGGCGGTCAACGCGATCACCTCCGACGTCGGCACGGCCGAAGCCATGGGCAAGGCCGGACGGGCGCGGGCGATCGCCGACTTCTCCTGGGCGGCCATCGCACAGCAGACCCTCGACGTCTACCAGGACGCGCTGTCGCGGCGCTGACCGGGGGCCTCAGAGCCGGGTGTAGGTGGACACCGTCACCGACGCCGTCACCGGATACTCCTGCGGGAGCGCCGCGATCGAGGACGCGAGCCGGTCCGGGGTGAGGTGCCGTGCCGACGGCCCCATCCCGACGAGCCGCGTCACGTCGAGGTGAGACAACGACATCGGGTACTCCACGGCGACGTGGTCGGTGCGCTCGAACCGCCCGGACATCGCCGCGCCGAGCCGCTCGACCTTGCGGTCGTCCACCCGGACCATGCCGAGCAGGTCCACGAGCTCCCCCAGGTGCCTCTCCGTGGGCGTGAGGACCACCAGGGAGCCGCGCTCGGCCAGCACCCGATGCGCCTCGTCGGCGTTGCGGGGCGCGAACACACACAGCACATGACTGAGGACGTGGTTGCGCACCGGAAGGTGTTGCCACACGTCCGCAACCACCGCTCCGGCGCGCGGGTGGGCCCGGGCGATGCGCCGGGCCGCGTACTTGGACACGTCGAGCCCGATCCCCCGCCCGGACGGGACGGCATCGAGAACGCGAGCCAGGTAGTGGCCTGTGCCCGCGCCGATCTCGAGGATCCGAGGACCACCGCCGGGCCCGGTGCCGGCCACGACGGCGTCGGCGACCGCATCCATCAACGGGTCGAAGCTGCCGCCGCCGAGGAAGTCCGCACGTGCGGCGATCATTTCGGGACTGTCGCCGTCGAACTTGCCGCCGGCCCCGGTCATCAGGCTCACATAGCCCTGACGCGCCACATCGAAGGAGTGCCCTGCGTCGCAGAGGATCGCACCCTCGTCGAGTTCGACGCGCGACCGGCACTGCGGGCACGCCAGCAGATCGGTCACCTCGGCCAGCACGAACGTTCGCCTCCCGGACTCGGACATGAAGCAGGCCCCGCACCGAGAACGGCGACGGGGCCTCCCCTGTGAGGTTCTCTCCGCACTCGACTAACTGGTGACGCCCTTGAGCTCTTCACCGAGTGCGGCAGCTTCCTCCGGGGTGAGCTCGACAACCAGACGTCCACCACCCTCGAGCGGAACCCGCATGACGATTCCTCGTCCCTCTTTGGTTGCTTCGAGGGGACCGTCCCCGGTCCGGGGCTTCATGGCCGCCATCCTCTGCTCCCTCCAGATCTGCGCTGCCTGCTTGCGCCTCGACAAATTTTGGCACCCCGCCAACACTCGGCGAGGCTTGTGACATCCATTCTTCCCTATGGACACGAGTACCGGGAACCTGAGTCACAAATAGGCAGGTCCACCGGCAGTTCAGGCAGTGATCGGCACCCAGCAGTCGGCAACGTGATCGTCTACCATCCCGGTGGCCTGCATGAGCGCATAAGCCGTGGTAGGGCCCACAAATTTGAATCCCCGGCGCTTCAATTCCTTCGCCATCGCGGTGGACTCGGGTGTGACCGCGGGGACGTCGTTCACGGTGGCGGGACGGCTCGGGCGCGGCGGCGGGGCGAACGACCACAGCAGGGTGTCGAGGTCGGTGTCAGACAGTTCGAGAAGGGCCCGCGCGTTGCTCACCGACGCCTCGATCTTGGCCCGGTTACGCACGATCGACGCGTCCTCGAGCAGGCGCTCCACGTCCCGTTCCGTGTACCTCGCGACCGCCTCCGGATCGAACCCGGCGAACGCGGCCCGGAAGGCCTCGCGCTTGCGAAGAATCGTGATCCACGACAGTCCCGACTGGAACGCCTCGAGGCACAGCCGTTCGTACAATTCGTCGCGGCCGTGCAGCGGGCGACCCCACTCGAGGTCGTGGTAGTCGCGGTACAGCTGAGACCCGTCCGCGTCGACCGCCCACGCGCAGCGCACCCGACCGTCGGGGGAGGTCACGACGCATCCTCCGGACGATCGGCGTCGGCTTCGGCCACCGCCAACTGCTCACGCAGCGAATCGATTTCACGTCCCAGCCGGGTCAGCGCCCAGTCGACCTCGCTCGCCTTGTACCCCCGCAGCGTCTGCTGGAAGCGCAACGCCTCCACATCGGCGCCCGTCACACCCTCGGCCGGCAGGGCCGTGAGGGTGGTGCCGGGCGGGAGCGGCGCGAGTTCCTCGGAACGGCCGAACACCGCACTGGCGGCGAGGAACAGCATCGCGCCGACGAACGCCATGACGAGCAGATAGAGCAGGGCTGTCACCATGCCCCGATCCTGTCACGGACGTCCGACAGCGACCTCCGTCAGGTGCGCGGTCAGGGGCACACCGTGTTCATCGGCGGACGATCGGCCAACGCGACGTCCGTCGTGGTCGGAACGAACGAGTCACCGTCCACCAGGAACTGGGTCAGACCCGCCCCCGAATCGGGGACCCCGCAGCGGCGCATCATCGTGCCGATGATCTGCCTGCTCATCACCCCGAGTTCGGACAGCGGCCGGTTGCGGTGCTTGCGCACCCCCAAATTGACCTGGCCGATCGCGCCGAGACCGAGACGGTCGTAGGTGTCGAGCAGCAGCCCGATCTCGACGCCGTAGCCGGGGGCGAACGGGACCGCCGACAGCAACTCCCGGGTGCCCGCGTACTCACCGCCCAGCGGTTGCAGCACGCACGTCAGTTCGGGCCGCAGCGATGCCAGCATGGGGCGGGCCACGAGTTCCGTCACCCGGCCACCGCCGTTGGCGTCCTCCGTTCCGCTGAGGCGGAGCGGACGCCGGTAGTAGCCCTTCACGAGATGGATGCCGTCGGCCGTCAGCAGCGGTCCGAGGAGCTTCGGGACGAACGCCGGATCCGGATTGATCAGATCCGAGTCGACGAAGGCGATGAGATCACCGGTGCTCGCGGCGACGGACCGCCACAGCACCTCGCCCTTGCCCGCCACGGGCGGGTAGGCCGGAACCGCCTCCTCCCGGCTGATCACGGTGGCACCCGCCGCCCGCGCCCGTTCCGCCGTCAGGTCCGTCGAACCGGAATCGAGCACGATCAACTCGTCCACCAGACCGCCGAGCAACGGGTGGATCGTGTCCACCACGGCGGCGACGGTCTCCTCCTCGTTGAGCGCGGGCAGGACCACCGACACGGTGCGCCCCGCCTTGGCCCGTTCGAGTTCGGCGATGCTCCACGACGGCTGGTCCCAGCTGTTCGCCTCGGCCCAGGAGCGAGGGGTCCGCTCCTCCGCCAACATCGTGCGGGCCGCCCGGGCCCCCACGGCACTCATGCCAGCCCCCGCACGGTGCGGGACGGTGCGCGTCGGCCCTGAATCGCGGCCACCATGTCCACCACTCGACGCGTGGGGGCAACTTCGTGGACACGGAAGACTCGGGCGCCTCCTGCGGCGGCCATAGCTGTCGCTGCCAATGTTCCCTCCAACCGCTCGACGAGATCTACACCTAGAGTCTCCCCGACGAAGTCCTTGTTGCTGAGCGCCATGAGCACTGGCCATCCCGTATTTACAAGATCTTCCACTCGACGCAACAACTCGAGCCCGTGATAGGTGTTTTTTCCGAAATCGTGGGTCGGATCGATGAGGATGGAATCGGCGGGCACCCCCAGCCGGGCCGCGTTTTCGGCGGCCGACACCACTTCGTCGAGGACGTCGGCAACGACGTCGGCGTAGCGGACGCGGAACGGCCGGGTCCGTGGGACCGCTCCCCCGGTGTGTGAACAGACGATGCCGGCGCCCGTCTCCGCCGCCACCTCGACGAGTGCCGGGTCGGCGCCCGCCCACGTGTCGTTGATGAGGTCGGCGCCCTCGGCGCGGGCCAGCCTGGCCACATCGCTACGCCAGGTGTCGACGCTGATGAGCAACTCCGGGTAGCGCTCGCGGATCGCGGCCACGAACGGCACCACGCGCCGGGTCTCCTCCGCCGAGTCGACGACGTCACCCGGCCCGGCCTTCACACCGCCGATGTCGACGAGGTCGGCGCCCTCGTCCACGGCGCGCTCGACCGCCGACATCGCCGCGGCGTCGGTGAAGGTGGCCCCGCGGTCGTAGAACGAATCGGGGGTCCGGTTGACGATGGCCATCACGAGCGCACGATCGACCGCCACGGGTCGCCCGCAGAGCGTCGGCGACGGGCAGTCGAGCGCGGGCGGTAACTGTCTCTCGGCCATGGCACCAATATTGGCACGCAGCGAAATCGAAACCACCCGTGAGTACTTGTTAACCGCCCGCGGTTGACAAGTACTCACGGGCGCCGAAGGCGCATTACCCCTTGGGCAGCGCACCCTTCGCGACTTCGTCGACGTACCCGTCGTACGAGGGCTTGTAGCCGTCGCTGCGCCCGGACAGGACGTGCAGCGTCTCGGTGTCCTCGACGTCGTAGCCCTCCTTGCGGAGTTCCACCTTGCGGCTCTTGAACGTCGACGTCTGCTCCAGCGAGTCGACGACACGGACGAACAGCGGCACCGCGTACGACGGCAGCCGCTGGAACAGCAACTCCGCCACGTCCGGGCCGTCGAACTTCTCGTTCTCGTGCAGGGTCACCGCGGCCATCCCGGCGCGACCGTCGGTTCCGGGGATCTCGACCCCGTAGACGACGGCGTGCTCGACCGCGGGGTGGGCGAGGAGCGCGCCCTCGACCTCGGTGGTCGCGACGTTCTCCCCCTTCCAGCGGAACGTGTCGCCGAGCCGGTCGACGAACGCGACGTGCGACCACCCCTGGCGCCGCACCAGGTCGCCGGTGTCGAACCAGCAGTCGCCGTCGTCGAAGCCGTCACGCACGAGTTTCTTGTCGGTGGCTTCCTCGTCGGTGTATCCGTCGAACGGTGCCCGGTCCGTGACCTTCGACAGCAGCAGACCGACCTCGCCGGTGCGGACCTTCCGCAGCTTGCCGTCGGAGTACCGGCGGGGGGATCCGTTGTCCTCGTCGTACTCGACGACCGCGTGCGGGAGGGGGCAGATGCCGGCGGTCTTGTCGACGTTGAGCGCGTTGACGAAGGCGATGTTGCACTCGCTGGCGCCGTAGAACTCGGCGACCCGGGAGATCCCGAACCGGGTGGTGAACTCGGACCAGATCTCCGGCCGGAGACCGTTCCCGACCATCAGCCGGATGGCGTTGTCTCGGTCGCCGGGCTGCTCGGGCTGGTTCAGCAGGTAGCGGCACAGCTCACCGATGTAGGTGAACGCGGTGGCCCGGTTCAGTTCGACGTCGGCCCAGAACTTGGACGCCGAGAACTGCTTCCCCAGGGCGAGCGTGGCGCCCGATCCCAGGACCGACGACAGCGACACCGTCAGCGCGTTGTTGTGGTAGAGCGGCAGGCAGCAGTAGAGGACGTCGCTGCTGCGGAGCCGGACTCCCATGTTGCCGAGTCCGGACATGCTCTTGAGCCAGCGGAAGTGGCTCATCAGGCTGGCCTTGGGCAGTCCCGTGGTGCCGGAGGTGAAGATGTAGAACGCCTTCTCCCGGGCCTGGATCTGCTCGCACACCTCGGGGTTGTCGTCTACGGCGCTCTCGGCGAGCCGGTCGAGGTCGTCGAAGTACAGCACCGACGGCACTGCGGGCGGTTCGTCGAGCGAGTCCATCGCCTCGCCGCACGCCTCGGACACCACCAGCACCCGGCTCTCGAGCAGCGAGATGCTGTGCGCAAGGACGTCTCCGCGCTGATTGTGGTTCAGCATCCCGGCGGCGGCGCCCAGTTTGACCGCGGCGAGCGCGATGAGCAGCGTCTCGGGTGAGTTCTTGCCCAGGATCCCGACGACGTCCCCGCGGGACACCCCGAGGTCGGCGAGGACGTGGGCGTACCGGTTGACCCGAATGTTGGCGTTCCGGTAGCTCAGCGAATTGCCCTCGAACCGCAGGAAGGTGCGGCGCGGGTGCGCCGCGGCCGCGCGCTGGAAGACCAGCCCGATCGATTCCTTCGCGTCGGGGGTCCGGATCAGTCCGAGGACCCCCTTCGCCATGATCGGCAGCTCCGGGATCATGGCCGGCAGCCGCCAGGCGAGGTCGACCAGACTGATCGCCGAACGAGCTTCAGAACGCATGACATCCCCTCAGGCCTGCAGCATGAATCAAGTCACCTTACTGCACGGTAACAACGCGCGCCACGACGCGGACGGACGGCTGATCTCAGGGGACGCAGGCGTCCAGCGCCTCCTCGACATCGGTCCGGACGAGCAGCCTGTCGAGGGCGCGCTGCGCCACGAAGCCGCCGCCCCGCAGCCCGTCGAGCCAGTCCAGTAGCCCCGTGTAGTGACCGTGCGGATCGAGCAGGACGACGGGCTTCTCGTGCATGCCGAGATAGCCCGCGGTCCAGGTTTCGAACAGCTCCTCGAGCGTCCCGATGCCGCCGGGCAGCGTGACGAACGCGTCGGCCCGGTCCTCCATGATCTGCTTGCGCTGGCGCATCGTGTCGGTGACCACCAACTCGTCGGCATCCACGTCGGCGACCTCCCTGTGCACCAGGGCTTTCGGGATGACACCGACGGTCGTCGCCCCAGCGGCGCGGGCGGCCTCGGCCACCGCGCCCATCATCGAGACGTTGCCGCCGCCGGACACGAGTTGCCAACCACGCTTACCGATTTCGGCGCCGACCTGTGCCGCGAGTTCCAGGAAATGGTCGTCGACGGGGCCGGAGGCGCAGTAGACGCACACCGAGAACGGCTGCGTCGGAACAGTTCCCGGCATCACCACTGGTCCTCCGTTCCGAGCAGGGCAGCTTCGTCGACACCCTGCTGCGACCGTACGACGATCTGCACCGCTTCCGCCACACTGTCCGTGACGTGCAAGAGATTGACGTCACCTTCCGAGATCTTGCCGCTGCGCTGGAGAGTTCCCCGCAACCAGTCCACGAGTCCGGACCAGTACTCGGTGCCGAAGAGGACGATCGGGAACCTCGTGACCTTGCGTGTCTGCACCAAGGTCAGCGCCTCGAACAGCTCGTCGAGCGTCCCGAAGCCGCCGGGCAGGCAGATGAACGCCTGCGAGTACTTCACGAACATCGTCTTGCGCGCGAAGAAGTAGCGGAAGTTGATGCCGAGGTCGACCCACTCGTTGAGGCCCTCCTCGAACGGCAGCTCGATACCGAGGCCGATGGAGTAACCACCCGATTCGCTGGCACCGCGGTTGGCCGCCTCCATGACGCCGGGGCCGCCGCCGGTCATGACGGCGTAGCCGGCCTCGGCCAGGCGCGCACCCAGCGCCCGAGCCGCCTCGTACTCCGGGTGGCCGTCCGGGGTGCGAGCGGAACCGAAGACGGTGACCGCACGCGGCACCTCGGCCAGGGCACCGAACCCCTCGATGAACTCGCTCTGGATCCGGAGAACCCGCCAGGGGTCGGTGTGCACCCAGTCGCTGGTGCCCCGCTCGTCGAGCAATCGCTCGTCGGTGGTGGTGGTGTCGTCCTTGCGGGCGCGCCTCAACTGCACCGGACCCCGGTGCTTCACGGACGAGGACTTCCGGCCGTGAGTGTTCTTCTCGGGTGCCATGCGCCCCAGGCTAGCGGGTGGCCCGCCGGGGGCACCGGGCAGTCACGAGGCGGTCAGATAGGCGCGGAGCACCGTCGTCACCTCGGTGATCTGCTGCACGGGCACGTGCTCGTCCCGCTTGTGGGCGAAGTTCGGGTCGCCCGGACCGTAGTTGACGGCCGGGATGCCGAGCGCGGAGAACCGCGAGACGTCCGTCCAGCCGTATTTGGCGCGGAACTCGCCGCCCGCCGCCTCGATCAGGGCCGCAGCCGCCGGATCGCTCAACCCGGGCAGGGCTCCCGGCGACAGATCGGTGACCTCGAAACCCAGCTCGAGCCCGTCGAAGACCTCCCGCACGTGGTCGATCGCCTGCTCGGCGCTGCGGTCGGGGGCGAAGCGGAAGTTGACGTCCATCTCCGCCGCGTCGGGCACCACATTGCCCGCGACGCCACCGGCGATCCGCACGGCGGACAATCCCTCCCGGTAGACACAGCCGTCGATGTCCACCGACCGCGCCGTGTAGTCAGACAGCCGCTGCAGGACCGGGGCGAACCGGTGGATCGCGTTGTCGCCCAGCCACGACCTCGCGGAGTGCGCGCGGGTGCCGCGGGTGGTGAGCGTCACGCGCAACGTGCCCTGGCAGCCCGCCTCGATGAGCCCGCCGGTCGGCTCGCCCAGGATCGCGACATCTGCACGCAGCCATTCGGGGATCTCGTGTTCGATCCGTCCGAGTCCGTTGTGGACCGCGGCGATCTCCTCGCAGTCGTAGAACACCAGCGTCAGGTCGTGCGCGAGGTTCTCCACGGTGGCGGCGAGATGCAGGAACACCGCGTCTCCCGACTTCATGTCGACCGTTCCGCACCCGTGCAGCAGTTCGCCCTCACGGCGCGAGGGCACGTTGTCCGCGATCGGCACGGTGTCGAGGTGCCCGGCGAGCATCACCCGGCTCGGCAGCCCCCGGTCGGTGCGGGCGAGCACCGCGTTGCCGTTGCGGATGATCTCGAATCCGGTGGTCTGCTCCCGCAGCGCCGACTCGACGGCGTCGGCGATCTCCGACTCGTCGTGCGAGACGCTCGGAATGTCCACCAGCGCGGCGGTGAGGTCGATGGGGTCGGCGTGGAGGTCGAGTGTGCTCACCCGTCCACCCTAGGCCGCCGCCTCGGCACGGGTGATCAGGCGTCGAAGCCCCCGGGAATCTCGTAGATCGCACCGTCGAAGCCGACCCGGTACAGCCGCCCGGCCGAGAAGCCGGTCGCGCCCTTCCCGTAGGTGACGACGCTGGAGGTCGGCAGGCCCGACCCGAGGACGCAGTACTGTCCCGGCGCGTCGATCCGCCAGATCTCGCCGCGGGCGTTGGCGGGCACGACCGGGCGGCCCTTCGAGTCCAGCGTCAGCCCGTCGGGTGCGGCGAGGACGTCGCCACCGGACAGGTTCAGGATGCTCTCCGGCGCGCCCGGGTTCGCCAGCGGAATCCGGCTCACCCCCGGATTCACGAAGGTCCGGGACACATACAGGTACCGGTCGTCGGCGCCCAGGACCGCACCGTTCGCGCTGGGCAGCGTCGCCCAGTTCGGCTCGACCCGCCCGTCCGGGAACACCCGGCCGATCTGGGTACCGAAGTCGTTGGTGGCGTATGCGATTCCGTCGGCCGCGACGTCGAGCCCGTTCGCCGCGCTGAGCCCCGAGGCGAACGGCGTGAGCACGTTCGTCGCGGTGTTCAGCTTCGCGATCGCACCCGGGCGGAGGAAGTCGCCGAGGAAAACGCGGGCGTCCGCGCCGTACCCGACGAGTAGCGATCCGTCCGTCGCCCACGCGAGCGCGCCGGCGCCGCCGCTCGGCACCGTCGCGACGGGCACGGCCGCCGCGCCGGGTGCGTCCAGCCGGAACACCCGGCCGCTGACGAGGTCGGTGGTGAAGAGGCGGCCAGCGGCGTCGACCGTCGCGCCCTCCAGCGCGGTACCCGGAATGCTGCCCACGCGGACGGGCGCCTGCCCCGCTCCGGGACAGGTCGGCGCGGCGACCGCGGTCGGCGGGGCCGCGACGGAGACCGCCCCGGCGAGGAGTGCACCCGCTGCGGCCACCCGCAACGCGCCTCGCAACGAACGACCGAACTGTGGAACGCGCATTCTCACAACCTTCCCGACAGGGTTCGTGGACAGCCCGTGCATCGTCTCCCATCGCGTCCGAACCCGCTTGGTTTCGAATCGATCACGCGCGGATAACGACCGGCTCGGAATGTGCGAGTAATGAGGCAGTAACCTTTACTGCCGTGAGCACACAGGGAGCATCAGCAGTAGGCATCGCCAACGTGACCGTCGGCGGCACGGTCCTCGACACCTGGTTCCCGGCGCCCGAGCTGGGAAACTTCGACAAGGCGGGCACCGAGCGGATCGAGGGTGGCGACATCCCCTCCGATCTGGCACTTCTCGCCGGACCCGACGAAGCACGTGAGGTCGACCAGGTCGTGGTGCGCACCACCATCGCCGACCTGTCCGCGCCACCGGCCGACGCCCACGACGCCTACCTGCGCCTTCACCTCCTCTCGCACCGCCTCGTGACGCCGCACGGCGTCAACCTCGACGGCCTGTTCGGCCTGCTGTCCAACGTGGTGTGGACCAACTTCGGTCCCTGCGCGGTCGAGGGCTTCGAGAAGGTCCGTTCGCGCCTGCGCATCCGCGGTGTGGTCACCGTGTTCGGTGTCGACAAGTTCCCGCGCATGGTCGACTACGTCGTCCCGTCCGGCGTCCGCATCGCCGACGCCGACCGCGTACGCCTCGGCGCCCACCTGGCGAGCGGCACCACCGTGATGCACGAGGGCTTCGTCAACTTCAACGCCGGCACGCTCGGCAACTCCATGGTCGAAGGCCGTATCTCCGCCGGCGTCGTCGTCGACGACGGATCCGACGTGGGCGGCGGCGCGTCGATCATGGGCACCCTGTCCGGTGGCGGCAAGGAAACCATCTCCGTCGGCAAGCGCTGCCTGCTCGGCGCCAATGCCGGTCTCGGGATCTCGCTCGGCGACGACTGCGTGCTCGAGGCCGGTCTGTACGTGACCGCGGGTACCAAGGTCACCGGGCCGGATGGCACCGTCGTGAAGGCCAAGGAGCTCAACGGCCAGTCCAACCTGCTCTTCCGTCGCAACTCCGTGTCCGGCGCCGTCGAGGTCGTGCCGTGGAAGGGCACCGGCGTGGAACTGAACGCCGCCCTGCACGCCAACGACTGACACTGTGAGCGGTTCGCGAACACCCGGCACTATGACCGATTCGACCAGCACCCTCGGCCGGGGCCTGAAGGTCCGTCACCTCACGATGATGGGCCTCGGTTCCGCGATCGGTGCCGGACTGTTCCTCGGTACCGGTGTCGGCATCGCGACGGCGGGCCCCGCAGTCCTCGTCTCCTACCTCCTCGCCGGCATCATCGTCGTCTTCGTGATGCGGATGCTCGGCGAGATGGGGGCGGCGATCCCCGCCAGCGGCTCCTTCTCGCACTACGCGCGGATCGGCATCGGCGACTGGGCCGGGTTCGTCATGGGCTCTCAGCTGTTACCGTAATCCCTAATACTTCCTAGTCCTTTCTGTTGCTATCGGATCATGCGTATCGGCGAGGCGGCGGCATACCTGAGCATGTCGGTGGTGGGGGTTCGGAAGGCCGCGTCGGAGGGCCGGTTACCGTCTCGGTGTACAGGTTCCGGTCGGCGAGTCTTCGATCGGGAGGATCGCGACGTCTACCTGGGTCGACCTACACCGGAGAGTGTTCGGGCCGACAGGGCGGAAGCGTTGTACTGCCGGGTGTCCGGCTCGACCGGCCGGGAATCCTCGCTCGCCGATCAGGAGAAAATGCTGCGTGAGAGTGCCACCGGCACCGTGTACCGGGTCTACCAGGGTCGTGGTTCAGGTCTGTGGGAGACCCGGCCGGGACTGAATCGGATGCTCGACGACGCAGCCGAGGGTCGCTTCACGGTGGTGCGAGTGGTGTGGCGGGATCGGTTGGCGCGGTTCTCCGGTGGCGTGGATCGAGCGTTTTCCTGTCGGTGGTCGGCGTTAGGGTCGAGGTCCTGCGTGAGAGTGGGGTCACGTCGCTGGTAGGGGAGCTGAGGGATGACGTCATGGCAGTGCTCGCTTCGTTTTCCGGTAGTTTCCATCCATTCTCGACTTTCGCAGTTTCGGGGGACTCGGTGACCGTTCGAGGTCCGTTCGCGAAGGTCGACCGTGACTGCTGATACCCGTGTTTCTCATGAGGCCGTCGGCGTGTCTGCGTGATCATGGTCCGACCATGTGAGAAGCATCGGCGATGGACTCCACTCCTCCGCCGATGCTTCGGCGGCTGACGTTACCGCCTTCGTGGCTCGAACTGCTGGAAACCTTTCGCCCGGCGTTTCGGCGCTCATCGACGTTCGGGTTGTTCGTACTGTTGGCCACCGGCCTGGTCGCGCGTACCACGCGGCGCACCGTGGTCGGCATGCTCGCCGGTGCCGGGATGGCCGCGGTGGTCTCATTCCACTCGGCGTGCCGGTTCTTCTCCGCGCACGTCTGGGGCACCGATCGGCTCGGGCTCACGGTCGCGCGACTGGTGGTCGATCGGCTGCTGCCCGTGGATGCGCCGATCACCGTCGCGGTCGATGACACGCTGTTTCGCCGTTGGGGGAAGAAGGTGTATCACGCGTTCTGGACTCACGACGGCGCCGCCCAGGGACCGGCCAAGCTCGGCCGCGGTAACCGATGGGTGATCGTCGGGACGGTTGCTTCATAGTGCCCCTCCTGCAAACGTGTGTCGGGATCATGTCGTGCCGTGGTGGCCTGCTGGGCCGGATCGGTTGCGGTATTGCGCCTTCCGGGTGTGAGTATGCCAGCGGGCACC
>RRBB01000008.1:0-118478 GCA_006543605.1 Rhodococcus sp. WS4
AAACCTGGCGCGAGTCCGGACTCGGCGCCCCAACCGACATCGATGCACTCCACCAACGGATCACCCATCTCGAACAACAGGTCATCGACCTACAGCAACAACTCGACGAACGCGACGAAGACCTCGCAGCGTCCCGCGCCACCAACCGCGAACTCATGGCCCGCATCAACGCCCCGAGCCCCAAAACGTGAACCACCGCGAGTCCGCTTGCGCCACACCTGTTGCAGCGGATAACATCTCCCCATCAGCCTCTGAGCTGCACAAACTCAGAGAATCACGCTGCCACACGGGGCTGACCCCCGGAGAACAGCCCGGTGTCGTGAAGCCAGGTCACGATCATGATATCGCGAGCGCTTCTCAGGATGCCCGGTTCAAACAGGGCCTGCACAGTAGCGTCCGTAACTACCCGCGGCCTTCGCGAAGTGCGCTTCGGGGCCAGGGGATTCCTTTGCACGAAGGTGCCTCGTTGCGTGCGGGACGCTGGTGCGTCGAGCTTGCATACCAGGTCTTCGCTCACCGTCCCAGATTTGCGCAGCGACATGTAGAACGCTTTCACGACAGTTGCCACGTTGCACGCGGACGAGGCACCAAGTGGTCGCTGATCAGCACGTCTCCACGGCACGAAGATCTCCGAGCCCTCGTTGGTGAGCGCATTCATGTACCGACGCAAGTCGTCGAAGGTTACCGATCTCGTCTGGATACCGTTGGCGTGCAACCAATTGAGGTGGTCGACCAGACTGAAGGCGTAAGTCTGCTGGCTTGCAGTGCCATACGACGCCAACACATGCATCGAATCGTGATGGAGTTCTCCATCCGAACTAAAGATCCAGTAGGAGATCTGCCCACCCCGGTGGCGAATCTGCCGCACGCGGTACCGCTTGCCATCGCTCTCCACGGGCGGCTCCTCATCTCGCGTACATCACATCTAGCACGTGTACGCGACACAGCAGTCCATGACACACCGCGAATGTAGAGAACAGACAGCAATCAGTCGCTAAGCCACAGCACACCGGCCGCATGGTCCTCGATTCCGCAGTCGACCAGCACTGGCTGTGGAACGACGTGTTGTGGCAGCAGAACGACGGCTACAAGAAACGCTTCTACGACCTCATGGACTGGATCGCCGCCAACGACGACACGTACGGGCTCGGTGACACGCCGCTGAAGGTCTACCAGCGGTGGTCGGACCGGATCGTCGCGGAGGCCGGCGGCAACCCCACGCTCGCGCCGCCACCCGCCCAGGTCGGGGACGTACCTCCCGGCCTGGAAGCTCTCGCGGACGCCTACCGCGGCGGAGTCGATCTCACCGGACCGGCACGCGTCCAGTTCGAGGCCTTCGTCCGCAGCCTCGGCGATCCGTCGCACACCCAGATGTCGTCGAGCATCTACGTGCTGACGCGGCAGATGCTTCCCGCCCGGAACAACTGGCCGCTCGTGGCCCGGATGATCCGCGACGGTGTCGACGCGATTCCCGAGGGCGCCGGGCTGAACGACCTGTCGGAGCAGGAGTTGGAACGGATTGCGCAGTCCCAGATGATGCAGTCACTGGTCCTCTGCAACGAGAACAGTGTCGCGGACCGGCCGGACCGCATCCCCGGGTGGCTCTACTCCACCTTCGTCACCGGGGATCTCTTCGAGCTCATCGGGTACGGCTACAGCGCCGGGACCTTCTGTGCCGGTGCGCCGCCCGTTGCCGCGCTGCCCACGTTGAGCAACACGGGGCTGGCGACGGCGCCGCTCGTCCTGCAGGGATTACACGACCCGCAGACCCCCTATCAGGGCGGCGTGAAGCTCGCCCACGACATGGGGGCGAATCTGGTCACCGTCGAGGGCGGAGATCACGGCGCCGGGATCCAGGGTGGCAACGCCGACGTCGACCAGGCTGTCACCGAATACCTCGAGACCGGGCAGACCGCCGTCACGCACGCCCCCGAGGCGCCGATCACCGCACCGCTGTGAGGGGCGCGACACTCCTCGGGTGAGGGCTGCGTTTCACCCAGGACGGGCGAGGCGCGGCGCGCCTGACGGGGCCTACGTTCGAGGTTCGGGTGGTCATGCAATCGGCCGTGACTTCGGCGACTGCACACAGGCGCAACGCCCGTGCCCGCTCTCACGAAGGAATCGGCCATGATCGCAATCGGTGTGGTGCTCATCGTCATCGGCTTGATCGTCAAGATCTCGTCCCTGTGGATCGCAGGCCTCATCGTCGGCGTCATCGGCCTCGTCCTCCTGCTCTTCGGACTGCGCGGGCGCAAGGTCGGCGGGCGGCAGTACTGGTACTGACCGCGTCAACTCACCGAACGTAGTCGGCCCCCGTGATGTCGATGGTGGTTCCGGTTGCGTGGCGGGCCCGACCGGAGGCGAGGAAGGCGATCGTCTCGGCGACGTTCGAGGTCTGCCCTTCGTCGCGAACGGCGGCTCCTTCACACTCGTCACGGGAGTGCTGGCCCGCGAACCCATTCGCTCGGGCATGGTCGCATCCACCTCAATGGGCTGACGCCCCTGTGAGTACTTGTTAACCGCGGGCGGTTAACAAGTGCTCACAGGGCGGCTAGTGAACGCCTAGGTAGGACTAGGCGAATGCCCGGGTTCTGGACATGAACCATCGACCACACTGAGCGAGAGGGAGGCGGGAGCGCCGGCCCATTACCCACAGCGACACCCTGGCGAAAGGACACTCGTGCCGAACGACACCACTGCACCATCCGCACGAGATTTCAGGGACTGGCCGCGTCGTGCCGCATGCCGCGGCGCCGAGACCTCGATGTTCTTCTCACCCGAGGGAGAACGCGGTCATGCTCGCGACCGGCGCGAGGCGCAGGCCCGGCGGATCTGCCAGGCCTGCCCCGTCCTCGAACCGTGCCGACGTCACGCCCTGACATCGGGTGAGCCCTACGGTGTCTGGGGCGGTCTGACCGAATCCGACCGCAGGAAGAACGCCCACCGGAGCCGGTTCGGTGAGCGCCGATCGCTCACCTGACCGTGTTCCGCACTCCGGCGGGCAGCACGGCCGCGACTGGCGGGACGTCGCCTGGCGGGCGGTCTCGACCACGCCGTTTATATTTGAGCTGTGGTTATGTCCAAGCGCGCCGAGACTTCTCTGCTGACCGACCAGGTCTACGAGATGATCCACGAGTCGATCATGAACGGCGATCTGCCTGCCGGCTCACGCTTGCGTATCCGCGACATCGCTGCGCAGGTCGGGACCAGTGTCATGCCGGTGCGCGAGGCCATCCGGCGACTCGAGGAAGCCGGACTGGCCGAACGGTCACCGCACAAGGGGGCGGTGGTCAAGGGCCTGACCCTCGCCGAGCTGGTCCATGTCTACGATGTGCGCCGGTTGCTCGAGGTGGAGGCCGCCCGGCTCGGCGCCGCGCGGATCAGCCCCGGCGACAGCGCACGCATGCGGGACGAGTTCGACCTGATGCGGGCCGCCATCGACGAGCGCCGTGTCGTGGCCTACCTCGATCACGACGAGGCGCTGCTGAGCATTCTGTACGAGGCGTCCGAGAACCCTGTGCTGGTCAACACGATTCGCACGCTGTGGCAGCAATGCCGGGCCTACAAGATCGTCGGCGCCGAGGGCACCGTGGATACCACCGACGACGATTCGTTGTGGATCTTCCAGCAGCGTCTCGTCGAGGCCGCCCGTGACCACGACGCCAGTGCAGCTGCCGCCGTCAACAACGAATCGCTCATCAACGCCACCGAGCGGATCAAAGTGCAACTCGCCGCGCAGGACGCCGGCTAGGGTCCTGTCCGGTGGCACCCGCAGGTAGGGCCCGCACACTCGCGCAGGTGTACCGACACTTCGGTGAGGTCGACGCCGCCGAAACCTCGCCGCTGTACGAGCGTGTCGCCGTCGCCCTGAGTGAGTCCGACGAGGCGCTGCGCGCCATCGAGGCGGCGCCGGCGCGCAAGCGGAACCCCGCGGTGATCCTCGCCGCGCTGCACGACCTCGCCCTCGCCGGACGCGCCCCGGCGCTTGCCGCGGCCTATGCCGCTGCCGACGGCGACGCCGCCGCCGACGCCGCGATCGACACGCTGCTGCGAATGACCGACTCGGTCGTGGCCGTCGCCGTGCGCCGGCAGGCGCGGATCGACGAGACCGGGCGCTGCGCCGTGCTGTATCCGGCCGTCGCCGAGGCGGCGCGCCGGGTAGGCGCGACTGCGGTCGGGCTGATCGACGTGGGCTGCTCGGCTGGGCTCAATCTCACCGTCGATCGCGTCGGCATCACGTACAGCAACGGACAAACGCTGGGCGACCCGTCATCTCCCGTACAGCTGTCGTCGTCGATCGTGGGAGACCGGCCCGTCCCGACGCGGGCGTTTCCCGACGTCGTCGCCCGGGTCGGCGTCGACCTCGATCCGATCGACGTGACCGATGCGGACGACGCCCGATGGTTGCGCGCCTGCCTGTCGCCGGATCAGCCGGAGCGGGTCGCGAGACTCGAGGCGGAGATGGCGTTGGCAGCGATGGCCCCTCCGGTGCTGCTGCACGGTGACGCCGTCGAGGTGATGCCCGACGCCTTCGCCCAGGTGCCCGCGGACGCCCTGCCTGTCGTCACCACGACGTGGGCGCTGTCGCGCTTCCCGCTCGAGAGCAGACTGCGGTTTCTGCACCGCCTCGACGAAGCGGCGACCGGCAGGGCGGTGGCGTGGGTGTCGGCGGAGGGGGTCGGAGTCGCGCCGGCGATACCCACGCTCGGCGACCGCCGCGCCTCCGGCCACAGCATCATCGGTGTGGCGGTGTTCGACCACTCCGCTCTGCACGCCGAGGCCATCGGGCGCTGCTGGTCGCGGGGCCGCATGCTGGCGTGGCTGGCAGACTCCCGGCAGGACTGATTCTTCGCCCGGACTGCCGGTGCTACACCGGGTGAGCAGCGGCCTTCTGGGTGTCGAGGGACGAGCATTCGCTGAGCGAGAGGCCGCGGGTTTCCGGTGCCCACAGGTAGGAGATGGCGGCGCCGAACAGGGTGATGACCGCGGCGATCAGCATGGTGACGCCGATGCCGAGGCCGGTCAGTGACAAGGGCACGAGGTAGGTGCCGACGGCGGCACCGATTCGGCTGAGCGAGGACGCCAGACCCAGAAGCGCTGGTCGCGGCGCGACGAATCCGCCGCCGCGGCACGACTAGCACGCACTGCGATGGGTACTCCTTCCGTACCGATCCACCTCGCCGGGGGAGGGACCATGACAACCGACAACCAGGGCGACCGAACCGACGTCGACAAGGCGTTACTCGGCCACGCCACCTACCGCAGCCTGGGCGAACAGCAACTGTCTCCTGCGGAGGAGCGATTCGAGAAGGGTCGCCGCACGATCGGTCTGTTTCTCGCGCCGCTGATCACGATCGGATTCCTCGCCCTGCCCCTCGACATACCGCCGAACCAGCAGACGCTGGCCGGCGTCCTGCTCGGCGTCATCGTGCTGTGGGTCACCGAGGCGGTGCCGATCCCGATCGCCGGGCTCCTCGGCGTCGCCCTCGTGGTGTTTCTGGGGGTGGCGCCGGCCGACGAAGTCCTCGCGGCGTTCGGGTCGTCGACGACCTTCACGTTCATCGGCGCGTTCATCCTCGCTCAGGCGATGCTGAAGCATGGCGTGGCGCGACGGTTCGCGTTCCGGATCCTCACCATGCCGCGTGTCGGCCAGTCCACCACCGGAGTGATCGTCGCGTTCGGCGTCATCACCTGCGGGCTCTCGGCCTTCGTGTCCAACACCGCGACGGTGGCCATGCTGCTGCCCACGGCCCTCGGCATCCTCGGTGTCATCGCCAAGTTGATGCAGCACCGTGGCGTCGTCGCACCGGACTTCGACCCGTTGCGCCTCCGAGTCGGCGCCGCGATCATGCTGATGCTCGCGTACGGCGCGAGCGTGGGCGGCCTGCTGACGCCGGTCGGCAGCCCACCCAACCTCATCGGACGCGGGCTCATCGAAGAGGCCACGGGGGAGCGGATCAGCTTCGGGCAGTGGATGGCGATGGCAGTCCCGATCTGCCTGCTGATGTTCATCGCGCTCTCCATCATCCTGCTGCGCCTCAACAAGCCGGAGATCAGTCGGATCGAAGGCGTCGCCGACTACCTGGCGGAGCAGCGCGCGGAAATGGGTCCTCTGTCGCGGGCCGAGAAGAACACGCTCATCGCGTTCGGAGTCACGGTGACGCTGTGGATCCTGCCCGGCGTCGTCGCGGTGTTCGCCGGCAACGACTCGGACCTTTACGCCACGATCAGCGACCGGCTCGACGAGGGCATGGTCGCGGTCTTCGGGGCGGCGTTGCTCTACCTGCTGCCGACCGACTGGGAGAATCGCGAGTTCACGCTGACCTGGCGAGACGCAGCGCAGATCGACTGGGGCACGATCGTCCTCTTCGGCAGCGGCATCATCTTCGGCTCACTGCTCGCCGACACCGGCCTCGCCGAGACGATCGGCACCTCCGTCGCGGATTCGCTGGGCCTGACGAGCGTCGTCGCCATCACGGTCTTCGCCGTGCTCCTGGCCGTCGCCGTGTCGGAGACGACGAGCAACACGGCGTCCGCGGCGGTCGTGGTGCCGATCGTGATCCCGGTGGCGGTGGCGGCGGGGGTCAACCCCTTCGTGCCTGCGCTCGCCGCCACGTTCGCCGCATCGTTCGGCTTCATGCTGCCGGTCTCGACGCCGCAGAACGCCGTCGTCTACGGCTCCGGAGCCGTCCGGATCACCACGATGATCCGCAGCGGAATCACGTTCGACATCATCGGCGCGATTCTGATCATCGTCTTCCTGCCACTGATGATCGCCGTCGTCGGCCTCGGCTCGGGGTGATCGGATCCCCCGTCGAGGGTGGCCGTCTCCACCCCTTGGGGGACTGTTCGAATATCGGGACCGTGACGGACGCCGGACGTCAGACCCTAAACCAGTTCGAAATCTTGCCGATGAATACCACCGGCGCACTGGTGATCATCCGCCTGACGGTGGCCCTCGCCGTAGTTGTGGTGTTCGCTCCGCACCCGATCGATCGCATCGTCGGACTCGGACTCGGCTGGGGAATGGTCGTATGTCTCGCCTAGGACACCTTCCGCCTCGATACCGTCACCTGCTCGATCGTGGTTAAGCATCGGGAGCAGTTGGCCGGGTTCGGGTACATCGCGGCTGCTTTGTCGGTACAAGTTTGTCGGTACAAGGTCGTAGTCTGCTGGTATGGGCGACGACCGGGATGGCTGACGTTCTGGTGCGGGAGATGACCGAGATGATGACATCGCTGTGTACCCGTAGATACGGGCAGTGCAGCGCCCGTCGCTGTGCCGCCGCTGCCGTGACCGCCGCGACGGACCGCCTATGAGGACCACTGCGGTACTCGCGGACCGGACTGTCGACGTCGCGGCGCCGGATCGGTCTCGGTTGGTGATCCGGGCGTTCGTGTACGTTCTCGATCCCACCCCGGTGCAGGTCGAGGCGTTGCGGTCACATTGCGGGGCGCAGCGTTTCGCCTACAACTGGGCACTATCGCAGGTCAAGACGAACCTCGATCAACGGACCGCGGAACGGTCCTACGGTATTCCTGATGCGGAGCTGACCCCGTCGATGTCGTGGTCCGCGTACAGTCTGCGTAAACGCTGGAACACCGTCAAAGACGACGTCGCGGTCAACCCGGAGACCGGGAAGGTGTGGTGGCCGGAGAATTCGAAAGAGGCGTACAGCTCCGGGATCGCGACCTGTGCTGCAGCCCTGTCTAACTGGTCCGATGCCCGGTCCGGGAAACGTAACGGCTCGATGGGGTTTCCGCGGTTCAAAAGCAAACGGGCCGTGCTCTCCTGCCGGTTCACGACGGGCAGGTTCGGGCTGGTCACCGACGGCGGTGACCGCCGTCATGTGCTGTTGCCTCGGATCGGAGCGATCCGGACGTTCGAATCCACCCGCAAACTGGCCCGCAAGACGATCGCCGGGTCGGCTCGGATCAGGTCGGCGACCCTGTCGTATCGTCGAGGCCGGTGGCAGGTGTCGTTCTCCGTCGAAATCACTCTCCCGGCCAGGGCACTCCCGCCCGTCGCCGCTGGTCCTCGGTCGGTCGTGGGGGTGGATGTGGGGGTCAAGCACCTCGCGGTCCTTTCGACTGGGGAGATGATCGACAATCCGAAACACGCACGGAAGCGAGCGAAACGACTACGTCGTCTGGGGCGCCGCGCATCGCGGCGGGTCGGCCCGGATCGGCGCACCGGTCAACAACCCTCCCGGCGGTGGCAGCGCACCCAAGACCAGATCCGGGCAGTTCACACCCGCATCGCCGACGCGCGCCGCGACCACCTCCACAAACTCACCACCGCACTGGTTCGGGACTTCGACACCGTCGTTGTCGAAGGTCTCAATGTCGCGGGGATGACCCGATCCGGTGGCGCCCACAAGCGCGGCCTGAACCGAGCCCTGCAGGATGCGGCGGTAGCCGAGATCCGTCGACAACTGACCTACAAGACCGATTGGGCCGGCACCGGCCTGCATGTGGCGGATCGGTGGTATCCGTCGAGTAAGACCTGCTCGAACTGCCAGGTAGTGAAAGTCAAACTGCCCCTGAATGTTCGGGTATTCCTGTGCGATGCGTGCGGCTTCCGTGCGGATCGTGATCACAACGCTGCTCTCAACCTCGCTGCACTCGCAGCGGTTGTTGACGGTGGTGCGTCTTCGGCGAGTTGCGGACGAGACGTGAAAGAAGCCCGACAGAAACCAACCATAAGACCCGCCACTCGGCGGGCTGACGGTATCGCTGCGGGAACGCCACATAGTGGTGAACGTGGCCGGGGTAACCCGGACACTCATGCCGAGTGCGATAAACAACACTCAGCGTGAACGGCGATTTCATCCCGAAGCACGTGGGCGGTACTTCGGCGACGGCGGTGGAATAGGAATCGGATCCTTCATCCTCGCCCTTGCCATCGGGATCCAGCATCTGTCCCGCCGCGCAATACTTCTCGCCTTCGTCGGCTTCGCGGTGTTCCCGGTGTGGTCCGGGCTCATCGCCACCGTTGCCCTGTCACCGAACGGGCAGCAGGAGATGTTTCCGCTCACCCCGACGACGCTCACACTCTCGCTGCTCGGGCATCTGATCTTCGGCCTCGTCCTCGGCCTCGGCTTCCTGCGTGCACGGCGCAGCCTCGGACAGCACTGGCCCTGGCCGCCGCTGCTCCCCGCAGCGCGGACGGCGCGCCGCGGCCTTCGACAGGCCGGAGATACCGAACGGTAGCGCCCTCGGTGCGCCCGCATGGAAGTCGCGCGGGCGCACCGATCGGACCCTCTTCGCCGATCTGGACCTCAGAGGTGCTCACGAACTGGCACTGTGCTCCCCACCGCACCCTCCATACAGTGTTGTGCATCACACCAACAGTTCAGTTCGCGGTGGACCGTCTCTCACCTCTCCGCCGGCACTGTTCTCCGTTCCAACCGCCGACGATTCGACCACGGATCGCGATGGCGACCTGACGATTCCGGTCAGCGCACAGTGGAGGAAAACGTGACTTCAACACCACCCCCGGCCCAATCCGAGGACTCCGGTCTCGGAAAGGGCCTGAAGAAGCGGCACATGAATCTGATCGCCCTGGGCGGCGTGATCGGCGCCGGATTGTTCGTCGGCAGCGGCGTCGTCATCGAAAGCGCAGGCCCTGCGGCGATCGTGTCGTTTCTGATCGCGGGGGTCATCACGCTCCTGATCATGCGGATGCTGGCAGAGATGGCGGTGGCCAGGCCGGTCGTCGGATCGTTCTACGTGTACGCCCGGGAAGCACTCGGCAATCGCGCCGGATTCTCGGTCGGATGGATGTACTGGTACTTCTTCGTCATCGTCGTCGCCGTCGAGGCCATCGCCGGCGGTCGCATCCTTCAGCTCTATCTGCCGTCGGCGCCGCTGTGGACTCTCAGCCTCGGCCTTCTCGTGATCCTGACCTGCACCAATCTCGTGTCGGCCCGTTCGTTCGGCGAGTTCGAGTACTGGTTCTCGTCGATCAAGGTAATCGCGATCGTGCTCTTCCTCGGATTGGGTGCACTCTGGATCACCGGACTGTGGCCGGATTCGACCCCCGGGGTGGCGAACCTCGTCAGTCACGGCGGTTTCGCTCCGCTCGGCTGGGGTGCGGTGCTCGCCGCGGTGGTTCCCTGCGTGGCCTTCTTCACCGGCGCCGAGATCGTGACCATCGCTGCCGCCGAGTCCGCCGAACCCAAGAAGGCGGTCGCCAGGGCGATGCGCTCCATCGTGGTCCGGATCATCACCTTCTACGTCGGTTCCATCTTCGTGGTCGTCGCCGTGGTTCCGTGGAGCACCGAGGCGGTGGGTGTCAGCCCCTACGCGGCAGCCCTCTCGGCGCTGCACATTCCCGGGGTGGCCACGATCATGAACGTCGTCATCCTCACCGCGGTGCTGTCCTGCCTGAACTCGGCGCTGTACACGTCCTCGCGGATGCTCTTCGCACTCACCCGGAACGGCGACGCCCCGCACATGTTCACCCGGCTGTCCGGTGGTGGCGTCCCGCGGCGGGCGATCCTCGCCGGGACGGTGATCGGATACGCGTCGGTGATCGCGGCGTTCGTCTCCCCGGATCTCGTGTTCTCGTTCCTGGTCAACTCGTACGGCGCCGTGGCACTCTTCGTCTACCTCATGATCGCCATCTCCCAGGTCGCGCTGCGCAGGAAACTGGAGGCCCGGGATCCGGAGGCACTCGGTCTGAAGATGTGGCTGTTCCCCTGGCTCAGCTACGCGACCATCGCGTTGATGGGCGCGGTGATCGCCGCGATGGCAGTGCTTCCCACCACCCGTTCACAGTTCTGGCTGAGTGTGGTGACGCTGGCATTCATTCTCATCGGTTACGAGTTCCGCCGACGCGGCCGGACCCGTGCCGAACGCCTCGACACCGTCGCGGCGCCCGCAGTGTCGCCGGCCGAGGGAGCCGAAGCGGAGCAACTGGTCGCACTCGCGCCGCGCGAGCAACACTGAAGTAAGCCCGACGCAGATGAGGGCGGGGACCGCAGAGGCGGTCCCCGCCCTTCTTCGTGCTCCCCCGACATGGCTTTTCCGCCACGACCCGGCGAATATCGGGGCACACTTGCAGGAGACCTCGGCGGAGGAGGACACCGTGTTCCACCGCGGAGACGACACCGTCACCGAAGAGCACTCGCTGGACGAGTCCCTGCTCGTCGAGCCCGAATCCCGGCGCCGGCCGTGGCGGGAATTCCTCGTCTCGACCCCGGGACGCCTGTCCGTGCTGGGGATCGCGCTCGTGGCCGCCGCACTGGTGACCGGGGCCGTCACCTCGGCGGCGATCGGCGCCCGGCAGCAGCGCATCGAGACGCTGCGGACCCACACCGAACCCCTGACCTATGCGGCCGAGCGTCTCTACAGCTCGCTGTCGATCGCCGACGCGGCCGCCGCCACGTCCTTCATCTCGGGCGGCGTCGAGTCGAACGCGGTGCGCAATCGATACAACCAGGCCATCGGGGACGCGTCGAACGCGCTGGTCACCGCGTCGAACGGCGTCGCCTCGACGGATGCCGCCGCCCTCGCGCTGCTGTCCGAAGTGTCGAGGAACCTCTCCGAGTACACCACCCTGATCGCGACGGCCCGAGCGAACAACCGGTCCGGCAACCCCGTCGGCGTCGCGTACCTCAGCGACGCTTCCACGCTGATGCAGGACACGATCCTGCCCGCCGCCGAGCGTCTCTACTCGGAGCAGTCTCGGTCCGTCGCCGACACCCAGGTACTCACCGGCCGGATCCCGCGGGCCGCATTCGCCGTCGCCGTGGCCCTGCTCGTCGCGCTCGTCCTCGCGCAGGTGTATCTGGCGCGCAAGAGCAAACGGCGCGTCAACCCGGGTCTGGTTCTCGCCTCCCTCCTCGCCGCGACCCTCCTGGTCTGGCTGGCCGTGGCCACGCTGGTCTCCACGGCTGCGATCGATCGGGCGAGAACCGAAGGGGCGCAACCACTCGGCACGATCACCCAGGCACGAATCCTCGCGCAGCAGGCCCGGGCAGACGAGACACTCGCGCTGCTGCAGCGCGGTTCCGACGAACAGTCCGAGATCGACTACGTCCGGCGCTCCGGCACGCTGGCCGACGTCCTCACGCAGCTGCAGGGCGGTTCCCACGGCCAGGGAGCCGAACACTCGATCGACGGGGCCGTGACGGCACTCGACGACTGGCGGCACGCGCACGAGATGCTGCAGCAGAGGCTGGAGGTGGGGGACTACCCGGGGGCGACGGCCATCGCGGTCGGGCCCGGTGACGCGGCGTCCACCGCCACGTTCGCGGCGCTCGACGAGGCGTTGCAGGACGGCATCGACAGTTTCCGTCACGAGGAGGTCGACGGAATGACCGACGCGTATCGCTCGTTGTCGCAGCTCGCGGTCGGTAGCATGGTTATCGGCGTCCTCTGCGGGTTCGCCGTCGGTGGGGGGATCTGGCCCAGACTGAACGAGTACCACTGATGACGCGGCTGAGGCGACCGAGACTGCGGAGACGCTCGCGCGTGCTCCTGTTCGCCGCCGCGGTGTCCGCTGTCCTCGTCGGCGGGTGCGCCACCCCGCAACCCCTCACTCCCACCGTCAGCGGCGACTATTCCGAACTCCCGCTGTCGGGGGGTGCCGAGATCCTGCTGCCGACGGGCGAGGTTCCCGACGAGCCACCCACACCGGAGTCCTGCGGGGCGCTCGCGAGTCTCCGCCCCGGCACCGCGCCGGTCGTGCCGGCGGCGGGCAGCGCGCTGGCGGAGATCACCGCCCGCGGCCGGCTCGTCGTCGGCATCGATCAGAACACCAACCTCTTCAGCTTCCGGGATCCGACCACCGGCATGCTGATGGGGTTCGACGTCGACGTCGCGCGGGAGATGGCGCGGGACCTGTTCGGCGACCCGTCCAAGGTCGAGTTCCGACTCCTCACGTTCGGCGACCGCTTCGAGGCACTCGAGAACGGCGACGTGGATCTCGTGGTCAAGGGCACGTCGATCACCTGCGCCCGAACCGACCGGGTCGCGTTCTCCACCGTCTACTTCCAGGCCTACCAGCGTCTGCTGGTGCCGAAGGGTTCCGACATCTCCGGTCCGGAGGATCTGTCGGGCGCACGCGTCTGCACCGCCGTCGACACCACGTCCCTCGACACCGTGCGACGCGTTCAGCCCGAGGCCACGATCGTCGCGGTACCCGACTGGGACGACTGCCTCGTGGCCCTGCAACAGGGGCAGGCCGACGCCGCCAGCACCGACGACTCCATCCTCGCCGGTCTGGCCGCCCAGGACCCGAACCTGGAGATCGTCGGGCCGCCGCTGGAGTCGGAACCGTACGGCATCGGCGTCAACAAGAACCACGACGACCTGGTTCGTTTCGTGAACGGCACGCTGGATCGGATGCGCGCGGACGGAACCTGGACGAGGCTGTACGACACCTGGCTGACGGTCCTCGGCCCGGCCGACGGACCACCGCCCCCTACGTACCGGGATTGAGGTGTCAGCGACGTGAGCGACGAGACCAGGCGAACACCGATGGACGACCCGGAATCCACCCGGGGTGTGCGGTTCGATCCCTTCGCGGACGACGACGAGACGCCCTCGTCGCGTACGGTGCCGGACGCCGTCCACACCTCCGACCTGTCGATGCTGCTGACCAATCCCGTTCTGGCGGAGCACAAACGCTACTGCGACCGGTGCAAGCGCCCCGTCGGGCGTTCCACCGCCGCGCGCCCCGGTGACACGGAGGGGGTGTGCACCCACTGCGGCACGGTCTTCTCCTTCGCCCCGCAACTCGAGGCGGGCGAGCTGGTCGCGGGTCAGTACGAGGTCCTGGGATGCCTCGCGCACGGCGGAGTCGGCTGGATCTACCTCGCACTCGACCACAACGTCAGTGATCGCTGGGTGGTGCTCAAGGGGCTGCTGCACTCGGGCGACCCCATTGCCCAGGAAGTGGCGCTCGCCGAGCGGCGGTTTCTCGCCGAGGTGACGCACCCGAGCATCGTGAAGATCTACAACTTCGTCGAACACCCGGGAATCGACGGCAATCCCGTCGGCTACATCGTCATGGAGTACGTGCGGGGCAGAACCCTGCGGGACGTGCTCACCGAGTTGAAGACCGAGGCCGAACCCGACGAACCGAAACCGATGCTGCCGGTGGAGCACGCCATCCGCTACCTCCTCGAGGTGACGCCCGCGCTCGGATACCTTCACTCGATGGGGCTGGTGTACAACGACCTCAAGCCCGAGAACATCATGATCGGCGACGACTACGACCAGCTCAAGCTCATCGACATGGGCGCGGTCGCGCGGATCGGGGACCACGGATACATCTACGGCACACAGGGTTACCAAGCCCCCGAGATCGCGACCACCGGGCCGACCGTCGCCTCCGACATCTACACCGTCGGGCGGACGCTCGCCGTGCTGACGCTCGACATGCCGACCGCCGGAGGATGTTTTGTCGACGGCCTGCCGACGCCCGAAGAGGCGCCCCTGCTGGCCGAGTACGAGTTCTACCATCGCCTGTTGCTCCGGGCCACCCACACCGATCCGGCTCGGCGGTTCCACTCGGCCGAGGAGATGTCGACGCAACTCGACGGCGTCCTGCGCGAGGTGCGGGCCCAGCAGACCGGGAGCCCCTACCCGGGACTGTCGCATCGCTTCAGCCCGCAGCGCACGACGTTCGGGACCGACCTCACGATCAGCCGCACCGACGTGTATGTCGACGGGCACCGCCGGGACGAGTGCATCAGTGCGATGAGTATCGTTCGGGCACTGCCGATCCCGCTGGTGGATCCGGACGATCCGGCCGCCCCGCTGCTGTCCGTCGTCCACAGCAGGCCGCGGGAACTCCTCGATTCGCTGCACCGGGCGCGGGAGGCGGCCGACAACGATGCCGCGACCTCGAGCATCGAGATCCCGCTCGCCGAGGTACGCGCGCACCTCGATCTCGGGCAGCCGCGCGACGCCGCAACCATTCTCGAGTCCCTCGATCACGAACGGGAAGACACGTGGCGTGTCGACTGGCACACCGGGCTGTGTGCGCTCGTCGGCGGCGACTTCGAGGCGGCCTTCGCCCGTTTCGATTCCGTGCTGAGCGCGTTGCCGGGTGAGGAGGCCCCGAAGCTAGCCCTCGCGGCGACCGCCGAGATGTGGTGCGAGTACCGGGCGGGCGAACGCGTCGAGCAGTGGCGGCAGACCGCCGAGAAGTACTACCGCACCGTGTGGCGCACCGACCACGGCGCGGTCAGTGCCGCGTTCGGGCTGGCGCGGCAACTCGAGCATCGCGACGACCGGGCGCACGCGGTGGAGGCGCTCGACGAGGTGCCACCCACATCACGGCACTACGCCGAGGCCCGGTTGACGAGTGTGCTGATGCTCGTCCACGATCGACCGCTCGCCGAGGTGAGCGAACAGGACCTGCAGGAGGCGGCCCGGAGAGTCGAACTGCTCGCCCACGACGAGCGCCGCGCACTCCAGACCCGGGTACTCGTCCTCGGTGTGGCCGTGGACTGGCTGCACGCGGGCGGCACCCCGGAGACCTCACGCATTCTGAGCGTGCCGTTCACCGAGCGTGGCCTGCGTACCGGTGCGGAATCGGCGTTGCGGGCACTCGCCCGCAAGGCCCCCGAACGCCGGCATCGGTACACGCTGGTGGATCTCGCGAACCTGATCCGGCCGACCACCTGGTTGTAGCCGAGCACCCGAAGTGCCGTCACCGTCCGGCGAATCCCATCTGCTCCCGACCCCAGCGCGCATTCCACGTCAGCACCTGCAGCCGGTCGCTCAAAGCATCACGACTCCTTGCTGTTTCGGCCAGCTGAGCCATGAGTTCGATGATGCGGCGTCGCGAGTCCTCCAATTCCGATGCCAACCGCTCTGCCTCCGTCGACCTCGCTGCGCGTGTTCTGGTTGCGACACTGGTGTTCATCTCAGGCTCCGATCGTGAACAACTCGGCCCCACCGGGGCTCGTCTCACCGACAACTCTGGACCGTCTGGTACGGGTCCCGAAGATCCAGATGGACGGCGCGGAAGGGGTCCAAACTGGACCTATGACGTAGCGCACAAGTGGTTCTGCCGTCCCGCAGGTTTCAACCGTATGGTTCGGGTGCTCGCACAAATCTCGTTCGGAGGTACCGATGCGCATCACCGTCAATGGCGAAGTCCACGATCTGCCCGACCCCTGCCTCGTCGAGGAACTCATGGTCCGGCTCGAGCTTCCCGATCGAGGAGTCGCGCTCGCGGTGAACGGCACCATGCTGCCCCGCTCGCAATGGACGACGTCGGTCGAGGACGGCTGGACCGTCGAGGTGCTCACGGCGGTGCAGGGTGGATGAGTTCCGCTCCGACCCACTCACGATCGCGGGCCGGGACTTCTCGTCGCGCCTGATCACGGGCACCGGTGGCGCAGCCAACCTGGCGGTGCTGGAAGAGGCTCTGATCGCCTCGGGCACCGAACTGACGACCGTAGCGATGCGCCGAGTGGATGCTGCGGGGCGAACCGGGCTGCTCGAACTGCTGGATCGGCTGGGCATCGCGTTGCTGCCGAACACCGCCGGCTGCCGAGGTGCCACGGAGGCCGTGCTCACCGCTCACCTCGCCCGCGAAGCTCTGGGCACCAACTGGGTCAAACTCGAAGTGATCGCCGACGAGCGCACACTCCTCCCCGACGGGATCGAACTCGTCTCGGCAGCAGAACAACTCGTCGACGACGGATTCGTCGTGCTGCCGTACACCAACGACGACCCGGTGCTCGCGCAGCGCCTCGTCGACGCCGGGTGCGCCGCCGTGATGCCCCTCGGTTCGCCGATCGGCACCGGACTCGGCATCTCCAACCCCCGCAACATCGAGATGATCGTTGCGCGCACCGACATCCCGGTCATTCTCGACGCCGGCATCGGCACCGCGAGCGATGCGGCACTGGCAATGGAACTCGGCTGCGACGCCGTACTGCTCGCCTCGGCGGTGACGCGGGCGTCGGACCCTCCGCTCATGGCGGCGGCCATGGCCGAGGCGGTCACTGCCGGACGCCGCGCCCAGACGGCGGGGCGCATACCGAAACGGTTCTGGGCGCAGGCGTCCTCACCGGTCGCGGTGTAATCGGGCACCGTCCCGCTACCTCTTCACGAGTGCGCGCAGTGCGTCGATGATCTGCTGGGGCGCTTCCTCCGCCATGAAGTGACCTGCCGTCAGGGTGTCGTGCACGAGGTCGGGGGCCCAGGCCCGCCAGAGTCCGGCGGCGTCGTAGCCGAGCAGGCTTCCCCAGTCCTGCTGGATCACGGTGACGGGCATCTGCAGGCGGTTGCCGGCAGCCCGGTCCGCCCGGTCGTGGTCGACGTCGATGCCGGCGGACGCGCGGTAGTCGGCGACGATCGACGGCACCGCCTCGCGCGACGCCCGCAGGTACTCGGCGCGCACCTCCGCGGGGATGGCGTCCGGGTTCCGTGTCCAGGCGTCGAGGAAGTGCCCGAAGAAGGCGTCGGCGCTGGCGGCGATCATCCGTTCCGGCAGTCCGGGCGGCTGCGCCATCAGGTAGAGGTGGAACGCGACCGCGGCGTTCGCGCCGTGCAGGATGTCCCACATGTCCAGGGTGGGCAGCACGTCGAGCGACGCGAGGTGGGTGACCACCCCGGGGTGGTCGAGGGCCGCCCGGATCGCGACCAGCGCGCCGCGGTCGTGCCCGGCCAGCACGAACCGCTCGTGGCCCAGTTCCTTCGCCAGGGTGACGACGTCGGCGGCCATGGTCCGCTTCGAATAGACGTCGCCATCCTTCTCGGCCGGCTTGTCGCTCGCACCGTATCCGCGGAGGTCCGGGCAGATGACGGTGTGGTCGGCGGCCAGGTCGGCGGCGACGTGCCGCCACATCAGGTGGGTCTGGGGGAAGCCGTGCAGCAGGACGATCGGGCTGCCGGAACCGCCCACCGCGACGTTCAGTTCCACGTCGTCGGCGACGGTCACGCGCCGGTAGTCGAATCCGGGAATCACAGGGGTCATGGGTGGTCCTTCCGATGTCGGGATGATGCGGTCCAGTCTCGAGGAGGTCGATGAGTATCCGATGAGCGCTATACCGTGGCGAGGTGACTCCAACGTTCGGTGTGCTCGGCCCGGTGGTCGCGTGGGACGAGTCGGGAGACCTCGTCGATCTGAAAGGTCCGCGGCACCGGGCGGTGCTCGCCCGCCTGATCGTCGCGCGGGGACGGGTCGTTCCGGTGAGCCTCGTCGTCGACGACCTGTGGATCGACCCGCCGGCCGGAGCCAAGAGCGCCGTGCGGACCTTCGTCTCGGCGCTGCGGCGCGCACTCGAGCCGCAGCGTGCGGCCCGTTCGGCCGCGAGGCTGCTCGTCACCGAGGGTCCCGGGTATGCGCTACGCGCCGCCCCGGAGTCCGTGGACGCGTGGCGGTTCGAGCGCGCGGTCGCGGCGGCGGCGACGGCGACGGCGGCACCGACGCGGGCGCTCGCGCTGCTGGAGGAATCGCTCGGGTTGTGGCGGGGCCCGGCGTACGCGGAGTTCGCCGAGGAGTCGTGGGCCCGCGCCGAGAGGGCGCGCCTCGAGGAGCTACGACTGTCCGCGGTGGAACGACGGGCGGAGGCGCGGCTGTCCCTCGGGCTGGCGGCCGAGGCGGTACCGGACCTCGATGCCCATGTGTCCGAACATCCTTGGCGGGAAGGGGCGTGGCGGCTGCTGGCGCTGGCCCTCTACCGTTCCGGTCGGCAGGGCGATGCGCTGGCCGTGTTGCGCCGGGCGCGTGAGCTTCTCGCCGAGGAGCTGGGGATCGACCCGAGCGCGCAGCTGACGGCCCTCGAAACCGACATCCTGCGCCGCGACGGCCGGCTCGAACTCGACCCCGGCCGGATGTGGGAACGGGCGGCCGCCGCCTACGACCGCACCGTCGCGTCCGGTGCCAGGGCGAGACTCGAGTCGACGGTCGGGTTGCTCCGAAGCCTCGCGGTTGCGGGCGGCAGCGGTCTCGAGGCGGCTCGGGCGCAACGGCTCGCGACGATCACTGCGGCCGAGCAACTGGGCGACCCCGAGCTCACCGCCCGCGTGATCGGGAATTTCGACGTCCCCGGCATCTGGACCCGCTCCGACGACCCGGAGCAGGCCGCCCTCGTCGTCGCGGCGGCCGAACGCGTCCTCGCGCAGCTTCCCCCTGGCGACCACGACACCGACCGAGCCCGGTTGCTGGCCACGATCGCACTGGAATCCCGCGGAACGCGCGGCGACCGCGGGTTGCAGGCCGCCCGGGAATCCGAGGAGATCGCCCGCGCGCTCGACGATCCGGCGCTGCTCGCGTCCGCGCTGAACGGCGTCTTCATGCACACTTTCTACCGTTCGGGCCTCGCGCCCGAGCGGGACGCGATCGGCCGGGAACTGATCACGCTGTCGGCTCGGCACGGGTTCGTGAACTTCGAGGTGCTCGGGCATCTCGTGCGTCTTCAGGCGCTCGGCGCGCTCGGAGACTTCACCGGCGCCGACGAGCACGCTGCCGCAGCGGATGCGCTGGCCGCACGGCACGAGCGACCACTGGTGACCGTGTTCACCACGTGGTACCGGGCGATGCGCGCCGCGGCGACGGGTGCGTCCGACGCGGACGCCGAGGCCGGCTACCGCGCCGCGGCAAGACTTCTCACCGGGAGCGGGATGCCCGGTCTCGAACGCGGAATCCTCCCCCTCGCGCTGCTGTGCCTGCGGGTGTCTCGGGACCGGCCGGCGACGTTCGACGCCGACACCGACTGGGGACCGTACGAACCCTGGGCGCGGCCCCATCTCCTGCTGGCGAACGGCCGTCCGGACGAGGCGGCGGTCGCCCTGCGGCGGGCACCCGATCCGCCGCGCGATCTCCTCGTCGAGGCGTTGTGGTGCCTGATCGCGCATGCGGCGTCGGCCGTCGAGGACCACGACCTGCTGGAGCGCGCTCGGGCCGAATTGGCGCCTGCGGCAGGGGAGATCGCGGGGGCGGGGAGCGGGATGCTGACGATAGGCCTTCGGCCCGTGCGTGGTTGACGAGTCCCGGCACTCGTCAACCACGCACGAGCATTACTTTGCCCATTCGAGCAGGTCGTCGGCGGACCACGTGTTCACGACGCGGTCGGCCTCGACCCCGCACCGCATCGCCCGCTCACACCCATACCCCTGCCAGGCGAGTTGCCCGGGGGCGTGCGCGTCGGTGTCGATCGAGAACAGGCACCCCAGATCCATGGCCAGATCGATGAGGCGGCTCGGCGGGTCGCGGCGCTCGGGGCGGCTGTTGATCTCGACGGCGGTGCCGTTGTCGCGGCAGGCGGTGAACACCTTCTCCGCGTCGAACGTCGACTCCGGCCGGGTCCCGCGTCCGCCCTCGACGAGGCGCCCGGTGCAGTGCCCCAGCACGTCGACCCGCGGGTTCTCGACGGCCTTGACCATCCTCCGGGTCATGGCCCCGCGCTCGGCCCGCAACTTGGAGTGCACGCTGGCGACGACGATGTCGAGTTCGTCGAGCAGATCCGGATCCTGGTCGAGCGAACCGTCGTCGAGGATGTCGACCTCGATACCGGTGAGGATGCGGAACGGCGCGAGTTCCTCGTTCAGCTCGGCGATCACATCCAGCTGAGACCGCAGACGCTCCGCGGACAGCCCGTTCGCGACCGTCAGGCGGGGGGAATGATCTGTCAGAGCGCAGTATTCGTGGCCGATGGCCGCCGCGCTGCGCATCATCTCGTCGATGGGACTGCCCCCGTCGGACCAGTCCGAATGGGTGTGCAGATCACCCTTGAGGGCCTGCCGCAGCGCACCGCCACCGATCGGCTCCGCGTTCTCCCTCAGTTCCGTGAGATAGACCGGCACCCCGTCGAGCGCCTCCCGGATCACCGTCGCCGTCTTCGGTCCGATGCCCGGCAGATCCTTCCAGCTGTCGGTGCGCCGACGGACGTCCCGCTGCTCCTCCGACAGTTCCGCGACCACATCGGCCGCCCGCCGGTACGCCTTCACCCGATGCGTCTCCGCCCGCGACCGTTCGAGCCAGAACGCTGTCTCGCGCAGGGCCTGCACCGGGTCCATCGGGCTGTCGGCGTCCATGACTCCAGTGTTGCGCCCACCCGGACGTCACCGCAACGCTTCGCGGGCCCCGTCCCGGACCGCGGTGGTGAGCGCCGCGAGAATGGGCGAATCCAGCTTCCACCGCTGCCAGTACAGCGGGACGTCGACGGGGCGGGCCGGGTCGAGTTCGACGAGCCCGTGGTCGTCGCCGGTGTGCAACTCCGGCAGCAGGCCCCAGCCCAGTCCGTAGCGGACGGCGTCGGAGAACGCGGAAGACCCGGGGACGAAATGCCTCGGGGGTTGCAGTCGGCGTCGCGTGAAGCCGCGCAGGAACCGGGACTGCAGTTCGTCCTTGCGGTCGAAGTCCAGCATCGGGGCCGCCGCGAGCGCGTCCGCCGTGGGGCCGTCGGGGAGCCAGCGGTCGGCGAAGTCCCGGCTGCACAGCGCGCGGTACCGCATCGACCCCAGTTTCTCGACGGTGCAGCCCTGGACCGCCTCCGGAACGGAGGTCACCGCGGCCATCACCGTGCCCTCCCGCAACAGGGTGGTCGAGTGGAATTCGTCTTCCCGATGCAGGTCGAACAGCGCCCGATGTTCCGGCGCCAGCCGGGCGAGGGCCGGAATCATCCACGTGGACAGCGAATCCGCGTTGACGACCAGTGACAGGGTGCTCGTCGTCGCCTCGCCGGGATTGAGGGACGACATGGCCTCACGTTCGAGGTGGGCCATCTGGCGGGCGAGCGTGAGCACGACGTGCCCGGACTCGGTGGCACGGACCGGCTTGGCCCGCTGCACCAGGACGCGTCCCACCTGCTGCTCGAGCGCCTTGATCCGCTGGCTCACCGCGGACGGCGTGATGTGCAGGACGCGGGCGGCGGCGTCGAAGGTGCCCTCGTCGATCACGGCGGCGAACGTACGCAGGGCAGCCAGGTCCAGATCCATATGAAGCAATGCTAATGGCAATGAAGGATAATTAGCTGGATTGATGATCGCCCGGTTCGTAGCGTGGTTCTCATGCACCTCACCCCTGGCCTGCTCACGGCGGCCGCCGGCTTCGGCACCGGACTGTCGCTGATCGTCGCGATCGGCGCGCAGAACGCGTTCGTCCTGCGGCAGGGGATCGTGCGCCGACACGTCCTTCCGGTGGTCGTGCTGTGCGCGGTCTCGGACGTGGCGCTCATCGCCGTCGGAATCAGCGGGATCGCGGCCGTCCTCGCGCACGCCCCGACCGCCATCACCGTGATCCGCTGGGCCGGAGCGGCATTCCTCCTCTGCTACGCCGTGTTCGCGGCTCGTCGCGCCCTCCGTCCGGGCGCCCTCGATGCCACGCAGGAAGTCGGGTCGGCGACCCTCGCGACGTCGGTGCTCACCTGCCTCGCACTCACCTGGCTCAACCCGCACGTCTACCTCGACACGGTGCTGATGCTCGGTTCGGTGGCCAACAACCAGGGCGAATCGGGGCGCTGGGTGTTCGGTCTCGGCGCCGCCACCGCAAGTGTCGTCTGGTTCCTCGCGCTCGGATACGGCGCCCAGTTCCTGCACCGCGTCTTCGCCCGCCCCGGCGCGTGGCGCGTGCTCGACGCCGGGATCGCCGCACTGATGCTCACCCTCGGCATCACCCTCGTCGCGAACTAGTCAACTTTTTGTTGACAAGATCCTGCTTGTCAACAAATACTTGACACATGTCGGATGCCGCGCTCACCCAGCTGCTGTCGGACGCCATCTCCCAGGCGGACCCCGAGATCGACGGGGCGCTCGACCACGACCCGGCCGCGTACCTGGCCCTCGTCCGGCTCACCTCGCAGGCCCGGGAGTCGGTCGACGAACTGCTGGTCTCCGCCATCGCGGCCGCACGGTCCGCCGGGCACAGCTGGGACTCGATCGGCGCCGCACTCGGCATGTCACGGCAAGCGGCGCAACAACGCTTCGGCAAAAGGATCGGCGACGCCCCCGAGGCGGACCCGGAGGGCCGGACCCGCCAACTCACCCCGCTCACCGCGTTCAACGAGATGCGCATCCTCAACCACGCCGGCTCATACGGCTGGCACTCCGTCGGCTTCGGCACCCTCTTCCACACTGTCCGCAAATCCGAGGAACAGTGGGAGCACACCCGCGTGTCGGCGTTGGCGAGCCGCCAGAAACTCGAGTCCGACGGCTGGCAGAAGGTCGGGACGCTGTGGTTCCCGTGGGCATATTTCAAGCGCCCGTTGGGCATTCCCGCGCTCCCCGAACCGGTGAGCGGCGACTACCTGATGGCACCGTGATGGACGCCGTCGCACGATTCGCGGCCGCCCGCGTCGCGCGGCTCGCCACCGTCGGGTCGGACGGTGTGCCCCACCTGGTTCCCCTCGTCTTCGCGCTCGACACCGACACGATCTACTCCTGCGTCGACCACAAACCGAAGCGCACCACGGCATTACGCCGCCTGAGGAACATCTCCGCCAACCCCGCCGTCACGCTGCTCGTGGATCACTACGACGAGAACTGGGACCACCTGTGGTGGGTCCGCGTCGACGGCCGGGCCGAGATCCTCGAACCCGGTTCCGCCGAGGGCACCACCGCCATCGACGTTCTCGCCGCGAAGTATCCGCAGTACGTCGAGCGGCGCCCCGACGGCCCGGTCGTCGCCATCCGCGACCTGTCCTGGCACCACTGGTATGCCTTCGGCCCGTGAGTACTTGTTAACCGCCCGCGGTTAACAAGTACTCACGGGGCGCTAGCCTCGACAGCATGCCCACAGCCCTGATCACCGGCGCGAGCCGTGGCCTCGGAGCCGCTGTCGCCCGCGCACTCGCACCGACCCACGACCTCCTGCTCGGCGCCCGGTCGGCGGGTTCGCTGGACGGCATCCTCGCGGAGCTGCCCTCCGCGGCGCCGTGGCCCGTCGACCTGACCGACTACGACGCGGTGGCGGCGGCGTGCGCCCCGGTCGACCGACTCGACGTCCTCGTCCACAATGCCGGTGTCGCCGACCTCGCGACCGTCGGCGAGTCGACCGTCGAACAGTGGCGGCACACGCTCGAGGCGAACGTGATCGCGGTGGCCGAACTGACCCGACTACTGCTGCCTGCCCTGCGCGCCGCCGGCGGCCACGTCGTCCTGATCAACTCGGGCGCGGGGATCCGCGCGAACGCCGGCTGGGCGTCGTATGCGGCGAGCAAGTTCGCTCTCCGGGCGTTCGGGGACGCGCTGCGCCTCGAGGAGCCGTTACTACGCGTCACGTCAATTCACCCCGGCCGGATCGACACCGATATGCAGCGCGCGATCGTGGCCGGCGAGGGCGACGAGTACCGGCCGGAGAAGTATCTGCAGCCGTCGACCGTCGCGAAAGCCGTGCTCAACGCCGTGGAGACACCCCGCGATGCGCACCCCACAGAAGTCGTGCTGCGGGTGCGCTGACAGCGAAGAAACCTGCGTGAGATAGATCACAGATTCATCTCACAGAAAGGCTTTAAGCTGCTCACAATTAGTCGCCCTACAGTTCTTCTCATCAGCAGAGGTCGCAAACGTGAGTCAGGTTCTCCAGCTGACTCCCAGGAGGTATCCCCACGATGAACACCGACCAGCGTACGCACAGCGACACCGTCGTCGCAGTCGACGGCGACGTCTTCGCAACGATGTTCACTCTCGATCTCGGTGACGGCGAGGTCGATCGCGAAGCAGTCGAGCGGATCCACGACGGCGACTTCGACGAGTGGATCGAGGCAGCGGCACGGTCCGGTCTGTTCACCCCCCAGGCAGTCGCGTCCCTCGTGCAGACGTGGCAGGAGAACCCGAAGACCCTCTTCGACGCCCTGCTCGTCGACGCCGACGAGATGACCCACAAGCGCTACGCGATCATCTGGGACGCGCTCGACGACGCCGACTCGTTCGAGACGGTCGAGTACGCCTGACGGTCAGAACGGCCACGCGGGAACCGGCGGCAAGCCCTCCCGCGTGGGACGTCCGATCAGCCAGGCCAGCAGTTCGGTGCGCGGCAGTTCCGGCACCGTGACGTCCGGATGCTCCGCCGCCAGCGCGGGCAGCTCCGACTCCAGCGTGTGCTCCACGAACGTTTCCGGCCAATCGGCTGCCGTGCGGTCCAGGCCCAGGTCGACGTGGTGGATCTCGAGCTCGCGCCACCGCAGAACCGGCACCTGACGCGCCGGCACCTGCCTACGCCAGTTCACCGGCGTCTCGTACCGGTCCTCGGTGATCCGGCTCAGCGACTCGATCACCCGCCGTCCCGCGAAGCGGAAATCGGCCACCAGCAGTTCCGCCGGACGTCCGGCGCCCTCCTCGATCGCCGCGGCCCGCGCCGCCGGTCCACCCGGATACATCTCGGGCGCCGCCTCACCGGTGATCACTCCGACGGCGAACCGATGGAGCGCATCCGCATTTCTCGCGAGGTGCGTGATCACGTGCCCCCGACTCCACCCCGGCAGCAGCGAAGGCTCCCGCGCCTGATCGTCGGTCACCCCCTCCAGCGTCGCCTCGACCGCCGTCTGCGATTCGGCGACGGCATCGAGCAGTTCGGCAAACGACAGTGCAGCACGCGGCGACGTCATGCCGACGATGCTAGGCGATGCCACCCGCAGTCCACCTCCGCGACGTACCCGCGGGGATTCCGATTACGGAACGGTGACGATCGGAGCCCGGTATGGGCAATTCGGACGTTCGACCTGATACTGAGATCGACTGGCGGACAACGTGGTTGAAAGGTGGTGTGTGATGTACGACGATTCCGCTACATGGGGGATCCCGAGCGAATCTTTTCTGGTGATGTACGTCACCATTGCCGTGCTCGCGGTGGGCCTGGCCGTGTTCCTCCGGTCCCGCGGCCACGAGCCGGCCGCGACCGGGCGTGTTCGCCTCGATCCGGTGCACGCCGGCATGCTGACCAGCGACGATCGGGCCATCGCCGCCTCGTTGACGCTGCTGCGGGGCGCAGATCTCATCTCCCCGGACGGCACCGTCCTGCGGTCGTGGGCAGTCACCGACAACACCCTCGGGTCGTTCACGCGCACCGTCTACGACGAACTCGCCTTCGGCCGGACCGCCCTCGGCAACCTCGGGCTTGCGGGCCGGTTGCGGGCGCCGCTCGACCAGCTGCGGTCGACCCTGGTCGCGCAGGGGCTGCTCACCGGACCCGAGCAGAAGGCCTGGAATCGCCGCGCGACCCTCCCGATCCTCGTCGTCGTGGCCCTCGGTGTCGCACGCCTCGTCGCCGGGTTCGCAGGCGGCAAGCCGATCGGATTCCTGCTGGTACTGGTGATCCTGGTGTCGGCTTCGCGCGAGCTGGTCCGCCGGACCGGCCGCCGGACACGTCGGGGCACGGCGGAGCTCGACCGGCTGCGCCGCACACATTCGTACCTGGCGCCGCGGATGCGCCCGTCGTTCACCGCGTACGGACCGACGCCGATCGCGCTCTCGACGGCGCTGTTCGGGGCCGGCGCGGTCGCCCTGTTCTCCCCGGGGTTCGCCAGCGCCGCCGGCATCTCCGACAGCGGCAGCAGTGACGGCGGCAGCGGGGGCGGCAACAGCTCCTGCGGCGGCGGAGGCTGTGGCGGCGGCGGGTGCGGGGGATGACCGCACCGATCGAGCCGGGCCTCGGGATCGGGTGGCGGCCGGAGATCTGCGGGATCATCGCCCGACTCGACGGCCTGCGGTTCTGCGAGGTGATCGCCGAGTCGCTGCCAGCACGCCGGCGCGGGGTCGACGTTCCGGACGAACTGCGCTCGCTGGGCGTTCCCGTCGTCCCGCACGGCATCTCGCTCTCGCTGGGTGGCGCCGACGCCGTCGAGCAGCGCCGGATCGACCACCTCGCGCGGTGCGCCGACGCCCTCGGTGCGCCGCTCGTCAGCGAACACGTCGCGTTCGTCCGGGCCGGCGGTCTCGAGGCCGGGCACCTGCTGCCGGTGCCGCGCACCGAGGAGGCGCTGGACGCGTTGGTGCGCAACATCCGGCGCACACAGGAATGTCTGCCCGTCCCGCTGGCCGTGGAGAACATCGCGGCCCTGTTCGATTGGCCCGAAGACGAATACTCCGAGAGCGAGTTCCTGGCCGAGCTCGTCGAACGCACCGGCGTCCACCTGCTGCTGGACGTGGCCAACGTGTACGCGAACGCCCGCAACCGAGGCCGCGACGCGGGCGCGGAACTCCGGCGACTGCCGCTCGAACGCGTGGTCTACTGCCACGTCGCCGGCCGCCGCGAACGGGACGGTGTCTATCACGACACCCACACCGATCCGGTGCCCGGTGAGGTGCTGGACCTGGTCCGGGAGTGGGCATCCGAGGGTGCGCCCGCGATGATGCTCGAACGCGACGGCAACTACCCGCCCGCCCGGGAATTGTTCGATGAGTTGGACGCGATAGCGGATGCGGCGGGGTTCGTGCGGGTCACCCCGAGCACCGCGTGGAGCCTGCCGTGACGGGGCTCGCGGATCGGCAGACGGCACTGGTGCGGGCGCTCGTCGCGGCGGGGGAAATTCCGAGCGGTTTCGACCGTGGGGCATTCGAAACGGTGTCGACGGCATTGCTGCGCAAGCGGTCCGGGGAGGTTGGCAATCACATTCCGCACGTCCGCGAGGCGTGCGGCGACCGGTTCTTCGCACTGTTCAGCGCCTGGGCCGCGGGGCGGCCGAAGGTGAGCACGCACGCCGACGCCGAGGCGTTCACGGCGCATCTCCGGTCGATCGGCGAACTGCCCGAACCGAAGCCGCGGCGCCTGCTCAGCCGGCGACGAACCTGAGCAGCAACTCGTTCACCTGCTCGGGCCGTTCCTGCTGGACGAAGTGCCCGGCGCCGTCGACGAAGTGCACGCCGCGCAGGTCGGGCACGGTCTCGCGCATCCGGTCGAGGGCCTGCGCACCGCTCATCGCGACGACCGGATCGTTCGCCCCCGCCACGAACAGCGCCGGGACCTCGAGGTGAGCGCCGTCGAGTTCCGCGCCGCGTTCCCAGTTGGCGTCGTACGCCCGGTACCAGTTGAGACCTCCGGTGAACCCCGTCCGGGTGAAGACCTCGACATAGTGATCCAGCTCGTCCTCCGTCAGCCACGACCACGGCAGGGGCGGGGCGTCGGGCAGTACGTCCAGGTAGCCGTTGCCCTCCGAGGGGTGCCGCCAGATGTCGAGGTAGCGGTAGTCGCCCGACAGCGCGTAGAACAGTCGCTGCAGGAATCCACGCGGGTCGGCGTCGAGTTCCCGATCGGCGACGCCGGGTTCCTGGAAGTAGTGGATGTGCAGAAAGTGCTTGCGCGCCATCGACGCATAGAGTTCCGACGGGCGCAGCGGAAACCGGTCGGGCGCGTAGGGAACGGCCAGCAGCACCAGCCCGGACACCCGTTCGCGGTGCCGCAGCGCGACCGTCCAGGCGACCGGCGCGCCGAAGTCGTGGCCGACGAACACCGCACGCTCGTGGCCGAGCGCGTCGAGGAGGCGGATCAGACCGTCCGACACCCGTTCGTTCGTGTAGTCGGCGATGTCGCGGGGAATGTCGGTACCGCCGTACCCGGGCATGTCCGGGGCAATCGCGCGGTACCCGGCGTCCGCGAGGGCCCGCATCTGACGGCGGTAGCTGTACCCGAGGCCCGGGAAACCGTGGCACAGGACCACCGGCGGTCCGTCTCCCAGTTCGGTGATCTGCCAACGGAATCCGTCGACCGTGACCGCTCGTTCCGTCGACGACGCCATGCTCCGCATCCCTCCACCGGATAGAACGTGTTCTAGCAATGTAGCGTAGCGGCGCCGCCATTAGAATGCACCTGACTCGCAGTGGCGACCGTCGACCGACCGGGAAGTGGAGTGATGCGCAATGGTGGAGGCACGCTCCCGCCATGAGTTCGTCGCAGTCCAACTCCGGCAGCGCATCATGCAGCGGAAGTACGCGGTGGGGGAGTCACTGCCCAGCGAGAGCATGCTCTGCGCGGAATTCGAGGTGTCGCGTGGGCCCGTGCGCCAGGCTCTCGCGACGTTGAAGAACGAGGGGCTCATCCAGCTCTCCCAGGGCAAACCTGCGGTGGTGCGCAGCCACGACATCGCGCAGACCCTGGACACGTTCACCCCGTTCTCCCAGTGGGCCCGCCGCACCGGCCGCGTTGCAGGTAGCCGCACACTCGAGATCTCCCGCCGCCGCGTGTCCGAACCCGCTGCCGGCGCATTGGGTGCCGCCGCAGACGACTTCGTCGTCGAGGTGCTCCGCGTCCGACTGTTGGACGGCGAACCGACGATGTTCGAGCGCAGCACGTTCACCGACCGCGTCGGTTCCCTGCTGTTCGAGTTCGACATCGACTCCGGGTCGATCACCGACTACCTCACCTCCCGTGGCGTCCGATTCGAATCGATGGAGCACGTGCTCGACGCCGTCGCCGCCGCCGAGGTGGACGCCGAACATCTCGGCATCGACCCCGGCAGTCCCCTGCTGCGGGAACGTCGGACGTCACGCGATCAGAACGGCGACATCTTCGAGTACGCGGACGACCGGTACCGGCCCGACCTCGTCGCCTTCAGCATCGTGAACGCCCGCACCATCGACCCGCGGATTCCGTCGGACGACGGCAACGGAGGTTAGTCGGCCGCCGAGAGCGGGTGGATCAGGCGTTGCGCAGTTCGGACAGCAGGCCGGGCAGGTCCGCGACACTGTCGAGGATGTGGGTGGCGCCGGCCTCCGCCAATCGGGTGGCGTCGTGGGCGCCGGTGAGCACACCGACGGATGCGAGCGCTCCGGCGCGCAGGCCGGTGGTGACGTCCGACGTGGTGTCGCCGAGCACCACCATGGACTGGACGGACGGGGCACCGACCCGCATCAGCGCGGTGAGCGGCATGTCCGGGAAGGGGCGGCCGCGGACGCCGTCACCGGGGCAGAGCACGACGTCGGCGACGTTCTCCCAGCCGAGTGCGCGGATGATCGACATCTGGGTCTCGTGGGCGAATCCGGTGGTGAGCGCGATCTTGATGTCCTGCTCGCGAAGTGCGCCGAACAGTTCCTCGGCGCCGGGGACGGCGCTGCACCGACCGTCGTCGACGAGTTGCGAGTAGCAGCGTTCGAATTCCTTGTTCGCGGCCTGCGCCTGCTCCTCGTTTCCGCCACTGAGGTGCCGGAAGACGACGATCTTGGACTGACCCATCGTGCCGGAGACGTAGTCGAGCATCCGCCGACGGTCTTCGTCCGTCTTCGACAGTCCGGCGTGCGCGTCCGCGGCGAGGAAGGACTGCTGCACCAGCCCGGTGTCCTCCACGGTGGTGCCTGCCATGTCGAAGACGACCAGGCTGATGTCGCGGTGATGTGTTTCCATTTGTCGTGTTCCTCTCGGTGTCCGGTGAATGTGGTTGTGCTGCTATGCCATCAGGGGCACGGTTTCGCGGCCGAGGACGTGGTCGATCCGGTCCTTCGCCAGACCCAGGCTCGTCGTCATCCCGATCCCGGTGGTGACGGTGACGATGTGCACCCCGTCGATCGGCTCCTCGATCAGGAACTCCGAATCGGGGGCCGAGCTGTACACGCCCTGCCAACGCTCGGTGACGGTGACGTCCGGGACGCCGAACAGGGCGGCCGCTTCACGGATCAGTACCTCGAACCCCTTCTCCGACTGGAACGGCTCGGCCGAGATGTCACGGTTGTGGGTGTCGCCCAGCAGGATCGATCCGTCGGGCTGCGGTGTGTACATCTGGTGCAGGTCGAGATCGACGTAGTCGGGGTGTTCCTCGCGAAGCCGGGCCGCGAGCGCCGCCGTCGCGGGCAGATTCTCGAAACCGGAGTAGCGCACCAGCGACCACCCCGTGAACAACGGCGCCGGCAACGGGGCGGACAGCGGCATCCGTGCGCGCAGCATGTGCAGCCGGCACCGCAGGAGTCCGCCGCGCTCGGCCGGTTCCGGGAACAGCCGGTCGATGTCGCAGTTGACGGTCGCGAACACCGTCCCGGCGCGCAGATCGCCCCGCGAGGTGTGGACGACTCCGGTCTCGAAACCGGATGCCGCGTTGCGCCAAAAGAATTCGACTCCCGACGCTTCCAGCCACCGCGCGATTGTGGGGGCCGCTTCCCTCGGATCGACCTGCAGGTCGCCGGTCATGTACATGCCCCCGACGACGCCCTCCCCGGCGATCGGCAGCGACGCGAGAATCCGATCACGGGACAGTAGTTCCACCTCGGCCGGCCCGCGGACGTCCGCGAATTCGGTCATGACGGCCAGTTCGTCGTCGTGCCGGGCCACGCAGTACGTACCGGACTCGGACGACCAGAATCCGGCCTTGCGTGAGAGGTCGAGCCAGTGCTCCCGGCCCGCTCGGGCGTACTCGCGGGCGACCCCCGACTGGGCGGTGATGCAGGCGTGGCCGAAGTTCTGGACGGAAGCGCCCGCGACGCGGTCGGCATGATCGATCACCGCCACCGACAGTCCCCGATTCAGTGCGTGGTACGCGTGAGCGAGACCGACGATTCCGGCACCGACAACCACCACGTCGTAGCGTCGTTGATGTGTCATGGATCCCACTGTGAACCGAGGGCTCCAACATGTCAATACAAGTGGATTGAATTTACCTCAGGTCTATATAAGTCTCCTTTCGTTCACCGTGCGTTGGGTGGGTCAAGTAGTACGGGCCGGCCGTCTCTGCGACGATGACATTTCGTATCCACCCACCGCAGAAGGGCGAATCGATGAGTGGTGCTACCGATCCGAGTCCGGTGCCCGTGCACGAATCGCCGTCGTCGAACGATCGTTTCGGCCACCTGATCGAGCGCCGCGACGGCGTTGATTTCCCCTTCTACAACGGGGTTCCCGCGGCACTGTCGGTGCGGCAGTGGGTGTTGGTGTGGGCGTCCGTCGCCGTCGGTTTCGCGGCCCTGATCCTCATCCCGCAGCCGAACAACTTCGTGGCGTTGATTCCGCGAATCCTGTTCGTCGCCATCCCGCTCGTCATGCTGGCGCGGGTGACGCGCGAGCACTGGAAAGCGTTGTTCCGGAGAGTGACCGGACGCGACGTCCTCACGATGATCGGTTTCGCGCTGCTCAACCTGGCCGTCTCGGCCGGGCTGGCGTTGATCGTGCAATCCCTGTTCGACGTGGCGTCCAACGAGGCCATCGACAGTGCGGGCAAGGCGAGTGCGCTCGATACCGTCGCGTTCTACGTGGGCACCGGTATCCAGTTGGTCGGCGAAGAAGTGTTCACCATGATCCCGTTTCTCGCGGTCATGTACTTCCTGTTCACCAAGGCCACGCTGTCTCGCAAGACGGCGATCGTCGTGGCCTGGCTGCTCAGTGCCGTGTGGTTCGGCGCCGCCCACCTGCAAACCTACGACTGGAACTTCGCTCAGGCATTCATCGTGATCGGCGGGGCTCGACTGGTTCTCACCCTCGCGTACATCCGCACCAAGAACCTGTGGGTCTCGACGGGCGCGCACATCATCAACGACTGGACGCTGTTCACCCAGGCGGTCGTCCTCAACGCCGCCCTTTTCGCCCTCTAGGCGAGGGATATTCGGAACCCGACCGTCAGTTGGGAATGGGGATGACGATGGGCGGCAGGCCCGGTATCTGCACCTGGATCTGCTGCGGCGCTGCCGCTTCGGGTGCCGGCGCGGGCCTCGGAGCCGCCTGCTGCACCACCGCGGGCGGTGGTGAATCCACCACCGGCGCCTGGGCTTCCACCGGCGTCACCGGATTCGGCCGCTCCACAGGTTGCTGCGGACCGGAGCCGATCGGCATCGTCGACAGACCACCGGTCATCAGATCCACCACGGCCACTTCGGTCATCGCCAGGTTCGACGGCTGCACGACGTACAACTTGTCCTGCTGGAACCCCGGCCACGGATCGCCCTGCACTTCCGCGTTCTCGTTCAGCACCGGGGACAGCAGCGGGCTGCCACGCACGCAGCGGACGCGGGGGACACCGTGGTCGTCGATCAGCACAATGGTCCCGGCCTCGAGCACCGATTGGAACGCGGCCGCGTGACCGTCGTCGAATCCGTGGTTGGTGACCCGGGTGTCCGCGCGGAGCAGCACGGGGGTCAGCGTCCGGACGTAATTGCGCAGGTCGTCGACCTGGAACACACTCGACCAGGCCTGCATCCGCACCGGATCCTGCTCCAATTCGTCGACCAGACGCTGCCGGTCGCACAGCACCCGGTCGGGACTTCCGCCGTACAGACCGGCACGGTCACCGATCACGCGGATCCCGGCGGCACGGGGCTCGCCCGGCAGATCGGTTCCGGGCGGACCGAACGGAACCGTCGTCGGTGTCTGCGGCGGAAGCAGCACCTCCGTCCACGGAAGCTTCCCGTTGTCGGTGGCACGGTCCAGTTCGACCGGATCCGGGTTGCCTCCGGAACCCGAGGAACACGCGACGACCAGCGCGGCGGTCAGGGCGCCGACGACCGCCAGCCAGCGACGCGGTGCGCGCCCGGGGCGCGTACCGGCTCGAACGACTCGTCTGCGTCGGGCACGCCGTGAGGCCTGCCCGGCGACGTCGGTGGCCACCCCGCCATGGTAAGCACAGTCGCTGATCAGCCGGGCCGTATTGCGGTGTGGTTGCCGGCCCGGCAATCGGTCAGCTGGTGATCATGTCCTCCTGCGACCAGAACGCCCGCATCGATGTGATCTTGCCGTCGTCGTCGAAGGTCATGACGTCGATCGGCGCGATTTCGAGCTTCTGCTCACCCAGGTCGGTGACGAGGGAGAAGTGGAACGCCGCCGAGTTGCCGGCGATCTTCAGGGTCAGGAGCTCGCCGGTCTGCTTCAAGGGTTCGATCACGCCGTAGAACTCGCGCAGCGATTCCACCGACGTCCGCGGTTCGGTACCCACGGGATCCTCCACGGTGGCACCCTCGGCGTACAGCGCGACGACGTCGTCGACGGTCCCGGTGGCCACCGCCTCGATGTACCTCTCGACGGTCTTGCGGATGTCTTCTGCGGACGGTGCCATGATGCAAACTCCTCAGTCGAATAGAACGTGTTCTAGCCTGGAGAGTAGCGCAGCACGGCCCGGGTGGGGAGCCCCTTCTCCCAGGCAGCGGGACATGGCTCCGCCCCTGCCGACGTCGGCAGGGGCGGAGAGAAACCTGCACGGGGCCGAGAGCCGGTAGCTTCGCCTACTGGTCGGCGGCGAGACCCACCGCCTTCTGCATCGCCTCGAATGCGTTGTCGGCGTCAGTGTTCGGTCCGACGATCAAGATATCGAGCCGACGCCGGTCGGTACCGAAGACGTACATGATGTCGGGCGGCTGGTCCGGATCCGGTCCGGACACCTCAACTCCGTCCCGCCGGTCGATGCCGCGTTGCGAGATGCTCAGCGAGTTCCAGTCGAAGGCGACGCGTTCGGTCGTTCCCACTCGCTCCGTCAGCGCGCTGATCAGGTCATGCAGTTCGGTGGTGAGGTTGGTGGTTCGCGGCCACCACGCCCCGTCGACACCCTCCGACACCTCATCGCGAGCGCGCAGGAGCAATCTCGGAGTCCGGGTGGGAGCGTCGAAAGGCTGCCCACCGTCGGCCGTCGGCCGAAAGCGTCCCAGCCTGTTCTCGTCGTGCGTCATCGTCCACGCCCCTTCGCGCTCGCGGTGCGGTCGAAGCCACCCCTGATGCCCGACATCAGCAGCTCGTCGGCGGTCAGGGCTTTGTTGGAGTTGGCCGCCCTGTGCATCGTCGAGTCGGCATAGCGGGCGTCGGCCTCGGGGGGCACAACCAGGAGAGTCAGCCTCGTCCGCTTCAGACCACTCACATACAGGGTGTTGAGCGGTTGGTACTCGTAGCCGTCGAGATGCACCGATCGTCCCTCGACCGTGATCCGGCGCGGCGCTGGAAGCCAGGCCTTGATGTCGTACACGATCCGATCGACGACACCGACTCGAACCTCCACCAGCGCAACCAGTTCCGGTATCTCCACGGTGAGGTCGTGGGACCGGGGCCACCAGGCACCGTCCACGGTGCCCGCACCCGGCGCTTCGGGCTTCAACCGCAGTCGCGGCGACTGCGCCGGGCCGCCGCGAGTATGGGCACCGTGAAGACGACCGGGAAAGTTGCGATCCTGTTGTAGCGTCATGACGACGCTCCCGCCTCGGCCGCGGGCGGCCGATATCTCTTTCGGCGGCGACGCGATCTTGGGCGTTCGCGTGCGAAGTGCCTCCGATAACCTCACCCTACGCGCAGGGGTACGGCCATCTACTACGCCGACCACTCGATCAACGGCGGACGCACCGCCGCACACAGTGGATTCCCCCGCGCGTCCGTGAGCCCGAGTCGCGCGGTGATCCGGCCGGCCGCCGACGCCGCCTCTGCTGTGGCCAAATCCACCCCGTCCCACACCAGCTTCGCGCGGCGGAACATGTCGAAACCACCCTCGCCGTCGACCGTTCCCCACGACAGGTAGACGAACCGCGCACCCGGGCGGCCCTGCACGTACGGACCGGTGATGTCGAGACCCGTCGGGGTCGGCTTGGTCTTGCAGTCGAGCACCCAGCGCGCCGACGTCGCGTCGCCCCGACACAGACCCAGCAGATCACCGGGCGCACCCCGGCGCTGCACGGCTACGTGGATGTTGTCGTAACCGGGGAAATTGTTCCCCGGCGGGCACGACGATCCGGGTAGGTCGGTTGCCTCGATCACGAGTTCCACCTATGTATCAAACCACCTGTGAGTACAGCAGTTGCGTTGCGCCGGGCATGAATCCGGAGCCGTGGTGGTACACGGGGTCCATCGTGGTGACGAGCAGCCGCCCCGCGGTGGTGGTCTCGTCGACGAACAGGATCGAACCGTCGCGCTCGCCGCCTCGGTGTGCAGGTCGACCAGGCTCACCGCGCCACTCGGCGGCTCCAGGACGCCGTGGTAGTGCCAGATCACGGAATGTTCGGAGAAGTAGTCCCACGCGGGATGGTCCGGGAACCGCAGCCGAAGTCGGTGATCCTCGCCGGTGCGCCACCACCAGAAGACGGTCGGCGATCGTGTCCGTCCACCGGGTCAGCAGGTCCGGGCGCAGGCGGTCCGCCACCACCAGGACGTCGACGTCGCGGATGTCGTCGAGGTCGCCGGTGCGCATGTGCACCGGGCGGATCCGGTACGGCTCCAGGGCGGGATCGACGAGGGTGGCCAGCTGGGCGTGGCTGCCACCGTGGGGGAACGCGACGGTCGCGGCGCGGGTCATCGTGCCTCCAGCCATCGGACGATCTGCGTCCGCAGGTCGGCGGTGCCGCGATCGGCATCCGCGAACTGGAGCAGGTCGTTGCCGCCGTGCACCACCCGCGCGCCGTCCGGCAGGTCCAGATAACAGCCGCGGCCGTAGAACCCCGTGACGCCGATCCGTTCGAGTTCGGCGGCACCGGTCCACGGCGGCCGGTGTTGTAGAGGAATGCCTTCGGATCGGTCCCGGCCCACACGGGGTGCTCGGTCACGCGCGTCAACGACAGATCCGCCGGGTTGCGGAAGTCGAGCTTGCGCCAGCGGGTCAGGCCGTCCAGGAAGATGCGCTGCACGTGCCCGTTGACGACGACCCGGCCGCCGCGAACGACGAACGCGTTCAGGAGCTCCCGCTGATCGGCGAGAAATTCCTGATCGACGTCCCAGGTGAGGTAGATGCCGGTGACGTCCGCGGTGCACACGGTCGGCAGGTCGTAGACGTCGACTTCACGGAACCCGACGTGCGCTTCGCGCCTGTGAGTACTTATTAACCGCGGAACGTTAATAAGTACTCACGGGCGCGTCAGCGCACGATGTTGACCATCTTGCCGGGCACGACGATGACCTTGCGCGGCTCCGCGCCGTCCAGCAACGCCACGATCTTCTCGTCGGCCAGTGCGATCTTCTCGATCTCCTCACGCGGGGCGTCGGCCGCAACCGTCACGCGGCTGCGAACCTTGCCGTTGACCTGAATCGGGTACTCGACGGTGTCCTCCACCAGCCACTTCTCCTCCGCCACAGGGAAGGGACCGTGCGCCAGGGACTTCTCGTGCCCGAGCCGCGACCACAGCTCCTCCGCGAGGTGCGGCGCCAGCGGTGCCAGCATCAGCACCAGCGGCTCCACCGCGACGCGCGGTGCGCCGGCGGGGTACGCCTTGGTGAGGTGGTTGGTGTACTCGATCAGCTTGGCGGCGGCCGTGTTGTCGCGCAGCGCCGTGTAGTCCTCGCCGACCCCGGCGATCGCCTTGTTCAGCGCGCGCAGGGTGTCCTCCGTCGGGGCCTCGTCGGTGACGCGCAGTGTGCCGGACTCCTCGTCGACGACCACACGCCAGGCACGCTGCAGGAAGCGCTGCGCACCGACGACGTCCTTGGTCGCCCACGGGCGGGACGTGTCGAGCGGGCCCATCGACATCTCGTACACGCGGAGCGTGTCGGCGCCGTACTCCTCGCAGATCTCGTCCGGCGACACGGAGTTCTTGAGGCTCTTGCCCATCTTCCCGTACTCGCGGTTGACCTCGGCGCCCTGGTAGAAGAACTTGCCGTCCTTCTCCTCCACCTCGTCGGCAGGCACGTACACGCCACGCGCGTCGGTGTACGCATACGCCTGGATGTAGCCCTGGTTGTACAGGCGACGGTACGGCTCACTCGAGCTGACGTAGCCGAGGTCGAACAGCACCTTGTGCCAGAACCGCGAGTACAGCAGGTGCAGCACCGCGTGCTCGACACCGCCGACGTACAGGTCGACGCCACCGGGATCGTTCGGACCGTGGATCTCCGGACGGGGACCCGTCCAGTACCGCTCGTTCTCCTTGTCGCAGAACACGTCCGGGTTGGTGGGGTCGATGTAGCGCAGCTGGTACCACGAGCTGCCCGCCCACTGCGGCATCACGTTGGTGTCGCGGCGGTACGTCTGCAGTCCGTCCCCGAGGTCCAGTTCGACGTTGACCCAGTCGACGGCCTTCGCCAGCGGGGGAGAGGGCTCCGACGACGCGTCGTCGGGATCGAACGACACGGGTGCGTAGTCCTCGACCTCCGGGAGTTCCACGGGCAGGGCCGAATCCGGCAGGGCGTGGGCGTTGCCGTCGGCGTCGTACACGATGGGGAACGGCTCGCCCCAGTACCGCTGGCGCGCGAACAGCCAGTCGCGCAGCTTGTACTGGATGGTGCCCTCGCCGGTGCCGTCCGCCTCGAGCCGCTCGGTGATGGCCTTCTTCGCGTCGGCGACGGACATGCCGTTCAGGAAGTCGGAGTTCACGATCGTGCCGTCGCCGGTGTACGCATCCTTCGACAGGTCGCCGCCGGAGATCACCTCGACGATGTCGAGGCCGAACTCAGTGGCGAACTCGTAGTCGCGGTGATCGTGACCCGGGACGGCCATGATGGCGCCCGTGCCGTAGCCGGTGAGGACGTAGTCGGCGATGAACACCGGCAGCTTGTGCCCGTTCACCGGGTTCACCGCGTAGGTGCCGAGGAAGACGCCCGTCTTCTCCTTGTATTCCTGCCGCTCGAGATCCGTCTTCGCCGCGATCGACTTCCGATACGCCGCAACCGCTTCGGCTGGAGTAGCGGCACCGCCGGTCCAGCGCGAATCGACACCCGTGGGCCACTCGGACGCGACGAGCTCGTCCACCAGGTCGTGCTCCGGCGCCAGCGTCACGTACGTCGCACCGAACAGCGTGTCCGGACGAGTTGTAAACACCTCCACGTCGTGGCCGTCCACGGCGAACCGCACCTGCGCACCGTGCGAGCGCCCGATCCAGTTGCGCTGCATGGTCTTGACCTTCTCCGGCCAGTCCAGGTACTCCAGGTCGTCGACCAGACGGTCCGAGTACGCGGTAATGCGCATCATCCACTGCTGCAGGTGCTTACGGAACACCGGGAAGTTGCCGCGGTCGCTGCGACCGTCGGAGGTGACCTCCTCGTTGGCCAGCACCGTGCCCAGACCGGGGCACCAGTTGACCATCGAATCGGAGTGGTACACGAGGCGGTAGGAGTCGAGGACGGCTTCCTTCTCGGACACGGACAGCGACTGCCAGTCCCGTCCGTCCTCCACCGCGCGCTCACCCGAGACGAATTCGGCCTCGAGCTCCGAGATGCGCCGGGCCTTGCCGGCCTCCTGGTCGAACCACGCGTCGTGGATCTGCAGGAAGATCCACTGCGTCCAGTGGTAGAAGTCCACGTCGGTGGTCGCGAACGTGCGGCGTTCGTCGTGGCCGAGCCCGAGGCGGCGCAGTTGCCGCTTCATGTTGCCGATGTTGGCCTCGGTGGTGGTCCGCGGGTGCGTGCCCGTCTGCACCGCGTACTGCTCGGCAGGCAGACCGAACGCGTCGTAGCCGAGGGTGTGCAGCACGTTGTGGCCCTGCATGCGGTGATAGCGGGCGAACACGTCGGTGGCGATGTAGCCGAGCGGGTGGCCCACGTGCAGACCCGTCCCCGACGGGTACGGGAACATGTCCTGCACGAACAGCTTGTCGGCGGGAACGTCGCCGGCCAGGGGACCGACCGGGTTGGGCGCGTTGAACGTGCCCTCCTCGCTCCACCGGTCCTGCCAGCGCTGCTCGATCTGGCCGGCGAGCTCCGCGGTGTAGCGGTGCTGCGGGGTCGCATCGGACGGGTTGGCGGGCTGCACGTGCTCGGTCACTGTGGTCGCTATCTACTTGGCTGACATTCTGAATTAGGGGGATACCGTCAACCAGGGTAGAGCCTCACCCCACCCGGGCTCACCTGCGCGTCCGGGTCCGCCGTATCCTGGTCTCGTGTTGATTGCCTCCGTCGTGCTGTTCGTGCTCGCCGTCGCCGTCTCCGGTGTCGCCGTTGCAGGCCTCGCCGAGCGCCTCCCGCGCAACCGGTGGGCGGGTGTCCGTACCCCCGAGACGATGCGCGACGACCAGACCTTTGCGCTGGCCAACAAGGTCGCAGGGCCCACCCTGCTCGCCGCGGCCGGCCTCCTCGTCATCGGCGGAATCGCCGGAATCCTGATCGGCGGAGTCTTCGGAATCGGCGCCGTCCTCGTCAGCGTCGTCGCTGCCGCTCTCACCGCGGCAACCGGCGGATCGCTCGGTGCCCGTGCCGCCGCGGCGGTGCCCGCTACTGACACCGGCGGGTGCGGCAGTTCCTGCGGTGCGTGCTCGCTGAAAGGCGCCTGCCAGCCGTCCTGACCGGCTGGTCACGGCCCGTCCGGTGAACTCCTCGCGCGTCGTCGACCCCGCAGGCGCCGTGTTCGGTCTGCTGCTGCCGATCGTCGCCGCCGTGTCCGGTGTGGTCCTGACGAAGGTCTGGGAACCGCGGCTTCCGGCGGAGATCGCCACCCACTGGACCACCACCTCGCCCGACGGTTTCTCCACCCCGATGTCCAGCGCCTGGACGTTCGCCCTGGTGACGGTCCTGTTCGGTGGCGGATGCGCGGCGATCGCCGCCCTCGCCCAGGCGATGCTGATGATGCGCCGCACGATGCTCATTGTCGGGCTGTCCGTGGTCGGCCTGATCCTCACGGTGCAGGTCGTGATGCTCAGCGTCCAACTCGACGTCACCGACGCCTCCGATACCGAACTTCCGCTGTGGTCCCTCGGGCTCGGCGTCGTGATCGGTGCCGTCGTCGGCACGATCGCTGCCGCGCTGCTGCGCGACTACCGCACCCGAGTCTCCGCGACCGACCCGCCTGACCCCCGGTTGCCCCGCGCCGCCGAACCGACCACGGTCGCGGACACGGTGGGGTTCGGCACCGTCGGGTCGGTGGTGTTGCTGCTCCTGCTCGGCGTCGCGCCCGCTCTCGCCGTCTGCCTGCTCACCGACGGGTGGTGGCCGCTGGCGGTGTTCGTTCCGCTGGGACTGCTGATCGTGAGCCTGCTCCGCTTCCGGGTGATCGTCGATCGGTCCGGCATCCGGGTGGTGAACATGGGCATGACCGCCCTGCGGTACGGCACCGAGGAGATCGAGGGCGCCCGCGTCGACCTGATCAAGCCGTTCGACGACTTCGGCGGCTGGGGACTCAAGGTGAAGGGCCGACGCAACTACGGCGTCGTCACCAGGACCGGTCCCGCCGTGATCGTCACGACGGCGTGCGGCGACCGGCTGACCGTCACCAGCGCACGGGCCGAGGAGATGGCCGGTGCGCTCAACACGTTCGCCGACAGGCGGCTCCGCCACCCGTGAGTGCTCAACGAGTGCAGGGACTCCTCAACCACTCACGGGTGGGAGGCCTGGTGGACCGCGTCGAGCACGCGGTCCAGGTAGCCGAGCGCGGCCCGAACCGCGGCCTCCTCGTCACGGGCGGCGATCGCGTCGACGACGACACGATGGTCGTCCGTGGTCAGCGACGGGGGGTGGATCCCCTCGGTGTAGTCGTAGGTGGCCCGGGTGGGTTCGAGGATGCCGGCGAACAGGTCGGACAGCACCGGATTGTGCGCGGCCTCCACGACCCCGAGGTGGAACGCGAGGTCGGCGTCGGCGAACCGGGACAGTTGATCCGTCGTCCGTTCCCGCTCTTCGAGTAGCGCGGACAGGGACCGCAGGTCGTCGTCCGTGCGGCGCGCGCACGCCAGCCGGACGGCCTCGGTCTCGAGGGCCCGCCGGACCTCGAACACGTTCAGCATCTCGGCGACCGCGACCTGCCGGCCGAGCAACCCGCCGATGTCGGTGCGTGCCCGCACGAACGTCCCCGACCCCCGCCGGATCTCGAGGATGCCCGTGGACGTGAGCGTCTTGATGGCCTCGCGCACGGTGTTGCGTCCGACCCCGAGCAACGCCATGAGCTCGGGTTCGGTCGGGATGCGCTCGCCCACGGTCCAGTCGCCCTGGCCGATCCGGCCACGCATCCAGTCCAGGGACTGCTGATACGCGGACTCGCGCCGAACCACCGTCATGTACTCATCCTCACACCTCATCGGCTCGCCCGGCACGACCACCCCGTCTACACTACGTAGGACGTCCCATGTATTTGCTGTCCGAGGAGGCGACCTCACACGTCCACGTCAACCGCTCACGCCGTCACCGCCCCGCCCGCAATCCCCAGGACGACCAGCCGACACTTTCACGGCCTGAACTACCTCCTCGCCGTCCTGCTCCTCGGCGCCAACATCCCGACCGCGCTGTACGGCCTCTACCGGTCGGAATTCGGCTTCACTCCGATGGTCCAGACGCTGATCTTCGCCGTCTACGTCGCCGGACTGCTGCCTGCGCTGCTGTTCTTCGGACCACTGTCGGATGCGCTCGGACGGCGCTTCGTCCTGCTCGTGGCGATCGCGTTCAGCTTTTCCGGTGCGATGCTCCTGGCGTTCGCGGACTCGACGATGTGGTTGTTCCTGGGTCGGATCGCGCACGGCGTCGCCATCGGTGCATGCTCCGCGGCGGCGTCCGCGGCCCTGCTCGAGCACGAACCGTCCCGCAACTTCCGGCGGGCCGGATTGGCCGCCACGCTCACGACCGCCCTCGGCGCGGCCCTCGGACCCCTCTTCGGCGGGGCGATCGCGCAGTACTTGGCGCACCCGCTGACGTTGCCCTACGTGGTGTTCGCGGTGCTGCTCGTGCCGGCGCTGATCATGACGCTCCGCCTCCCGACCTCCGCGCCGCGCGGTGCCCGGCCCACACGGCTGTTCCAGATCCCCCACGTTCCGGCGCCGATCCGGCGGGTCTTCTGGCTGTCGTCCCTCGGCGTCGCTCTCGCGTGGGGCGCCGTCGGCCTGTTCCAGTCGGTGGTCCCGACGTGGATCGTCAGCCTGCTCGGCGTGAGCAACCTCGTCGTCGCGGGCGGTGCGGCGGCGTTGACCATGATCGCCTCCGTGACCGCGCAACTCCTCGCGAACCGGCTCGCCGCGTCGACGTCGCTGTGGTGGGGAGTCGGGGCGGTCGGCGTCGGCATGCTCGGACTGCTGGTCGTCGACTTCCTCCCGTCGCTCGCACTGCTCTGCGTCGTCGCGGCGGTGATCGGCGCCGGGCACGGGCTGTCGTTCGCCGGGGCCATGCGCGCGGTGAACGCCGCGACCACCGAACATGCCCCCGACGCGCACGGCGGCACCCTCGCCGCGTTCTTCACCGTCAACTACGTCGGGCTGGCGGTGCCGTCGATCTGCGCCGGCATCGCCATCACCGTCCAGGGCATGCACGTCGCGCTCGTCGAGTTGTCGGTGGTGGGGGCCGTCCTGTGCGCGGTTCTCGGCGTTCTCGGCACCCATCGGGCACGGCGTCAGCCTTGAGCAGTGAAGTTTCTCAGCCGGTCGTTGTTCCACCAGATCCCGTTGATCGTCTGCGCCGCACTCGCGCAGAAGTATTCGACGCGTGATCGCGAGGAGGCCGCCAGTACTGTGGGGTGAGGACGTGAACGCCCCATGCCTGAGTCACTTCGCCGCTGCGAGTTCCGCTTCTACGAGGAGCTGAACGACTTCCTGCCGCCCCTGCGGCGCAAGCGGACCTTCGAGCACGAGTTCGACGGCACACCATCGGTGAAGGACCGCATCGAGGCGCTGGGCGTCCCGCACACCGAGGTGGACCTGATCCTCGTCGACGACGTGTCGGTCGATTTCGGTCATCTCCTCCGCGGCGGCGAACGTGTCGCCGTGTACCCGACGTTCGAACGTCTCGATCTGACCGGGGTCACGAAATTGCGTCCGAGGCCACTGCGGGAACCGACGTTTGTCCTCGACGTGCATCTCGGTCGCCTCGCCGGCTACCTGCGACTGCTCGGCTTCGACACCCGCTACCGCAACGACTTCGCCGACCTCGAACTGGTGGACATCTCCCTCGCCGAGCATCGCATCGTCCTGACCCGGGACAGGGGTGTGCTCAAACGGTCGGCGCTGACGCACGGCGCGTTCCTCCACGAAACGGACCCGCGCCGGCAGTTGCGGGAAGTGCTGGACCGCTTCGACCTTCGGTCGCGGATCGCGCCGTTCACGCGGTGCTCTCGATGCAACGGACTTCTCGCTCCGGTGCCCCGGGACGAGGCGCTCGCCGAGGTTCCGCCGGGCGTCGCGCGGCGAGAGCACGATTTCAGTCGGTGCCGGGAGTGTGCGCAGCTGTACTGGCCGGGAAGCCATCTGCCGAAGTTACGCCGGCGCCTGTCGGAGGTCGGGGTGATGCTCGAGGTGGGTTCTCAGGACGCGTGACGCAACTGCAGGCCGAACTCCGCCGAGCACGCGCAGTCGCCGAGTTCGTCGCAGTCGATGATCAGGGCGTGCCGGACCTCGGACAACTCGGTGCACGACTCGTCCGTGCATTCGGCTGCGTAGAGCGTGTGCACGATCAATGTTCCGTGACAGGTGTCGATCACGTGTGCTGTCCTCCTCACTTCTCGTTCCCCACCTCTGTTGATACCACCCGTCCCCGACAGTCCCGGGACGTGCGCGGGGTGTGTCTAGTTGCGCTCGACGTCGATCGGGTGGGTGGCGAGCAGGGCGAGCGGGAGCGGCTGACGGCGCAGCACCTGCGCCCATACGTCGATACGTGCGGGAGCGACGACGTCCGAGGCGAGCGCGGAGATGACGATCCAGTCGTCGCGCTGGAGTTCCGAGTCGAGCTGACCGTACGTCCAGCCCGAGTAGCCGGCGAAGATCCGGACGCCTTCGACGAGCGGGGCGATGACCTCGGGGTCGGAATCGAGATCCACCATCACGACGCGACCGTGGACGCGGCGCAGACCCGCCACGCCGTCGGCCTGCGCGCCCGTGCGCAGCGTCGCGAGGCACAGTGCGGCGTCACGCTTGACCGGTCCGCCGACGTACAGCGCGGACGGGCGGGCGGCGAGCGGCGCCCACTGGGGCAGCACGTCGTGCACCGCGGTTTCGCTGGGACGGTTGATGACCACGCCGAGGCTGCCGGCGTCGTTGTGCTCGATCACATAGATCACTGTGCGACGGAATGCGGGTTCGACGAGATCTGTGGACGAGACCAACAGGCTGCCGGGCCGGACCACCGGTTCCGTCGACGCCGTTCGATCCTCGGGTTCTTCTGCGTGCGCCACCAGAACATCATCCCACCGCGGCGGACGCGATGTGACGGAGGACGCGACCTGCGTCCGGTTCGCCGGTTTACACCGCGGGGAGGCCCGCCGTGTCGGCCAGAACCGCGAGTTGGTGCTCGAACAATGCCGCGGGTGTGGTGAACGTGTCGGCGCCGTACTGCCCGAACACCTCGAAGTTCACCGCACCGAACAGCGCCGACCAGACCAGCATGCCGCGCGCGAGCAGATGGTCGGGGGTGGCGAGCCCGAGCTCGGCACGGATGCGGTCGAGGTCCGCCGCGAGTGCGTCGTCGATGGGTGCCGCCGGGTCGGCCTCGAGCTTGCCCGCCCGATACGCGTCGTCGAGGACCCCGACGAGGGCGTAGATCACCCGCGTTCCCGGCGAGGTGGTCTGCTCGCCGGGCGCGTCGTAGCCGGGAACCGGGCTGCCGAACAGCAATCCGTAGCGGGCGGGTTCGCGCAACGCCCATTCACGCACCGCGCGTCCGAGCGCCAGGAACTGTTCCCGCGGATCGCCGGTGGACGCCACCGCCGCCTCTGCCGCGTCGCCGAGTTCGTTGTAGCCGTCGACGACGAGCAGCGTCAGCAGTTCGTCGCGGCTCTTGACGTACCGGTACACGGCCGACGACACCACGCCGAGATCCCGCGCGACGGCCCTCAGCGACAGCGCTGCCGCCCCGACCGCGGCCAGCTGCTCGCGACCGATCCGGGTGATGTCCTGCAACGTCTGCTCGCGGGCGCGTTCTCGTGGTGTTCCTGGCATGGGATCAGGGTGGCAATTTTAGAGAGCGGTGTCAACAAACGAGAGCACTGCTCTTGACAATGGACGCGGAGGGGAGCATTCTCGAATCACACAGAGAGCAGTGCTCTCGGATCAAGAAAATCGACTCACACCGCGGGAGCAGAAAATGTCGAACATCGAAATCGTCACCGGAGCAGGACCCGTCGGCTGGACCGTCGCCCGGCAGCTCGCCGAGCAGGGACGACAGGTGCGGGTCCTCACACGGTCGGGCAGCGGCCCCGACCACCCGCTGATCGAACGGCGGAAGGTCGACGTCTCCGACGCCGCCGCGCTGCGCGACGCATTCGCCGGAGCCACCGCCGTCTACCACTGCATCCACGCCGCCTACAACGCCGACGCCTGGGAGCGCGAACTCCCCGCCGCCGAGCAGACCGTCCTCGAGGCCGCCGGACACGTCGGCGCGGTCGTCGTCTTCCCCGAGAGCCTCTACTCCTACGACACGTCGCAGCAGCCGATGACCGAGCACACCCCCCGTTCCGCCGACTCCGGCAAGCGCGGCATCCGCACCCGGCTGCTGAGGGCCAGGGCCGAGTCCCCGACACCCACCGTGAGCGTCGTCGCATCGGACTTCTTCGGACCGCAGGTGCTGAACGCGCACGCAGGCGAGCGCATGGTGCCGGTCGTTCTCGCCGGCAAGACGATGCGCGTGCTCGGCTCCGCCGACCTGCCGCACTCGTTCACGTACGTTCCCGACTTCGCGGCCGCGATGATCGCCGCCGCCCACGACCCCGCACTGTGGAACACGGTGCTGCACGCGCCGACCGTCCCGGCCGTCACCCAGCGGCAGATGGTCGAGGCCTACGCGCACGCCGCCGGGGTGCCCGTCCCGAAGGTGGGCACCCTGCCCGGCTGGGTGATCCGCGGCGGCGGGCTCGTGCACCAGGGCAGCCGCGAACTCGCGGAGATGCTGTACCAGTTCGAGGAACCGTTCGTCATGGACTCGTCCGAGAGCGAGGCCCGGCTCGGATTGACCCCGACGCCGCTGGACCAAGCCGCCGAGGAGACCGTCCGGTGGTGGCAGGAGAGGACCGTCGCAGCCGCCGGATAGGGTCCTGTGAATGGCGAAACAGCTCGGGGACCGGCGTGAGGCGTGGCGCAGAACGGCGTACACCCTCCGGCGGTCACCCGGGCTGGCCCGCCTCGCGACGGTCCGGTTCGCCAGCCAGTTGGGCGACGGCATGTTCCAGGCGGCGCTCGGTGGCGCGATCCTGTTCAACCCGGAACGGGAGACGGATCCCCTCGCGATCGCCGCCGGTTTCGCGGTACTGCTTCTCCCGTACTCGGTGATCGGTCCCTACGCCGGCGCACTCCTCGACCGCTGGGATCGCCGCAGCGTGCTGCTGTGGGCGAATATGCTGCGCGGACTGCTCATTCTGGTGACCGCCGTGCTGCTGGCGACCGGGACCGGTGAGTCGGCGCTCCTCTTGCTCGCCCTTGCCGCCATCGGTGTGAGCCGTTTCGTGCTCGCGGGCGTCTCGGCCGCACTGCCGCGGGTGGTGCACCGGTCCTGGCTGGTGGCCACCAATTCGGTGCTCGCCACCACCGGATCCGTCGTCGCCGCACTCGGGGCCGCGACGTCCGTTGCCATCATCTCCTTCGTCGGCGCCGGCGACCGCGGTTCCGGAATCGCCGTGGCCACTTCCGCCTGCGGTTCCGCGGTGGCGGCGTTCGCGGCGTCGCGGTTCCACCACCGACTCCTCGGTCCGCATGCCGACGAGAAACCCGAATACGGTGCGGTCCGCGCCGTCGCCGCCGGACTGCGGAACGGGGCGGTCGCCGTGTGGCATTCGCCTGGTGTCACGACCGCGATGATCGGGATAGGAACGCACCGCATTGTTTTCGGCGTCAACACGTTGATCATGGTTCTGGTGCTGCGCGACACCGCCACCGTCAGCGCACTGCCGGGCGGACTGGCCGGCTTCGGCGTCGCCGTCGGAGCCACCGCCGCGGGCATGCTGCTGGCGGCGATCTCGACGCCGTTCCTGATCCCGCGGATCGGACGGTCCCGCACCATCATCGGCGGCCTGGTCCTCGCGCTCGTCGTGCAGTGCACGCTCGTCGCCACGCTCACCCAGGTGTCGCTGCTGTGCGGCGCGCTGCTCCTCGGATTCGCCGGGCAGTCCATCAAACTCACCGGCGACGCGGCAATGCAGATCGAGATCGAGGACGACCGCCGGGGCCAGGTGTTCGCGCTGCAGGACACGGTGTTCAACGTGGCCTTCATCGCGTCGATCGCCGCGGCCTCCCTCGTGATCGCCCCCGACGGCCGATCACTCGGACTGGTACTCGCGGGTGCCGCGATCTACGGCCTCGGCCTGGTCGGCGTCCTGCTCAACGCCCGGCGCGAACCTGTCTGATTATCAGGCTATTTCGACCCCGGCATGGGCACGTTCTGCAATCGGACCTGACCGCGAGCGACCTCCTTCCCGGTGTCGGTCGCGGTGATCACCACCGACCACAACTGCTGCACCCGGCCCTGCTGGATGGGCACCGCGACCACGTCGACCCGCCCCTCGGTGCGGGCCCGCAGGAAGTCGGTGCCGTTGTGCACGCCCACCGCGAACTGACCACGGTCGGCGACGGCCGTGCTCGCGCCGATGCTCGCGGCCGATTCGACCGCCGTCGTGTAGACCCCGCCGTGGACGACACCCCACGGTGTGTGGTGGGCGGCGGACAGGTCGATGTGGCCGACAACCTTGGTGCCCGACACCTCGTCGAGTTCCAGGCCGGCAGCGGCGACGAAGGCGCTCGCCGCCTCCCGGGTCAGATCGGTCATGGTGCGTTCTCCTCGTCGAACACTCGGTTAGTTTGAAATCCCAACCCACCTTGCCCGGCGTCGGCCTTGACGTCAATGGTCCCGGCAGTGCCGATCATCGGATCGGGGCGCCAGGTGTGCACCGCCGCGATCACCGGTGGCTCCGCCATCTTCATCTCGACATCCCAGATTCCGCCCCCGGACGGGTCGGTGAAATAGCGCACCTCACTGTCGGCGTCGTAGTCGAGCACCGAACGATCGGCCACACCGTCGCCGTCCGAATCCCACATCGCGTCGTCCAGGAGGCCGTCGCCGTCGAAGTCCAGGCGCACCGCGTCGACGCCGCCGGACGGTCCCAGGTCGAGATCGGCGGGCGACGTCCACGCCGTCGGAGCGTCGGTGCCGGTTCCGAACGAATACTCGAGAGGATCCATATGAAGGTAGGACGCATCGCGGCCGGATTCGGTTCCACCGGAGCCGAAGCATTCTCGAATTCCTCTGCGACCGTGAGACCGCACTGTGACCAGACCGCGACCGGACGGGCCGGGCACGTTCGCTGATAGCACCGTCCCCAGGTGTTATCTTCACCCCGAGCATGCAGGTCGGTCCACCATCACTCCGACCACCGATGTGGAGGGGTCCCGTGGTCGAGAAGTCATGGTCTGTGGCCGGAGTGCCGCTGTGCGTTGCCGCCGTCGTGGCCGCGACGATCGGCTTCACCGCCGTCCCGGCGGCAGCCGACACCACTCCCTGGCTACCGGTGAACGCCTGCGACGAGACCGGATTCAACCCGGCGAAGGAGCCTCCGGGCCCGGCCGGCCCACTGCTGCCGCCGGTCCCGCCGACGGTGAGCATCCCGATTCCGTACCCCGACTTCGTGCCCGTCCCCGTTCCCGGACCACGCGTCGAACAGACCCGCGTCGCCCAGGACCTTCCCGCCGACCCGTGCGCGGATCCGTGCCCCGACCTCACCGACGAGGTCGACGAACCGGAGGCCGAGCCGGGATCCACCGGTTCTGCGGGCTCGTCCGGCTCGGCAGGGTCTTCGGGTTCGGCAGGCTCGTCGGGCTCGTCGGGCTCGTCGGGCTCGAGTGCGCTGCCCATCCCGAAGATCTCGATCGATCCGCGGCCCGAGACCATTCCGATTCCCGTTCCCGGCGGTCCCGGGCCCGAACCCCAGCCCGCGCCCCCGGTCGAGGTCAACCCGGCCGAGCGGGGTTCCCTCACCGCACCCGTTGCGAAGCCGAAGGTCGGCGACGTCCGGCTGGTGTCGCAGCTGACCGGCCGCGGTTCGGAGAACCGCACCGACAAGCGCTGGCAGGTGGACGGCACCGACCTCGGGATCACCTGGGAGACGAAGCCCGGCGAGGTGGCCGTCGCGTTCGGTGACACGTTCGGCAAGGACTGGGCCCCGCCGGGTGCGTTCGGCGAGGACTGGCGGAGCAACGTTCTCGGCCACAGCACCGACACCGACCTGTCCGACGGCATGACCATCGACAGCATGGTCCAGGACAGCCGGTGCCACGCCGCCGAGATCATCGACAGCAGGCACATCAACAACTTCGAGACGACCACCATCCCGACGTCGGGGTTCGCGATCGGTGACCGTCAGTACCTCAGCTACATGTCGGTGCAGCGCTGGAGCATGATCCCCGGCATGTGGTACACGAACTACGGCGGCATCGCCTACTCCGACGACAACGGGCAGACCTGGACCAAGGACCAGCACGCCAAGTGGGACAACATCTTCGGCGCCCGATTCCAGGTGTCGGCGATGGTGCCGCAGGGCGACTACGTGTACATGTTCGGCACCCCCAACGGCCGGATCGGCACCATCGGCCTGGCCCGCGTCCCCGTCGACCAGGTGCTCAACACCACGTCGTACCAGTACTGGTCGGACGGCATTTGGACCCCCGTGTCCCAGCACCTCGCGACCCCCATCGTCGGTGGAGTGGCCAGCGAACTGTCAGTCCGATACGACGCGACCGCGGGCACCTGGCTGATGAGCTACCTCGAGCCCGTCGGCGGCTCGATCATCCTGCGGCAGTCGACGAGCCCGCAGGGTGTGTGGTCGGACGGCGCGACGCTCGTCGACACGGCCGCCTACCCGATGGCGTACGGCGGCTTCATGCATCCGTGGTCGACGGACAAGGATCTGTATTTCACGATCTCGGAGTGGGACAGCTACAACGTCTACCTGATGCACGCGTCTCTGCACCCGTGAGTACTTGTCAACCGCGGGCGGTTAACAAGTACGCACGGCGTGGAGGGCGACCTCGGTGGCCTTGACGACGAAGAACACGTCCAGCCCCGGCAGCAGATCGAGTTCCGCGACGGACGCCGCTGTCACGTCCGCGCTCAGCTCGAGCCGGCCACCCGCCTCGGCGGCGCGCACGCGGACCGTCGGCCCCCGCACCTCGATCTCGGAGATCGACACCCGGAAGACGTTGCGGGGACTACCTTCCGGGGAACGGCGGTGGACGGCCACCGAGTGCGGTGCAAACACCGCGACCGCCGGTGCGCCCGGCACGAAGTCGGCGTCGGGCAGACCGTGCATCCGGACGCCGGTTTCGGTCTCGAAGCCGTCCTGTACACCGAACACGGGTACGAGGTTGAGTCCGGCGATCCGCGCGGCGAACGCGCTGCGGGGCCGCGTCAGCACGTCTCGCACCGAACCGAACTCGACGACCTGACCGCCCTCGACGACGATCACCCGGTCGGCCAGCGCCAGCGCGTCGAGGATGTCGTGGGTGACCACGACCGCGGTCCGGTTCCCTTCCCTCAGCACCCGCCGGAGCAGCACGCGCAGGGCGGGCGCCGCGGCCACGTCGAGGGCCGACATCGGTTCGTCGAGCAGGAGTGCCTGCGGCTCCGCGGCGAGTGCACGGGCGACCGCGACCCGCTGCGCCTGCCCCCCGGACAACTCGTGCGGACGACGGTCAGCGAACTGGGACGCATCGACCGCGTCCAGCCACTTCTCCGCGATCGCCCGCGCCTCCCGGCGCCCGCGCCCGGAACTGCGCGGCGCGAACGCCACATTGGCGGCCACCGTCAGGTGCGGAAACAACAGCGCCTGCTGCGCGAGCAGCGCGATGCCGCGCCGGTGCGGCGGCAGCGCGATGCCGCGGTCGGTGTCGGTGAGCACCCGCCCGTTCAGTTCGACCCGTCCGGCGTCGGGGCGCACCAGTCCCGCCACCACCGAGAGCGCCGTCGACTTGCCGGCGCCGTTCGGTCCGAGGACGGCCAGCACCTCACCCTCGGCGAGGTCGAATCCCACCTCGACGCCGCGGGCATCGACCCTAGCCTCGACGCTCAGGCCGGTCACAGCGCGGCCCTCGACGCCCAGCCCCGCGAACCGACCACGATGACGACGGCGACCACCACGAGCACCAGCGACAACGCCACGGCCGCATCGGCGTCGGTCTCGCGCTGCAGATAGATCTCGAGCGGCAGGGTCCGCGTGACACCCTGCAGACTGCCCGCGAATGTCAGCGTGGCCCCGAACTCGCCGAGTGCCCGGGCGAACGACAACACCGCCCCGGACACCAGCCCGGGCAGCACCAGCGGAAGCGTCACCCGCCGGAACACGGTGGTGGGGCTCGCACCGAGCGTCGCGGCGGCGTGCTCGTACCGGTTGCCTGCGGTGCGGAGCGAACCCTCGAGGCTCACCACCAGGAACGGCAGCGCGACGAACGTCTGCGCGAGCACCACGGCCGTGGTGGTGAAGGCGATGTGGATGCCCGCGACCTCGAGGTGCTGCCCGATGAGACCTCTCCGGCCGAACGTGTACAGCAGGGCGATACCCCCAACCACCGGCGGGAGCACCAACGGCAGCAGCACCAGAGAACGCAACACGTGCAGGCCGCGAAAACTGCTGCGGGACAGCACTGCTGCCATCGGGACACCCAGCAGGATGCACAGTGCGGTACTCGCGGCGGCGGTGCGCAGACTCAGCTCCAGCGCCGCGAGTGAGGATTCCGACGTGACCAGTTCGACGAAGCGCGACCAGTCGACGCTCGCCAGCATCGCGAACAGCGGCAGGACGACGAACAGGCCGCCCAGCGCTGCCGGCACGAAGATCCAGCCCGGCAGGCCGGACGGAACTCTGACGCGCGCCGCTCGGATCACGGCTGGGCGAATCCTGCCTTCGCCAGCACTGCCTGACCCTCGGGTCCGGTGACGAGGTCGAGGAAGCCCTGCGCCGGTTCAGGATCCTTCGAGGCGGACAGCGCAGCAATCGGATACGTGTTCACGGCCTGTGCGGCCTCCGGGAACGCCACGGCCGTCACCTTGTCGCCCGCGCCGGCCGCATCGGTGACATACACGAGTCCGGCGTCCGCCTGACCGGCCGTCACCTTGTTCAGTACGTCGGTGACCGACGACTCCTCACTCACGGGGGTGAGGTCTACACCCGAAGCGGTCTCGACCTTCTGAGTCGCAGAACCACACGGGACCTGCGGGGCGCACGTGACCACCAGCGTTCCCTCACGGTTCAGGTCCGCGAAAGAGGTGATGCCCTTGGGGTTTCCGGGTGACGTCACGATGGTCAGCGTGTTGGTGGCGAAGTTCACCGGACTGCCCGCGACGAGGCCGGCGTCGACCACCTTCGTCATGTTGTTCGTGTCGGCGGACGCGAACACGTCGGCCGTGGCGCCCTGGTCGAGTTGCGCGGCGAGGTCGGAGGAACCCGCGAAGCTGAACTCCACGTGGGATCCGGGGTGCGCGGTCTGGTACATCTCGCCGAGTTCGGTGAAGGTGTTCTTCAGCGACGCAGCGGCGAACACCGTGATGTCGCCGCCTTCCGCGGAGCCGGACGCGGAACTGTCGTCGTTCGAACCGCAACCGGTGACCAGAGCGAGACCGAGCGCGGCCGCGGCCACTCCGGTCGTGCTCCTGCGCCAGGACATCTTCACGAATCTCCTCCAGGTGTTTCGACGATCACCGTGGTCGACTTGACGACGGCTACCGCGACCTTGCCGGGCTCGAGCCCTAGGTCGCGGACGGCTTCACTGCTCATGAGCGACACGATGCGGAAGGGCCCGCACTGCATCTCGACCTGGGCCATCACCTTGTCCATTACGACCGCCGTGACGATGCCGGTGAACCGGTTGCGCGCCGAGGACTCCGACCCGAGCAGGTCCGGGGACTTGGCCGCGTTGGCGCGTGCGAACTCGGCCAGCGCGACGCCGTCGATCACCTTGCGGCCCGACTCGTCCTTCTCCGCGGCGAGGCTGCCGTTGTCGATCCACCGCCGGACCGTGTCGTCGCTGACACCGAGCAGTTCCGCGGCCTGGCGAATTCGAATACCCGTCATCCGACGGTTGTCCGCACATGCGTCATGACCGACATACTATGTCGGCAGATACGGACCGATCAAGTGCAGATTTCCGCAAATGCGGATCAGTACACGTCCCGCACGTAGCGCTTGTCGCTGGAAAGCTGCTTCATGTACAGCTCGGTGTCCTCTTCGTCCAGCCGCCCGTGGGTGCGGACGACTTCGCGGACAGTCTCGTCGACGTCCTTGGCCATCCGGCTGGCGTCGCCGCACACGTACAGGGCGGCACCCTCCTGCATCCAGCCCCACAGCTTGGCGCCGTGTTCGCGAATACGGTCCTGCACGTAGATCTTCTGCCGCTGGTCCCGGGAGAACGCTGCATCGAGGTGGGTGAGAAATCCGTCGCGGTGCATAGCTTCCATCTCCTCGCGGTAGTAGAAGTCGGTTGCCTCGTGCTGTTCGCCGAAGAACATCCAGTTCTTGCCCGTGTGACCCAATTCCCGACGCTCGTGCAGGAATCCGCGGAACGGTGCGATCCCGGTGCCGGGTCCGACCATGATCATCGGTGCGTCGGCGGCCTGCGGGGGACGGAAGTGCGCCGACTTCTGCACGAAGATCGGCACGTCGGCGTCATCGCAGTGGTCGGCGAGGAACGTCGAGCACACGCCGGAACGGTTCTTGCCCTCGTGGTTGTAGCGCACCGCGGAGACGGTCAGCTGCACTTCACCGGGATCGACCTTGGGGCTCGACGAGATCGAGTACAGCCGCGGCTGGAGGCGTTTGAGGACGCCGAGCCACTCGTCCGCGTCGGCATCGACTGCGTACTGCGCCAGCACGTCCATCGACTGCCGTCCCCACAACCATTGCTGGAGCGCGATCTTGTTCTGCGGGCGCAGCAGCCGCGCCAATTCGGTGTCCTGGGTGCGGCTCTGCACGAACCGCAGCAGTTCGGGGGTCACCTTGGTGATCTCGAGCTTCGTCCGCAGCGCCTCCCGCAGCGTCATCTCCGGCAGGTCCGGCAACGTGACGGGCGTGTCCGGGATCGAGCGGGTGACCTTCAGCCACTCGTCGACGACGGCGTCGCTGTTGGTGGGCCAGACACCGAGCGCGTCGCCGGCCTCGTAGGAGAACTCCGGATCGCTCACCTCGAAGCCGAACTGCCGCACGTCCTTCGACGATCCGGCCGCGCTGAGCGGAATGTTCCTCGTCAACCGGGTGACCAACGGCGTCTTGCGCGTGAACGTCGCTGCCTTCTTCGCCGCGGGCCGGGCCGGCGCCGGTGCGGCAGGGGCCGCGGTCGCACCGTCGGCCGCCCGCTCACGAACGAGGTTCTGCACCTGGGTCAACCACTCACGGGCCTGGTCCTCGTAGTCGGGTTCGCAATCGACGCGCTCGGTCAGTCGCTTCGCCTCGAGCTGCTCCAACCGCGCGTCGAGCCGCTTGCCGTGCCCGCAGAAATCGTCGTAGTTCGAGTCACCGAAAGCCAGTACGGCGTACCGGGTCTGCGACAGCCTCGGGGCCTCGTCGCTGCTGAGCGCCGACCAGAAGCTGCTGCCGTTGTCGGGGGCGTCGCCGTCCCCGAACGTGCTGGTGATGATCAGGAGATCGCGGACGTCGGCGAGGCCCGCGACGTCGTACTCGTCCATGCTGACCAGGCGGGTGCCGTGACCGGCCGCCTCGAGTTGTCCGGCGCATTCGGCGGCGAACTCCTCCGCATTGCCGGTCTGCGACGCCCACACCACGACCACCGGATGCTGGACCGATTCAGCGTTCGCGGGACTCCCGTCCGGCGCCGTAGTGCCGTCCGGAACTTCGGTGCGGGAGAACAGACCCGCCATGAGCCCGTCCAACCACACCCTTTTCGACCCGGAGATCGGCGCACTGCGCGGAAGCACCGGGACGCCCTGCAATTCGGTGGACTGCAAACCGGCCATCAGTCCCGCGAGGTACATGCGTTCGTGTTCGTCGAAACTGGGTGAGGCGGAGTCGTCCAGTCCGAGAATGCGGCTCATCTCCGCGGCGGGCGAGCCCTGCGCGAGGGTGAGGGCCCCGCCCGATTCCAGAACCTCCGGAGTGGACACCGGGGCCACCCGGGTCAGTGAGACGGCGCACGCCTTGAACTCCGGCTGGAAGGACGTGGGGTCGACGGCGTCGTTGGTGACGGCGTTGATGCTGAGATATTCACCGAACGAGTCGTTCCAGTGGAACGGGGCGAAACACCCGCCGGGCAGCACGCGGTCGCTGACGACGGCAGGAAGCACCGCGCGGCCGCGCCGGGACGCGACCTCCACCTTGTCGCCGTCGGCAATCGAGAGCTTCTGGGCGTCAGCCGGATTGATCTCGACGAACGGGCCGGAGTTCAATTTGTTGAGCTTGGCGACCTTGCCGGTCTTCGTCATGGTGTGCCACTGATGTTGCAGCCGTCCGGTGTTGAGCACGAAGGGGTAGTCGTCGTCGGGCATCTCGGCGGGCAGCATGTGCGGGCGCGCGAAGAAGGCGGCCTTGCCGCTCGCGGTGGCGAACGCGAGCCGGGGGAGTGAACCGTCGGGTGCCGACAGCAGGTTCTGGCTGACGCCGTCGTTGACGTAGCGGATCGGGTTGCGATCGGTGCGGTCGCCGGGCGGGCTCGGCCACTGCACGGGCGTCTCCCGCAGACGGTCGTAGGTGACGCCGCGGAGGTCGTAGCCGGTCTTGGGATTCCAGGTGCGCTTGATCTCCTCGAACACATCCTCCGAGGACTCGTACGTGAACGCGTCCGCGTACCCCATCTCGCAGGCGACACGGGCGATGATCTGCCAGTCGGGCAGCGCCTGACCGACCGGGTCGACGGCCTGCTGCAGCAGGGTGAGGTTGCGCTCGGAGTTGATCATCACCGAATCCGACTCCGCCCACAGCGCCCCGGGCAGCAGGATGTCGGCGTATCCGTTGGTCTCGGTGTCGAGGAAGACGTCCTGGGTGATCACGAGCTCTGCGGCCTCGAGTCCTTCGATGACCGTCCGCCGGTTCGCCACGGTGGCAACGGGATTGGTGCAGATGATCCAGCAGGCCTTGATCTCGCCCGCCACCATGCGCTCGAACATGTCGACGGTGCCGGTGCCGACCTCGGTGCGGACGCTGCCTTCCGGCAGCTCCCACAGGTCCTCGATGAACGCCCGGTCGTCGGCGGCGAGCACCGACCGCTGCCCCGGCAGTCCGGGACCCATGTACCCCATCTCGCGGCCGCCCATCGCGTTCGGCTGACCGGTGAGGGAGAACGGGCCGCTGCCCGGACGGCAGATCGCCCCGGTCGCCAGGTGCAGGTTGCAGATCGCGTTGGTGTTCCACGTGCCGTGGGTGCTCTGGTTGAGGCCCATCGTCCAGCAGCTCATCCAGTTCTCGGCCTCGCCGATCCACTGGGCGGCCTGACGGATGTCGGATTCGGGGATACCGGTGATCTCCGCGACCTTCTCGGGCGTGTACTCCTCGAGGAACTCCGGCATCACCTCCCAGCCCTCGGTGAATTCGGCGATGAACTCGGGATCGGTGTGCCCGTTCTTCACGAGCAGGTGCAGCAGGCCGTTGAGCAGCGCGAGGTCGGTGCCCGGGGCGATCTGCATGAACAGGTTCGCCTTGTCTGCGGTCGCGTTGCGACGTGGGTCGACGACGATCAGCTTGGCGCCGGCCTTGACGCGGTCCATCATCCGCAGGAACAGGATGGGGTGACAGTCCGCCATGTTGGCGCCGATCACGAAGAACACGTCGGCCTTGTCGAAATCCTGGTACGACCCGGGCGGGCCGTCCGCACCCAGCGACTGCTTGTAGCCGGTGCCCGCACTGGCCATACAGAGCCGCGAATTCGACTCGATCTGGTTGGTGCCGACGAAACCCTTCGCCAGTTTGGTGACGAGGTACTGCGCCTCGATGGACATCTGACCGGAGACATAGAAGGACAGGGCGTCCGGGCCGTGCTCGTCGAGTTGTTCCTTCAGTCGGCGGGCGGTTTCGCTGATGGCGGCGGCGACATCCACAGAGGTGGGCGCCTCCCCGCGCTCGTCCCGCACGTATCCGGTTTCCATGCGGCCACCGGCCACGAGCATCTCGGCGCTCGTCGCACCCTTGGTGCAGAGACGGCCGAAGTTGGTGGGATGGTCCTTGTCGCCGGACGCCTTGAGCACTCGGCGCGCATTCGTCTCGGGATCGACCCCGACCTCGAGCACCATGCCGCAGCCGACACCGCAGTACGAGCAGGCGGTCTTCACTGTGGAAGTACCGGCTTTCTGCTGCTGCATCGACTAGCTCCTCACCTGCACGGTCGCCGCGTGTCCACCTGGCTCACGACCTGTATCAATGGTGCCGACAGGCGTGTTTCGTCGGGATTAACCCCGGTGAGCGTTCGATGACGTCTCTCGCACCCGGGGTGCGGCGCAGTGGTGAGTCCGTTCGGACGAGTCGACGGAGCGATGTGACCGTCGTCACTTCTATGGTGGGGCGGTCGCCCTGGTTCGGAGTACGACCGACGGGCAGTCAGCCCTTCTGCGCAGCCCACCACGACAGCAGTTCGGCCTCCGCGTCGTCCCGGCTGAGAGGTCCGCGATCGAGCCGCAGCTCCTTGAGGTACTTCCAGGCCTTCCCGACGTCCGGGCCGGCCGGAATGCCGAGCAGCTCCATGATGGCGTTGCCGTCGAGGTCGGGGCGCACGCGCGCGAGGTCTTCCTGCTCGGCGAGCCGGGCGATCCGCTCCTCGATGTCGTCGTACGTCGCCTGCAGAGCGGCCGCCCGCCGCTTGTTGCGGGTGGTGCAATCGGCGCGGACCAGTTTGTGGAGCCGCGGCAGCAGGGGACCTGCGTCCGTCACGTACCGGCGCACGGCGGAGTCGGTCCACTGACCCTTGCCGTAGCCGTGGAACCGCAGGTGGAGGAACACGAGTTGCGAGACGTCGTCGACCATCTGCTTCGAGTACTTCAGCGCCCGCATCCGCTTGCGGACCATCTTCGCGCCCACCACCTCATGGTGGTGGAAGCTGACGCCGCCGCCCGGCTCGTTGCGCTTCGTGTCCGGTTTGCCGACGTCGTGCAGCAACGCCGCCCACCGCAACACCAGGTCGGGGTCGCCCTCCTCGAGGTCGACGGCCTGCTTCAGCACGGTCAGTGAGTGCCAGTACACATCCTTGTGCTGATGATGCTCGTCGATCTCGAGCTTCATCTGCGGTACCTCGGGCAGCACGTAGTCGGCCAGGCCCGTCTCGCACATCACGTTCATGCCGTCGATCGGGAACTCGCCGAGGATCAGCTTGTCGAGTTCCGCACGCACCCGCTCGGCCGTGATCCGCTCGATCTGCGATGCCATATCGGTGATCGCCCGATGCACGCGCTCGTGCAGGGTGAAACCCAGCTGGGACACGAACCGTGCGGCCCGCAACATGCGTAGCGGGTCGTCGTTGAACGAGTTCTCCGGCGCCGACGGAGTGTCGAGCACCCCGGCGAGCAGCGCGTCCATGCCTCCGAGCGGATCGACGAAGTCCTGTGAACCGTCCGCACCGATCCGCACGGCCATCGCGTTGACCGTGAAATCGCGGCGCACCAGGTCGTCCTCGAGTTTCGACCCGAACTGGACCACGGGATTGCGCGACACCCGGTCGTATGCGTCGGCGCGGTACGTGGTGATCTCGATCTGCTGCCCGGCCTTGGCCGCGCTGATCGTCCCGAAGTCGATGCCCGTGTCCCACTGGTTGTCGGCCCAGCCCGACAGCAGTTTCTGCACCTGCTCCGGCCGGGCGTCGGTCGTGAAGTCGAGGTCGGTGCCGAGGCGGCCCAGGATCGCGTCCCGGACGCTGCCCCCCACCAGGTACAACTCGTGACCGGCGGAAGCGAACCTCTCACCGAGCGGCGTCAGGACTTCGGACAGCTCACGCAGCGTCACCGCGGCACCGGCAAGCAGTCGCGTACGGCGCTCGTCGTCGAGAGAAGGGGCAGTCACGTCCAGGAAGCTTACCGAGGTGCGCAAATAGCCGGATACGCATACACGCTGTCACCTCGTAGTTCGGTTCACCACGGGAGTGTCACGAAGCGTCTCGGTTCGGGTGCGGCGTTCAGGTGGAAACGGTAAAGCCAACTACTATCGATGGGGTGTCTGCTGCCGAACGTGCGAACAGGAGTCGCCGCAACTCGCGGCGGCGCGGCGCCGTCGGCAAACCCGCGAAACCCCACATGAGGACGGTTCGGGAAACGTCGGCGGGGGGACTCGTCGTGAACGGTCTCGGTGGGCCGCGGGAGAATCTGTGCGCCGCGCTGATCGGTCGTACGGATCGTCGCGGGCGGCTGCTGTGGTCGCTGCCCAAGGGACACATCGAACAGGGTGAGACCGCGGAACAGACCGCGATGCGTGAGGTCGAGGAAGAGACCGGCATCCAGGGCACCGTCCTCGCGTCGCTCGGCAGTATCGACTACTGGTTCGTCACCGAGGGCCGCCGCGTCCACAAGACCGTCCACCACTATCTGCTCAGATGCCTCGGTGGGGAACTGTCGGACGAAGACGTGGAAGTCACCGAGGTAGCGTGGGTGCCGCTCGCCGAGCTGGGATCACGCCTGGCCTACGCAGACGAACGGAAACTCGCAGAAATCGCCGGTGACTTGATCTCCAAGATGACGACCACCCCGACCGCACCCGACCTGAAGCTCCAGAAGGGGCCAGACGCCGGATGAGGATGGCTTTGCGTCGGGTCGGTGCCGTGACGTTGACCGCACTCGCGGTCGTTCTGGCTCCCACCAGCACCGTTGTGGCGACCGCCCAGGATCCCGTGCCGCCCGAGAGCGCCGGGACCCAGATGGTCGACGAGGATCCCGAGTTTCTCGAGCTGCACATCGACAACGTCACGCCGTCCACCGTCACCACCACCAGCGACCCGTTCGTCACGGTCACGGGCTCGGTGAAGAACGTCGGCGACCGCACGGTCCGCGACGTCAGCGTGCGCATGCAGCGCGCCCCGGCCGTCGCGAGCAGTGAGGGTCTCCGTACGTCGCTGACCCTCGATCAGTCCCGGTACGACACGGTCGGCATGTTCGACACGGTGGCGGGGCGCCTCGACGAGGGGCAGAGCAAGCAGTTCACGCTGTCGCTGCCGCTGCGCTCCGACACCGACGTGTCCCTCGACATCACCGAACCCGGCGTGTACCCGCTGATGGTGAACGTCAACGGCACCCCGGAGTACGGCGGGGCCGCGCGCCTCGACGACGCCCGATTCCTGCTGCCCGTGTTCGGGGTTCCCGGAAGTCCGGCCGTGCCCCCGGACATCTCCAGCCCGGTCGCCGTCACCATGCTGTGGCCGCTCGCCGACCGGCCCCGGCTCGCGGCGGGTGTTCCGGGCTCGGTCACCGAACCGGTCCGTCTCGTCGACGACGAACTCGCGACGTCGCTCGAAGACGGTGGCCGGCTCGACGAACTCCTCGCAGCGGCCGAGTTCGCCACCAGGGAAAGCGTCGACCGCGACCACACGCTCCGGGACAGTCTGTGCCTGGCGGTGGACCCGGACCTGCTGATCACCGTCGAGAACATGACCCGCGGATACCTGGTGGTGGACGATCCGTCCGACCCCACCGGTTCCGCCCACGAGGGGACGGGCAAGGACGCCGCGTCCGCGTGGCTCGAACGGGCCCGGTCGCTGGCCGCCACCATGTGCACCACGTCGGTGCCGTTCGCGCAGGCCGACCTGTCCGCGATCACCGAGGTCGCGAACCCGGACCTCACCGCCACGGCCGTCGAGGCCCCCGCCGACATCGTCGACAACGTGCTGGGTGTGACGTCGCTGCGCAATTTCGTGTGGAGCGACGCGGGCGTGCTCGACGACGCGACCGCGCAGATGATCCGCGGGGACGAAGCGACCACCACGCTCGTGGCCGCGAACTCCGTCGACACGACCGCACCCCGCGACAGCGCCCACGTCATCGAGGCGACACCAGCCCCGGTTCCCGTCCCCGGAAACGGGGGAACCGGGGAACCCACCCCGGCCGCGGCCGAGACGTCCACGGCCACCGGAAGCGTCGACGCCCTGCTGTTCGACCCCTCGGTCGGCACCGCCCTCGCCGCCATGGGGACCACCCCGCAAACCCCGTCTTACACCCCGGAACGCGCCCGGTACGACCTGTCGGACGATTCGCAGACCGCGCGACTGCAGGACGCGCTCGGCGCGGTGTCGTGGTCTGCCCTCGAACCGGAGGCCGCGCGGGCCTCCGGCACACCCCGCTCGCTGATGGTGGTGCCGCCGCAACTGTGGACGGCAGGCGCCGACGACGCGAAGACGCTGCTGTCCACGGTGTCCTCGCTGATGCGGTCGGGGCTGGCCACCCCCCGGCCGTTGCCCGCGCTGCTGGGACGTCAGCCCGGATCACCCGAGGCCGCGGCCCTGGAGTACCCCGATCAGGCCGCCGAGGACGGCGTCCCCGCCCATCTCCGCGACGCCGCGGCAACGCAGATGCCGCGCATCGAGGCGCTGAACGCCGCGCTGGTCGACGACCCGCAGGCCCCCCTCACTCCGGAACGCTTCACGGCGCCGCTGCGTGAGGACCTCGTGCGGTCGATGAGCCTCGCCCACCGCCGCGACGACGAACGGCGGTCCGCGGAAGAGGCGGCCGACCTGCGCGCCGACGAGGTGGCCGAAACCATGGACGATATGTTCGGGGCCGTCACCGTCGTGTCACCTGGCGGCGTCTACACCCTGGCGTCGGAACAGAGCCCCCTGCTGCTGGTGGCCCGGAACGACCTGCCGGTCGGGATCACAGTGCGTCTGCAGGTGGATGCGCCGTCCGGGATGACGATCACCGACATCGGCCCCACCACGCTGCCCCCGCGCGGCAGTCGCACCCTCACCGTTCCCACCGAGGCCAACGACTCGCGCAAGCTCGTCGTCAAATTCTCTCTGACCACCGCCGATGGACAGCAACTGGGAGAGCCGACCAGCGTGACGGTACGGTCCAACGCGTACGGGCAGGCGTTGGCGATACTGACAGCATGCGCGGGTGCTCTGCTGCTGTTCCTCGCCGGCCGCCGGCTGTGGCATCGATTCCGCGGCCAGCCGGATCCAGCTGACGAAGGGTACGAACGTTCATGACCGGGAACTTGCCCAGTAGGGGCCAGAGGCTTCCCGATCGCTCCCATCCCCGGGTCGCGCCGTGGGAACGGGACCACTGGGCTCGGGAGATCCGGCCGGACGAGGCGCCGACGGTGCAGTTCGCGGCCATCCGGGTCGACCCCACGCCGCCTCCGGTCCGGGATTCCGGTCCGTCGACCGCTCCGCAGAAGCAGAGCAACTCCCGTCTTCTGGCGTCCACCGGTTCCATCGCGGTCGCGACGCTCGTCAGCCGCATCACCGGCTTCGCCAAACAGCTGCTGGTCCTGACGCTGCTGGGTGGCTCGGTGGCCAGCTCGTTCACCGTCGCCAGCCAGATCCCGAACATGATCTCCGAGCTCGTGCTGGGCGCCGTGCTCACCGCGATCGTCGTGCCGGTCCTGGTACGTGCCGAGCGCGAGGACCCGGACCAGGGTGCGGCGTTCGTGCGGCGCCTGTTCACCGCGACGTGCGTTCTCTTGGGGACGGCGGCGCTCCTCGCGACCGCCGCGGCACCCGTACTCACCACCCACGTCTTCCTGTCGGCGGACGGCAAGGTGAACACGTCCCTCACCACAGCCCTGTCCTATCTCCTCCTGCCCGCGATCCTGTTCTACGGACTGTCGGCGCTGCTCACGGCCATTCTCAACACCCGGCAGGTGTTCAAACCCGGGGCCTGGGCTCCGGTGCTGAACAACGTCGTGATGCTTACCGTGCTGGTGATCTACTACGCGACCCCGGGGGAGATCACCCTCGACCCGGTGCGGATGAGCGACCCGAAGCTGCTGGTACTCGGTGTCGGCGTCACCCTCGGTGTCGTCGTGCAGGCGATGAGCCTGGTGCCGGCCATCCGGCGCGAGGGCATCTCGCTGAAACCGCTGTGGGGCCTCGACGACCGGCTCAAGCAGTTCGGCGGCATGGCCGTCGCCATCGTGCTGTACGTGCTGATCAGCCAGGCCGGCATGATCGTCGCCACCCGCATCTCGTCGCACGCGGACGCGTCGGGTCCCGCGATCTACAACAACGCCTGGCTCCTGCTGCAGTTGCCGTACGGCGTGCTGGGCGTGACGGTCCTCACCGCGATCATGCCGCGGCTCAGCCGCAACGCCGCCGCCGACGACACCCCCGCCGTCGTCGACGATCTGTCCGTCGCCACCCGGCTGACGATGATCTCGCTCGTCCCGATCATCACGTTCCTCACGTTCGCCGGCCCCGAGATCGGTCAGGCGCTGTACGGGTACGGCAACTTCGGTTCGGGCGACGCCGAACGCCTCGGCCAGGCCGTGAGCTGGTCGGCGTTCACCCTCATCCCGTACTCGCTCGTGCTGATCCAGCTGCGCGTCTTCTACGCGCGAGAACAGGCGTGGACACCCACGTGGATCGTCCTGGGCATCACCGCGGTGAAGATCGCGCTGTCCGCACTCACCCCGATGATCGCCTCGAGCGACGACCAGGTGGTGATCCTCCTCGGCGTGGCCAACGGCCTCGGCTACATCACCGGAGCGGTCGTCGGCGGATATCTGCTGCACCGCAGCCTCGGCAACCTGCAGATGGCGAACGTCGGCAAGACCGTGTGGGTGGTGGTGCTCGCGTCCATGGCGGGTGCGCTCGTCATGCTCGGTGCCGACCGCCTTCTCGGGCTCGACCGTCTCACCAGTTTGTTCGGCGGTCCGGGCTCGATGGTCCGGGTCATGATCAGCGGCGTCCTGATGCTCGTCGTCACCTTCGTGATCCTCTGGTTCGCGAAGATCCCCGAGATCGTGTCCATCACCGTCGCCGTCACCCGCAAGGTTCGTGCCCTGCGCGGTCGCGGCGCCGCACCGGAACCGGAGGTCGACCCGCTCGCAGACGCCGAAACAGAACTGATTCCCGTGGTCCGTGCCACACCGCACGAGGTCGGAGGACAGCCGCGTGGTATCGAACGACCCGGTGGACTCCCGTACCCTGGACACGAGCGGGTCGGATCGCCGCCCGGTACTGGTCGGAGTTGGGCATTCGAGAATGAAGGAGTGAGGGTGAGCGACGACGACGTGGCCGGCAGCAAGAGAGCCGGAGGTTCTACGGTGCAAGCGTCCGAACGCGATTCGGCCGCCACCCCCAACGGCGTCGACGCCCCGACCACCCGGATCTCGTCCGAGTCGGCCTCCGCCGGCTCCGCGAAGTCCGACAAGCAGGCCGGCGCCGACGCACCGCAGACGAAGGACGCAGCCCCGTCCGCGGGCTCCGCAGACACTCCGAAAACGGGTCAGAGCAAGGAGACCGGCGATCGCAACGGTGCCGGCGCCGAGACGAAGGCCGCGCCGAAGACTGCCGCCGACGAGGCAAGCGAATCGCGCGGAGACACACGTCACATGGGCGCTGCCCCCGCACGGGATCTCAGCTACGACACCGGCGTGATCCCGATCACACCCGCGCCCGGGCGTGAGCCCGGCGCAGGTCCCCGCCGTACTCCCCGTGGCCCCAAGCTCATTCCCGGCGCCTCCGTCGCGGGCGGCCGGTACCGACTGCTGACACCGCACGGCGGTTCGCGCGGCCTGCAGTTCTGGCAGGCACTCGACGTCAAGCTCGACCGCGAGGTCGCTCTCACGTTCGTGGACGCCGAACAACGCTCCACCTCGGCCGGTCCCGAAGGCCCGCAGGCCATTCTGTCCCGCACTCTGCGACTGGGCCGGATCAATTCCCCCGGTCTCGCCCGCGTGCTCGACGTGGTCCGTGGCAGCTCGGGCGGCATCGTCGTCGCCGAGTGGACCCCAGGGCGTTCGTTGCGGGAGATGGCCGACACCAAGCCTTCTCCGATCGGCGCCGCCAGTGCCATACGTGCGCTCGCCGCGGCCGCCGAGACCGCCCACCGGGCCGGTGGGGCACTGTCCATCGATCACCCCGACCGAGTCCGTATCAGCATCAACGGCGATGCCGTGCTGGCGTTCCCGGCCACGCTCGCCGATTCCGACTCGAGTTCCGACGTGCGCGGTCTGGGCGCCATGCTCTACGCCCTCATCACCGCCCGCTGGCCGCTGGGCGACCCGTCCGCCCCGGCCGGTGATCCGTCGGGTTCGCCTCGCCCCGGCAGCGTCGGCGGCATGCGACTGGCCGACCGCGACTCGAGCGGGCAGCCGATCGGACCGCGGGTGATCCGGCCGGAGGTTCCGTTCGAGATCTCCGCGGTGGCTCTGCGGTCGCTCGAGCCGAACGGTGGAATCCGCACGGCCGCCACCGTGCAGCACATTCTCGATCAGGCGTCCGTCGTCAACGACAAGACCGAATTCATCCCCGTGCTGCGCCTCGGGCAGCGGGGACCGAGCCCGTCCGGTCACGCCCTCGCCGACCCGGAAGCGCTGGAGGCGGAGAAGAAGAAGTCCAACCGGATGATCGCCGCGCTCGTGGGCCTGGCGGTCGTGACGATCATCGTGCTGGCGCTACTGGGCTTCTGGCTCGCGACGTTCCTCACGGGCAGCAGCTCCGACGCCCCGCTCACCGAGCAGGACTTCGGGCTCACCACCTCGGCCGAGCCGCCGCCCAACCCCGAGTCGCCTGCACCCGCGCCCGCGCCTGCGGCGAACGTCGCACCGATCACGCCTTCCGGGGCAACGGTGTTCTCGCCGCAGGGCACCCCCGACTCCGCCGCCAACGCCCGGCTGGCCGTCGACGGCAACACGTCCACCGTGTGGAGCACCGACTCGTACTTTCAGCCCTTCCCCGCGCTGAAGAACGGGGTGGGCCTGATGGTCACGCTGGACGAGCCGGCCACCCTGTCGAGCGTGTGGATCAATTCGCCGACACCGGGCACCAACGTCGAGATCCGCAGCGCCCCGTCGGAGAACCCGACCCTCGACCAGACGCAGGTGCTCGGGTCGAAGGTGCTCGGCAACGGTGTCACCGACATCCCGCTGAAGTCGGAGGGGCCCACCAAGAACGTGCTGGTGTGGATCACCGGCCTCAGCAATTCGGGTGGCAAGAATCAATCGTCCATCGCGGACATCGGTTTCAACGCCGCGACGTAGTCGGCACCCGGTGCTCGCGGGCCGGCGAACTGAGCTAACATCCGCCGGTGCGAATCTTCCGGGGGGATTCCGAGGGTGAGCCCTCGGACGTCGACCTGTTGGCGGCGCACGTCGCCGGCGACCGGCACGCATTCGAGACACTGCTCGGACGCCACTACGACCATCTGTGGCACGTCGCCAAACGCACCAGTTACACCGCCGAGGATGCCGCGGACGCGTTGCAGGAGGCGCTGCTGTCCGCACATCGCAACGCCGGCTCGTTCCGCCGGGACGCCGCGGTCCGGAGCTGGCTGCACACGATCGTCGTCAACGCCTGCCTCGACCGCATCCGCCGGAACAAGGCTCGCCCGGCGGTGTCCCTCTCCGCCGAGGAGGACGACGAACCGCGCGACACCCGCGACTACGTGTCCGAGGTGGAACTCAGCCTGGTGGTCGAGCGCGCTCTGGCCCGGCTCCCACCGGATCAGCGGACCGCGATCGTGGCCGTCGACCTCGAGGGCCGCTCGACCAGCGAGGCCGCCACGCTTCTCGGGGTTCCGGAGGGCACCGTGAAGAGCCGCTGCGCCCGTGGCCGGAAGAAGCTGGCCGCCTCGCTCGAATATTTTCGGGTGGAGGGGAACCGATCATGACTCCGGGGCGTCAAACCGAAGTAGGAGCGGGGCAGTGCCCCGGCGTCCCGGACCACAATGTATCGGTGAGGAGGTGCCATGGCCGACCGTGAGCCCCACCCCTCCGACGCCGCGCTGCCCGAACCGCCGTATTCCGAAGACCTGCTGGCCGATCTGCATGCCGGGGTGCTACCGGAGTCGGTCAGCGATCGCCTGTGGCCGCTCGTCCGGAACGACCCGCAGGCCATGGCCGTCATCGACGCACTCGACCGGGTCACCGATCAGCTCGGCGCGCTCGGACGCGATCATTCCGTCTCCACCCCGATTCCCGACGACGTCGCCGACCGCATCCGGCGCGCCCTCGCCTCGGAGCGGGACGCGTCCACTGTGGTGCCGCTCGCCCGGCGACGGAAGTGGGCGGCGGTGGCCGCGGGAACGTTCGCGGCGGCGGCAGCGGTCGTGGTGGCCGTCGCGGTCGTCACTCCGGACAGTCCGGCACCCGAGCAGCCGACGGTGGCCTTGCCCGGTTCCGGAACGTCGTCGGCGCCGCCGGTTCTCGACCTCGGCACCGACCTCGATTCCGGACGCCTCCTCACCCTGATCGGTTCGCGGCAGCTCGGACCACTCGAGAATCCCGCGGTTCTCGAAGATTGTCTGCGCGCCAACGCTATCGAACCGTCCCGCCCCCTTCTCGGTTCCGGTGAGGTCCGGCTCGACGGCGAACCGGGGGTCCTGCTCCTGGTGGCCGGGCCGCGGCCGCCGCAGATCACAGCGGTCGTGGTGGGCCGCCAGTGCAGCGCGGGAGACCCGGCGACACTCGCTGTCACCGATATCGGTTGACGGTCAGCGGTTTTCGCTCTCCGAACGTGCGACCGGCATGAGCAGTTCCAGGATCTTCGCGCGGAGTTCCGGAGTGTCGTCCTCGACGGCGATCAGGCTCGTGAACAGTGCGGCGCCGGCGGCGAGGACCAGTACGGCCGTCGCGGTGCTCGCCTCACCCGGGCCCTCCTTGCGCCCGAACAGCTGAGTACTGGGCCCGCTGAATCCCCGCCAGAGCGCGGTGCGGAGATCGTCGTGGTCCCGGATCGCGGCCAGCAGGCCCGGCGTGGCCGCTCGCACTTCCGGGCGGGAGAACAGTTCGGCGCTGCCGGTCACCACCCAGCGGATCCAACCTTCGCGGTCGGTGCCCTCGAACGGTGTCAGGTCGGGTGTCGCGCCGAGGATGGCGTCGAGCACCAGGTGCGCCTTCGACGGCCACCGCCGGGTGATGGACGCCCTGCTCACCCCGGAGCGGGTCGCGATGGCTCGCATGCTGAGTTGCTCCCAGCCCGATTCCACGAGCATCGCACGGGTGACGGCGAGGACGTCGGTGTCGATCCGCGGGTCGCGCGGGCGGCCCGTTCCTGTTGCATTCATTGGTTCGAATTGTGGGACAGAAGTGCCCTCCGCGCTATATCGTACTCATTACGAGTCCAGTGGCATCGTAATTCGAACGGGACGGACACATGAAGATCGCGGTCACCGGCGGCACCGGATACGTCGGGGCGCACACGACGCTGGCGCTCCTCGCCGACGGGCATTCGGTGCGGTTACTGGTCCTCCCCACCGAATGTGCCGACGCCCTGCTCGACGCGGCCGGTGACGCCGCCGCGCGAATCGAGCGGGTGTTCGGCGACATCCGCGACCCCGGCGTGGTGGCGGGCCTCCTCGACGGCTGCGACGCCCTGCTCCACGCCGCCGGGGTGGTGGGCACCGACGACCGTCGCGAACAGCTGATGTGGGAGATCAACACACAGGCCACCGCCGCCATCCTCACCCGGGCGGCGTTCCTCGGACTCGACCCGATCATCCACGTGGCGAGCTTCAGCGCCCTGTTTCCGTCACCCGACGCCGTCATCGGACCGAACAGTCCGACGGCATCGGGGCGCAGCGCATACGGTCGCACCAAGGCGGCTGCCGATCGCATCGCCCGCGCACTCCAGGACGCCGGCGCCCCGGTGGTCATCACCTACCCGACGAGCGTCGTCGGTCCCGGGCTCGGCTCCACGCGAGGTGTCACCGAGCAGGGCTGGGGCGCGCTCGTCCACGGCGGGGTGGCACCCCGATTCGACGGCGGTATGCAGATGATCGACGTGCGGGACGTGGCCGCCGTCCACGCCGCCGCGATGCAACCCGGCCGCGGCGCCCGGCGATACGTCTGCGGCGGCGAGCTCATCGAGTTCAACCAGCTCATCGACATCCTCGAACGGTCCTCCGGGCGCCGACTTCGCCGCATCCCGTTGTCGGGTGGCACGTTTCGCACCATCGGCCGGATCGCCGACGTGATCGGCAAGCTCACACCCCTCAGCGCAGGACTCAGCTACGAGGCCGCGTGGCTCCTCACCTCGGCCACCCCGACCGACGATTCCAGAACCCGTGAGGAATTGGGCCTCACCTGGCGTCCGGCCCGCGCCGCGCTGGCCGCGACCTTCGGCTGAGCACCGTCCCACCAACTCCACTCGAAGGCAGACCACCATGACCGTTCCAGCACCGCGCCCCGACATCTGGGAGCCGGCTCGCCTGGGCCCCCTGACTCTGCGCAACCGCATCGTGAAGGCGGCGACGTTCGAAGGTGTCATGCCGCGCGGCCGGGTCACCGACCAGCTCGTCGACTTCCACACAGAGGTCGCGCGCGGCGGCGCCGCCCTGACCACCGTCGCCTACTGCGCCGTCTCACCCGGCGGACGCGTCCACGCGAACACCCTCGTGCTCGACCGCGCACACGTGACCGACCTGCGCCGGCTCACCGACGCCGTCCACGCCGAAGGGGGACTGGTCGCGGCCCAGATCGGTCATGCCGGTCTGGTCGCGAACACGCTGTCCAACCGCACCAAGACGCTCGCACCGTCCACTCGTCTCAGCCCACCGGCCATGGGCCTGGTGAGGGGCGCCACCAGGGACGAACTCGACCAGGTCACCCGCGACTACGAAGACGCCGCACGCAACGCCGTCGATGCCGGCTTCGACGCGATCGAGGTCCACCTCGGGCACAACTACCTCCTCAGCTCGTTCATGAGCCCGAATCTCAACAAACGCACGGACGAGTACGGCGGCAGCCTCGAACGGCGGGCAGCCTTCCCCCGCCGGGTGATCGAGACGGTGCGCCGCGCCGCCGGCGACTCGGTGGCCGTGACGGCGAAATTCAATATGGCGGACGGTGTCCCGAAGGGGCTGTGGCTCGACGACAGTCTGCGCATCGCCCGGCTCCTTGAAGCCGACGGTCACCTCGACGCGTTGCAGCTCACCGGCGGCAGCTCGTTGCTCAACGGAATGTACTTCTTCCGGGGCGAGGTCCCGATGGCGGAATTCGTTGCCTCACAGCCCAAACTGGTCGGCTGGGGCCTGAAGGTGTACGGGCCGCGGATCTTTCCGACCTATCCCTTCGAGGAGGCGTTCTTCCTCCCGATGGCCCGGCAGTTCCGTGCCGCGCTGTCGATGCCGCTCATCCTCCTCGGCGGCATCAATCGGCTCGACACCATCGAGAACGCACTCGACGAAGGGTTCGAATTCGTCGCGATGGCCCGGGCCCTGCTCCGCGACCCCGACCTCGTCAACAAGTTCCACGACCTGCACGTGCCCGAGGGGCTCTGCATCCATTGCAACAAATGCATGCCCACCATCTACACGGGCACACGCTGCGTCATCCGGGAGACTCTGCGCTGATCAGCGGCCGTGAGAGGGGAGCGACCGGTATCACCTGCAGTCCGGGAACAACACCCTTTAGTCTGGTGTTGATCCATACGACTGAGCACCCCTCACTACTGGAAGGCCCGCATGACCACTCCATCGACGGTTCATGAACTCATCATCGTTGGTTCGGGACCTGCCGGATACACCGCTGCCGTCTACGCGGCGCGCGCGGAACTCGAACCGCTGCAGTTCGAGGGGACCCAGTTCGGTGGCGCCCTCATGACCACCACCGACGTCGAGAACTTCCCCGGATTCCGTGAGGGAATCATGGGACCCGACCTGATGGACCAGATGCGCGAACAGGCCAAGCGCTTCGGTACCGACATCCGGACCGAGGACGTCGAGGAACTCGACCTCACCGGCCCGATCAAGAAGGTCGTCGTGAACGGCGAGACCTACCAGGCGCACGCGGTCGTGCTGGCAATGGGCGCCGCAGCCCGCTACCTCGGCATTCCGGGTGAAGAGAAGTTGCTCGGCCGCGGCGTCAGCGCCTGCGCCACCTGTGACGGATTCTTCTTCAAGGACCAGGACATCGTCGTGGTCGGCGGCGGCGACTCCGCCATGGAGGAGGCCACCTTCCTCACCCGCTTCGCTCGCAGCGTCACCGTGGTGCACCGCCGCGAGGAGTTCCGTGCGTCCCGCATCATGCTCGAGCGCGCCAAGGCGAACGCGAAGATCCGGTTCGTGACCAACGCGGCGCCCGTCGAGGTGCTGGGGGAGAAGAGCGTCACGGGTCTCGTGATCCGCGACACCGTCACCGGTGAGACGTCCACGCTGGACGTCACCGGCATGTTCGTCGCCATCGGTCACGATCCGCGCAGCGAACTGGTCAAGGGTCAGGTCGACCTCGACGAGGCCGGATACGTCATCGTCAAGAATCCGTCCACCGCCACCTCCCTGGACGGTGTCTTCGCCGCCGGCGACCTGGTGGATCACATCTACCAGCAGGCGATCACCGCCGCCGGCACCGGTTGTTCCGCCGCGATGGATGCCGAGCGCTGGCTGGCCGAGCGCGGCGACATCAGCGCCAACACCGTGGCCGCCGCCGGCCAACCGGTCGACGCCTGAGCACCCCACACACCCACCGACCACCTCGAGTAAGGGAAATCCCCGTGTCGAATACCGTCACCATCACCGATGATTCGTTCCAGCAGGACGTCATTTCCAGCGACAAGCCCGTCCTCGTCGACTTCTGGGCCACCTGGTGCGGCCCGTGCAAGATGATCGCCCCCGTCCTGGAGGAGATCGCCGGTGAGCACAGCGACAAGCTGACCATCGCGAAGCTCGACATCGACGCCAACCCGGGCGCTGCCCGCGACTTCCAGGTTATGTCGATCCCGACGCTGATCCTGTTCAAGGACGGCAAGCCGATCAACACAATCGTCGGCACCAAGGGCAAGGCTGCGCTGCTGAAAGAGCTCGCCGACGTTCTCTGATCGACACCCGAACACCCCGCGCGATTCCCGATTTTGTGGGAATCTCTGAGACAATCGATCGATGTGCTCCAGTCGCATCAGCTAGACCGACCGGGCACATCGATCGTTTTGTTTGTACCGAGACTCGTTTGTACTCGTTGATTCGGACTGAGAGGCCCTGAAACATGCACCGACTCCGTCACGGCGACCATGGTCCGGCCGTCGCTGAGATTCGGGGCACTCTGGCCGGTCTCGGTTTCCTGCACAACGGTCTCGCCGACACCCGCCGCGAGATCACCAACGGTTCTCATTGGATCGCTCCCGACGCCGTGTTCGACCATCACCTGGACAGTGCCGTGCGGGCCTTCCAGCAGCAGCGTGGGCTTCTCGTCGACGGAATCGTGGGTCCTGCCACCTACCGGTCCATGAAAGAGGCGTCCTACCGCCTCGGGGCGCGGACGCTGATCTACCAGCTGTCCGCACCGCTCTACGGCGACGACGTCGCCACCCTGCAGACTCGTCTGCAGGACCTCGGCTTCTATGTGGGGCGGGTCGACGGATTCTTCGGTCCGCAGACCCACGACTCCCTGTCTTCGTTCCAGCGGGAGATCGGCATCGCCGCCGACGGCATCTGCGGTCCGGCCACCCTGCGGTCGCTCGAACTGCTCGGCACCCGCGTCACCGGTGGATCACCGCACGCGATGAGCGAAGAAGAAATGGTTCGCAGCTCCGGACCGCAGCTGAACGGCAAGCGGATCGTCATCGATCCGGGTCTCGGCGGCGACACCTACGGCACCATCGTGCGGTCCCCGTACGGCACGATCTCGGAGTCCGACATCCTGTGGGACCTCGCCAGCCGCCTCGAGGGTCGCATGGCCGCGACGGGCATGGAGACGTTCCTGTCCCGCCCGCACCACGCGAATCCCACGGACATCGAGCGTGCATCCACCTCGAACGCGTTCGATGCCGATCTGATGATCTCGTTGCGCTGCGATGGAAACACCAGCCCGTCAGCCAACGGTGTCGCGAGCTTCCACTTCGGCAACTCGCACGGCTCCACGTCGATGATCGGCCAGGTTCTCACCGGATTCATCCAGCGCGAGATCGTGGCCCGCACGCCGTTGCAGGACTGCCGGACCCACGGCCGCACTTGGGACCTGCTGCGCCTGACCAACATGCCGACCGTCCAGATCGACCTCGGCTACCTCACCAACGACTTGGATGCCGCGGTGCTCTCCAACCCGCGGGCCCGCGACGCCATCGCCGAGGCCATCCTTATCTCCGTGAAGCGGCTGTACCTGCTCGGACAGGACGATCAGCCCACCGGAACGTTCACGTTCGCCGAGCTGCTCGCCGAAGAGCTGTCGTCCTCCGAACGTTCCTGATTACCCCCCCCCCCGGAGCGCCGTTCCTGAGAACTCAGGGCGCTCCGACGGGTGTGCGCTCACCGATATCCACCATGCTCACCGTCGCGGTGTGAATCAGCCGCTCCAGCGCTGCCTCCACGTCTTCCTTCCACCCGTGGTCCCGATTCAGCTCGAGCCGGAGTCGCGGGAACCGGTGATGAGGAGCGACGATTTCGAAGCCGTTGTCCTCGAGGAAGTCGGCCGGGATCATGCACTCCTCGGGGGAGCACTCGCGGGCCGCAGTGGCCGAGGCAACACCGTGCGGATCGATCGGTCCGGTTCCGTCGGCGTTGCGGATCCCGAACGCTTCGAGTGCCCGGACACCGCGCCGCACCAGATCGGCAACCACGGCTTGGATCAACGTGGTTCCCAAATTCTGTTCCTCGCCGGCGGGTTCGAGCCGGAGGCTGGTGAGGAGAACGGCGTCGGCACCGACCGGAGCGGTCGGGAGAAGTTGCGCGCGCGGCACCGTGCGTGGGGGAGCGTAGAGGGCGCTGCCGACAGGCTTCCCGTCCATGACGGCGACCTGTCCGCACGACCCCCACTCGAGCATGACCATCGACAGCCATGCTTCCTTCTCGAACTCCTGGTCGCAGAAGCCGCGCGAGCTGTGGATGGCCGCCGGATCCATTTCCCAGAAGACACAGCGACGGGCGTGGGCGGAGAGTTTATCCAAGCCGTCGAGAGTGAGCGATGTGACGTGAGTCGACACTGGCTAGCTCAGCCTCCAAATGTCACTACCGCAGATCATGCGACATCCTCTGGTATTCAATGTTTTTCGCCCCCGATAGTTCTGCTGCAGTCGGTCCGCCGACGACCACCGTCAGAGTGACGGATCATCCGCGGGTACTTCTACCTCTCTCAGGCGCTCACGAATCGGCCTTCTGTGCCTCCATCATTCCAACGATCCTCTGAAGATCGTCCACCGATCCGAACTCGACCACAATCTTTCCTTTGCGCTTCCCGAGGCTGACGGTAACCCGTGTGTCGAACGAATCCGAGAGCCGCTCGGCGACGTCCTGCAGACCCGGCATCTGGATCGGCTTGCGACGCTGGGCGGGCTGCACCTGATCGTCGCTGCGGTTGGCGAGCGTCACCGCTTCCTCCGTCGCGCGGACGGACATCCCCTCGGCGACGATCCGCGCCGCCATCACCTCTTGCGCGTCGTCCCCTGCCTCGAGCGACAGCAGAGCGCGCGCGTGCCCGGCGGACAGGACGCCCGCCGCGACCCGGCGTTGCACGGGAATCGGCAACTTGAGCAGTCGGATCATGTTCGTGACGACGGGACGCGAGCGACCGATCTTCGCGGCCAGTTCCTCGTGAGTCACCTCGAACTCTTCGAGCAGCTGCTGGTATGCGGCCGCCTCTTCGAGCGGGTTCAGCTGGACGCGGTGAATGTTCTCCAGGAGTGCGTCGCGGAGCATCGCGTCGTCGCCGGTCTCCCGGACGATCGCCGGGATTGTCTCGAGTTCGGCTTCCTGGCCGGCACGCCACCGACGTTCGCCCATGACGAGCTGGAACTTGCCGTCGTCGATCGGGCGCACCACGATCGGCTGCATCAGACCGAACTCGCGGATCGAGTGAACCAGCTCGGCGAGAGCGTCTTCGTCGAATACCTGACGCGGCTGCTTGGGGTTCCGCTCGATCAGGTCGGGAGCGATCTCCCGGTACACCGCTCCGGTGGGGGAGGGGAGGGGTTCGGCACCGTTGCCGGACGTCGCGGCGGCGCCCTTCTTGTCCCCCTTGTTCTTGGTGGACGTGTTTCCCGTGGACGCGGGCGGGGCATCTTCGTCGGTCGCAGAATCCGACGAGTTCGGTGCCGGAGCGGTCAGAACGTTGCGTCGGTCCGCGCCGATGACGACGTCGGCGGCGGCGTTGCCCAGCCCAGGTCCCGCCGTCGGGCCGGTAGGAATGAGCGCAGCCAGTCCACGGCCAAGTCCACCCTTACGCGTCTGACTCATCGCTGCTCCTGCTTCGTGATCTGTGCGGTGCGTGCTGCGAGTTCACGTCCCGCGTCCAGGTAACTCATAGCGCCCCGCGATCCGGGGTCGTAGTCGAGCACGGTCATCCCGTACCCCGGAGCTTCGGACACCTTGACGCTGCGGGGAATCACAGCGCGGAGGACGGCGTCACCGAAGTGGTTGCGAACCTCTTCGGCCACCTGATCGGCCAACTTGGTGCGCCCGTCGTACATCGTGAGCAGGACCGTCGACACGTGGAGTTCCGGGTTGAGATGCGCCTGCACCAACTCGATATTCCGCAGCAGCTGTCCCACCCCCTCGAGGGCGTAGTACTCGCACTGGATCGGAATCAGCACTTCCTTGGCCGCGACCATCGCGTTCACCGTGAGCAGTCCGAGCGAGGGCGGGCAGTCGATGAGGATGAAATCGGCGTCCACCTCGCCCAGAGCCTTCTCCGACAATGCGCCCTTGAGACGTCCTTCACGGGCGACCATGGAGACCAATTCGATCTCGGCGCCGGCAAGGTCGATGGTGGCCGGAATGCAGAAGAGCCGGTCGTTGTGGGGGCTCTTCTGGATCGCCTCCGCGGCGGTCACCTCGCCGAGAAGGAGTTCGTAGCTGGAGGGCACGCCGGAGTGGTGGGCGACGCCCAAGGCAGTGCTGGCGTTGCCTTGCGGGTCGAGGTCGATCACCAGAACCGTGAGTCCCTGCACCGCGAGGGCGGACGCAAGGTTGACCGCGCTGGTCGTCTTGCCCACGCCACCCTTCTGGTTGGCGATCGTGAGGATGCGCCGTTCGGGCGGCTTCGGCAGGCTCACCGAGTGGGGATGCAGCACCTGACTCGCGCGGTGCGCGGCAGCGCCGATCGGAGTCTCCGCGGCGGAGATTCCGTTGTAGGGGGCCGTGAATCCGTCGTCTCCGTTCTCGGAGCTCGTCGCCTGGTCGGATTGATGGTCGGTTTCACGTGAAACTGTTTCACGTGAAACGGCGGATTCAGGCCCACCCGACATTGACTACTCCTTCGATTGGGTATCGCTCGTTACTCGACATACTCACTCCCTGTCCACCGTCCACATCGTCATCGACGCTGACGGCGTTTCGGCATCCGCTCTGCCCGAACGACAACGGTGGGGACAGGAAGCAGACCCACTCCGCATTCCACGATATCCAGCTTGCCAGCACCCAACCGAGTCAGGGAAGCGCGATCACGGGAAATCTCTTCGGCGGCGCTCGAACCTTTCAATGCGAGCATTCTCCCATGCTCATGGATGAGCGGCAGCGACCACTTCGCCAACTTCTCCAGAGGGGCAACTGCACGAGACGTGACGACGTCGGCGCCACCCGCTTCCTTCACGACACCTGACTCCTCGGCGCGCCCCCGCACCACAAGCACATCCAATCCATTGGACTCGACGAACTCGGCCAGATACACCGAGCGTCTCAGTAGCGGCTCGACCAACGTGATGCGGAGATCGGGGCGCGCGATCGCGAGGGGGATGCCCGGCAACCCGGCACCGCTTCCCACGTCGACGACCGACTCACCTTCGGCGATTAATTCACCGACGACGGCACAGTTGAGGAGATGCCGCTCCCACAGTCGCGGGACCTCTCGCGGACCGATCAACCCCCGCTCGACACCGTCAGTCGCCAACGACTTGTAGTAGCGCTCAGCAATATCGAATCGTTCACCGAACACCTGGCGTGCCGCCGCTTGTTCGTCCCATTCGGCCGGCTCTCCACCATTCGGTTCCACGTGAAACATCCTCCCGCGAATAACGCGAAATCAACAAACACAGCTTCTCTATTATCCGCCCTCCCTCCCGACTATGTCCGTCAACTGGAACGCGCAACGCCGGAGCAGTGTCGAGCCGCACCCCTCCCGGTGGGGGAGGGGAGGGGTTGGGATTGGCCATCCGCTGTCGGTGGCCGTAGAGGACTCACAACATTCGTATTCCCAGAGCGGGCTGCCGACGGCACCCTGAGGATTCGTGAAGACTGGGAGACGGTGCCGCCGATGTTTCACGTGGAACAGGGCCGTCTGCGCAGACGCACGTTTTGTTGCGCCATCTATGCGGGCGGAGTGCAACCGTCACTCCGGATGGGCAGGGCCAAGTTCCGTTGCCTCGATCGGCCGACCCTGCCGAGAGAGATCACCTGCGTGTGTGTGCAGTGGCTCATCTAGCCGCGGCCTCTCATGTTTCACGTGGAACAGAGAGTGTCAGCGTCCCTTCCGCGCATCACCCGGCCTCCTTCCCAACGGCGGGAGGAAAGGCAACATTCCGTCAAATCCTTGGTACATGGACTCGAGGACCGACGCCCACACCCGACGGTAAACCACTCAGCCGATCTGCTCGGAAAGTCCGCGATTTTCTATCATCACAGTGACGAAACTCGCGGGTGTAGTTGGGTGGGTGAAACTACAACCTAAATTCGCGCAAAAGGTCGAAATCACGTCACCGATTAAGTCTGCAGCGGCGGCGGCCCGGCTGTCAGACGCTGGTGTCCGGAAATGAGTGATGCTCATGAGTGACGAGCCAACGACCTTTCTCCTTCCGCAACCCCACCGTGAGCCGAAGCCGGTTGTCGGGATGGTCGGCGAGTTCCTTCTCCATTCCGCACCGGAGGAGTGCATGGGCGAAGGCAACATCCTCGCCGGCGGTGATATCCAACGACACGATCTCGAACCGTGCCCCCTTCGACTGCCATTCGAAGAACGGCGGCCATGTCTCGCGGTACGCATCGATTCCACGAGCACCCTCGTATGGCGGGGGCACGTCGAACATCACGATATCGTCGGAGTGGTCCGTGAGGACCCCAGCCATGTCCCCACTGTGCACGGCCTCAGCCCACCGTTCGATCAAGGTTCGGATCTCTCCGTCGTCCGCGCTCATCATCCACTCCATCCAGTCGACGTACCCGTTCGGTGCGCTCATTGGGGTGGACCTCGGCGACCGTCGAAACTCATCGTGTCTCAGGGCATCGTGAACACTTCGGCCCGCTTCTGTGATCATCGCCGGCGGGCCGGACACGGTCGATCTCAGGCTCCACGTTCTATCGGTACGTCGCCCGGTCTGTTCATGACGTCCTGAGACAACGTCCTCGCGGACTGTCTCGACGGCACGTGGCCGGTGTGGTGGGGAAGGGAGGGGTGGACTTCGGTGGCCGTCGAAACTCCTCGCCCGACCGGATCATGAAGGCATGCCTCAGGACATCGCGGACAGTGTCGCCATCGATCGTGAACAGTTGATGTCTCAGGACATCGTGAACACTTGCGGCGGTCGACCCGGAATCGCGCTCGACGACTGGCGTGGTCAATGTCGACTTCACGCCGTGAGTCGCCGGGATCTCCTCACGGCGACGCCGATCAAGTTGGTGCCGCACGCTGTCGGCAGGCTGCGAATCAAAAGCCGAGCGTCGACGCCGGGCCACCGATCTCGCCGCTGCGACTGCGACAGCGTTGCTGCGCACGATCGGTCCGAGCGGCGAGGTCGAGCGGCTCTGCAAGAGCCGCCGCACATGCCGAGCTCGACTGCTTACGCGAGCAGCCGGGGAAACCACTACGACAAATCGGAAATCGCTGAAGGCAAGACACCGCGCGTAACGAATCGCTGACATGAGCGACTACTGGCCGACCGCGTCTGGCGGGTCACGGCCGCCGACGAACGCCGCCTGACAGGGACACTCGAGGGCGCGCGCTCGCCTCTCGGTGGGGGAGGGGAGGGGTCTGTGTTTCACGTGAAACGAAACGACGCCAAAGTGACGAGACGCGATCCCGGTGACAAAAGAAGGCGGGACTCCCGGAGGTGAATCCGGGAGCCCCGCCTTGGTGAAGTGTGCGTGGATCAGTCCTTGAGGACGACCACGCGACGTGACGGCTCGGCGCCTTCGCTCTCGCTCGACACGCCGTCGACCTTCGCGACCGCGTCGTGGACGATCTTGCGCTCGAACGGGGTCATCGGAGCCAGCTCCTCGCGCTCACCGCTTTCGAGTACACGACGTGCCGCAGAGGAACCCAGCTCGGTCAGTTCCGCTCGACGTCCGGCACGCCATCCGGCGATGTCGAGCATCAGACGACTGCGCTCACCCGTTGCCTGCTGCACCGCGAGGCGAGTCAGCTCCTGCAATGCGTCCAGCACCTCACCCTTGCGCCCGACCAACTTGGTGAGGTCGTCTCCACCGTCGATGCTGACAATGGCGCGATCACCCTCGACGTCCAGGTCGATATCGCCGTCGAAGTCGAGTACGTCGAGCAGCTGCTCCAGGTAGTCGCCGGCGATTTCCCCTTCCTCGATCAGGTAGTCGTCAGAATCGGAATCCACCTCGGTGTCCGGGTTCTGCGTCGTTGCAGTCACGTCTGTCTCATCTCCGTCCACTGCGATGTCAGGCTCAGTAGCCATGCTCGTTCTCTTTTCTGAATCAGCGCCGCTTGCGCTTGGGGGACTTTCCGCGGTTGGACTGGGGGCGCGCACCGGGCTTCGGCTTCGATGTACCCGACGCCGAACCGTCACCGCTCACCTGGTCGGAGGCGCTGTCTTCGACAACTCCCTCGACGATCTCCGGTTCACCCTCCGAGGAAGAACCGTCCGTCGCGGTCGCGGACTTCTTCTTTCTCTTGGTGAGATCGGGACGTGCACCGGGCTTCGGAGCGTTGTCTGCCCGACGTGCGATGGCAGCCTGCTTCTTCTCTTCCTCTTCCGCGTCGATGCGACGGAAGACGATGTGCTGCTGCCCGTAGGTCCAGATGTTGTTACTCACCCAGTACAGGAGAATCGCGATGGGGAGGAACGGTCCACCGACGAGCACACCGAGCGGGAAGACCCACAGCGCGAGCTTGTTCATGATCGCCGACTGCGGGTTCGCGGCGGCCTCGGGGCTCTGGCGAGCCACGGAAGCGCGCGAGTTGAAGTGCGTCGCGATGCTGGCGATGACCATCAGCGGCACCGCGACGACGGCAATGTTCAGGACCGTGGGAATGGGACCGTACGCAGCGAACGCGTCGAGCTGCGCCTTCGGCATGGTGATCCAGGCCGAGATGGGAGCACCGAACAGTCGGGCACTCAGGAAGGACTGCACGTCCTCGACGCTGAAGAAGTAGTTCGGCGTGTTCGCGTTGGCCTCAACCGACATGCCGAGCTGACCGATACCGGTGCCGGTGCGGTTGAACGAGCGAAGCACGTGAAACAGGCCGATGAAGACCGGGGCCTGCGCGAGAACCGGGAGGCAGCCCATGATCGGGTTGAACCCGTGCTCCTTCTGGAGCTTCTGCATCTCGGTGGCCTGACGCTGACGGTCACCCGAGTACTTCTTCTGCAGGGCCTTGATCTGCGGCTGGAGTTCCTGCATCTGGCGCGTCGTCCGAACCTGCTTGACGAACGGCTTGTACAGCACGGCACGCAGCGTGAACACGAGAAACACCACCGAGAGCGCCCACGTGATGCCGCTGTCCGGACCCAGGAAGGGAATGGCACCGAAGACCTTGTGCCAGACCCACAGGATCCCCGACACCGGATAGTAAATGAAGTCGAGCACGGCTCTATGTACTCCTCTGTTCGTCCACGTTCGCCGGACAGCAATGGCGGCTACCCGCATGACGGTCGTGACGGGCAGGGACCGGGTCCCACCCACCAGGGTGCCAGGGGGCGCACTTCGCCAACCGAACCACCGTCAATACAAGGCCTTTGATCGCCCCGTGGGTACGCAGGGCTTCCACCGCGTACTCGCTACAGGTCGGCATGAACCGGCAGGTCGGCAACCTCAGAGGCGACACATACGTCCGGTAGAGCTCGATGAAGAATATGAGGGTGCGCGCCGGCAACGCACGGACCGACTTCCACGCGGATGCAGCCGAGGAGGTGCCCTCAGCCGTGTCGGCGCGCGACTCGTGGAGTGCGCTTTTCATGCGGAGTTACTCACGGGTGCAAGAAGATCCAATCGAAGGAGACCTGCACGGAGTTGCTTGTCCAGGTCCCGGCTACTTGCAGTCGCAGCTCCCGGAAGAGCCCGAATCACCACATCGGTTCCCTGTGGAACAACGTCCACGAGGTCGATGCAGATATGACGAAGCCGGCGTGCGACTCGATGTCGAATCACCGCCGGCCCGACAGCCTTACTCACAACCAGTCCGAATCGCGGACCGCCGCTACTCACCAGCTCATCTGCCTGCACACGGTCGAATGCGTGTACAACAAGGTCGCGTCTTCCCATCCGCCGACCACGTCGCACAGTCAATGAAAAATCTGAATGACGACGCAATCGGTGCGGCTCAGGCAACACCCCGAGCTCCCGAACCCAGTGTCGGGATCAGGCGGTGAGGGATTCGCGGCCCTTACGGCGACGCGCCGAAACGATTGCACGACCCGCACGGGTCCGCATACGAAGACGGAAGCCGTGAACGCGCGCGCGGCGTCGGTTGTTCGGCTGGAACGTCCGCTTGCCCTTGGCCACGGTCAACACTCCTCGAAGTTCATCGACGCCTCCCGGCGTCATGGATCTAACATTGGCGAAAACTCAGGTGTTCATCCACAGGGTGGGGATGGAACGACTTCGACACTGGACTCGAGCCAGCACGAAACCGCCACCTCACCACAGGGTGACTGTTCGAGAGTACTTACCACTCACGGTCAGGTCAAACTCGCTCACCTGCGATTCCCCAGCGAATCGGTTGACCGACACGCCGAGGATCGACAAATGCTTGCACCCCAACTTCCAATGTGCCAAACCGCTGTGAGGTTGCCGACACTGTTGCTAGCGTCTATGCATGGTCTCGCCGATGAACCCTGATCGAGTGCCCAGCTCTCGACTTCACCGTTCTCATCTGCACATTCACCACAATTCATCCACAGGGCATAGATGGTGTGCCGTCTCGGATCGCCACGAGGGTTGTTGACGCCCTTCATCTCCCGGGTCCTTGAACCCACACTTCCAGGTTTCGCATGCATAAGCGCAGGTCAGCGCGACCAATCTGGACTTCCCGCCATGCACAGGCGTCTCGACGGGAGACGTCTGTGCTTTGTCCACATCTGTGGATAATTGTGTGGAAACACAGTTCAGATGGCATATTCGTAGGTCCGTACGGGGTCCATCCTCAGGTCGGGGAAGCTCCCAATTCCACCTCGACAACGGCACCGACATCTCGACTCGGCACCGCCGGCGCCGAGTCCGCGAAACACACTGGGAAGGAACCACGTGAACGACGATCCGAATGCGCTCGCACGGATCTGGATCGACGTCGTCGCAGACCTCACATCCGATTCGCCCGGCGGCGATCTGCCGCCGTTGACGAGGGGACAGAAGGCGTGGTTGGCGCTCGTCAAACCGCTGACACTCGCACAGGGTTTCGCGCTCCTGTCCGTTCCGTCACCGTTCGCCCAGGAGGCGATCGAGCGGGATCTCCGTGAGCCGATCCTCCATGCGCTCGGCCGTCATCTCGGTGAGCAGGTCGAAGGCCTCGGTGTGCGTATCGCGGCCCCGGTCGACGACGAACCCGAATCCGAGGCCCCGAGCCGGGACCACCGGCCCGAGCCGGAACCGATCCACACCCCTCGCCACCTCGAGGCTTCCGTCCCCAGTTCCGGTTCGTTCCGCAGGCGCCGTTTCAGCTCCGAAGATCAGCCGTACTCCGACACGACGGACTTCGAGGAGGTCGACGACGACCGCGAGGCACTGGCCAGCGTCCACGAATCCTGGCCGTCCTACTTCACGAAGCCGCCCGCAGGCCCGGCGCCTTCGGCGACCGGTGGTAACAGCCTCAACGCGAAGTACACGTTCGACACGTTCGTGATCGGCTCGTCGAACCGATTCGCCCACGCCGCCGCCGTCGCGATCGCCGAAGCACCGGCGCGCGCCTACAATCCGCTGTTCGTGTGGGGAGCGTCCGGGCTCGGCAAGACGCATCTCCTGCACGCAGCCGGCCACTACGCCCAGCGGCTGTTCCCCGGCATGCGAGTGAAATACGTCTCCACCGAGGAATTCACCAACGACTTCATCAACAGCCTCCGAGACGACCGCAAGGTGGCGTTCAAGCGCCGCTACCGCGAGACCGACGTGCTGCTGGTGGACGACATCCAGTTCATCGAGGGCAAGGAAGGTATCCAGGAGGAGTTCTTCCACACCTTCAACACCCTGCACAATGCGAACAAGCAGATCGTCGTGTCGTCCGACCGGCCGCCGAAGCAACTGGCGACACTCGAGGAACGCCTGCGGACCAGGTTCGAATGGGGCCTGATCACCGACGTTCAGCCTCCCGAACTCGAGACCCGCATCGCGATCCTCAGCAAGAAGGCCCGAATGGACCGGCTCGAGGTGCCCGACGATGTCCTCGAGTTGATCGCCTCCCGGATCGAACGCAACATCCGGGAACTCGAGGGTGCCCTCATCCGTGTGACGGCGTTCGCATCCCTGAACAGGCAACCGCTGGACCTCACGCTCGCCGAGGTGGTGTTGCGTGACCTGATGCCGGACTCGTCGAGTCTCGAGATCAATGCCGCGACGATCATGGCGGTCACCGCGGAGTACTTCAACATGTCCATCGACGACCTGTGCGGCCCCGGCAAGGCGCGTCCGCTGGCGTCCGCCCGGCAGATCTCCATGTACCTGTGCCGGGAGCTCACCGATCTGTCCCTGCCGAAGATCGGGCAGACGTTCGGCCGAGACCACACCACCGTCATGTACGCGGACAAGAAGATTCGCAAGGAGATGACGGAACGGCGGAAGGTCTACGACCAGGTCCAGGAACTCACCGCCCGGATCAAGCAGCGTTCCAAGAGGTAGTCGCCGACCCCTGCCTCTCCTGTGCCCCCGGTAGCTCGCCTACCGGGGGCACAGGTCTTTTCGGGGGAACTACCGTCCGTGAGTAACTCGAGGGGCTCCTCGAGCCAGTCCTCGAGGGTGCGCTCGAGCGGGTCCTCGAGGTACCGCTCGAGGGTCTACTCGAGGCTCGGACGAACGGGCGCCGACGCGACACACCGGTGCAACACGCCGACGCCAGGACCTGGGATAAAGCATGCACACCTGTGGATAAGTGTGGGGATGAGGTGGAATCCCTGTGGACAGAACGTGCAGAACTTTGAACAACCTCGAGTTGTCCACATGGGTGCCGGATTGGTCCTCGAGTTTGTCCTCGAGAATTCCCCACGTGACGAGGCGGACCGACCAGGGTCTACAGCCCTTCGTCCACAGATTCCACAGGACCTAATAGTACTTCTCATTAATTCTTATAGAAAACTCTTTGAAAACAGGGTTGGGGATCGCGTCGGTTCACAGGCCTCCGTCGGAGACTCGAGGACGGGACCGTTCCGCTTTCAAGTTCGTCCTCGAGGGCATACGGTTATGCATCGCCGCTCTGTGAAAGACTGCAGTGCTGTGGTCACGGCTCGACCGTGGCGTTCAACCGTGCCTACCGAGAGGAACAACCCGGCGATGGAGCTTGGAAGCCTGAAGTTTCGTGTCTCCCGGGAAGAATTCGCTGATTCAGTGGCATGGGTCGCTCGCAGTCTGCCGTCGCGGCCTCCCGTCCCCGTTCTCGGCGGTGTTCTCCTGGACGCGACCGAGCAAGGGTTGACGGTTTCCGGATTCGACTACGAGGTATCGGCCCAGGTCAGGGTCGCGGCCGAGGTCGGTAGCGCCGGTCAGGTCCTGGTCTCGGGCAAGCTGCTCGCCGACATCACGAAGTCGCTCCCCAACAAGCCGGTCGACGTGACTCTCGAAGGCACCCGCGTCCTGATCACCTGCGGAAGCGCCAAGTTCTCGCTGCCCACGATGCCGGTCGAGGACTATCCCCAGCTTCCGCAGTTGCCGCAGCAGACCGGTTCGATCCCCGCCGACGTGTTCTCCGAGGCGATCAGTCAGGTGGCCGTCGCGGCAGGCAAGGACGACACCCTCCCGATGCTCACCGGCATCCGGGTGGAGATCGAGCGCAACGCCATCGTCCTCGCGGCTACCGACCGGTTCCGTCTCGCGGTGCGCGAACTCGAGTGGTCGCCGGCGAACCCCGACACCACCGCGGCTGTCCTCATCCCCGCGAAGACGCTCTCCGAGTCCGCGAAAACTCTTGCAGGAGATGCTACTTCGCCGGTCGAGCTGGCTCTCGGTTCGGGTTCCGCGGTGGGTAACGACGGACTCCTCGGCATCGTCAACGACGGCCGCCGCACCACCACCCGCCTGCTGGACGCCGAGTTCCCGAAGTTCCGGCAGCTGCTGCCGTCCGAGCACACGGCGCTCGCCACGGTGGAGATCGCTCCGCTCGTCGAGGCCATCAAGCGTGTGGCCCTCGTCGCCGAGCGTGGGGCGCAGGTCCGACTGCAGTTCTCCACCGAGGGGCTTCTCCTCTCCGCCGGCGGCGACGACGCGGGCCGAGCCGAGGAAGGCTTGAACGCGGTCTTCCAGGGTGAGCCGCTCACCATCGCCTTCAACCCCGGCTACCTGATCGACGGACTGTCCTCGCTGCACAGCGAGCAGGTGCTGTTCGGTTTCACGACCCCCAGCCGCCCCGCGGTGCTGCGTCCGGCCACCGAGGACGAGATCGAACCCGACGATTCCGGCAACTTCGCCGCACCGGAGAGCGCGTACACGTACCTGCTGATGCCGGTGCGGCTGCCGGGCTGAGTATTCGCGGAAGCGAAACCAGTACTGCCGAAAGAAATCTCACGAGTGGACGGAGATCACGATGCAGATCGGGTTGGTCGGGCTCGGAAAAATGGGATTCAATATGCGCGAGCGGTTGCGCGCGCATGGGCACGAGGTGGTCGGTTACGACCCTCGACCGGAGATCACGGATGTGGCGTCCCTGACGGAACTCGCGCAGCGACTCGAGTCTCCGCGGGTCGTGTGGGTGATGGTTCCGGCGGGGAAGATCACCCATGACACGGTGACCGAGCTGTCCACGGTGCTCGAGACCGGCGACCTGGTGATCGACGGCGGCAACTCGAGATACACCGACGACAAGATTCACGGCGAACTGCTGGGTTCGCGTGGCATCGGCTACCTCGACTGCGGTGTGTCCGGAGGTGTCTGGGGACTCGAGAACGGCTATGGGCTGATGGTCGGTGGGTCGGACGCGGACGTCGAACGGGCGCTGCCGATCTTCGACGCTCTGCGGCCCGAGGGTGAACGTGCAGACGGATTCGCCCACGCCGGCCCGATCGGCGCCGGCCACTACGCCAAGATGATCCACAACGGCATCGAGTACGGGCTGATGCAGGCGTACGCCGAGGGCTACGAGCTGCTCGAGGCCGAGGACCTCGTCACCGACGTGCACGCCGTGCTGCGCGCCTGGTCCAAGGGCACGGTGGTTCGGTCGTGGCTGCTCGATCTGCTCGTCAAGGCGTTGGGTGAAGACCCCGATTTCGCCGAGATCTCCGGGTACACAGACGATTCCGGTGAGGGCCGCTGGACGGTGCTGGAAGCGATCGACCACGCCGTGCCCGCACCGGTGATCTCGGCCGCGCTGTTCGCGCGGTTCGCGTCCCGGCAGGACGACTCCCCTGCGATGAAGGCCGTCTCGGCGCTGCGCAACCAGTTCGGTGGTCACGCCGTGAAGAAGGCAGCCGGCGAGGCAGAAGCCGGTTCTGGAACGTAGGTGTTCGTTCGCGCACTCTCGCTCAGAGATTTTCGTTCCTGGGACGCGCTCGGTCTCGAGCTGCGCCCGGGATGCACCGTCTTCGTCGGACCCAACGGCCACGGCAAGACGAACGTGCTCGAGGCACTCGGCTACCTGTCCACCCTGTCGTCGCATCGGGTGAGTTCGGACGCCCCGCTGATCAGGTCGGGCACCGGTCAGGCGTTCGCGGGGGCCACCGTCGTCAACACCGGCCGGGAACTGACCGTCGATCTCGAGTTGAACGAGGGCAAGTCGAACCGTGCGCGGATCAACCAGTCGCCCACCCGGCGGCCGCGGGAGATCCTGGGGATTCTGCAGACGGTGCTGTTCGCGCCTGAGGATCTGTCGCTGGTCCGCGGTGATCCCGGTGACCGCCGGCGCTACCTCGACGAACTCCTCACCTCGCGCATCCCACGGATGGCGGCGGTCCGCGCCGATTACGACCGGGTGCTGCGCCAGCGGTCGGCGCTGTTGAAGACCGCGGGCGGCGCGCTGCGCCGGAACTCGCGCGGCGGCGGGCGACCGAGCGAGGACGGCGCGAGTGCCCTTGCCACACTGGAAGTCTGGGACGGTCACCTCGCCGCGCACGGGGCGCAGCTGCTCGCCGGACGATTGGACCTCGTCCACGATCTGGCCCCGCACCTGGCGGAGTCGTACCAGTCGTTGGCACCCGAGTCGCGGCCAGCGAGCATCCGCTACCGCTCGAGTCTCGGTTCCTCGCTGCCGCCGGAGTTCATCGAACCGGCGCGGGTTCCGGAGGCGGGCGACATCGCGTTCCTCGAGGAGCGGTTCCTCCACGAGCTGTCCGTGATGCGGTCCAAGGAGATCGAGCGGGGCGTGTGCCTCGTCGGACCGCATCGCGACGACCTCGAATTGCAGCTCGGCGACACTCCGGCGAAGGGGTTCGCGAGTCACGGGGAGTCGTGGTCGTTCGCGTTGTCGTTGCGGTTGGCGGGTTTCGCGCTGCTGCGTTCGGACGGCAGCGATCCGGTTCTCATGCTGGACGACGTGTTCGCCGAACTCGACCGTCGCCGCCGCCGGGCGCTCGCGAAGGTCGCGTTGGACGCCGAACAGGTGCTGATCACGGCGGCCGTGCCGGAAGATGTTCCGGAGGAACTCGACGCCGTCCGATTCGGTGTGGAGGCCCGCGACACCGATCGAGGACGGATCTCACACATCGTGGAAGAGACGGAGGACCGCCGTGACGGATGATTCCGAGCCCACCGCACCCGCGGGCGCACCCGAACCCGAAGTGAAGGGGATCGACCTCGCCCGTCGTGCCCTCGAGGAGGCCCGCGCCGCCGCGAAGGCGAGCGGAAAGTCCGTCGGGCAGGGCCGCCGGTCCGGCACCGGCGTCCGGGCCCTGCGCGCCCGGCGTCGGCGGGGATGGTCCGGTCCCGGCCCCGACGACCGTGATCCCCAGCCGTTCGGTGCCCTGACCAGCGCGCTCGCGAAACAGCGGGGCTGGTCCCCCAAGGTGTCGGAGGGCACGGTCCTGGGGCGGTGGGTGCAGGTGGTCGGCGAGGACATCGCCACGCACGCCGAACCGACCGGGCTGCGGGACGGGATCTTGAGCGTCTCCGCGGAGTCGACGGCGTGGGCGACCCAGCTTCGGATGATGCAGTCGCAAATTCTCGCGAAGATCGCCGCGGCGGTCGGTGACGGCGTGGTGAAGTCGCTGCGGATCACCGGTCCGACCGCTCCGAGCTGGCGAAAAGGGGAACGGCACATCCGTGGGCGCGGCCCCCGGGACACCTACGGGTAGGCCGGAGCGGGCGTTCGGTTCCTAGTTTTGTCTATTACTCGGTGTTACAGTTACTCCAAGTTGTTCGAGTGAACTGTGCCACAGGTCTTCGTCGTGGCGCAGCGGCCGGCACGAAGGAGTAATGAGATGTCCGCCCCCACTGCACCCCGGAACCGGAATGCGATCCCCGAGCCCGATCACATCCTGTTGCAGGCCAGGAACGTCGAGTTCGACTGGTCGAACCTGCCGATGCACTGGATCCCGGGCGACCCGTTCAGCACGCATGTCCTCAACGTTCTGCACCTTCTCCTGCCCGCGGGCGAGGAGTGGTTCGTCGAGACGTTCAAAGAGGCCCTGCCGCTGATCGAGGACGAGCAGCTCCGCGACGACGTCGTCGGCTTCATCGGCCAGGAGGCGATGCACTCCAACGCCCATACCGGTGTGCTGGTGCATCTGAAGGAGAAGGGTCTCGACCCGACGCCCTTCACCGAGCAGATGGAATGGACGTTCTCCAAGATCCTCGGACCGCGACCGCTGACCGGCCTGCGGGAGAAGAACTACCTGATCGAGCGGCTCGCGGTCATCGCCGCGATCGAGCACATCACCGCGTTCCTCGGCGACTGGGTGCTCAACGCCGACGGCCTCGACCGGGCCGGGATGCATCCGACGATGCTCGACCTGCTGCGCTGGCACGGCGCCGAGGAGGTGGAACACCGGTCCGTCGCCTACGACGTCATGCGGTACTTCGACAAGCGCGAGTCCCGGCGGATCCGCACCCAGGTGATCGTGACCCCGGTCATCGTGTGGCTGTGGGTGCGCGGCACCCGGTTCCTCATGCGGAACGATCCCGAGCTCGCCCAATGGTCGGCGCATCGGCGCAAGCCGCATCTGACCGACTTCTTCGCGGCCGGAAAACGCGGCACCCTGCCGACCGCCCGCGAGCTCGCGAAGCGGATGTCCACGTATTTCACGCGCTCGTACCACCCGAGCAACGAGGGCTCGACGGCGCAGGCCGTGAAGTACCTGGCGTCCTCGCCGGCGGCCCAGGCGGCGGAGCGGTGAAGCTGTCGCAGGTGCGGGAGGTGCTCACCGGGCAGGGACTGCCCCGCTACGACGCTCCCGCGGACATCAAGGGGCGGCCGCGCCCAGATCGTGCGATGCGCATCACCGAGGCCGTCGCCGCCAAGTATCTCCGGGTTCTCACCGCGTACGACTACGACCCGGTGGTCGCCGGGCGCAACCCCGACATCGCGATGAAAATGGTTGTCTCCCAACGCGACGTCGTCGCGACGGACGAGAACGTCGTGCAGCTGCGATTCGAGGCCGAGGACGGAGCGGAACTGCCTGCGTGGCAGCCGGGTTCGCACCTCGACTTCCACCTGCCGTCGGGGCTGCGACGTCAGTACTCACTCTGCGGCGACCCGTCCGATCGCACGGGCTACAGCGTTGCCGTGCGGCGTATCCCGGACGGCGGCGGCGGATCCCTCGAGATGCACGCCCTCGAGCCGGGAATGCCGGTGACGATTCGCGGCCCCCGCAACGGATTTCCGTTCGTGGGCGAGGGGAGTGCCCTCTTCATTGCCGGCGGCATCGGCATCACCCCGATCCTGGCGATGGTCCGGGCGGCCCGCGAACTCGGGATGGACTGGCAGTTCGTGTATTCCGGCAGGTCCCGGGAGTCGATGCCCTTCCTCGACGAGATCGAAACTTACGATTCATCACGGGTTTTCATCCGGCCCGACGACGAGTTCGGACTCCCGACCGCCGACGAGTTGCTGGGGCGTGCCGTGGCGGGCGGCGCCGTCTACTGCTGCGGTCCGACGCCGATGCTCGAGTCGGTACGCAGCGGATTCCCCGGAAGCCCGGCCACCGCATTGCATTTCGAACGATTCGGGGCGCCGCCGGTTCTCGGCGGCACCGAGTTCGAGGTGCAGCTCGTGAGCACGGGGGAGGTGCTCACCGTGCCCGCCGACGAATCCGCCCTGACGGCGATCCGGAAGACGATGCCAGGAGTGGGGTATTCGTGCCAACAGGGGTTCTGCGGTACCTGCCGGGTGAAGGTGCTGTCCGGCACCCCGGATCACCGCGAGACGCGGCTCACCGACGCCGAGCAGGAGAACGAGATGCTGATCTGTGTGTCCCGCGCCGACAGCGGCCGTCTCGTGCTCGACCTGTAGTTCCCCTCGATTCCCGAACCCGACCGACGACCAGAGGACACCCATGACTCCATCCACGCCCGGTACCGCCCGGCGGATCACCAACGGTTCCGTCGATCTCGCCGTATTCGAGGAAGGCAACCCTGCCGGGGAGACGATCGTGCTGGTGCACGGCTGGCCCGACACCCACGACCTGTGGAGCCGGGTGGTGCCGTTCCTGACGGAGCGGTTCCGGGTGGTCAGCTACGACAGTCGCGGCGCGGGCCGGAGCACGGTCCCGGTGCGGGTGGAGGATTACCGACTGTCCGAGCTGGCGAGCGACCTGTTCGCGGTGATCGACGCCGTGAGCCCGGGTGAACCGGTGCACGTGCTCGCCCACGACTGGGGATCGGTGGAGGCGTGGGAGGCGGTCTGCGAGCCGGGGGCCCGCACACGCATCGCGTCGTTCACCTCGGTCTCCGGGCCCAACCTCGATCATCTCGGCAAGTGGATGCGCCGTCGTTTCGCGGACCGCAGCTTCGGCGGGCCCCTCGTCCAGGCCGTGGCGTCGGGGTACACCGTTCTCTTCCAGATCCCCGGCCTCGCGACGCTGCCGCTCCGGCTGTGGTTCTCCCGGCACTGGCCGGCGTTCCTGAAGTTCTTCGACCGCCTCGACCCGTCGCTGGTGCGCCCGGCGCCGACGCTGGCGGACGACATGGTCAACGGTCTCAAGCTGTACCGTGCCAACATCCGGACGAGTCTGCGGAGGCCACGCGAGCGCTACACCGACGTCCCCGTGCAGCTGATCCTGAACAAGAAGGACAAAGCGGTGCGGCCCGTCGGGTACGAGGACACCGAGAAGTGGGCGCCCGACCTGCGGCGTCGCGAGGTCGACGCGGGGCACTGGTCGCCGATTTCCCATGCCGAGGACATCGCGCAACTCGCGGCGGAGTTCGTGCTGGACATCGAGGACCGGAGGGTGGCCGATCTCTCCGAAGGCCCGTCCGAGAGTGCTTCTGCCTAGGTTTTCACTCCCGAGACGCCCTGAAAATTCGCCTACGGGGCGCTCAGGGGTGTCATAGCCCGCTCCTGGGCCGGGCGTACCAGTAAGATGGCCGAGGTAACTAGCGGCAAGATTCCCGATTCTCGTCTCCCGCGTGCCCGACCAGGGCGGTGGGCGCCTGCGTCGGGCATTGGACGGAGAAGGAGAGCTACCCACCCGTGGCTGCCCAGAAGTCAGACAAAAGCACCTCCAGCAAGGACTACGGCGCTTCTTCCATCACCGTCCTCGAGGGACTCGAAGCCGTTCGTAAGCGACCAGGTATGTACATCGGTTCCACCGGTGAACGCGGCCTGCACCACCTGATCTGGGAAGTCGTCGACAACTCCGTCGACGAGGCCATGGCCGGCTACGCCAGCAAGGTCGAGATCACGCTTCTCGAAGACGGTGGCGTCCGGGTCGTCGACGACGGTCGAGGCATCCCCGTCGGCATGCACGCCTCCGGTGTCCCCACCGTCGAGGTCGTCCTCACCCAGCTGCACGCCGGCGGCAAGTTCGACTCCGACTCCTACGCCGTCTCCGGCGGTCTGCACGGTGTCGGCATTTCCGTCGTCAATGCGCTGTCCACCCGGCTCGACGTCGACATCAAGCGCGACGGCTTCCGCTGGACCCAGACCTACACCGACTCCAAGCCGGGTGAACTCGTCAAGGGTGAGCCCACCAAGGAAACGGGAACGACGGTCACTTTCTGGGCCGATCCGAACATCTTCGAGACGACGGTCTACAGCTTCGAGACAGTCGCGCGCCGCCTCCAGGAGATGGCCTTCCTCAACAAGGGCCTCACGATCACCCTCACCGACGAACGCGTCAGCGACGCCGAGGTCACCGAAGAGGTCGTCAGCCAGGTCGCGGACGCTCCGAAAACCGCCGAGGACGAGTCCGCCGAGGCGGAGGCGCCGGCCGTGCACAAGGTGAAGACCCGCGTCTACCACTACCCGGGCGGCCTCGAGGACTACGTGCGGCACATCAACCGCACGAAGCAGCCGATCCACAACTCGGTCGTCGGTTTCACCGCGAAGGGAACCGGCCACGAACTCGAGATCGCGATGCAGTGGAACTCCGGCTACTCGGAGTCGGTCCACACGTTCGCGAACACCATCAACACCCACGAGGGCGGCACCCACGAAGAGGGCTTCCGTTCCGCTCTGACGGCGACGGTCAACAAGTACGCGCTGGACAAGAAACTCCTCAAGGAGAAGGACCCGAAGCTCACCGGTGACGACATCCGTGAGGGTCTCGCCGCGATCCTCTCGGTGAAGGTTGGTGAACCGCAGTTCGAGGGTCAGACGAAGACGAAGCTCGGCAACACCGAGGTCCGGTCGTTCGTCCAGAAGGCGAGCAATGAGCATCTGTCGCACTGGTTCGAGGCGAACCCGGCCGACGCGAAGACCATCGTGAACAAGGCCGTGTCGTCGGCGCAGGCCCGCGTCGCCGCCCGCAAGGCCCGCGAACTGGTGCGCCGCAAGAGCGCCACGGACCTCGGCGGTCTGCCGGGCAAGCTCGCCGACTGCCGGTCCAACGACCCGAGCAAGTCCGAGATCTACATCGTGGAGGGCGACTCCGCAGGTGGCTCCGCCAAGTCCGGCCGCGACTCGATGTACCAGGCGATCCTGCCGCTGCGCGGAAAGATCATCAACGTCGAGAAGGCACGCATCGACCGTGTGCTCAAGAACACGGAAGTGCAGTCGATCATCACGGCGTTCGGCACGGGCATCCACGACGAATTCGACATCGCGAAGCTGCGGTACCACAAGATCGTGCTGATGGCCGACGCCGACGTCGACGGCCAGCACATCGCAACGCTGCTGCTCACGCTGCTGTTCCGGTTCATGCGGCCGCTCGTCGAGCACGGGCACGTGTACCTCGCGCAGCCGCCGCTGTACAAGCTGAAGTGGCAGCGCAGCGACCCGGACTTTGCGTACTCCGATCGCGAGCGCGACGCCCTGGTCAAGGCCGGCCTCGAGTCGGGCAAGAAGATCAACAAGGACGACGGCATCCAGCGTTACAAAGGTCTCGGCGAGATGAACGCCAAGGAACTGTGGGAGACCACGATGGATCCGTCGGTGCGCGTCCTGCGTCTGGTGACGCTCGACGACGCCGCCGCGGCCGACGAGCTGTTCAGCGTCCTCATGGGTGAGGACGTGGAGGCTCGGCGAAGCTTCATCACCCGCAACGCCAAGGACGTCCGCTTCCTGGACGTCTAGGTATCGGGCACAAGAGATTACGGATTCGTGCAGCCACCGGTGGTCGTAAGACGCCGGTGGCTGCAGCCGTCCTCGGCGGAAGTCCGGGCCGGGGAGCGTACGAATCCGTCCTCGACTGTGAACGGCGATTCTGTGTAGCCTGGTCCGCTGATCGACCCCCCGGCGGCGACGTATGGGATCAGTGGTGCGCATGTTACTCGAAAGTAAGGATCGGGGAATTTCTGTGGTAAGAACGTTCCCCATGGGGATGTGATGAACTCGTTACATTCGGAAAACGGTGCGTCGGGCAGCGCTGCTCGCAGCGCGACTGATCGTTCACTTTCCTCTGTCGACGCGTGTCGTCCCGGCCAGTACGTCTGCCGTGCCGTGGACGTGGTCACGAGCACAGATCGGCGAGCTACGACTGGTTGGAAAGGAAGCGTGGGATGAGCGACGATTCGCCGCCCCGGGCAAAGTTCTGGGATATCGAGGGTTGGGGCCTGCGGTGGAAGGTCACCGCGGTTCTCGCAGTTCCCGTCACCGTCGCCATGGTGCTCGGCGGGCTCCGTGTGCAGGGCGAGCTGAGCAACGCCGTCCACTTCACCGAGGCGGCCGATCAGATCGTCGTCGTCCCGGACATCGTTGCCCTCGAAGCCTCGATGGGTACCGTGACCAGTGGTTACGCCTCGGGCACCCTCACCAAGCAGGACCGTGAGGACGCGGAATCCCTGATGAACGACGTGTCCGAACAGGCCCGGAATCCCGAGCTGGATCCCGCCGTCGCGAGTTCCATCAACCAGACCGTCTCGGACGGCCGCGCCCTCCTGAATCTGATGGATTCCCCGGGCGTCGCCACCGACCTGCTCGCGGAACGTCAGCGCGCGTTCGCCGCGGACTTCATCCGCGAAGTGGACGACATCGTGCGGCCCATCGAGGACAGCGAAGTCGTCGACAAGGGCTACCAGCTGACCAATGCGTGGCAGGCGCAGCGTCGCCTGTTCGAACAGGCCATGGGCCTCGTGATCGTGAAGGACGTCTACGCCGGCCCCGACGGCCGGGAGAAGGCCCGCACGGGCGACATTCCCACGTCGGCCGTCGTCGCGGCCGCAGGCGCCGAGTCGAGCCTCCTCGACGTCCTCGACCGGTACTACCCGAAGGGCGATTCGCGTCTCGAGACGCTGAGAAACAACATCGCCGACCGCAACGCGCTCATCGACCGGGGCCTCGCGGACGCGTCGCGCGGCGGGGTGCTGCCGATTCTGCAGCTGCGTTCCTCGCTCATCGCGAGCCGCGACGTCTACCAGGAACTGACGAGCGAGGCGGCGAACGACATCGCGTCCACCGTGCAGGTCCGCGCGGCCGAGACCCGGTCCGCCGCGCTGCGTGACACGGCGATCGTCCTCGGAACGCTGCTCGCCGCGCTCGTTCTCGCGCTCCTCGTGTCCCGTTCGCTGATCGGTCCGATCCGTCGCTTGCGGTACGGCGCGCTGAAGGCCGCCCGACGCGACCTGCCGGACGCCATCGAGCAGATCAAGGCCAGTGACGATCCGCGGGCACTGTCGTTCGAGCCGGTGGCCGTGCACTCCTCCGAGGAGATCGGCCAGCTCGCCCGCGCCGTGGACGACATCCACGGGCAGGCGCTCAAGCTCGCCGGCGAGCAGGCTCAACTCCGCCTGCAGATCAACGACATGTTCGAAACGCTCGCGCGGCGAAGCAAGTCGCTGGTTGACCAGCAGCTCGGCCTGATCGAGAACCTCGAGTTCGAGGAGAAGGACCCGAAGCGCCTCGAGAGCCTGTTCCGACTCGACCACCTGGCCGCGCGTATGCGGCGGAACGGTGAGAACCTGCTGATTCTGGCCGGCACCCGCGTGCGCCGGTCGCAGGCCGCGCCGATCCCGCTCGGCGACGTGCTGCGTGCGGCGATCTCCGAGGTCGAGGACTACCAGCGCGTGCAGATGGGCGCCACCCCCGAGGGCGCACTCAGCGGCACCGTCGTCACCGACGTCGTGCACCTGCTCGCCGAACTCGTCGACAACTCGCTGCGCGCCTCGCCGCCCGACACGGTGGTGACGTTCAGCTTCGCCCGCGCCGTGGACGGCGGAGTGCTGCTCGAGATCGCGGACCGCGGCATCGGCATCCCGGCCGACGACATGCGCGCCGTCAACGAGCGCCTGGCATCGGGTGGTGAGGTCGGTCCCGAGACCGCACGCCACATGGGTCTGTTCGTCGTGAGCCGGCTCGCGAAGCGGCACGGTCTGACCGTCCGCCTGCGGTCGACGTTCGACACCGCACGGAACCCGGGTGTGACGGTCAGCATCCACATCCCGAATGCGCTGATCGTCTCGCAGGCCGCCCGCCAGGACACGGGACCGCAGCGGAGGATCCCCGCGGCCCCGGTCCGGACCGCCATCCCGGCGCCCGCGGCCCCCGCACCGCGGAAGGACAACGGACAGCTGCCGGCGACCCGCAACGGGCTGCCGACCCGCACCCCGTCCACACCGCCCGCACCGAGCGCGGCTCCCGCCGTGACCACGGCGTCGGGCACGAGCCTGCCCCGGCGTCAGCCCGGTGCCAGCGGCATCGCGGCCGGCGCAGGATCGGCCTCGAGCACCCCGGCCGCGCAGTCCCAGGACACGGTCAACGTCCGGGGGTCCGGAGCGATGCCGAAGCTGCCCGTGCGGCGGCCGCAGGCGGCGACCCCGGACAGCGCACCGGCGCAATCGCAGCCGCAGCACGCACCGCAGGCACCGCGCAGCGAGAACCGCGCCGAGGCACGGACCGCGGAGCAGCCGGCGCCCCCGTCGTCGAACGGCGACGACCAGGCACCGGTGCGGCACCGCTACCGCTCCAACTCGGTGAAGACCGCGTCGTTCTTCCAGTCGCGGATCGATCCGCCACCGGCCGAGGCGGCACCCCGCCCCGGCGGCGGCACGCCGATCTTCTCCGACATGGTGTCCGACTGGCTGACCGATCCGACCGGCGCCGAAGGAGCACCCGGCGTGTGGCACTCCGCCGCCGACGCCGGATGGTCCGCCGCCGAACGGATCAGTGAGACTCCCGTCGAGGTCGATCCGGAGATCGGTCTGCCGAAGCGGCGTCCCGGCGATCGACTGGTCCCCGGCACCGTGGAAGGCGCGCACAATACGGGGACACTGCGACGCGTGCGTGACCCTGAGACAATTCGCGCCAACCTCAGTCGTCACCAGCAGGGCGTCCGAAACGGCAGGGCCACGAGGCTCGCGGAACGTAACAGCATTGAAGGAGACCGATGAACACCGCTCATGGATCCGACGTCACGCGCCCCCTCGACTGGTTGGTGTCGAACTTCGCCAGTGACGTACCCGGTGTCTCGCACGCCGTGCTGGTGTCCGCGGACGGACTCCTGATGGCGGCCAGCGCCCACCTGCCGATCGACCGGGCCGAGCAGCTCGCCGCGGTCACCTCCGGGCTGGCCAGCCTCTCGGCCGGCGTGTCCCGGTTGTTCGAAGGCGGCGGAGTGCTGCAGTCGGTGGTCGAGATGCAGCACGGTTACCTGCTGCTCATGAGCGTCGGCGACGGTTCACACCTCGCCACCCTCACGGACGCCGAGTGCGACATCGGGCAGGTCGGCTACGAGATGGCGATCCTGGTCGACCGTGTCGGCGCATCGGTGCAGGCCACGGCCCGCACCCCGCAGGGTCTCTGACCGGAACATGCCCATGGACGACCACCACTCGGAGCAGTCGGGCCCGAACATCGTGCGCCCGTACTCGCTCACGTCGGGCCGCACCCGGCCCGCGGTCGAGCTCGCGCTCGAAGCGTTGATTCAGGCACTCCCGCAGTCGGTGGACCGGCAATGGGAACTCGACGACGTCAACGCCGCGATCGTCGCGTTGTGTCAGCAGTCGCCTTCGGTCGCCGAGATCGCCGCCCGTGTGGGTGTGCCTCTCGGAGTGGCACGCGTCCTGGTCGCCGACCTCGTCGAGTCCGGGCATCTCCAGATCCTGGCCACCCTGAAGGAAGACTCGACCGACTCCGAACGTCGTGAACTCATCGAAAGGGTCCTCAGTGGACTTCGCGAAATCTGATCCCCGCAATCGGGTGACCTCGACCAAGATCGTGATCGCCGGCGGGTTCGGCGTCGGCAAGACCACGCTGGTCGGTGCTGTCTCCGAGATCGTCCCGCTGCGCACCGAGGCGCTCGTGACGAACGCCAGCGACGGCGTCGACAACCTGGCTGCCACCCCGCAGAAGGGCACGACGACCGTCGCCATGGACTTCGGGCGCATCAGCCTGGCCGACGACCTGGTGCTGTACCTGTTCGGCACACCCGGTCAGCACCGGTTCTGGTTCATGTGGGACGACCTGATCCGCGGCGCCATCGGGGCGATCGTCCTGATCGACACCCGCCGACTGGACGAGAGTTTCGCGGCGGTCGACTTCTTCGAGGCCCGGCAGCTGCCGTTCCTCGTCGCGATCAACGAGTTCGACGACGCCCCGCGGTACCCCATCGAGGACATCCGCGCGGCCCTCGCGATCTCCGAGGACGTGCCGATCATCCCGATCGACGCCCGCGACCGGGAATCGGCGAAACGCGCTCTGGTGGCGATCACCGAATACGCACTGACCAAGCTCCACACGGCCGCGTACTGAGGATTCGAACATGTCGGACGACTTGCAGCACTTCTCCATGGGCACCTGGATCGTCGCCCTCGCCGCGGTCACGGCGTTCATCGGCGTCTTCGTCGGTATCGCCAGCGCCCGCAAGGCGGTGACCGCCCCGAACCCGCGGCAGCGGTATCTCTGGCTGGCGTGGGGCGCACTGTCGATCGGCGGTATCGGCGCCTGGCTGCCGCACTACATCGCGATGGTCGGGTTCGAGGTCTACGGCAGCGTGGTGCGCTACGACGTCCTGTGGATCGTGATCTCGTTCGTGGTGCCCGTCGCGGCCGCCGCCGTGGCGTTGCTGACCGTCAGCCCGCCGCCGACCAAACACCGGATGCCCAGCTCGACGGTGGAGATGGGCCGCCTCGCCGGCGGTGGGGTACTCCTCGGCGTCGGTTTCGCCGGCATGCACCTCGCGATCGTCTCCTCTCTCGAGATTCAAGGGTCCGTGGACTTCGACCCCCTGTTCACCGTGGCTGCGGCAGTGATCGGCCTGCTGGTGGGCGCCGGAATCATGTGGTCGATCTCGGCCCTCGAGTCCCGCACACTGCGACTGGTCGCATCGGTGGTCGTGGCGGTGGGACTGGTCGCCATGCACTACACCGGCGTGTTCGGGCTGAGCGTCACCGTCGACCCGACCGTGGCGCGCCCGGACGGGCTCGAGGTGTTCTCGATCCTGTTCCCCGTCTTCGTGCTGGGCATGCTCGTGGTGACCATCCCGATCACGGCGCTGCTGATGGCGCCCGACCGTGTCGCCGCCGAACTCGAACTCGAGGCCGACATGCTCGCCGCCGAATCGCTCGCCGCCGAATCCCGGGGCAGAGAGCTCGAACTCCAGTAATCGGGCAACTCCTGCGGCACCGATTCCCCGGCGCACCCGAGTCCTTCCGCCTCACAGCTGACCTGCACCTATAGACTCGGGTGGTTGCGCGACGTCGTGCAGGACCACTCGTCCGCGAGGAGACGTCAAGCCGAGTAGAAGAAGGAGCTCATGACTGACACAACGTTGCCGCCGGAGGGACCGGGGCACGACCGCATCGAGCCCGTCGACATTCAGCAGGAGATGCAGAGCAGCTACATCGATTACGCGATGAGCGTGATCGTGGGTCGTGCGCTGCCCGACGTGCGGGACGGCCTCAAGCCGGTGCATCGCCGCGTTCTGTACGCGATGTACGACAACGGGTACCGGCCCGATCGCGGTTATGTGAAGTCTGCGCGACCGGTCGCCGAGACGATGGGTAACTACCACCCCCACGGTGACTCCTCGATCTACGACACCCTCGTCCGCATGGCCCAGCCGTGGTCGCTGCGGTACCCGCTCGTCGACGGCCAGGGCAACTTCGGTTCCCGCGGCAACGACGGCGCCGCCGCCATGCGTTACACCGAGTGCCGGCTCACTCCGCTGGCCATGGAAATGCTCCGTGAGATCGACCACGAGACGGTCGATTTCACCCCGAACTACGACGGTCGTACACAGGAACCGTCAGTTCTCCCCAGCCGTATCCCCAACCTGTTGATCAATGGTTCCGGCGGCATCGCCGTCGGTATGGCCACCAACATCCCGCCGCACAATTTGGGTGAGGTCGCCGAGGCCATCTACTGGGCCCTGGACAACTGGGAGGCCGACGAGGAGTCCACCCTCGCGGCGGTCATGGAACGCGTGAAGGGACCCGACTTCCCGACGCACGGCCTGATCGTCGGCGGCCAGGGCATCCATGATGCCTACACCACCGGCCGCGGTTCGGTCCGCATGCGCGGTGTCGTCGAGATCGAGGAGGACGCCAAGGGGCGCACCACGATCGTCATCACCGAACTGCCGTACCAGGTGAACCCTGACAACCTGATCACGTCGATCGCCGAGCAGGTGCGCGACGCGAAGATCGCCGGCATCTCCGACATCCACGACGAGTCCTCCGACCGTGCGGGTATGCGCATCGTCGTCACCGTCAAGCGTGACGCGGTCGCGAAGGTCGTGCTCAACAACCTGTACAAGCACACGCAGCTGCAGACCAGCTTCGGCTGCAACATGCTGTCCATCGTCGACGGCGTGCCGCGCACCCTGCGTCTCGACCAGATGATCCGGCTGTACGTCGCCCACCAGGTCGAGGTCATCCGCAGGCGCACCGAGTACCTGCTCCGCAAGGCCGAGGAACGCGCTCACATCCTGCGCGGACTGGTCAAGGCCCTCGACGCCCTCGACGAGGTCATCGCCCTGATCCGGGCATCGCAGACCGTCGACATCGCCCGCGCCGGCCTGATCGAGCTCCTCACGGTCGACGAGATCCAGGCCGACGCGATCCTGGCGATGCAGCTGCGTCGCCTCGCCGCCCTCGAGCGTCAGAAGATCATCGACGAACTCGCCGAGATCGAGCGCGAGATCGCCGACCTCAAGGACATCCTCGAGAAGCCGGAGCGTCAGCGGCAGATCGTCCGCGACGAGCTGAAGGAGATCGTCGACAAGCACGGCGACGACCGCCGCACCCGCATCATCGCGGCCGACGGTGACGTGGCCGACGAGGATCTGATCGCCCGCGAGGACGTCGTCGTCACGATCACCGAGACCGGCTACGCGAAGCGCACCAAGACCGACCTGTACCGCTCGCAGAAGCGCGGCGGCAAGGGTGTGCAGGGCGCCGGGCTGAAGCAGGACGACATCGTGTCGCACTTCTTCGTCAGCTCCACGCACGACTGGCTGCTGTTCTTCACGACGAAGGGCCGTGTGTACCGGGCCAAGGCGTACGAGCTGCCGGAGGCGAGCCGCACGGCCCGCGGACAGCACGTGGCCAACCTGCTCGCGTTCCAGCCCGACGAACGCATCCAGGGCGTCATCCAGATCAAGACGTACGAGGACGCGCCCTACCTGGTGCTCGCCACCCGCAACGGCCTGGTGAAGAAGTCGAAGCTCACCGACTTCGACTCGAACCGCAGCGGCGGCATCGTCGCGATCAACCTGCGCGGCGAGGACGAACTGGTGGGCGCGGTGCTCTGCTCCTCCGACGACGACCTGCTGCTCGTCTCCGCGCAGGGACAGTCGATCCGCTTCTCCGCCACCGACGAGGCGCTGCGTCCGATGGGCCGCGCCACGTCCGGCGTCCAGGGCATGCGATTCAACGGCGACGACGAACTGCTGTCGCTGAACGTGGTGCGCGAAGGGACCTACCTGCTGGTGGCGACCTCGGGCGGCTACTCGAAGCGCACCGGCATGGAGGACTACCCGGTTCAGGGACGCGGCGGAAAGGGTGTGCTCACGATTCAATACGACAAGAAACGTGGCACCCTGGTCGGAGCGCTCATCGTGAACGACGACGACGAGCTCTACGCGATCACGTCGGGCGGTGGCGTCATCCGCACCGCTGCCAAGCAGGTCCGCAAGGCCGGTCGTCAGACCAAGGGAGTTCGTTTGATGAACCTCGGGGAAGGCGACAACCTGCTCGCGATCGCACGCAATGCCGACGAACCGGACGAGACCGACGACAACGCCGAGAGCAGCGGCAAAGGAGCTAAGGAGTCCTAGTGAGCACTCCCAACCAGCCAGGCAGTGACCGGCCGAACCCGGGTTCCGCCGGTTCGACGCCCGACAAGCAGGCCTCCCGCACCCCCGAGAACGGGTCTGCGCGACCGAACCCGCAGCAGGGTTCCGCGCCGCAGGGGCCTCAGGCGTCCGCCGGTCGTGGTCCCGCTCAGGCAGGGCCGGCTGCCCGGCCGGGCAGTGCTCCCGACGCGAGACCGGATCGGCAGGCACCGGCCGATCCGGCCCGGTCTCCGTCCACGCCCCAGCATCAGGGTCCGCGCACGCAGACTCCGCAGGGTCGGCCGGTGCCGCCCCCGCAACAGGCACCCGGTAACCGGGCTCCCGCGGGTGGCGCTCCCGCCGACGGTGCGCAGTCCGGTCGCGGAAATCAGGCTCCGCCGTGGCAGCGGGGAATGCAGCGTGAGCCGCAGACCAACCTGAAGCGGCCCGTGCAGGGCGGGGCCAAGCAGGCCGGGCGCCCGGAAGGTCAGAACCCGGTGTCCGGCGCGGGCACAGCCGCTGCGGCGGGTGCCGCAGGTGCTGCCGCAGCGAGGGCTGCCGGCGGTCAGGACGTCCAGAAGCCGCAGACCGCGCCGGCGCAGAAGACGCCGGCTCAGGGCACCCAGGGTCAGCGGCCGCAGGGCGCGCAGAACCCGGGTGCACCCACCCAGGCGATGCCCACGCAGAAGTCGCCCGCACAGAAGTCGCCCGCACAGAACTCCTCGGCGCCGGCGAAGGGCCAGCCCGGCCCCAAGCAGGAGTCGCAGGCCCGGACGTCCTCTACGGCCGCCACGGCCGCGGTCGGTGCGGTGTCCGGCGTTGCTGCGGCCGGTGCCGTGTCGCAGCGGGAGGCGGCCAAGGTGAAGGCGTCCGCGATCGACGGACCCACCCGGCACATCAGCCGGGACGTGCTCCCCAAGGACATGCCGGACCTCTCCGAGGCCAAGCACCCGTTGCCCGGTGCGGCGGCGACCGGTCAGCAGCCGAAGGTCGCGGTGGCCCCGCAGCGAGTCGAGGAGGGCGAGGCCCTGCGCGCGACGGTGCAGGTTCGCAAGATCGATCCGTGGTCGACGCTGAAGATCTCGTCCGTCATCTCGGTGTCGCTGTTCTTCGTGTGGATGGTGGCCGTCGGCCTGCTGTACGTCGTCCTGGACGGGATGGGCGTGTGGGACCGGCTGAACAACGCATTCACCGATATCGTCGCGGAGTCGAGCTCTGACGGCCTCGTGACAGCCGGGCAGGTCTTCGGCTACGCCGCCGTCATCGGTCTCGCGAACATGGTGTTGTTCACCGCGCTGGCGACCATCGGCGCGTTCATCTACAACCTGTGTTCCGACCTCGTCGGCGGCGTCGAAGTGACGCTCGCGGACCGGGACTGAGCGCAGAAAAGTACGACTGCTGAGCTGGGAAAAGAGCGTCTCGCCGGACCGGTTTTGGTACTTGCCGGTCCGGTGGGGTAATCTTCCGACTCGGTTCAGGGAACTGTGTAAGGCGAGTTTCCAGACTTCAGGGGCCTATAGCTCAGGCGGTTAGAGCGCTTCGCTGATAACGAAGAGGTCGGAGGTTCAAGTCCTCCTAGGCCCACTCCTGGTGCCGGTGAAAGGTCATTCGCATGAAGGTCCTCCTGTTCGTGGGAGCCGGAGTGCTGGTGGCAATCGGACTGACCAAGTTGCTGCGTGGCAACGAGGTGTGGCACGAGGTAACGGGGCCTTAGCTCAGTTGGTAGAGCGCTGCCTTTGCAAGGCAGATGTCAGGAGTTCGAATCTCCTAGGCTCCACAAGTACGAATACAAGACGGTGTGCCCCGGATTCTGATGAATTCGGGGCACACTGCTGTGCGGACCAGAATCGAGTGAGGATACCCTCACTTCATGTCTGCACTCGATCCCGGAGCCCGTGACCGCATCGACCCGCGCAGCCGTGTCGCATCCCACCACCGGACGGGGGAGGGGCTCGCACGAATCGGCTACCCGATCGGCGTCCGCACGGTCACGGTCCGTGCACGCGAGTACGTCACACCCCGCATGCTGCGTCTGACGATCGGCGGCGCGGGTCTCGACGGCTTCCACACCTATCAGGCCGACGATCACGTCAAGATCGTGTTCCCCGATCCGGACGGCACCCGGCGCGTCCCGGTGGTGAACGACGAGATGATGCTCGACTGGCCGCGACCGCTCCCGACCACGCGGAAGTACACCATCCGGCGCTACGACGCGGACGCCCGTGAACTCGACCTGGACTTCGTGCTGCACGAAGGTGGGCTCGCGTCGTCCTGGGCGACGACGGTCGAGATCGGCGACGACGTGACCATCGCCGGACCGCCCGGCGCCAAGGCCTTCGCCCACAACTTCGACCATTACGTCTTCGCGGTCGATTCCACCGCGCTGCCGGCGGTCGCACGATGGCTCGACGAGTCCCCGGCCGACGTCTCGGCGCACGTCGTGATCGAGACCGACGACGCCGTCGAACACGGCTACTCGCTCGCCGAACGCGACAATGTGAAGGTGACGTGGCTCGTTCGCGACGGCAGCGAGTCCTCCCTGGCGTTGACGGTGCAATCGCTCGCACTGCCCGAGGGCCGCACGTTCCTGTTCGCGGCCGGTGAGGCGAGTGACATCAAGCCGCTGCGCGCGTGGAGCCGCGACCGGATGGATTCGCTGTTCACCGGATACTGGAAACGCGGAGTCGCCGGGTTGGACGACTGACCGGCCCTACACTCGCACCATGACCACGGTCCGGCCCGCACTCGTCCGCCGAGCGGCCGTCGTCGCGGTGATGCTGGGAATTCTGGTGGCCGTCGGTGCAGCGCCCGCGAGCGCGCAGACCCGCCCGCTGCAACCGATCGCCCTGGCGGTCTCCCTGCGGCTCGCCACGGCCGACGCGGTCGCGTCGGCCAAATGGGGCACGCCGTCGCCGATCGACGATCCGGCACGTGAGGCGCAGGTGCTGGGGGCGGTGTCGGCGCAGGCGGCCGAGAAGGGGCTGAGCACCGCGCGGGTGCAGCAGATCTTCCGCGACCAGATCGAGGCCAACAAGGACGTGCAACGCGCGCTCTTCGCCTGGTGGACGGTAGCGCCCGGATCGGCCCCGACGGTCCGGCCCGATCTGACGCAGGTCCGCCCGGTGATCGACCGGCAGAATACGGACATTCTGGTGCAGCTGCGTGAGCAGGAGGCGGTGCTGTCCGGTCCGGAGTGTGTGCCCGCGCTCGTCGACGCCGCGGTGGCGGTGGCGGCCGAGCGGCGCCTCGACCCGCTGCATCAGGCCACGCTGGCGCATGCGCTCGTGTCGATCTGCGGTGAGGTCGAGGCATGACTGGCCGTTTCGACATGGTCCGACAAGATATCGCCACCTAGACTGGGGACATGATCTCCACGGTCGCGTCCCTCGTCCTCGACCGCGTCTCGATGTTCGAGTTCGGCGTGGTCTGCGAGGTGTTCGGCATCGACCGCACCGAGCACGGCGTTCCACCGTTCGACTTCCGGATCTGCGGCATCCGCCCCGGCGAACCGCTCGCGTCGATCACCCCGGGGCTGACCCTGTCCGCAGACCACGGGCTGGACTCCCTGCGTGACGCTGATCTCGTCGTGGTCCCGCCGCCGGGCGCGACGTCCGGCTTCCCGCCGGAGGCGCTCGACGCCGTGCGCGGCGCCGCGGATGCCGGCGCCATCGTCCTCAGCCTGTGCTCGGGCGTGTTCCTGCTCGGCGAGGCGGGACTGCTCGACGGCCGTAAGTGCACCACGCACTGGGAGTACGTCGAGGAACTGGCCGCGCGATACCCGACGGCGACGGTCGATCCCGACGTCCTGTTCGTCGACGAGGGCACCCTGGTGACCAGTGCGGGTACCGCCGCCGGCATCGACGCCTGCCTGCACGTGGTGCGCCGCGAACTCGGGTCCACGGTGGCCAACACGATCGCCCGCAGGATGGTCGTCCCGCCGCAGCGTGACGGGGGACAGCGGCAGTTCATCGAGCAGCCGGTGGTCGCGTGCACGTCGGACAGCCTGAGCGAGACGATGGCGTGGATGAGCGACAACCTCGAGCTGCCGCACACGGTGGACGAACTCGCCGCCCGCGCATCGATGTCGACGCGCACGTTCGCGCGCAAGTTCGCGGCCGAGACGGGAACCACTCCGGTGAAATGGTTGACCACGCAGCGGGTGCTCTACGCGCAGCAGCTCCTCGAGGGCACCGACCTCGGTCTCGAGGCGGTCTCGAGACGAAGCGGATTCGGCTCCGGTGCCCTTCTGCGGCACCACTTCAACCGGGTGGTCGGGGTCGCGCCCGCCGACTACCGGCGCAGGTTCGGCTGCAACGCGGCGGAACTCACGCGATGAACGTTCCGATCGCCGGGTTCGCCTGGCAGATCGGGCTGCTGCCGAAATTGATCGAACCGAACGCCGTCGCCACCACGTTGCCGACGCCGGTGTTCACGGTCGCGGACAGGTAGGGGTACACACCGCCGAGGTTGACGATCCCGGAACGTCCGCTGTCGGTGTTGACCCAGGCCACCGTGACCTGCGCGGCCGCCGGGATCGGTGGCGCGGCGGGGTGTGACTCGAAGCGGATGTCGCCGTCGGCGATCGGCGGTGACGCCTCCGGGCCGGACTGTCCGCTGAGGGCCGTCAACGACATCAGGCTGCCCTGGTTCGGACATCCGATGGTGAGGGCCGGTCCGCCGAACGGGTGGGGTGGGTCGGCGCCGGCGGGCCCTGCGGTCAGCACGGTCGCGGTGGCGGTGAGCGGAAGTGCGACGACGGCGATGCGATGGACGAGACGTCGGGCGGTCATGTCTGCTCCTCGGAACGGATCCTCGCGCGGGGTGCGCATCTGACTGCGGGATACCCCTGGTACAACCCGTGAAACGAAGACAAGACAGTAGGACGACGATCTTGCAGCCCCCGGCTGGACGCCGCACGACATCGAGCGTGCGCGCGCCGTGCCGGCCGGGGAGTGAGAAGTCAGCTGGACGCGAGGGGCTTCGTCGCCGTGGGCGGCGTGGGCTCCTGCGAGTTGGGGCTCTCGACGTCGCGGAGGGTCGGGGGAGCGGACGCGACGCGCGGCTGCTCACGGCGGCGGCTCTTGAAGAACACCGCACCGCCGGCGACGGCGGCACCGAGGAGGACGACGATCGCGATGCGGCGGCCCTTGCGCGACTTCTTCTCCTCGACCGGCGTGATCGACGAGGTCAGGGGGCGGACGACATCCTGGGCGACCTTCTTCACGGGGGCGGTGCGGGCGCGCGCGTAGCCCTTCTTGGCGAGGGACGCGCTCTGACGGCCGAGGAACAGACTGGCCTTCCCGGTGCCGCGGGCCGCGGCGAGGGCCGCCGCGCGTGCGTAGCGCAGGGCCTGATCGACGGCCTCGGATTCCTTCACCCGCGCGGCGGACTCCTCGACGTGGGCCAGAGCGGTCTCGACGCCTTCGGAGAGCTGCTCCTGCAGGGTCTCGGCGCGGTCGGTCGGAAGCAGATGCGTGAGGGACTCCGTCGCTCGTGTCATGTCCCCACTTTGTCACAAGAACCGGGAGCACGAACCGATCCGAAGTACTCGAGTCACGGCGGCGGAACCACGCGGAACCGCACAATGGCAACATGGTGGTGTGACTTCACCTCATCAGACCGCAACCGCAACGCTGCACACCAACCGCGGCGACATCAAGATCGCGCTGTTCGGCAACCACGCGCCCAAGACCGTCGAGAACTTCGTCGGCCTGGCCGACGGTTCGAAGGACTACAGCACCGCCAACGCCGGTGGCACCAACTCCGGACCGTTCTACGACGGCGCCGTCTTCCACCGCATCATCGACGGATTCATGATCCAGGGCGGCGACCCCACGGGCACCGGCGCCGGCGGCCCGGGCTACAAGTTCGGCGACGAGTTCCACCCGGAACTGCAGTTCGACCGCGCCTACATCCTGGCCATGGCGAACGCCGGCCCGGGCACCAACGGTTCGCAGTTCTTCATCACCACCGGCCCGACGCCGCACCTCAACCGTCGCCACACCATCTTCGGTGAGGTCGTCGACGAGGAGTCGAAGAAGGTTGTCGACGCCATCTCGACAACCGCCACGGATCGCGCGGACCGTCCGCTCGAGCCGGTCGTGATCAACAGCGTCACCATCGCGTAGGGAACCGCAGCACATGACCAACCCCGGCTGGGGCGGTGCCGCGAACGAGGGCACCCCGCCCCAGCCGCGGTGCGTCCGCCACCCCGATCGTCCGACCGCGCTGTCGTGCAATCGCTGCGGTCGTCCCGCGTGTCCCGAATGCCTGCGCGAAGCGGCAGTCGGCTACCAGTGCGTCGACTGCGTCGCCGCCGGTCGGCGTGACGTCCGTCCCGCGCGGAACGTCGCCGGTGCGGTGACCACGCAGCGTGCGGTGCCGCTGGTGACATACCTGCTGATGGCCGCGAACGTCGGCATCTTCCTGATCACCGCGGCGCAGGCCCGCAGCATCATGCAGAACCAGGCCGGGTCGACGCTGTTTGCGGACTGGGCGCTGTACCCGCCGGCCGTCGTGGGTGGCCAGATCGTCCGCGTGATCGGCAGCGGATTCCTCCACTTCGGCATCATTCACCTGGCCGTCAACATGTTCGCGCTGTGGATCATCGGGCGCGACACCGAACTGATTCTCGGGCGCGCTCGCTACGCCGGCGTGTATCTCGCGTCGATCCTCGGCGGGTCCGCCGCGGTGATGCTGTTCCAGCTGGGAGCGGTCACCGCCGGTGCGTCCGGCGCGGTCTTCGGGCTCATGGGAGCGCAGGCCGTCATCCTCCTGCGGCTGCGGCGCAGTCCGGCCCCGGTCATCTCGGTGATCGCGATCAACGTGATCATCAGCATCACGATCCCCGGCATCTCGCTGTGGGGGCATCTCGGCGGTCTCGTCGCCGGAGCCGCGGCCACCGCGGGAATCCTCTACGGCCCGCAGCTACTGGGCGCCGGAAACAACCGCGAGAAGGCCGTCACCATCGGCTGGGTCTGCCTCGGCGTCGTCGTGCTGGTGCCACTGGCCGTCATCGCGGCGCGCATTCTGCAGCTCCGCGCGAGCATCGGCTACTGACCCCGCCCCACCAGACGATGCACCGTGAGGGCATCGAACACGTCCTCCGGATTGGTGCCGAGATCCCAGCGGCCGAAGATCAGGAGGCGCTCGGTGCCGTCCGCGGTGCGGACGTCGATCTCGAGCATCGGAACCCGGCGGCCCAACCGCGGATACCGCACGAGCCGCGCCCGATCGATCTCCGAGCGGGCATAACTGTGACGACCCGTCAGCCGGTTCACCACGATCCCGCCTGCGTCCCTGTCGACGGCGAGCCGCGGTCGCTGTCGCAGCGCCGATGCGGCGGTCAGCAGCAGCCCCAGCGCGGCGACACAGACGAGGACGCGTCCCGCCGGCTCGGTCGACACCGCGAATCCCGCCACCCCCAATGCCACTCCGCCCGCGGCCAGAGCGATCACCGCGCCGAGGGGCGTCGCCCACTCCAGCGGTGCCTCGTCAGCAGACACGGCTACTCGACCTGCGGCTATCCACAGGGGTTGTCCACATTGGGGATGAATGACATGGGTGTAATTGTGATGGTCAACGCCAGCGCATCGTCATGACCAGACCGACCACCATGAAGCCGAATCCGATGAGGAAGTTGTAGGCGCCGAGATTGTTCATCCACGCGAGCTGGTCGGCGGCCAGGTAGTAGACCAGCAGCCAGACCAGGCCGACCAGCATGAACCCGAGCATCACCGAGACGTACAGGGTGCTCGAGGGCCCGGCCTTCACCTTCACCGGGGTGCGGCTCGCAGGATTGATCGTGTAATCGGTCTTCTTTCGGACCTTCGACTTCGGCATGACGTCCTCGTTCGTGCGGCTCTACGGGAATGTGGGCAGGTAGATTCGGAAACACCTGCGTGTGTACACGCTAACGTAGCCGCGATTCGCGCGGTGAGGACGAGGGGACGGAAACACCGGTGACCAGGTCGATCTTCTGGAGGATCGCGGTGCTGGTGGTGTGCCTGGTGGCCGGGCTGCTGGTGGCCACCACCCGTCAGGTGTCGCACGGCAACGAAATCCGTGCCGGCGATTCCACGCGACTGTCCGACCTCGTGCGCAACGCGCAGTCCGAGACCGACCAGGTGGCCGACACCCGCGACCAGTTGGCGGCGCAGGTCGAATCTCTGCAGCAGGAGGCCGCGGCCTCCGACAGCGGCGTCGCGCAGGCGCTCGCCGACACCAAGGCACTCGCCACGGATGCCGGACTCACCCCGATGACCGGGCCCGGAGTCACCGTCACACTCACCGACGCCCCCCGCGACGCGGACGGCAAGTACCCCGTCGACGCGTCGCCGGACGATCTCGTCGTCCACCAGCAGGACGTCCAGAGCGTGCTGAACGCGCTGTGGGTGGGCGGTGCCGAGGCGATCAGCATGCAGGACCAGCGGATCGTCAACACGTCGGCGCCTCGCTGCATCGGCAACACCCTGCTGCTGCACGGGCGCACCTACAGCCCGCCGTACGTGATGTCGGCGATCGGTGATCCCGCGCGTCTCGAGGCGGCACTCGCCAACGAACCCGGAATCCGGGTGTTCAAGCAGTACGCGACGCGGTTCGGGCTCGGCTACTCGGAGGCCTCGTCCGGCCAGTTGACCGTGCCCGGCTACGCGGGACACTGACCCTGAACGGTCCCCGGCCGTACGGGACACGGACCGGGCAGAATACCCTGCTTCCATGAGGATTCTCGTCGTCGACAACTACGACAGCTTCGTGTTCAACCTGGTCCAGTACCTCGGTCAGTTGGGAACACGGGCCGTGGTCTGGCGCAACGACGATCCGAACCTCACCGGGCCCGACGCGGTCGCGGCGGCAGCGGCCGACTTCGACGGCATCCTGCTGAGCCCCGGCCCCGGCACCCCACAGCGCGCCGGCGCGACGATGGACCTGGTCACGGCATGCGCCGCCGCGAAGACACCGCTCCTCGGGGTCTGCCTCGGACACCAGGCGATCGGCGCCGCGTTCGGGGCCACCGTCGACCGGGCACCCGAACTGCTGCACGGCAAGACCAGCGTCGTGCACCACACCGGCGAGGGAGTTCTCGCCGGTCTGCCCGACCCGTTCACGGCCACCCGCTACCACTCGCTGACCGTCCTCGAAGACACGATCCCCGAGGAACTCGAGGTCACCGCCCACACCGACAGCGGCATCGTCATGGCGATGCGGCACCGGGAACTCCCCATCCACGGCGTGCAGTTCCACCCGGAGTCTGTGCTCACCGAGGGCGGTCACCGCATGCTCGCCAACTGGCTCACCGTCTGTGGGGATGCCCCGAAGGAATCCCTCGTCGCCACCCTCGAAGCCGAGGTCGCGCAGGCACTGGGCGCGTAGTGCCCGTGAGTGGTTGACGAGTCCTGAGACTCCTCAACCACTCACGGGCGGCGGAGCCGCCTACCGCGGGATGCCGAGCGCGCCGACACCGACCGAGACGACACCGTTCTTGGTGATCTCCGATCCCGGCGGCTGTTCCTGGCTGATGATCTTGCCGACCATCTCCGGGTCCAGCGTCGACGTCTGCGTCTGATTCAGCGACGCCGACGACCCGCTCCAGCCGGCGCTACGTAACTCGGCGAGTGCCTGCGACACCGTCTTGCCGGTCAGGTCGGGCATCTCGATGTTGTTGCCGTTGGACACCCGGATCTGGATGGTGTCGCCCTTGGCAGCGGTGGAGCCACCGACCGGGTCGGTGGACACGACCTGGCCCTTGGGTACGCCGGAATCGATATTCTGGATCTGCACCTTGAAACCGGCGCCCTCGATGTTGGCCTGCGCGACCTCGACCTTCTGGCCGGTGACGTCGGGGATGCGGATCTGTTCCGGCCCGGTTCCGACGGTGATCGCGACCTCCGAATCGAGGGAGATGCTCGCCCCCGAGGACGGGTTCTGCTCGATCACCTTGTCGACGTCGGACACGTCCGACGGTGCGCGGGCGACAGCGGTGTCGAGCCGCAGACCCACCGCGTTCAGCTCCTGCTGCGCTTCCTGCTGGGTCAGGCCGGCGAGCCGCGGGACCTTCACCTGTTCGGGGCCCGAGGACACCTCGAGCGTGATCGTGCTGCCCTCGTCCACCTGCACGCCGCCCACGGGGCGGGTGGTGATGACGTTCCCGGTGGCCACCACGGCGTCCGGTTTCTGCTGCCGGGCGACGCGGAACCCGAGGTTCTGCAGCGTCGTCTCGGCGTCGTCCGCGGCCTGGTTCGTGACATCGGGCATGGTGACCTGATCGGCCTTCGATCCCGGTCCGACGGACCACAGGAACGCGCCGACGATGCCGACGACGATGAGGGCGCCCAACGTGAGCAGCGCCATCCGCATCGGGTTCTTCTTCTTGTCGGGTTCTGCCGCGTCCGTCTTCGCCGCCGCGGTCGCGGACGTTGCGGGCGGACGCCGGTAGTTGCCCGCGCCGGAGTCGACGGCACCGAGGATCGTGGTGCGGTCCTCGTCGCTCATGACCATCGGCGCGCTGGGGCGTTGCCCACCGAGGACCCGGACCAGGTCGCTGCGCATGTCCGCGGCGGTCTGGTAGCGGTTGGCGGGGTTCTTGCTCATCGCCTTGAGGATCACCGAGTCGAGCTCGCGCGGAATGTCCGGGTTGACCGCGGACGGGGTCTGCGGGTCCTCCCGGACGTGCTGATACGCGACCGCGACCGGGGAGTCACCCTTGAACGGGGGTTCTCCGGTGAGGATCTCGAACAGCACGCAACCGAGCGAGTACACGTCGGAGCGGGCGTCGACCTGCTCGCCGCGGGCCTGCTCCGGCGACAGGTACTGGGCGGTGCCGATGACGGCGGCGGTCTGCGTCATCGGACTGGATGCGTCGGAGATCGCCCGCGCGATGCCGAAGTCCATCACCTTCACCGCACCCGCACGGTTGATCATCACGTTGGCGGGCTTCACGTCGCGGTGCACGATGCCGTTGCGGTGGCTGAAGTCGAGCGCCGCACACACGTCGGAGATGACTTCCATCGCGCGGCGGGGCGCCATGGGGCCCTCGCCGCGCACGATGTCCCGCAAGGTGTCACCGTCGACGTACTCCATGACGATGTACGGCAGCGGCCCCGCGTCGGTCTCCGCCTCGCCGGTGTCGTAGACGGCCACGATTGCCGGATGGTTCAGCGCCGCGGCGTTCTGCGCCTCGCGGCGGAACCGGAGGTAGAACGTGGGGTCGCGGGCGAGGTCGGCGCGTAGGACCTTGATTGCGACGTCACGGCTGAGCCGGACGTCGCGGGCGAGGTGGACCTCGGACATGCCACCGAAGCCGAGAATCTCACCCAGCTCGTAGCGTGAGGAGAGGTTGCGCGGTGTCGTCATGGCAGTCCTTGTGGGGTCGGAGTAGCTGACTCCTCCGACGTGGTCGTCGTGGTCGTCGTCGTGGCTTGGGTGGTGGTCGTCGTGGTGGTCGTCGGCTCTGTCGTCGTCGTGGTCGGCGGCTGGGTGGTGGTCGTCGTGGTCGGCGGCGGGGTGGTCGTCGTCGTGTACGTCGGCTCCGTCGTGTACGTCGGTTCCTCGGTCGTGGTGGTCGTCGTCGGCCGCGGCGTCGTCGTGATCGTCCGCAGCGACGAGGTCACCGCCGGCACCGCCGGATCCTTCGTGTCACCGCCGTCGAACAGGACGAGCGCGAGCGCGATGATCGCCGCCAGCAGGAGCAGACCGCCCGCACCCCAGGCCACAGCCTTCTGGCCGCTGGTCAGACCCTTTTTCTTGCTGTCACCGTTCGAGTTTTCGGGAGGCACCTGCCCGGTCAGCGGTCCCGCGTACGCGGTCTGTGACGGCGGCATCATCTGGGTGGCGCCGGTCATCGGCGGTGGCAGCACCCGCGACGTCCCGGTACCCGCGGCGCCGGGCGGCGGAGGACGCCGGCCGGCCCGGACCGCCGCGACCGCGTCGGCGAACTCTCCACCACTGGCGTAGCGGGTGCTCGGATCCTTCGCGATGGTGATGTCGATGAGTTCGCGGATGTTCGGCGGCAGGTCGTTCGGCAACGGTGCCGGCGCCTCCTGCACGTGCTTCATCGCGACGGTGATCGCCCCGTCACCGACGAACGGGCGACGACCCGACAGCGCCTCGTATCCGACGATGCCCAGCGAGTACACGTCGCTGGCCGCGGTCGCGTCCTGTCCGAGGGCCTGTTCGGGTGCGATGTACTGCGCGGTGCCCATCACCATGCCGGTGCGCGTGATCGGCGAGTTCTCGACGGCCTTGGCGATGCCGAAGTCGGTGATCTTCACCTGGCCGGTGGGGGTGATCAGGATGTTGCCCGGCTTCACGTCCCGGTGCACGACACCGGCGTCGTGCGCGACCTGCAGCGCCCGGCCGGTCTGCTCGAGCATGTCCAGTGCGTGCGGCACCGCGAGCCGGCCGACCCGTGCCAGGACGGCGTTGAGCGGCTCCCCGTTGACGAGTTCCATCACCAGGTAGGCGGTGGAATCGCCGGTGGCGTCCCGCACCTCGCCGTAGTCGTAGATGCCCGCGATGCCCGAATGGTTCAGCTGCGCGGTGGTGCGTGCCTCGAAGCGGAAGCGTTCGACGAACTCGGGGTCCGAAGAGAACTCGGACTTCAGTACCTTCACCGCGACACGACGGTTGAGCCGGTTGTCCGTCGCTTCCCAGACCTGACCCATTCCGCCCGTGGCGATGAGCCGGATCAGGCGGTATCGATTGGCGATCAACGCGCCGTTGTTCAGTGCCACAATCAGCCCCCTTGTAGTCCGGCTGCGATGACGGCACGGCCGATAGGTGCAGCCACCGAGCCGCCGGTTGCGGCCAGTGCGCGATCGCCGCCGTCCTCGACGATGACCGCGATGGCGACGGTCGGGTTCTGGGCGGGTGCGAATCCGATGTACCAGGCGTGGGGTGGGGTGTTCCGAGGGTCGGTTCCGTGTTCGGCGGTGCCGGTCTTGGAAGCGATCTGGACGCCGGGGATCTTGCCTGTGCCGCTGGTGTTGTTCTCGGAACCGATCATCAGGTCGGTCAGGGTCGCCGCCACCTGCGGCGACATCGCCTGACCTTCGGACACCGGGTTGGTGGTCGCGAGGTTGGAGAGGTCCGGCCCCTGAAGTTCCGACACCAGTTGCGGTTGCATCCGCACCCCACCGTTGGCGACGGTAGCCGCGATCATCGCGTTCTGCAGCGGAGTGAGTGCCACGTCCCGCTGGCCGATGCTGCTCTGGCCGAGTGCGGCGTCGTCGGGGATCGACCCGATGGTGCTGTCGGCGACGGGGAACGGGACGCCGGGCATCTGACCACCGATGCCGAGCGCACTGGACTGGTCGCTGACGGCGTCGGCGCCTGCCTTGATGCCGAGTTCGACGAACGCCGTGTTGCAGGACCGCGCGAATGCCTCACGCAATGACGCGGTCGGTGCGCCGCCGCACGTGGAGCCGTTGTAGTTCTCGAGGGTCGTAGAGGTGCCGGGCAGGGTGATCTGCGGGGCCGCGGTCAACTGGGTGTCGGGGGTGGTTCCGGCGGCGAGCGCCGCCGCGGTCACCACGACCTTGAACGTGGAGCCGGGCGGGTACGTCTGCGACACCGCGCGGTTGATCAGCGGCTTCTCCGGGTCGGCGTTCAGCGCCTCCCATGCCTGGGTGGTCTCGGTGCCGTCGTGGCTGGCGAGCGAGTTGGGGTCGTAACTCGGGGTGCTGACCATCGTCAGGATGCGTCCGGTGCTCGGCTCGATCGCCACGACCGAACCGGTGTAGCCCTTGGCCGTCAGTTCGTCATACGCCACCTGCTGCATGACCGGGTTGATGGTGGTCACCACGTTGCCGCCGCGCGGGTCGCGCCCCGACACGAGGTCGAAGAAGCGCCGCCCGAACAGACGGTTGTCGGAACCGTTGAGGACCGGGTCCTCGGAGCGCTCGAGGCCGGTGCTGCCGTACTGCATCGAGTAGAAGCCGGTGACCGGTGCGTTGGCCAGCGGGCTCGACGGTGCCGCCGGATTGGGCGGGTAGGTGCGCAGGTACTTGTAGCGGTCGTCGGTCGGGACGGACGCGGCGAGCACCTGACCGGCCGCCGAGATCTGGCCGCGCTGACGCGAGTACTCGTCGAGCAGGACACGCGAGTTCCGCGGGTCGGCCCGCAGGTTGTCCGCCTTGATGACCTGCACGTAGGTGGCGTTGGCGAGGAGGGCGACCACCATCACCATGACGGCGATCGCGACGCGACGCAGGGGTGTGTTCATGAGCGCGGCACCATCTCGGTCGGGGCGTCGGCGATGGGTGCGGGGCCCTTCTTCTTCGGGACGGCCGGCTCACGGGCGGCGTCGGAAATCTTGATCAGGATCGCGAGGAGGAGGTAGTTGGCGAGCAGCGACGACCCACCGTACGACATGAACGGCGTGGTCAGCCCGGTGAGGGGAATGAGCTTGGTGACGCCGCCGACCACTACGAACACCTGCACCGCGATGGTGAACGACAGACCGGCCGCGAGGAGCTTGCCGAAGCTGTCCCGGACGGCCAGCGCGGTGCGCAGACCGCGGATGACGAGGATCAGGAACAGCATCAGCACGGCCGCGAGACCGATGAGCCCGAGTTCCTCACCGATTGTGGCGACGATGAAGTCGGTCTTCGCGAACGGCACCTGCGCGGGCCGCCCGCTGCCGAGTCCCGTCCCGGCGACGCCACCGGTCGCGAGCCCGAACAGCGACTGCGAGATCTGGTAGCCGGTGTTGTTGTAGTCGGCCAGCGGGTCGAGCCAGGTGCTGACACGGACCCGGACGTGGCCGAACAACTGGTACGCGAAGAAGAAGCCGATGCCGAGCAGTCCGACACCGATCAGCAGCCACCCGACGCGTTCGGTGGCGATGTAGAGCATCACCAGCACGGTGCTGAACAGCAGCAGCGACGTGCCGAGATCCTTCTCCAGCACGAGCACACCCACCGACACCATCCACGCGACGAGGATGGGACCGAGGTCGCGGGCGCGGGGCAGGTCGATGCCGAACACGTGCTTGCCCGCGGTGGTGAACAGGTCGCGCTTCGCCACGAGGACGGACGCGAAGAAGATGATCAGCAGGATCTTCGCGAACTCGCCGGGCTGAATGCTGAAGCCGGGGAGCCGGATCCAGATCTTCGCGCCGTTCACCTCGGAGAAACTGGACGGCAGGATCGCCGGGATGGCCAGGAACACCAGCCCGGCGAGGCCCAGCGTGTAGCTGTAGCGGGCCAGGAGGCGGTAGTCCTTGAGCAGCACCAGCACGGCCACGAAACCGGCGATGGCCAGCGTCGTCCACAGCACCTGCTGGTTGGCGTCCGGCGACGGGACGGGCAGCCCGAAGTAGGCGGCGGACTGTGCGTCGGCGAGGTCGAGGCGATGGATCAGCACCAGTCCGAGACCGTTGAGCAGCGCGACGATCGGCAGGATCAGCGGGTCGGCGTACGGTGCGAACCGGCGCACCGCGAGATGCGCGATGAGGAACAGTGCCGAGTAGGCGGCGGCGTACTTGGCGATGTCCCAGGTGATGCTCTGTTCCTGGCTGGCCTCGACCAGTACCAGTGAGATCGTCGTGATCAGGATCGCGAAACCGATCAGGATCAGCTCGGTGCCCCGACGCGTCGACTGGACGGGGGCTGGCGCGAACCCGCCGGGTGGACTGGGAAACTGCGCCCCCGGTGATGCACTTGCGACGGACATCAGCTAGCCGTCCTGCAGTTCTGACCGGGAACCTGGGTCACGGTCGGCGCCGGGGTGGCGGTCGGGGTCAGGGGTGCAGGCGTTTCCGGTGCCGGCGGCACCGCGGCCGGGGGA